>DATNEX010000086.1:0-61962 GCA_035606605.1 Terriglobales bacterium
TAAGGATCCCTGGGGCAACACTCGTGTCGCGATTTCGGCTAGCACTAAGATCAATCGCAAGGATTTCGGCTTGACCTGGAATGCTGCCCTTGAGACGGGTGGCATTCTCGTGGGTGAGGAAGTCACCATTACTCTCGACACTCAATTCGTGAAGGCCTAGCCGCCAGAAGCCAACCTCTGTGGAGCGGCTGTCCGCAAGAGAGGCATTCCGGGTCGAGATGTCGCAAGCCGCTCGATGCCGAGAGGAGACAATCCATGTCCAACAGCATATCGACCTTGCTTCTTCGCAATCTGAGCGACGTATTTGGCGAAAATGACCCTGTGCGCCGTCGAGCTGCAATCGACGAGATCTTTCACGAAGACGCAGTGTTCCATGACCCCAAGGGCGGCATATTTCGTGGGCGCGAGGAGATTGATCGAATTGCCGGTGTGATAAGAGCAACACATCCAGATTTCGAATATCAGCCCCTCTCACCTCCCGAGGAATTAGGTGATGCCGGACGGGTTCGATGGGTATCTGGCACTCCCGGCAAACCACCAGCTTATGCGGGAACCGATTTCATCGTGGCCCGGAACGGTCGCATTGCTTCGGTCTATCTCTTTTTCGACAATCTACCCTGAGCTGGAGTCTGGTATCCGCGATCGGGACATTCAGGAATTGCTCTGGAGTGCAAGTCGGATGGGAGACCAACAGTTATGACGCAAAGCGCTACGAGTTGGAGGAGGCTACGAATGCCTTGGTTTTTTGAGCCGGCGAGACGATGCGCTCCAAACCAGGACGCATGGCTTCCAAGACACGCACATCATCCACAGTAAACGCATCCTGGGCAGCGCGATACAAAGCTATCACCGCAAGGTCGTGTGATTGTCCTTCCAGCGGCAATGCCAGAGCCGAGCGTAACGTGCTGTACTTGGTCGGATCGTTCAGATATCCGGGCTCAACCGAAGGATTGCCATTCACGATTAGCCTGCGATTTTGCGCTACCCACCCTGACAGACCTTCGCCAAGAGGAATGCGTAATGAGGCAAAAACCTTGGAGTTTTCCCCCACCACAAAGACAGGTATGAGCACACCCTCGTTCAAGTGGTACAGGGCAAAAGCATCGTACCAAACGGCGCGCTTCAAACGGACCGCAATCAAGGCGCTTATATCCTCGATATCGATAGAGGAACCTGAAGCGCAGCTGATTTCGAGCATTTCATTGCATTGTTTTCGGGCTAAGGCTGTCCGCCCGCGGAAGTCCCCGGCAACGTCGTCATGAGAAGCTTCCGTTTGTTCAGCGAATCCGGCTGCAGGCTGCGACCCGCGTCGAACCTTAAGTTCTGTCGATAGCTTTGAAGGCGTTTCCAGCGGCTGCTCCGTCGCCATCTTTTCCAGTTCGACGTAGCGGCGCTGCAGAAGAGCGACGACTCGCGGGTCGAAACTTGTTCCAGCCTCAGAGGCCACTTGAGCCATCGCCTCGTCCAGGGGGAGTGCCTTGCGGTAGTGTCGATCGGAAGCAAGGGCGTCAAGGCAATCAACCGCGGCCAGGATGCGCGCCCCGATGGGAATCTCCTCACCACTCAATCCGTTGGGATACCCGGCCCCATCCCATTTCTCGTGATGGGCTCGCACGATGGGTACGACTGGGTAGGGAAAATGAACTTGTTCGAGAATTTCCGCCCCGACGATCGGATGGATTTTCATCTTCTCGAATTCCTCTGGAGTCAACTTGCCGGGTTTCGAGATGATGTACTCCGGAACCGCAAGCTTGCCGATGTCATGCAGTACCGCAGCTGCCTTCAAGGCGTCCTTTTCGTCCTCGCTTAGTCCAAGTTCATTGGCTAATTCGATAGCATAGATGCGCACGCGTTGTAAGTGCTTGCTTGTGTTTTCGTCCTTTGCCTCGATGGCAAGCGCCAGGGCTTCGATCGTGCGCAGGTGGAGATTCGAAGCCTGTTCTGCCATGCGAGCTTCGGTCTCGAGTTTTCCGATATACAAGCGATAGGAGCGATAGATCAGGTAAATCGGTGGCAGAACCAGTAACGACGACTGCCATCCAATATGCTGGTTCAAGAAGTTGACCAGGGACGCCGCAGCTGCTCCCACAAGGTAGTAAGCTAACGACCACGAGTAGCTCTCAATCCAGACCTTACGAATCGACTTGCTCTCAGTGAGGCCAATGATCGTGGACATGGCCGCGCTGTTGCAGGCAAAATAAACGATTGTGGCGATCAAAAGCGCTAGGGGCTGCGATGCCTGATGACCGTGAGTAAGAATTAGTCTGTAGGCGCCATACGCAACACTGCTTGAGAGCGTTACCTGCGATAAATTGAAGACCAACTGCACCAGTTTCACTTGCCGCGCCGGCTTCCAATAGAACTGCCCAACCGTGCTCGCGAGTCCGATTACTAGTGTTTCGGGCAAACTCAGTTCGAGGATGCCAAGCAGAGTAAACAGGAAATTCGCGGACAACGTTCCCTCAATCCGCGGCAAACTTACCTTCAGGGACGACGCAAACAGGGCCACGATCAGGTAACAAACGAACTTAAGGGGATCGGTCGATTGCCATTCTCTGAAGGTAAGCACTAAGCACAAGCATCCCGCCGCCGTCATCGTTGTGATGAAGGCTCGCGCGCCGATGGAACGCCATGACATGACAGGTACCTAAATTTTCGCCAATTTGCGAACATCATGTCCCTTCAAAAGCCGACTCGGTGGTTACTCTGGTGTACCACTTAAGAGCGTCATCTTTTGGGCGCATTTCCCGCGACAAAATGTCTCGTTGCCCCCAGTCCGGGACAAATTGTCTCGCTGCTACCCAGCGGATCTACCCGTCCTCGCGTAACAACAAGCACTTACGAGAGTTCGGTCTGGCCTAGCAGTTGCTGGTCTGTAACGGTAAGGCATCACTGGAGGAAGGCACCATGAAGTCGAAAGTAACCTTCATGCTCATGTTGACGGCTTCTCTAGTTTGGGGCGACGACCGTAAACTATCGCCGGAACTGAAAGGCCGACATTCCAGCAACGCCATCGACGTCATTGTCCAGTTTAAGAAGGCGCCGACGCAGCAGCACGAAAGCCGGGTATCGAGTCACGGCGGATTCGTAAAACAGCACCTTGGGCCAGTTAAAGGCTTTCTCGTGTCCATGCCCGCCTCCCGGTTGGCCAAACTCTCGAACGATCCCGATGTGCTGTATGTCTCTCCGGATCGGCCCGTCACGAACAAAATGAATAACGTAGCGCCAACCGTATTGGCGAACTATGCATGGGGATTGGGGTTGGACGGGACCGGGGTTGCTGTAGCGGTGATTGACAGTGGCGTACACGGCGTAGATGACCTGAAAGATCCGCAAGGACACAATCGAATTTTGTACAACTTCGACTCCTTAGGCGGCGGTGCAGATGATCAATATGGTCATGGTACTCACGTAGCCGGCATCATTGCAGGTAGTGGCAAAAATTCCAATTGCTCTAATTGTGATGTACTCATTCGCGGAATCGCGCCCAATGTGACAATCATCAACTTCCATGCCCTCGGGCAACAGGGGCAAGGCACGGATAGTTCGGTGATAACTGCCATTAATAAGGCAATTGCGCTCAAAAGCCAGTACAACATCCGTGTGATGAACTTATCGCTCGGCAGGCCAGTATATGAAAGCTACGCACTCGATCCTCTCTGCCAAGCTGTTGAGGCCGCATGGAAGGCAGGAATTGTCGTCGTTGTGGCCGCCGGCAATGACGGGCGAACCAACTACTCGGTTTGGAATGGCTATGGAACCATCACGGCGCCAGGTAACGATCCTTATGTGATCACTGTCGGTGCAATGAACACAAAGGGGACTCCGGACCGTTCCGATGATGTGATGACTTCCTACAGTTCCAAGGGCCCCACCGCTATCGACCACATCGTGAAGCCTGATCTGGTAGCACCGGGGAACCGGGTCGTCTCCCTGCAGACGGGAGGTTACCTGCAAAAGAACTTTCCGGGAAATCGAGCTGCATTACAGTACTATCAAAACACAACTTCCAAGAATTTGTCGGACAAGTACTTCATCTTGAGTGGGACGAGCATGGCCACGGCTGTAGTAAGCGGCGGCGCAGCATTGCTGATTCAGAAAAACCCCAACTTAACTCCTGATCAAGTAAAGGCCTTGCTGATGAAGACGGCCTACAAGAACCTGCCGCGCTACTCATCAGTGACCGACGCAGGCGTAACGTACACTCTGCAGTATGACGCGTTTACAGTTGGCGCGGGATATCTAGATTTACAGATGGCGATTTCGGCAACCGATGTTCCTCCCGCAAGTCTGAATGCCCAATCGCCCACCGCTACCTACGATGCCAACTGTGATTGTGTCTATCTTGTGCAGAATGGTTCCACGCTCGGGGGCAGCAATGCCTTGTGGGGAAGCAATGCCCTGTGGGGCAGTAGCGCGTTTGTAGGGGCGCAGAACGCTTTGTGGGGCAGCAATGCCCTGTGGGGGAGCAATGCTCTGTGGGGCAGTAACAGTCTGGATGCTTTCAACGCTCTGTGGGGCAGCAACGCTTTGTGGGGGAGCAACCTGACCGATGCGACCCAGTCCCTTTCAGTGGACTTGGACGGCGAAAACTGAGGCTGCGTTCGTTCACCGAGATTGGCAGCTCGTCCTCCCGGATCGTTTCCCAATTCGAGCGATAGTCCGGCGAATTCCACTTGATTGGGATTGGAAATCTGATGCTGCACGAAGTCGAGCAGGCAGGCGCCGGTCGACGGAGATCAAGAGTACGAGAATGGGTTGTATGAAAAGCGTACGTGGGTTGTCCCTGGCGGCATGGTTAGCTTTTGGATTTCCAGTGATCGCGGGCATGAGCGATTCTTGGTGGTCTATTTGCGCCGCGTTCACAAAGCGTTCTTAGCGACTACCCAGATGTCCGCGGCTTTTGCCGCTCCTTCTACAGCGGCGTCCCCAATTCCTTAGTCGCGCATCTCTCTGCGCTGCTAATACCGCACCGATCTCTGGGTATTGGTGAAGATCGCGTGGTTTCATTGAAGGTCAATGAGTGAAGACGCCTGTTAGCGCGACTTGAGTCACTGAGCCGCGAATCAAAGCGCTTGGACGGGTTGAGGGACATCAATCATCCGCTGTCAATCAGGATTTCAGATCCTTTCAAACGCCGACTCGTCGGCGCCTGCGATAATGCTCGCTGGCAGGAGTAGTGATGAAAATGCTAATGTTTGCAGTATTGGTCTCCGCGGCGATTGGGACGCTGACCGACACGAAGAAGAAGGAGATAATCGCGTTCACCCCCCTACAAGTGCCATGGTTTACTCCGTCGTACTATACTGACGGCCGCCAGCGAGCACAGCTACTCGGGGACTCAAGTCAGGGCGGTGCCTGGGTCGATCGTGTCAAGATACCCGCAAACAGACGCGTCCTCGCGCATACGCACCCACAGGACGAACTGATCACCGTCATCGAGGGAACCTGGTATCTGAGCGAGGGAACGAAATTCAACTCCACAAATCTGAAAGGGTACCCCGCGGGCAGTTTCATCGTAATTCCGGCCGGGCTACCTCATTTTGTTGCGACGAAGGAAAGCATCGCCGTCGTTCAGCTCAACGGCAGTGGCAAATTTCGAACGGATTATGTTGAGAAATAGGGAGTGCTAAGCGTGAGTGATCGATCCGCTGCTCATTGCCTCGGCAGGGCTCGGTGCGATAACGGCCATTCGCGGGCACTCGAACGCCGATCTCGTGGTTGCAGACCTTCCTCCTTTATGGCGCACGAAATTCGAACCTGCACAAGTACACGATGGCGCTCGATTCAATTGCTCTCTCGTGTGAGCACATAGCGGAAGCCGATCGCGTAAGTAGGCTTGTAATACTCGCGTTGTAAAACGTACTGGGGTCGACCGTCATAAAAGCCGAAGACCTCGTTATTCATATTCAGGCCGTAGGCAATCAGAGACAGCCCCCGCCAGAAGCGATAGCTACCCTGCGCATCCACCTGGAAATGGGGACAAAGGTATGTGTCTCCGGCTGGTCCGTTGGGCCCTAGATTCGCCACGTCCCCGCTTGGATCGTAGTATTGGAAGATGTTTGCGCCGTTGTAGGAAAGTCCTGTTCGCAGAGAAAGGCGCGGACGATCGTAAGTCGGGCTTACGTTCCAAGTATGGGGGGCTTGGCGGAGGAGCGGGCGATGAGTGGGTGTTCCGGTTAACCCGCGCGCCTCGGATGTCGTATAGCTGTAGTTGGCCGAGATCCCAAGCCCATGCAGTCCGCCCGGCAAGAATGAGAGATGTTGAATATAAGCGAACTCGACCCCGGCGACGTACGCGCTGCCGGCGTTACCGGGTTGACTCACAAAATTTGGAGCGTAGGGTCCGCTTGTTGGCTTAGAAAGAGTGCCAATGATCGGATCGGTGAGGTCCTTGTAAAAGAAGCCGGCCTGTATCATGCCGAGCGGATTCAGATAGTGCTCATAAAGAACGTCGTAGTTGTTTGCACGTTCAGGCTTGAGAGCCGGGTTGCCTATGGTATAGGTGTTTACTCCATCGAACGACACTGCGCTGGTTAGATCTTGCGGATTAGGACGCGAAACCCCACGCCCGTAAACCAACCGGATACCCGAGTCGGACGTAATTCGGTATCGCACGGCAACGCTCGGAAGAACGTCGATGTATGTACCGCCTCCCGGGACCGAAAATGTATTGTTGACGTCGCTGAAGCTGAGCGTACTAACCTGCGTCCCCTCGAAGCGAAGCCCCGCTACGATGTGGAATCGGCCCAGGTCAACGGTGTTCATTATGTACCCGGCGGAGATCCGTTCAACAAGATCAAAGGCTTGATCACTGCAATAGGGACAACCTTGTGTGTAATCGAATGCGGACGGATTTGCCGCTACGAATTGCGTGATCTTGTCCCATTTCGCCGCGGGTCCAAATGGATAGTGCCCGTCGTAGTAGTCGTTGTTGTGGAACCCGCCAACGAACTGCGTCATCAGCAGCGTGGTATTCGGGTCCCACTCGTTCTCGTATCCGTCATCAAACTTATGGGCGTTGCGAACCTTACCGCCGATTTCAAATGTGGAAGAGTGCGAGCCGAGGTGGTAGTTCCGAGCGTATGAGGCGGAGCCCTGAAAGTTCAACTGTGCAGTCTCTCCCAGATCGGCGGTCACGCTGTGAAGTTGGAAATTGGTGGGATTGTAAGCCTCAGGGAAGCAGACCGGACTCCATTGCGGCAGGTAGTTGTTGGTCGTGGCAGCGGCATCGTAGCTGCAGTTGCTGGCACCCGGGATAAATTCGAACTTGGCCCCAGGGTTACCCGCAGACGCGGTTTGCCGCGCCCGAGCGGTAGAAACATCCCAGCTGAACCAGGACGAATTGAACATGTGATGCGCGCCGAGAGTGAGGCTGCCGATACCATAGTCCGGACGGCGCTCGGAAGTGTTGTAGGAAGGGACATCCCCATTGTTTAGCGAGTACACCCAGCGATCTCCGTAGTCTTTGAACTCCGAATATAGGCCCCGTAGGTAAATGCTCGAGAATTGTCCGAGGCGGTAGTCCAATGTTCCGGCAAATCCCCAGCGAGTCCGATCGTAACGGTACTCCCGAATGTCCATGCTGTCATAGGTCGGTGTCAAACTATCAGGAGTCGGGACTGGTTCGATGTCGTCAATACCTCGCCCGTTGTAGTCATAACTTCCCCCGACGAGGATTCCCAATTTGCCCTGATGTCCGAAACGCTGCCCGACTGTCATGTCTGACTGGCCGATGTATCGCCCATTGACAATTGGGGTGTAGCCCGCCATGCTTTCAACGATGAAGGTAGGCGAATTGCCCGCCATCTTGGTCTTCAAATCGACGGAGCCGCCAATGCCATCACCATCCATGTTGGCCTGCAGGGTCTTGTTAATTTCAACGGACTCGACAAGATCAGCGGGTATCGTGTCGAGCTTAACCTGCCGCACTCCACCCTCGGGTGAAGGCACGTTGATGCCATCAATGGTCACGTTCGACAATCGCGGTTCTGTGCCGCGTATCTGCACGTATTTACCTTCGCCCTCATCTCGCTCAAGAGTCACGCTGGGAAGCCTTCCGATGGCATCAGCCACGTTGGCGTTGGGCAGACTTGTGATGACCTCTGATGGCAGCACTTGAAGAATATTGTCTGCCGTGCGCTCGCGATTAATGGCTTCCGCTTCGCCATGTCCACGTTCCGCGTAGACTTCAACCTCCTCAACACCGCTGGCAACCTTGAGAGTGCTATCCGCTCGCGTAACCTGGTTTGCACTCACGGTCACGCTCGTAGAAACTCGGCCAAAGCCTACGTACTGAACTGAAAGGGTGTAGTTGCCGGCTGGTACGTTCGAAAACGTGAACTCTCCTTGAGAGTTGGTAACTGTCGTGAATCCGAGCGGATCCAGTTGAACGCGTGCACCCGGCAAGATGGCACCGCTGGGATCGACAATTCGACCCTGCACAGCACCACGACCACTTTCAGCAAATACGGCAGAGATTGACAACGGGAGCGCGCATATCGCTGCGCACAGTGAGAGCAGGCGGAGGATTCTCATAAATCTCCTCGAGTTACACACTGATCTTGGGTCAGTACGTGCATCTTAGAAATTTGCACATCAACGCTTCGTGAAAACCCCGTGAACGATGAGAAAAATGTGTGCTAACTGTTTCTTGCGTGGTAGTTCCTGCTCGCCTGCAAGAACTCAGGCACCTTATACTGACCTCGACTAAACGAATTCAATGTGCAGTAGGAGAAGCTCATGACGAAGAGTCGATCGACTTATTACCCAGTGCTGATGTTGGCGATATTGAACGTTGTTTGTCTGGGCCAGCGCGGATTCTCGCAAACGAGCTGGGCTGTCAGCCAAACATTCCACATTGGAGGTGAAGGTGGCTGGGACTACATCACCGCTGATCCGAGTACGCATCGTCTATACGTCACGCGATCGACCCATACCATGGTCATTGATTCTGAAAATGGAAAAGTACTCGCAGACATCTCAGGCCAGAAGCGCTCCCATGGTGTCGCGCTTGTCCCCGCGGTTGGACGTGGTTTTATCACCGACGGCGGAGGTGATGGGGGAATTGTTGTCTTTGACCTAAAAACCGACAGGGCCCTCGGCACAATACCCGCTCTTGCAGACGCCGACGGCATAATTTATGACCCAGCGGTCAATCAAATTCTGGCGGTATCAGGTGACAAAGGTGCACTCATAACCCTGGCTCCTGACGTCGACCCGTCCACCGGCAAGATTGATCCACCAATCGATCTGGGTGGTGCACCAGAGTTCCTCGCCGCGGATGATGCCGGAAAGGCCTATGTCAACCTCGAAGACAAAAATCAGGTCGCAGTCGTGGATCTGAAGCAACGGAGAGTCGTCGCCCGGTGGCCAGTTGCGCCTGGCGGATCCCCTGTAGGAATGGCAATGGACGGTCACAATCGGCTTCTGTTCATTGGGTGCCGAAATCCTCAGAAATTGATTGTGATGAACGCCGATAGCGGCAAAGTTATAGCTGACTTCCCGATCGGTGCCGGGGTGGACGCCACCAAGTTCGACGGCACAGAGGCTTTTGCCAGTTGCCGCGACGGAAAACTCGAGGTGACAAAACAGACGGCTCCCGGCAAATTCGAAGTTGTTGAAACCGTCACCACACCTATGGGCGCGAGGACAATGGCGGTCGATCCACAAGCACACAAAGTCTATTTGCCCACTGCGGAGTTTCAGCCAGCTGCAGCGGGATCAAAGCCAACCGCCAAACCGGGTACGTTCATGATTATCGTCGTCTCTGAACGAAAGCCGTAGCATTGCGAGGGTTTCAGTCCTATCGAAGAAAGGCCCTAATGCAACAGAAGTTCTGTACTCTCGTCTTGCCGATTCTCCTTCTACTCCCCCTCCCGCTTCTGGCAGAGCATCCCAAGCTGATCGTCATCGTGATAGTCGACCAAATGCGCGCCGATTATCTCGAACGCTTCAGCGCGCATGAAACGGGTGCGCTCCATTTTTTCAACACTCGTGGAGCGAACTTCATGAACGCAAGTTACGAGCATATGCCCACAGAAACATGCTTGGGGCATGCGGTTTTGCTCGCTGGTCGAAATCCCGCTCGCACTGGCATCGTGGCCAATGAGTGGTTCGACCGGGAAACCGGACGAATGACGTACTGCGTGGAAGACGCTGATTCGCCGTTGATAGGTGAACCGGGAGAGGCAGTCTCCCCAAAGAATCTTCTGGGGGACAATTTTGCCGATTGGCTGGAGTCGTCCTATTCGGGTGCCCGCGTCATTTCCATTTCCATGAAAGATCGGGCGGCCGTTCTTATGGCCGGACATCATCCTCAGGCCGTTCTATGGTTCTCTCATGAAACGGGCAACTTTGTCACCAGCCGTTACTATGGCGATCAAAGCCCCACATGGGCCCAGGAATTCAACGGCAGACGCATGGTGGATTCTTATGCGGGCAAACAGTGGAGACCGCTCTTAGGGAGTGATTCCACCACGAATGCCACAAAGCAGGTTGATGGGCAATTCCCGCACATCATGCCTGAGGAACCCGGCCGCCTGCTCAACGACGCGGTTTATAGATCACCATTTGGCGACGAGTTGCTAGAAGCCTTCGCCGAAGAAGCAATCAAAGCCAATCACTTGGGAGAGAATTCAGGCAAAGCTCCGGATCTATTGACGATCGGATTCTCGTCAAATGATGCCGTAGGACATGCGTATGGTCCCGATAGTCCAGAAATTGCCGACGAGCAGATTCGACTCGACCGAACGTTAGGTCACCTCATGGAGGTTCTTAACATGCGATTGGGTGCAGACAACATCCTATGGGTGTTGTCGGCAGATCACGGTGTTGAACCCGCTCCCGAAGCTGAACAACAGCTGCGAGGGAACAAGGCAGCTCGACGGTTGTCGTTCTCTGTGGCACTGGAGGCGATCCAGGCACAGCTTAACGCAAATTTCAAAATCACAGGCGAGATGCATTGGTTTGCCGGCAAGACCGACACGATGCTGTATTTCGATCGCGCTGAACTCGCGCGGCATAACCTCTCTCTTTCGGCTGCGAGTGAAGTATTAACCAAGCAAGTAAACGTCCCTGGTATTGATGGCTTTTACGATGTGACGCACTTGGAGTCTGTCGAGGGGTGGATCGGCCCAGTTCTTAGAAATAGCATTTTCCCCAAGCGCAGTGGCGACGTTTACTATCTGCCGAGCCAATGGACGTTGTTTTCTTCTAAGCCCACGGGAACGTCACATGGGGATCCATGGCCATACGACCGTCACGTCCCCCTGGTGCTAGCCGGATGGCACGTCGAAGCTCAACGCATTGCAAGAAATGTTCAGGTGGCCGATCTTGCTCCGACACTGGCCGACCTTACTGGAGTCCATTGGCCAAAATCGGAAGTCCTCGATGGAATATCAAGGAGGGATCTTCTCAAATGGACTCACCGGCATCCCAACGCAAGAGCGGGTGGGTTGAAGAAGCAAGAGCAATTGAGGTGCAAATCTCTGCCTTGAAACAGCGAAACAGCCGCGCATCGGAGGTCGGGTTTGCCGCATCTGGCCTGAACCGCGAGGGAACACAACTCGAAAAATCAGGGGACGTTCGCGGTGCCCTGGTCAAATACCGTACTGCTCTTGACCTGGTTCCCACGGGTTACGGTTTCAGATTGAACTACGCGCTGGCACTATGCCGGGTCGGGCGATGGCGAGATGGGATTGCTGAGCTGCGCGAAGTCTTGCGCGTCGATCCCGACAATGCAGACGCCGCAAAAGCGCTGTATATAGCCGTTGACCAAGCAAAAAGTCATTCCGGAGTCTAGCCCAGGAAAGTCGATTCGAATGAGGGTCCCGAACTTGCGCCAGGCTTTAAATCAGCATGGCGTTACACATTAGTTTCGGTCGCATGACCGCATCAGTTCAGTCAATCTTCAATGAATGTAACCTGGCTTGCATCATGCCGTAGGTGGTGCCGCTGCAGCAGAGGAAAATGTTAACGTCCCTCGAAACGGCTCCACGGGAAACCCCAAGCCCTTCCAGGCCGTGAAGCCTCCTCTCAGGAATCTCACTCGTGTGAACCCGAGCCCTAGTGCGCGACGCAAGACCCTGCGACTAGTCTTCTCGCTCGGACACGTGCAATAGACAACGGCATCCTCATCTTTCGGAATAATATTTGGTTTTGCCAAGACATCCTCAGGCGAAACCCTTCGTGCGCCGGGAATCTGTTCCGGATAAGCCAGGAGATCCAGTGCTTGGCGAACGTCAAAGATAAGCACCTTCTGGTCGGAATCCATGGTTGCATGAAGTTCCTGGGGTGAAACACTGTGCCGCTCCAGTTCACTTTCGAGGTTCTTCCGTTTTCGCCAGCCAAGAATGCCAAAACCTGCTATTGCGATGAGAACAATGAGCGCCAGCAACACTCCCGCCTCCCTGCCTTGCACCAGCTAGGCTAACCTTGAATTCTTCTTTAGATACAAAATCCCCAGAATAGTCGCAACGAAAAAGAGGCCTCGTCTGACCAGGGAGGATTCCGGGGTGAGAACCGACCCGGCCACGCCTGTTCCCACCACGATAAAGTCATACCGGTTTTACCGGTGCCGTGCGTCTAGACTCCATGGTCCGGCCCCGAACTGAGTAATCAGCAACGCGCCACCTAGCATGGAGAGATTTTTCATGAAATTGATCATTTGTACCTGCGCCATCGTAGGATCGGTTAGACCCCAGAATTTATGCATTATGGGCGTAACGATGATTAGGAACAGGATGATAAACCAGGCTCCGATCTTGGCGCGATATCCAAGTAGAATGCTAAGGCCGCCGACGAGTGAGATGACACCCATCAAGGGGACTCCAATCGAAGCGAGGGGCGCTCCTTGTGAGGCTGCGTAGGCAACTGCTTGTTTCGTAAAGTTATTTGGCGACGCCATTAAGAAGATCGCCACGTAAAACAGCCTTCCTACAAGTACCAGAATATTTGTCGAAGCCGTTGTTTCCCCTGCCGCGCGCGAAACCAGTGTCGAACCTGTTGCCATAAACCTTCTCCTCTGTATTGCAAAATTCATGATCTAAAACTTGCGTGCTCTAGCAAGTGCAAGCCTACCAAGCCCTTTTTCAGTTCAGTCGCGTGCGCCTCCGTATTTGTGGGAAGCAGCCTCTCATTTAACATCGATGTCGTTTCTATCGATATCGATATATATGATGTCGAGTATAATGGAGGGATTCAGATTTTTATGGGAAACCGCAAAAGGTCTCCGGATGCCCTTCATGCCTGGCTGATTATGCTGAAAGCCTGGCAATCGATGTCCCGGTATGTTCTTCCGACGCTCGTCGAGGAGGGGGTAGGAGAGTCTGACTTTCGGGTCCTGGAAGTGCTGCTGCACAAGGGACCAATGCCGGTGAATGCCATTGGTCCAAAGGTAGACCTCAATCCAGGTTCGGTCAGCGTGGCGGTAGATCGGCTATACAAGAAAGGCTTTGTCAGCCGTCTAGAGAGCAGCTCCGATAGGCGGGTCAGGACGGTGTCTCTAACTGAGAAGGGCCGGGAAATGTTCGTCCCGCTATTTCGCCGGCACGCCGTGCTCATACAACAGGCCTTCCAGGACGTCTCTCCAGAAGAATTGAAGCAACTTGAGATAGGGTTGAAGAAGATCGGTAAACGGGCCGAGAGTCTTGCCGATAAGAACCGTCATTCCGATCTAGGTGAATGAGGGGTGGTTTTTTGGCGTTTTTCACAGAGTCAAAGGGTTTGGATTCAAATTCGCGGTATGGACTTGGATGTCGAGCATCGAATTCTGCTGCTTGGCAACGTCGTCAAGGACGGCAACGTGGTTGCGCATGACAAGAGATGGCCTCTGCAATCTTGAATCCTTGGGCGAAGTCAACGGTGATACTGAACGCTTGGCTAAACGAAATTACCCCGCAACGCACGCGGAGAGCTAGCAGATGGCCTTTCAACCCATAGAAAATTACGGCGTCATCGGTAACATGCAATCGATTGCGTTAGTTGGAACGGACGGGTCAATAGATTTTCTGTGCTATCCGGAGTTCGATTCCCCAACTGTGTTCGCCGCGCTCTTAGATGACAAGAACGGTGGACGTTTCCAGATTCGGCCGCAGCTCTCAAACATGCGCGTGCGCCAGCTCTATTTGCCAGAAACAAACATTCTGCTCACGCGATTTCTTGCCGAGGAAGGTGTTGCCGAGCTCACAGATTACATGCCGATGGAGCAAGACGGAGAGCAACCGAACGAGATCGTCCGGTCCGTTTCGGTCATCCGCGGGAACGTACGTTTTGAAATGAGCTGTCAGCCCCGATTCAATTACGCAGCTGGTAAGCATGAACTCCGGATTTCAGATCGATGTGCAACTTTTTCCCCTGCTGACAGAGTGTGTCCGCCAATGTCACTCTATGCGACGGTTTCTCTGGAACAAGAATCGCTGGGCGTTACGTCCGCATTTACGCTGAAAGCGGGCGAGAGAGCCACGTTTATCTTTGGCTCCCCAAGAGCCGAGGGACAACCTCCCGAAATGGAACTTATTAACCGGCGATTTTTTGAGACCGCTCAGTTCTGGAAAGCATGGATTTCAAAGTCAAATTATAAAGGCCGCTGGCGGGAGATGGTCCAACGGTCTGCTTTGCTGTTAAAGCTGCTCATCAGTCGTAAACATGGCTCAATCGTCGCCGCCCCCACGTTCTCCCTACCGGAGAGCATTGGTGGCGTACGCAATTGGGATTACCGCTTTACATGGCTGCGGGACGCAGCCTTCACCCTCTATGCCCTCATCCGTCTAGGTTTTGTCGAAGAAACGGAAGCTTTCATCGAATGGCTGAAAGATCGTTTGAGTGACGATGCCCAGCGCGGCCCGCTCCAGGTGATGTATGGGCTGGATGGAAGACTGAAGCTCGACGAAATTGCGCTGGACCATCTCTCCGGATATGAGAATTCGCGGCCGGTACGCATCGGTAACGCGGCCTATGAGCAGCTGCAACTCGATGTTTACGGCGAGTTCATGGACTCGCTATACCTCGCCAATAAATACGCCCATGCGTCGTCACATCAGGGTTGGCAGAACGTTCACCGCATGCTCGAGTGGCTGGAGAAAAATTGGCGTCGCCCAGACGAGGGAATTTGGGAGGTCCGAGGCGGGCCGCGAGAGTTCCTCCATTCGCGCTTCATGTGCTGGGTGGCCTTCGACCGCGCTTTGCGTTTGGCGCAAAAACGTTCGCTCCCCGGTCCACTGGATGTCTGGCAACGCACGCGAGATGAGATTCGCAACGACATCTACGTAAACTTCTGGGACGAGGAGCTACAGTCATTCGTCCAAGCGAAGGGTACGAAAGACTTGGACGCTTCGGCACTGCTGATGCCAATGATGCGGTTCATCAGCCCGGTCGATCCGATGTGGCTCTCAACCTTGAGAGCGATCGAGAGCCACCTGATCGAAGATACACTTGTACGTCGTTACAGAGTTGAACGCAGTCATATAGATGGGCTTCCGGGAATTGACGGGAGTTTCACCGCTTGTTCATTCTGGTATGTGGAGTGTCTCGCGCGTGCTGGCGAATTGGAAAAAGCCCAGCTGCTGTTTGAGAAGCTGTTAGGGTACGCTAATCATCTTGGACTCTACTCCGAAGAATTGGGTGCCGATGGCCGGCACCTTGGAAATTTCCCGCAGGCTTTTACGCATCTAGCTCTGATTAGTGCAGCGACCTATCTGGACCGAGCACTGTCGGGCGATAAAGATGCCGTCTGGCGTTAGCCTGACACAAACCTCCGCCACAAGCGAGTCAAGACCGCAGTTGCAGAATCGCCTGATCACATCAATACGAAAAACAGCGCCCACCTTGCCCTCTCCAGCCCATTGTGAAGCTTGAGTGGAGAGCGCTCCAAAGAAGCGACCCTATATCCATCTAGTTGCTGTTAGAAACTGCCTCTAGGCGACAGACTGCCGAGCAACCACAGAACCCGAACCTTCGGCGGCCTCTTCTATGAGAGAAGCAACTGAGCCTGGTTGAGACACGTACACCGAGTGACTTCCCCTTACCTCCACTACGTTTGCGCCAGCTCGTTTGGACATGGCTTTTTGCGCCTCGGGGGGAATCATACGGTCTTCGGTGGATACCAAGTACCAACTCGGCTTTGTTTTCCACGCTGGCTGGGAGACTGCGCCACCGAGTGCCTGAGTGCCCCAGGGCACCTGAGAGTCAGCCATAAAATCAGCCATGCTGGAATCGACATCTCCGGCAAAAGAGGCTCGAAACTTCGATCGGTCCAGGAATAAGAATCCATTTTGAGGCGGCAGGATTGGAGGCACGGGGGCGCCGGGCGGAGGATTCTGGATCAATGTTTCAACGGATTCACCACTGTCGGGTGCGAATGCCGCAATGTAAACCAACCCTGCTACCTTCGGGTCGTTCCCAGCTTCAGTGATCACAACACCGCCGTAAGAATGACCGACCAGGATAACCGGACCTTCCTGGGCCGCTATCGTCCTCTTGGTTACGGCAACATCATCGTCAAGCGAGATGGTTGGATTTTGTACCACCGAGACGTTGTAGCCTTTCTCCTTCAGTGCATTGTAGACACCATACCAACCAGACCCGTCCACAAAACCGCCGTGGACCAAAACGATGTTTTTTATGCCCTGTGTCATAGATTTATTCTTCTCATCGATTTTCAACTCTGAATTCCTAGTCTCAGGAGTATCGGTCTCCCTTTTAGACGTGCATTCGCTCGATACAAGTGTGAAAAACTCAAGAAATCCATTTAGGTCGGATGCCTGTGGAGGAGCTTTCACACAGGAAGAATTTCAACGATCCAGAATCGAGCGAACCCAAGAAAGGACAAATCTCCTAACCAAGCTACTCCTTGTCGAGGTATTCCTCGGGAACGTCGTCCTCGAGCAGCTCGCGGCTTTGGACTTCCCTCTCATCGGCGTTGTCAGCTTCCTCAACCCCTGCGACCGCGCCGGCCTCGAATAGGTTCCCTTCTTCGACCAGTTCCTCAACGCTTTCCGAGTCGGCCTGCTCTACACGAGAGGAGCCCTCGAATTCTAGAGATCGTCGACTTGATGTGATCCCGGCGGCTTTGACGTTCCGCCTTCGGAATTCCCGCCTCAATTCGGTTTCGGCATTTATGGCAGGCTTCTTGCGGGCCCTCGACCTGGATCTCGAAGCGGGATGTTTCTGAGCTGCTTTCCGCTTCGCGGGTTTTGTCACCGCTTTGGCTTTGGTGCTCAGTCGTACCTTCTTCACTGGCTTCGCAGTTGACCTCTTTTTGCTTTTTTTCTTCGAAGGCATGGACGGAAGTGTATCACCATCGCAATGAGACAGCTCTCAGGGAGTGGCCCTTTTTCTCCAACGAATGCGCAGAGTTTGGGCGCAGCACTGCACTCGTCCGTGTGTCCAGCAGATTCCGAAAGGGACAGCAAGAAAACACTGCTCCCACAACGGGATGAGATTGTTTCCCGGCATCGAAACCGCTTGCGCCAACCGGGCTTGAGAGAAAGCAAGAAGCCGACTTTTTCACCTCCAGCTAGGCAAAGCGGCTCCGGCCGCTCATGATCCTTGCAAGCACGAACCCCCTCGTGTCTAGATCAGCCTCTTAGGTTGATCAAACCCCCGAGGGCCGGATCCGAGATGCTTTCGTTTCCGGTTTCAACGTGACCCGCCAGTTGGTACTTGAAAGTTGCGTCTCCAGGAACCTTAACAATAAGGTCGTACCAGCCGCCAAATCGGTCCAGCTCCAGCTTGCCTTCGAATGTGTGGTGCAACGGCAGAACCTGCGAAACCGACTTCCCTGTGTAAGCGTCCAGCACGTTCACTTCGGCTTGAGCATTCGCCAGGTTGGTAACCGTCCAGGCAATCGAGCCGCGGCCCTGCGTGCCATAAGTTGAGACAACGTCAAGAATCGCCGCGTGCGGCCCGATGCTCCCCTTGAACGAACGCAGGAAGCCATTGGGTCCGTAAACCGAGAGGTCGTAAGACGAGGTAATGCTCCACACATCTTGCAGTTGTTTGCCAGGTTCGACTGAGTAAGTGCGCACAGGATCTTCAGGATCCCCAGACCGCACCTGGAAGACCACGGTGGCACCACCTGTGTTGATGAACTTCAAGGCAATGGTACTGTTCCCGGGATTGACGGTCGCGCCAACGTTTAACTCATAGGGCAATGCTCGTGCAGGTCGAATGCCTTTTTCCTGCTGCGGAATGCCGATGATAACCGTATCGATAGCAGGAATGAGGTCCGGCACACTTCCGCCGCCGAGCTCGTCTACTGAAGGTAAGAAGCTGTCGGTGCTGGGCAGCTTGACATGACCCTGATTCGGGTTGCCGAAGTTGAAGATTGATGTCAGATCACCAACGACCGAACGGCGCCACGGAGAAATATTAGGCTCGAACACTCCGAAACGCTTTTCTATGAACTGGATCAGAGATGAGGCATCGAACACTTGAGAATCGACAAAGCCCCCCTTGCTCCAAGGCGAAATGGCAAGCAGCGGCACCCGCGTGCTCAAGCCAATCGGGCCGGTCAGAAAACCCGCAGGCTCGCCATTCGCGGTCACGATCTCATTTTCAATGCTGACCGTCGATGCTCCAAAGCCAGGCCCAGGCGGTGGGGTAGGCGACACGATGTGGTCGAAGCTCCCATCGCCCTCGTCGTAGTTGACGATGAACACAGTCTTGCTGAACACATCGGGGTTCGATACGAGGATGTTGAAGATTTGCGAGATGTACCACGCACCGTAATCGATTGGCCAATCCGAATGCTCGGTGTAACCGGCCGGCGCAGCGATCCAGGAAACCTGCGGCAGCTTGCCGCTTTGCACATCGTTCCGGAAGTCATCAAAAAGGTGTTCGGCCCAAGCCAACCAGGCTTCTTCCGGCGCTCCACTCGGCGGGATAATGCTGAGAACGTCAGTTCCTGTGGCGGCACCTTCGAACAGCGGCGCACCCGGAGTTGCAGCCGCATACTGATTGAAGTAAAGGACCGTGTTGTCTGCGAAGTTGCCGGTGAACGCATTGCCGAATCCCTCACCGTCTCCGAAGAACGGCGCGCCAGGCCCCCCGGCGAGGTCCTGATAGATCTTCCATGTAATACCGGCTGCCTGTAACACTTCGGGAAAGGTGGGGAAGGTCCAGTAGGCATCGTTGATGCTGAGACCATTGTAGGTCATCGGCCCGGCGCCATGACCATCAGCACCGGCCGGGCCGAGGTTGCTTAGATTGCCGATACAGCCCGACCACATGTACATGCGATTCGGGTTCGTTGGCCCCATGACGGAGCAAAAATAAGCGTCTCCTACGGTGAACGCGTCTGCTAGAGCACAGTGGTAAGGGACGTCGTCGCGCGTCATGTACGACATCGCCATAGGGCCTCTTTGTACAGCCCATTGGTCATACTGGCCATTGTTCCAGGAGGCATGAGTTCCATTCCAATCGTGACCCGTTCCCGGCATATAGAGTCCGCCCAAACTCTTCAGAACCGGCGTGACGCTGTTGGGGTTTAGGCGGAACGGCGGAATCACATCAACTCCATTTACTGGGCCTCCCAGGTTTCCGAAGTTTGGCGGGACCGAGAACCCTGCAGCTTCATTGGCGGGGCCCGCCGGTTGTAGAAAGACCGAAACCTGCGTGCTTCCGCCATCCCTGAGCGGTAGATTGATCTTTACCGCCCGCGGGTCGTTGAATCCGCGCACTCCGAAAATGGTGCCGAAATGATGATCGAACGGACGGTTTTCCTGCGTGAGGATGATGATGTGCTCAACATCTTGAATTGTGCCGGTGCGATTGCTTGCCGGTATCGCAAGCGCCTTCGCAATATTTGTTTTCAACGTCGCCAAGCTGAAGCCCGCGGCGCCCGTCAACTGCAGGAACTTGCGACGATCAATAGACATGAAATAGTCCTCGCTTCGAAATTTCGGCTACGAATGCGTTGTGATTGACAAAAGCATTCAGCCATCCACATCACGCCGATAGTATCTGTGCCGCGTGGTGAATTTGGGACAACGAGAAGATGAGAGTTAGATGAAAATGAACCGTTGAGTTGTGGAAACCGCAAAACTACAGCTAGTTTTGTCCCGCGTTTGTCAGGGGAAACACTCTATTTTGTAAACGGCATCTTCAGGTCAGCGTAAGACGTGTGTGCCACCTACTATAATCTGCTGTCGTAGGAACCTTCTCGATGTCTTCTGTTACTCAACTGGAAGTCGGACGCATTCGTGAGTTGAGCAAATGCGCGCGTCATGCCGAGGCGATTAGCGCTGCTCAAACGCTGCTTACCCAAACGCCGCAGGACCGCGACGCGCTTTATTTGATCGCCGCCAACCAGCGCTGTTTGAACCGTATAAGTGATGCATTGGCAACCTTGGAGAAGTTAGAGCGACTTCATCCTCGGTTCAGTCTCTTGTACCAGGAGCGTGGTCAGTGCTACCTGACTCTTCGAAATTTGCCGGCTGCGATCGTCGCGTTCTCACGAGCGGTGAGTCTCAATCCGGCGCTGACAACGAGTTGGTTGATGCTCGAACGCCTTTATCGTGGCATTGGAGAAACAAAACGTGCGGCTGCGGCATCCGAGCACGTCTCTGTCCTGCAACAGCTCCCGCAGGAAGTGGTGCGAGCTGCCAGCCTCTTCTCGGATAGAGATCTGCCTCCAGCGGAGAACATTCTGCAGAAATATCGTGCCGCGGGAGGGAATCACGTTGAAGCATTGCGATTGTTAGGGCGAATTGCCCACCAACGCAAGGCGTTTGAAGAAGCAGAGACTCTGCTCGAAGATGCTGTCAAAGTTGCTCCCAACTATCGCGCCGCGCGCCTTGACTATATCCGCCTATTGCTGGATGCACAGAAATATATGAAGGTGCACGACCTTGTTGCGGGCCTACTGGAACTCGACACCGCAACTAACGATCTCCTTCCTATGTACGCTGCCGCCTGTGTCGGATTAGGGCGTCATCAGGAAGCCATCGCGGTCTATCGACAATTGGTTATCGCCTCACCGGCGTCAGCTGAGTTGCATGTCTCGCTCGGCCACGCGTTACAAAGCATTGGACGGCAAAGGGAGGCGATCGATTCATACCAAGCGGCCGCCAGCATCCGACCAAACTTTGGCGACGCGTATTGGAGCTTGGCAAACCTCAAGACCTATCATTTTTCTGAGGGCGAGATCTCCCGTATGCTCGCAGAGGAGGCCGCGCCAGGCACTGATCGAGTCGATCGTTACCATTTATGCTTCGCCCTCGGCAAAGCGCATGAGGATCGGGGCGAGTACACGCAATCCTGGCAATTCTACGAACGAGGCAACATGCTCAAGCGCGCTGAAGTCCGCTATGACGCAAAAAGATTCGAAATTACTGCTCGCCGGGAGATTGAGGTGTGTACCGCAGAATTCTTCGCGGCGCGCTCGGGTGTCGGTGCGCAGGACCCCGATCCGATTTTTATAGTAGGCTTACCCCGTTCCGGCTCAACACTCGTTGAGCAAATCCTAGCCTCACATTCGCAGATTGATGGCACTCAGGAACTCCCAGAATTTCCTCGCATCGTACGCGAACTGGAAAGGCCCCTCTCAGATCCTGCCAACCCACGGTATCCAGCCGTGCTCACCGAACTTGCGCCAGACAAATTCCGCAGCCTCGGCGAGTCTTACATACGCAATACCCGCCATTATCGCGAGAAGTTACCGTACTTCGTGGATAAGATGCCAAACAATTTCCGCCACATTGGGCTGATTCATCTCATATTGCCGAATGCCAAAATCATCGACGTGCGCCGCGAGCCGTTGGCCTGTTGCTTCAGTAACTTGAAACAGCTGTTTGCCAGCGGGCAGGAGTTCACCTACGGCATTGAAGACATCGCTCGGTACTACCGAACGTATCTCGAGCTCATGCGACACTGGAAGCGAGTGCTTCCCGGACGAGTTCTCCGAGTCTCCTATGAGGACGTCATAGAGGACGTCGAGGGAAACGCACGTCGAATCCTGGAATTCTGTGAGCTGGAAGTCGAACCTGCCTGCATCGAGTTCTACAAACACCAACGTAACATTGCCACTGCAAGCTCAGAACAAGTTCGCCAGCCAATTTTCCGGACGGGGCTCCTACCCTGGCGGGCTTACGAAGCATGGCTAGACCCACTCAAGCACCATTTGGGCGACGCCCGATTCGCTTATCGTGATTAGACGTAGCATTCGGCAGCGATGCATGTAGCAACTCGGCCAGACAAGTTTCTTCCTCCTGAGGACACTAAAACTCAGCGAGATCGTGGAAATCGCGAACACGATCGCCCAAAAAGCAAAGCTCCGCCATCCGCTCGCGGAGCTTGCAAGCCCCAGGTTATTCGTGTCCTTTTAGAGACTGCACCCGTGAGGTTTCGACGATCCACCGCTCTTCGCGGTGTATCAAGCCGAAACCAGTGTATGGCGTGAAGCATTCGACTTCGTTTGTGCCATGTCGTCCCTGATCACCAACGATAAACGAGGTCCCGACAGCTAGTTCGAATTAGAGTCGAAGAGATCGGACATCACTTTCACACTTTCATCGCAGGCATGATTCAGACAGGGCAGTTCAAAGGCACCTTCCAGAGTCTTGAGCAAGGAAAAGTGAGTGTAGCGTTTTGCGCTGGAGTGATGTTGTGGTCCGAAGTTCGTCTCGACAATGGCAGGGACTTGATTCACGTTCGGTACGAAGCTGTAGTCGTTTTCATCCCACACGACCACTATGGCATTGCGACCCTGCTTCCAGACGGTAGAATTGTGGATGGCCATCACAATGTTCCGCAGAGTCAGGTCACCCAAGTAAATCAGGGCAGGATTCAGTCCCGATTGAATGCCCGTGTCGCTTGGGTCGAAGTCGCACTGAGGGCCACCATTGCCGCGCCCATGCTGATCGGTGCATTGGTTCGGAGCAATCAAAGAAAAGTTCGGCACGCGACCTGTTCCCAAATCCTCAAACAAACCTCCCTCCCCCATGAATCCCTTGACGTTTTTTAGACTCGAATTCGAATCCTCGCCTTCCTGGACGCTCTGGAAGTAGACAAACGGGTTGTGCTTGGCAGCGTAGAGCTTAATCAAGGTCTGCGCTTCACCGGGAATCACCGACGGAATATTGCTTGCGTCCGTGAAGAAACCATCGCTGAAGTTCACGCCGTCTGCGCCTTGCGGTGGGAGGCTTTCCTGGTAGCTCTTCCAAGTACGGTGGTGTTCGGCAAGTTGATCCGCAATCGTCTTGCCGATTGTGTTCGGCGTCGCTTTAATCGAAGTCACGCCGTCTATGTCAATCAGGCCGGGTGGGCATGGATCGGTTGTGTCCGGGCTCGGGCACTCATTCGTGAGATCGATAGCTGGAGTCTCTCCATCGGTTCCTCCCCCCGCGATTGGGCAAACACTCGGGCTGGACGGAAAGTCCGTGTTGACCGTTGCAGTGGAAAGATTGGTCATGCAAGTCGCATTGTGCCAATCGGGGTTATTGTCGCTCCGCACACCGAAGTTAGATCCGCCCACGATTTCAAGATAGTTGGTCAAGCTCGGGTGCCCGATGGCAAAGTAATTGAGGGCTGAGTTCGCTTGCTTCGCGTATTGATTCGTAAAGGGAGCGTTTCGATTGCCAATGAGCTGCGAATAACCGTGATTTTCCATTACGATGACAAAGACGTGGTTCAGGTGTTGCACACCTTGGGGGACTGCACCCTCAGCTGCGAAAATGCTCCCGGTCAACGTAGCTACTGAAAGCAGCGTCAAAAGCGTCTTGCGTTTCATAAATTATTCACCTTTTAACGTAGGTTGGAGTTGCGGGCGTCCCCTGAAAAAGCCCGACCGGAGAACCTACCAACAAACGAGTTTCTAGGTGGTCAAAGGGAATTTAAAGATCAGTGAAAAGTGCATCAACTTCAGAAGCAGGTAGGCGACCTGAAGCTCGGTTACTCTTAGTCTTGCACTCTGCCGGGCTGTAACAAGCAACGTCACGCATCCGGAGTCGCTTCTGGGAAGTGGGAACGACCAGACGATTCCAATTACGAACCATCGAAAATCAGCCGGCGTGCTGGTGGCGGGAATTCTACCGTTACTTGAACCCGCTGAATCGAGAATCGGGCACTGGCTGCCGGGGCGACTGGCCAAAAGCTGGTCAGCCCTATCAAGTTTCAACGGTTCGCCTCTCAGGAAGCGAATGCCCAGAAAGTACGCACCCTGCTCAGGATTAAAAGCATTGCAGTTCTAAAAATCACCTCCGTTTAGTAAAGGCGCGTCCCTGCACTGCATTAGCGCCCTTCTTCGCCTCAGCATCGCTCTCGGGCAAAATTGCTGCTTCGGCCGCGGCTGCATCAGCTTTGGTCGGCGGAGTCAGCGCAAACTGACAAGAACCTCGCGCCACTTCCCGGCCCAATGCTCGCAGCTGCTCAGTCAGAGTTGGATCTATGGGCTTACCTTGCTCGTCGAAAGCCTTCCACGCCTGCGCTATCGGGAGCACGAGCGGCACAGCCCATCCGCGCAGTGCGCGCACGACGAACTCCATAGTGTTCACCGCCTGTAGGCCCTGCACTCCGCCAGCAGTGCTGATCAGACCGACAACTTTATCGGTCAGATATGACGGCTGGCGATTGCCAAGTATCTGCAACCAGTCGAGGGAATTCTTAAACGAACCACTGATAGTGCCGTGGTACATCGGGCTGCTCCAGATCAGCCCATCGGCGTTGTACATCGCGTTCGCCATCTGTAGCACAGAATCAGGAGGATTTTGACTACCGGGCTCGTACATCGGGATTGCTAGCTCGCGAATGTTAAAGAGCTCGATTTGAGCACCCGTTTCTGTCGCCCCCTCTAATGCGATCTTCAGCGCGGCCAGGCTGTTGGAGCGTTTCGCCAGTGAGCCACCAAGGCCGACTATCGTTAAGCGGTTCTTCATGAATAGCCTCCGAGTTACTTATAGAGGATGACGCAATAGGCAATCTGGATGCGGCGGAGTTGCCAGCAAGGTAGGTCAGAAGGTTGCTCTCGGGCCTACGCCACATCCAGGAGAGGCAAATCGCCAGGCGGCGTGGCATCACTCCTTTTCGCGATCTTTCGTCCCCGTTCATCTCGATTGCTTTCTTGCCCACCCCCACTAGGTTTTGAATCTCGGCAAAACGACGCAGCATCTTCTGTCCATGAGCAGTTGCCCGAAGGACACTTATATGACTCGGTTCAACCTACTCGCAACGATCCCATTGATTCTTGTTATTGGCCTCGCCCTCGGATTTTCCTCCGGGTGTGGAAAGACGGAGGCAAAGCGGCCCGCTCCGCAAGCTTTGCCGGTGAAAGTCCAATCAATCGACCTTTCACCCGTGCCCCGCACTGACGAATACGTTGCCACGATAAAGTCGCGCCGGTCCGCAAGCATTCAGCCTCAAGTGGATGGCACCCTTACTCGAATATTGGTCAAGTCCGGGGACCGCGTCCGCGTCGGTCAGGTATTAATGACTATTGATCCGCTCAAGCAGCAAGCCACCGTTGATCAACAACGCAGCACGGAAGCACAAAAGAAAGCAGTCTTCGACTACAACCAAACCGAGGTGGGGCGCCAGAAGAGGTTGTTTGAAGGAGGCGTGACCAGCAAACAGGAATACGACTACGCGGTCCAGGCTTTTGAGAACTCGAAGGCTGATCTGGACTCGGCGAGAGCAGCGCGGATCACGCAGGAACGTCAGCTCGCCTATTACAACTTGACCGCTCCATTCAGCGGGATTATCGGCGATGTGCCCGTGCACGTGGGGGACTATGTATCGCCACAAACCCTGCTGACCACAGTCGACGAGAATGCCGAGCTCGAAGCGTACCTTTATATACCCACCGAGCGTGCCTCTGAAATTCGTATGGGGCTTCCCATGCAAATCATCACAAGCAGTGGCCGATCGCTCGAGACGACCAAGATCGATTTCATTTCGCAGCAGGTCGATAACGCTCTTCAAGGCGTTCTGGTGAAGGCGCCCGTACACGCGCCACTCGATCGATTTCGAAATTCACAGCTGGTGAAGGCGCGCGTGGTATGGAGCACATCCCCGGCACCCACGGTGCCCGTGCTTGCCGTTACCCGAATCGGAGGACAGGCGTTCGTCTATATCGCCGAGTCATCGGGCGATGGGGCAGTCGCCAAGCAGAGGGCCGTTTCGCTGGGGGACACCATAGGAAATGATTATGCGGTCAGCGATGGGTTGAAGGCCGGGGACAAAGTTATCATTTCAGGCATTCAGTTCTTGGTGGACGGAGTCCCGGTTCGTCCCATTAGCTAACAAACCAACTTCATTGCGTTCGCGGGCGAAGACGTAGTCCCCGCAGATTGCACAGGTGCCACTTGGTTGATTTTTTCATCCGACGACCGATTTTTGCTACGGTTTGCGCGCTCCTGATTATTTTGGCAGGAGCGGTATCGATTCCTACGCTCCCGATTTCGCTATATCCAAACCTTGCGCCGCCGCAGGTCACGGTTTCTAGCAACTACGTGGGCGCAAACGCAAGCGTGGTTGAGTCAGCCGTAACGGTTCCGCTTGAGCAACAGATTAACGGCGTCGAGGGCATGCACTATATGACTTCGACTAGCTCGAATGATGGCACCAGCACGATCAATGTTGTTTTTCGCACTGGCTACGATCTGAACGTCGCCGCGGTTGACGTGCAGAACCGGGTTGCAACCGCGCAAGGTCGCTTGCCGCAGGAAATCAAAAACACCGGTGTCACGATCACGAAGGCGAACCCGAATTTTGTTTTCGCAGCCGGGTTTTTCTCGCCCGACAACAGCCTCTCGAACCAGTACATTTCTAACTACCTCGATGTATATGTGAGGGACGCGCTGAAGCGGATTCCGGGAGTGGGTGATGTTCTCATTTTCGGCGAACGTAAATACGCAATGCGAATCTGGCTGGATCCCACGAGGCTCGCCGCGCGCCAGCTCACCGCTGCGGACGTGATCTCCGCGTTGCAGGAGCAAAACGTTGAAATTCCGGCGGGGCAGCTTGGTCGCCCGCCCGCCGATTCGACACAGAGTTTTCAAATTGCATTGCGAGTCGTAGGTAGGCTCTCTGACCCGAGAGAATTCGAAAGGATCATCCTTAAGAACACGCCCAACGGCATTGTGCAGGTCAAGGACGTTGCTCGGGCTGAGATCGGCGCCGAGAGTTACGACACCAACCTAATGTACAGCGGACACGAAGCAATCGGCGTCGGCGTGCAGCAGCTCTCCAATGCGAATGCGCTCGACGTCGACCGGGCTGCCAAGGCGGAGCTCGAGGAACTCTCGAAATCGTTCCCACCTGGAATGAAGTATGTGATCGCGTTCGATACCACAACCGTGGTTGGCGACTCGGTAAAGGAGGTGGTCACTACCCTCGAAGAAGCAATCCTGATCGTCATCATCGTTATCTTTCTTTTCTTGCTAGATTGGCGCGCGACAATTATTCCCGCCGTCACGATTCCCGTCTCCCTCATCGGAACATTTGCCTTCGTGAAGATGTTTGGGTTTTCCATTAATTCTCTAACTCTATTCGGAATCACTCTAGCGACCGGACTGGTTGTCGATGACGCAATCGTTGTCATTGAAAATGCGCAGCGCCACATCGATGCAGACCATACGGATTCCCACACTGCCACGTCGGTCGCGATGGCTGAAGTAGCGAGTGCCGTCGTCGCGACCTCCCTCGTACTGATTTCTGTCTTCGTGCCGGTATCGTTTTTCCCCGGCACAACCGGCATTCTGTACCGGCAATTCTCGTTGACCATTGCTTTCTCGATCGCGATCTCGTTGTTTAACGCATTAACGCTCTCGCCGGCGTTGGCAGCACTTCTGCTTCGCGGCGAGGAATACAAGTATTCGCTTTTCTCGTGGACACGCATCGGATGGCTCACCCGCGGGTATGAGAAGTTCGTGCGAGGCGTCGAGGCAGGGATTCGCGGGACTGCCACGGGATACGGCAAAGCCATCTGCCGCGTGCTCAAGTATCGCTACGCGATGATCGTACTGTTCCTCGCCGGCCTGGCGGCCACTGCTTACATGTACCGGCATGTTCCCACAGGATTCGTTCCACAGGAAGACCAAAATTATTTCATTGTGGTCGTTCAGGCACCCCCGGGAGCGTCGTTGTCTTATACGACCAACGTCGCGAGACAGGCCGAGCAGATCCTTCGTGCCGACCCAGATGTCTTCGGAACCTTTGCCGTTCCCGGATTTTCCCTTTCGGGGGGGAGCTCGCCGAACTATGGGTTAGTTTTCGCTCCCCTGAAGCCAATTGATGATCGCCGGGGCGCAGGCCACGGTGCCAGCGATATCGTCGCTCGTGTATCTCCGAAACTGTTCGCTATTCCCGGTGCGATCGTTGTGGCCTTTGAGCCGCCAGCGGTGAACGGCATCGGAAGTTTCGGCGGGTTCCAGTTCCAGTTGCAGGACTTAGGGCGGAACACTCTGCAGGATCTCGACACCGTTGCACATAAGATTGTCGCTGCCAGCCATGGGCGACCTAGCCTGACCGGACTGTTTACCAGCTTTACGGCAAACGATCCTCAACAGTTGGTCCAAATCGACCGCGAGAAGGCGAAAGCCATGGCCGTGCCGATCAACCAGGTCACTCAGGCGCTCGGTGTCTACATGGGATCAGAGTATGTGAACGATTTCGATTTCAACAATCGTTCCTATCGTGTCTACGTTCAGGCTGACCAGCCGTTCCGCATGAATGCGCGTGACCTGCGACAGTACTACGTTCGCTCTGACACGAACGGGTTAGTGCCGCTCGGAAACATTGTTTCGCTGAAGGACACGTCAGGTCCACAGGTCATCAATCACTTCAACCTGTTCCGCTCGGCGGAGATCGATGGCGCTCCAGCTCCGGGCTACAGTTCGAGCCAGGGATTGCAGGCGATGGAGGAACTGGCTAAGCAAAACATGTCGCAAGGGATGTCGTTCAATTGGTCCGGTCTGGCGCTAGAAGAGGTTGAGGCCGGCGGCAAGGCAATCATAATCTTTGCCCTCGGTCTGTTGGTGGTTTATCTCACTCTCTCCGCACAATATGAGAGCTTCGTGCTGCCTTTCATCATCCTTTTGGCTGTCCCTATGGCGGTGTTGGGCGCCCTGCTGTTCATTTCTGCACGCGGTCTGGTGGACAACGTCTATGTCCAAATCGGCTTGGTCATGTTGATCGGCTTGTCTGCGAAAAACTCCATCCTGATCGTCGAATTCGCCGAGCAACTATTGCAGCAGGGCCGCACGATCATCAACGCCGCGATCGAAGCCGCCGAGCTTCGCTTGCGCCCGATTCTCATGACTTCGTTCGCCTTCATCCTTGGTGTGCTTCCACTATATTTTGCATCTGGAGCCGGGAAGATCGGCAGGCACTCGGTTGGGACCGCCATCGTTGGCGGAATGTTGTTCTCCACCGTTCTGAACTTGTTCTTTATTCCCGTGCTTTACGTAATCGTTAAGACCTTGTTGAAATCTCTCTCCAGACGAAAGGCATCGCCGGTTCGCCAGCCTGAGGAGCGCGAAGTATCGAGAGTCGCTTAAAGCGAATGCTGGATCGACTGCCCAGCAGCTAAACTATTAGCCATGTTTGAAAGCATCCTTTGTCAAATCACGGGATATGACCCTGAAGTCCTCGAAACCGCCATTGAGCTTGCAGTCGAGATCGCGCGCGAAGGGAGGGAGGGGCGCCGCATCGGCACGCTGTTCACCCTTGGTGATGAACAGGCTGTACTGACCAAGTCGCGTTCATTAATTCTTGACCCTCTGAGTGGGCATCCAGAACCACTCCGCCACCTGAGCGATCCGAATCTACGCGGAACGATCAAGGAGCTTGCCCAACTCGACGGAGCATTCGTGATTAGCCGCGAGGGCGTAGTTCTCGCCGCGTGCCGTTATCTCGATGCGCTCGCGTCGAACGTTGATGTGCCTTTGGGTCTCGGCAGCAGGCATCTTGCGGCAGCGAACATGAGCGCCGTGACCAATGCAGTAGGGATCGTTGTTTCTGAGAGTTCTGTCGTTCGCCTGTTTTGCCACGGGAAACTCGTAGGCGAGATCATCCCGGAGCTTTGGATGATGGACCACGCGACCAAACTTCGGGGCACGATAAAGAAGGAGACTTACGGCGAGTTGACCGTGCTGACGCCAAATTCAATACGCGCCTTCACGGCCAAGTAATTTAGCCCGACGGTCACACGATCCGAAGGTTATGGGACGATGGGTAAACTCCCGCGCCATGAATACGCTCCGCTGCACCACAACGGTGCTGATTTTCGCGGCGACGAGGGAAATTTAAACAGTCACTCATAGGGCAGCAACTTGACCCGGCCAGCATCCTCAGCGACAATCCTTCGATCCAAGGGATTCGTGGCGGTGTTCTCATGAATCACGACGTAGCCGTATCAAAGGCACACGAGATTGGTTGCTCCGTACTGGCCCCATCTGCAACGCAAAACGACAAGGCGGGACGATTCCCTACCGAAGCTGTGGAGTCGCTTGGTCAGAGTGGACTGCTTGCGTTGCTGCTGCCCAGGGAGTTTGGCGGTTCGGGATTGGGTCCCCGTGCGTTTGCCGGAGTAACCGCAGCGCTCGCTGAGTCAGACGCTTCGGTTGCGATGGTCTACCTAATGCATGTTCTTGGCACAGCTTGCATTTTGGCAGCGCGGCCAGGCACGACCGAGGCGACCACGCCAGTTCTAAAGGAAATTGGGGCGGGCCGCCATTTGTCCACGCTTGCTTTCAGTGAAGCTGGCTCGCGCAGTCATTTCTGGACGCCGATCTCCCGTGCACAGCGGAATGGCGGAAGCGTCCACATTACCGCGAGGAAGTCGTGGGTCACTAGCGCTGGCCACGCGCAAAGCTATGTGGTCTCCACACTTTCGCCTGAGGCTAAGGGTCCAACCGATTCGACCCTGTATCTGCTTGCTGCGGAGACACACGGCCTGACGGTTGCAGGCCCCTGGGACGGCCTTGGCTTGCGGGCTAACGCGTCAGCGCCGGTTGCCCTCGATGACTGCGAAGTGCCGGTTTCGTTTCAGCTCACGGATGATGGCGCAGGCTTCCCTGCCATGCTAAACGTAGTGCTGCCGATGTTCAGCCTAGGAACAGCAGCGGTGGCTCTCGGCTTGTGTCGGGCGGCAGTCGCGGGTACTACATCGCACCTTAAGAACGCGAAGTTCGAGCATCTCGGCTTGAGCCTTGGCGAGAGCTTACCCACTCTACGTGCTCAGCTAGCCGCCATGCAGATCGAGACCGACGGCCTCGCTTCGCGCATCGATGATTTGATCGATCATCTTGAAGAGCCACGCGAAACAAGCACGCTGCGCGTGCTCGAGACGAAAGCTGCTGCAGGCGATGTGGCGATCATGGTGACCTCAACGGCGATGCGGACTTGCGGGGGCGCAGCGTTCTCAAAGCATTTGAACATCGAACGATTGTTCCGCGACGCCCACGCGGGTGCTGTAATGGCGCCGACAGGCGATGTCCTACGCGAGTTCATCGGCAAGTCGTTACTGGGAATGCCACTCTTTTGAAGCGGGCACCCAGCCGCCTCTTGCGATGTGTGTGGAATTGTCGTTCGTCTGAAAACAACTGGATGACCCATAGGGACCTATGACCAAAACACTCTGGCTCGGCGCGGTTGCCTACAATCCGAAAGTGGTAACGATTTGGGAAGGGATGCGGACGTATCTCCACGAGGAAGCACATCTTCCCGTTGAGGTCGTGCTATTTCAAAGCTACGAGGCGCAGGTGCTTGCGCTTCTCGCGAACCCGGGCGAGAACGTACCCCGCATCGACATCGCCTGGAACACGAACCTCGCCTACTTGCAATCCGATGAGTGGAGCGGCCACGCCTGCCGGGCAATTGCCATGCGTGACACCGATCTCGGGTGGATGACCAAAATCGTCGCGCCCACCGGCGGCCCCATTAACTCTCTCGCCGATTTGAAGAACCGCACGCTTGCACTCGGCAGCCGCGACAGTGGACACGCCGCGATTCTTCCCGTTTACTATCTGGAGCAAGAAGGAATGCGAGAGGGGCGGGATTACAGGGCACTGCGTTTTGACAGCGACGTGGGCAAACATGGCGATACCGGCACTAGTGAAGTCGAGGTCGTGCGCGCGGTGCTAGATGGGCGAGCCGACGCAGGCGCTATCGGCAGCCCTTTTTGGAATACTGTGCGTGGCGAGCACCTGGTGCCCGAAGGCGGCCTTCGTGAGATATGGTCGTCACCGGCTTACAACCACTGCATGTTCACGGCGAGGCCTGACCTTGACCGCGAACAGGAACGCCGGTTTGTCCAAGCGCTCTTAGCTATGAGTTACGACAACCCCGTCCATCGTTCGGTCCTCGAGGCCGAAGGACTGAAGCGTTGGCTTGCACCTCACCTCGATGGTTACGGTGAATTGCGGCAAGCCGCCGCAGAACAGGGATTTTTCGAGCCGATCCTGGCCAAGTCAGCCTAAGCGGTCTGGATAATCAGGAGTTCCTCATGGGATCAACACGGAGGTCGTCCCAATCCACGCAAAACTGCTGGAAACGTTGAAAGCTGCGCACTACTCAGACAATGATCTGCTCTTTGATCCAGGAGCCTGAGCAATGGTCACGCGCAGTTAAAGATTCTTGCCAGCTTGTTCGAGTGTTCGCCTTCGCGGTCGAAGGCGCGGCGTACGGCAGCAAAAGACTCGGCGAGAGGGAAAATGTCGCGCGTCACAAGCAGATCGGCATCTTCCGCTCCAACAGGATGCCAGAATACGCCTTCAGCTGTAATCGTGACTTCCGGGACCAGATCGGCTCGACTGAGGGCGACCCCCTCGCTGGCAGCTCCACGTAAGACGATCCGGCGAATGACTCGATCTTCTGGCGCGATCTTCTCCTGATCGAGGAAAGTTCGAAACTCCTCGGCCTCGGCGTCGCTCGAAACGGTTGCTGCCAGGCGAACTCGAAAGCCGTCTCTGCGCGCATGTCGAATGCCGTCTCTGGCCCGTGCCCATGATCCGGCACCGCGATGTTGGTCGTGCCGCTCGGGCGTCGGGCTATCCAAGCTGATTTGCAGCACAACCCCATCGCGGGGCAGCGCTCGCAGGCTTTCCGCTCGCCGCCCGACAAATAGCATTCCATTGGTGAGCACCGTAGTTGGAGCGGCTGAAGAGCAAGCCAGCAGAATCTTATCGATGTCTTCCAACAGAAACGGCTCTCCTCCGGTTACGAAGATCTCTTTTACCCCGAGTTTTTTCGCTTCACGAGCGATTCGCTGCACGCGCGCAAGTCCCAGTTCTCGTCGGGGTACATTGGGCGATGAACGCACACAACAGTAGTCGCAAGCTAGGTTGCAGTGGAAATTCGTGTAGAGCCAAAGCCGGGAGCCAACTGGTCGCCTGTCTTCGGCGGGCAATGTACCCGGGCCGCACCGGAAAACCCACCGCGGACGCCCTTTTTCGACCGTAGTCGCCAGCAGTGGACTCCCGGTGAATCGGCACCAGGTTTCGAGCTCAGGCCCAATACTCTCGTCCTCGCCGATCAACGCGACCAGATCGCCGGGCCGGCTGCGGCGCAGCACAGAGATCAGCTCAGGCAGTAGGCCAGATGCGAAAGTCTTTCGTCCAATATCCAGCTCGATGTTTGCCTTCATCGACAAAGAATCTTCCGAACATACCTTCTCGTTCTTACTGCGCAGGAATCCATTTGTTCGATCCCGCTAGTTTGACCGCCACGTTCGAAATCCAAAGGTGTAGGGGCTTGTCGTCTGCTTTGCCACGGTGCTCAGTTGAGATAAGTAGGGGGCCGGCCTTTTTGTAGCCCGCCCAAGTTGCGGTGACCAGACTCGGCTTCTTTGGCCCGCCCCGATGATAGACGAATTGCACGACGCGATAGTCTTTACCAACGTACAAATCCCAGGTGTCTCCGGGCGTATAACCGCCGGCGTCTGCGGGATACTTCACCGAGACTAGAGTGGCTGAACCAGGGCCAATGGGCAGCTTCTGCATGCCTTGATTGGTGATCGTCGCGCTCTTGTCCCAGTAAGCATGGAGCGGAAATAGAAGCCAATAATTGTCGTTAACGAAGGCCGGCTCAACCTCATTCTTCACCTGGTCGGACTGGCTGTTGAGCTGAGAGCTGTCGTAGCTGACTTTGACCGGTTTGCCTTCCTTATCGGTAGTTTCAAAGGAAATTTTGCCGGTCTTTGGCTCCCACTCCCATTTGTGCGTGGCTTTGAACAATCCGGGAATGTCTATACCCCAGGTGTAACGGATCGCTTCGATCTTGTCATACGAATCGAGGCCGTAGGCTTTGGCGATCTTTTCGATAATCGGATCCCGCTGCTGCGCCGCAGCAAGGGAAGAGAGAATCAAAATCAGGCTAAATGCTATAAGGCGGATCCCATGGAGTCGGCTCGCACTTGTCATGAACGTTCCTCCTCGGTGAATTGTACGGATGCGCTCTTGGATGACAAGTTAGGAGTTCCGGATACAGAACTTGTGCGTTGTCGTGCTTGGATAAATCGACCCAAGGCGATCCATCCGGCAGCCGCTGCCACGATTCCATATTCCAGCATCATCGACCAGGACGGGAGGGCACCCCACACTCCGCTGACCGCGCGCATGTGCCACATAATGTAGGTGGGAATAATGCTCACGGTCCAGATCAGGATCAGCAGTAGCGATGGCGAAGTCAGAAATGGCAGAAACCAAAGTAGATACCAAGGAAATACGACGGGGGCACAAACAAGCGATACCGCCATCGGCCAAGCAAATGCCTGCGGAGACCAGTCCGACGACTTTCTTCGCAACCAGGTCGCCGTCGTCAATCCGGCCAGCACCGCGAAACCAGCTAACGCCCATGCAGGCGCTACTCCTTCTAGAACGGCGAAAATCGGTCCATTAAAGCGAAACCCGCGCACGTAAGAACCGAGCGAGCCGAGCGGAATGCGGCCGTTATTGAGAAATGGCACGTACAGAAGCGCGACAACCAGTGCGGCAAGCGCCACGTCGCGAATGCGAACTCTCTTCCAGTAAACGGGTATGAGCACGATTGGCAGGAACTTCACTGCGATCGCCAGAGCCAATGAGACGGCAGCAGTCGTCCGCCATCGGCGCGCGAGTGCGGCGGCGGATATCACCAGTAACAGAGCGCCAAGAATGTCAATATGCCCGCTTCCCGACGCCTCAATCGCCAACAATGGGTTCCAGGCGAACACCAGAACCAGGTGAGCCGGTTGTCTGAGCCTGCGAAAGAGATCGAGCAACAAGAGAACAATCGTGAGGTTGCAAACAGCAAATGCCACCTTCAGCGCCTGTGTAGATTCGTGAATCGCGGTGACGGCGCGGAAGAACAGCTGCGCCCCCGGCGGATATGGGCTTGGCAGATCTGAGTTGTTCAAGTTGCGGGTTTCGAATGTGTGTAGTCCCTGGGCGGCAGGGTCTCTGGGAATCACAAGATAGGGGTTATGACCGAGCCTTTGCAGGCGCCCGTCCCAAACGTAGCGATGAATGTCGTCATCGACTCCCGCCGGCAGTCGGAGAAACTCAATGTGCCAAAATGCCGCCACGACCAGTCCGAAGACGACAACGCGCTTGGGAAGGATTGGCGTGGTAAAGAATTCACGGATCGCGAAGAGGTAAGCGGCCCCCGCGAGCGTCAAGGACGCCATGAAATGCGCCCCCCCGCGATCGCCGAAGTTGCGCGAGCAGATAACGAGCGCTAGACATAGGATTGCGCCCATTGTGTAGACTCTTGGCTCGCAAGTAACCTTCACGGTTCTCCCGGGGTTCGTCTTGCCGCAAACTTCCGTTCCTTCAGCCACCCCGCCGTGCGTGGCGCTTTTTCTGGAGTCCCCAGCAACTCAGCCGCTAAGCGAATCAGGTCGTCCTCTACATCGATATCGTAAAAAGGCGCAGCGAAACCAACGGATAGCTTGAGAGTTTGCGCCCGCGATAGAAGTCTTTCAAGCGCGCTGCTCGTTCCCATTCCGTCGTTTGCGAAAAGCGTGGTGTGAGAAGCTTTTGCGCCAACTAGATAGTACCCACCGTCGTGCGTGGGGCCGATGACCAGATCATGTAAGGCAAGCAATTCGAATGCCTCTTCGAGAACAGAACGCGGCAGGTGCGGGCTGTCACTGTTGAAGGCAATTGTGCGTCGATGATCCTGCGGGAAATGGGTAAAAACCGAAGTAAGCCCGGCTGCAAGACCCTCACCTTCCTGCGCAACAACACTGATCTGCTCACCTGCCACCCGCTTGAGGCTAGGTAGGTCCGCAGCGGGGCACATGATGGAAACGTCCACATCGCTCAATGACCGCGCGAGAGCGAGCGTGTCGTCGAGCAGGCAGCAATACAAATCGGTCACAGTCCCAGGAGAAAGGCTCGTAAACAAGCGGGTTTTGACCGCGCCCGGCTTTGGTGCTTTCGCCATGACCACTAACGCACGGTCGCTCCTCGCTGAAAGCAAGATCTCCTCGCCTCGGACCTACAATTATGAAATGCCGAGCTACGCTCCTCGCGTTGGCCTGGCCCTTCGGTGCCGGAAATAGTAGCGCACTATTAAGCTAAGAATGAACCATCCGGCGCCGATTGTGCCCTTCAGCGTACCACTGATCTTCGACTTGCCGATTCGCGGATAATAGCTGACCGGGACTTCAGCTATGCGAAATCCCGCGATCGTCCCCTTGAGGATCATCTCAACCGCCCAGCCATAGGTAGTTTCTTCGAGTCCGAGTACTCGCAAAACGTCGGCGCGGGCCGCGCGAAAGGGGCCTAGGTCGCAAATCTCCACGCCGTAGAGGAACCTAATCAAACCGGCGGCAAGGCGATTCCCAAACGCCTGATGCCAAGGCAACCCCGTGACCGAACGTCGCTCGTGGAGCCGACAACCGAGCGTGATGTCCGCACGCCCCTGAATAATTGGTGCTAAGAGAATAGGAAGTTCGGAGGGGCGGTCGCTGTAGTCACCATCGAGGAAGACAACCACCTCAGGAGAGCTTGCCGTTGCCAGGCCCGTTAGGCACGCTCTTCCATAGCCGCGTCGGGGTTCCTGAACAACGCGGACACCCATTTTACCAGCAATCTCGGGCGTCCCATCACTTGACTGGCTGTCAACAACAATTACCTCAGTTGCCAAATCTCGCGGAAGTTCGGCTAATACGCGCTCGATCGCCTGCGCTTCATTATGCGTGGGAATTATGACGGACACGCGCACAAAGGTATTGTGTCAGATCAACCACCACGGAGCCGAAGGCCACCGCTGCACCAACCACGCGTCAACACCCCATTTCCTGCCAGCACTTCCGATGGCAAGCCCGAGCGATGCAAGGACCGGAACCAGCAGTTCCCATATCCAGGAAGTCCCCCATTCGGAAATCCAGAGACTTCCGAGAAACAGAAAAGCAACCAATGCCGCCGGTCGTGTCAGCAATCCGCATAGAAGCAGGATACCAAGTGAGATCTCCGTCAAGCCCTGCATCGGCGCTGCCATCGCGGCGTGGCTCGCCGCTAAACTCATGACTGCCTTCCAAATAGCTGGCGCGTGACTGTTCTTTAGGTAGAAGCTGATCAGGCCCGCGTACCCTGCCGGTGTGTACAGACCCTTCCCAAGATTCTCAAAAAATACCCACACAAACATTGCCCCAATCGTAACCCGGATCAGCGCCAATCCGTTTGCGGATCTCGCCTGATAGGCGTCTGCAGACCTGCTTTGCGGTGAGGATGCATTCGCTGCCATAGTGAACCTCGCGGCGTGTCTTTCCGCTGACCAGCCTAATTTCTGAAATGATCCAACCAGTACCGTACGCGGGTACCGGTGGGGGGACCCCCAAAACATACCAGATCACACCCAACTTAGGCGGAGAAACAACATGAAGACGCCTGAACAGGGAGCAGCTTCCAGCATCTGCGGTTCTTTCTCCGAGGGGGGGTCGTCCAACACCCTTTCATTCCAACCCTTCCTTTTAGCGGAGCGAGGATATCTCGGGGCCGGCTGATTTTTGCTGATGGCACGAGCTAGGTGTGTCGAGTGAAGCCTGCTAGTGCAGCTCGAGTTCCTGGATCGCTCATGATTTAGTGGATCCCGATCTCGTGAAGTCCGGCTTCGGCGGCGAGCAAATCGAGTCAAACCACCGGCTAATGTACACCTCAGCATGCGCTTCTCCACAGAAATGACGCGCTCCAGCTGCGCCCGCGGCATTGGAGTTCCGCTTGTGCACGGTGAGTTCGGCGTCACTGCACTGTGATTTGGATTATTGGTGATCCTGCCGCAAATTTCACAACGATACTCCAGAAGGGTTGTCATGCAGTGCACTTTGTCTGAAAGGTTTGCGCAAGACTCAGAATCATATCCGCCGTGCACTCGTCGCCAATCGCCGTGTTCAGCATCACGTGATAAATGGAACGGTCCGGCCAGTCGACACTAAAGTATTTTTGAATAAAGTCAGCACGTTCCCGATCCACGGTATCGACCAGTTCTTCGGAGTCCTTTTCACTCTTGCCTCGGGATAAGAGCCGCCGGACTTTATCTTCTCTTGGGGCATAGAGAAACACTCGCAACGTGTCCTTCCGATTCTTTAGAAACTGCTGGGACCCTCTGCCCACGATGACAGAATTTCCCCTCTCCGCGACGTGCTCGACCACACGTTTTGTGGTCTTGAGAATGGTTTCGCTATCGACGAGGTTGAGTTTGGGCGCGTTAATGCTGCCTTCATAGCTTCCGCGCAAGAAAGATTTAAACAGGCGATAGTAAAGAGGGTCGTTCTTTTCCTCCCGCTCTTGGACTACCGCCTTGGGACAGTTTGCGAGGCGCGCGATCTCCTCGGTCAGCTGCTGGTCCCATAGTTTCCAGCTGAGCCGGTTCGCTACAAGTTTAGCGATATCGCCGCCCCCGCATCCGTACTCGCGTTCAATGGTGATGATGTTGACCATGAAATCCAGCTTTCCTTGACCCCAGATTGCATAATAGTTATTCGGCGACGTGCACACCACCACCGGGGTCATTTTTCTTCAACATGAAACTCAAAAAGAACATGATTCCTGCAGCTACGGAAAGGATCATGAAGGTATCAATGTAGGCGAGCGTTCCTGCTTGAGCCTGGATAGATTGATAAATCCGTGCGTAGGCGGTCGCGAGCGCCTCGTGCCTCCCGAGTCCGACACTGCCGAAGTGCTGGCTTAGCCCATGTGCCGCATTCGCAAAGTTTGGATTGTCGACTCTCGCTTTCTCTATAAGTCGCAGGTGATGAAATTGCGAACGGCGTGCGATCAGGGCTGTAACGAGTGACGTTCCCACGCTGCTTCCCATGTTGCGCATGAAGTTCGCGATACCGGCCACAGAGTTATTCTTCTCCGCTGGAACCCCGATATATGCCACCAGTGTAATCGGCACAAACAAGAAACCCAGGCCAATGACTTGCGCAATGCGCAGCCATGTGGCGGCGCTGAAACTCATCTGCAGGTCGATTCTCTTGGTGGAGTAGAACATTGCCAAGGACAGAACCAGCCAGCCAAAGGCGATCAATCGTCGGGCTTGAACTTTGGTTGTGAGTTGACCGGTGATCGGCGTTTGTATCAGCAAGACAAGGCCTCCGGCAGATAGAGCGAAACCGGCGAGTTCTGACGTGTACCCCAAAAGAGTCTGTAGGAACTGCGGCATCAGAACCAGGCTGCTGAAGAGCAGAATGCCGAGCATGAACAGCATCAGGCTGGCGCTCGCAAAATTGAAGTTCTTGAACATCCGTACATCGATGATCGGCGCCTTCTCAAACCATTCCCAGACGACAAGAGAAATCAAGCATATCGCCGAAATGATGACAAGGGTGGTGATGAAACGCGATCCGAACCAATCGTCTTCCTGGCCTTTGTCGAGCAGAATCTGCAAAGCACCGACACCGACTGTCAGTAGGGCAATGCCGACGTAGTCCAGCTTGACCCCAGCGCCTTTGAGGCGCTGCAGATAAGGAGGGTCCTCGACGAAGCGGCGTACCAGTAACCAGGCGATGGCACCTACAGGAATATTGATAAAAAAAATCCAGCGCCAGGCGTAGTTAAAGGTGATCCACCCGCCCAGAGTCGGACCAATCGTGGGCGCCATAATCGCGGTTATTCCGTATGCTGCGAATGCAAGCCCGCGTTTTTCGGGTGGAAACGTATCTGCGAGAATGGCTTGAGCCATGGGTTGCAACCCGCCGCCACCCGCGCCTTGCATAACTCGGAAAAGAAGCAGAAAACCGAGACTTGGCGCCAACCCGCAGAGGAGCGAACTGACCGTAAAAATGCCGAGACAGCTCATGAAAAATCGCTTGCGTCCGACAGTACTGGCAAGCCAACCCGTCATCGGAAGAATAATGGCGTTAGAGACCAGGTAAGACGTCAACACCCAAGTGCTCTGGTCATTGCTAGCGCCCAAATTTCCGGCCATATATGGAAGAGCGACGTTGGCAATGCTGGTATCAAGAACTTCCATGAAGGCAGCCAACGCTACGACAACTGCAATCAGCCACGGGTTATGCCGCGGCCGCCAGATTTCCTGGTCGATTGTGGGTGCAGCCGTGGTCATTTGAGGTAGACGTCTGGAACAACATTCATTCCCGGGCGGAGCCTTCGGTCGCGATTTTCGCCATCCTCGAGCACGATTTTTACTGGCACTCGCTGCACGATTTTCACGTAGTTGCCGGTGGCATTTTCGGGCGGGAGCAAGCTGAACAGCGGCCCGGTTGCGCCAGCGATACTGTCAACATGGCCGTGCAAAGTTGTGCCATAGGAATCCACATGAATGTCGGCTTTTTGTCCGACCTGCATATGCTTGAGTTGCGTTTCCTTGAAGTTGGCGGTTACCCAGACTTCGTCGAGAGGCACAACCGTGAGTAGCTGCTGCCCCGGTTCCACGTTCAACCCAACCACGACGGTTTTGTTTACTTGGCCATTGACCGGAGCAAGGACCTTTGTGTATTGCAGGTTCAGTTCCGCCTGCTGCACCAGAGCCCGCTTTTGCTGAACATCAGCAATTGCGGCCTGTACGCGCGCCTTTGTGGACGATACTTGTTGCGGACCGGTTCGTGCGTACTCGTGATTAGCGGTGGCTTGGGCAAGTCGACTCTGTGCCTGTTGGACTGCTTGCTCTGCGGCGGATTCATTAGCTTCAGCGGCTGCGACGTTTGCGGTGCTGGCTTTGGCCGCTGCAAGAGCCTGATCGTAAATCTGGGGCGCCACTTCCCGTTTATCCACGAGTAATTTGTATCGACCCAGATCGTCTTGGGCCTTAACATTGTTGGCTCGGGCGGCTTCCAGCTGTTGATGTGCTGCGGCAAGTTGCTTCTCAGCTGCACTGACTGCTGCCCGCGCGTCCTCTATCCCCGAAGCAGTAAATTGCAACTGGCTCACCGTATTTACGGAAGTGATGGGCACAGTGATGTTGAGGGATCGCGCGGTCGCCTCCGCGTTGGTCAGACTTGCCTGGGCTTGCGCCAACGCAACCTGGTAATCGGTCGGATCAATCTCGACTAGGACGTCGCCTTTGTTGACCCATTGATTGTCATTGACATTGACACGAATCACGTAACCCGAAATACGTGCGCTCACCGGATAGAGATGCACATCTGCTTGGGCATCGTCAGTCGATTCATAACTGCTCAAATAACGCCACAAAACCAGCCCGGCAACGACAACCACCACCGCGGCAATCAGGATGATGAGATTTCTGCGACGCTTGCGGCGTTCCGCAGGTGAATACTTTTTCTCCGGCGGAGGCTCCGAGTACACCGAGGCCCCAGTGTTAGGATGCGAAGGAGATGTGTTTTCGTCCGCCATGTTTATTTTCCTGGAAAGTATTGCTTAACGCCCTGTTCGCCAGCACCCAAGGCACGAATAAGGGAAATTTTCGCGAAATTGTACTTGTACAAACTGGAAATGTATTGTTCGTGCGCGCTGGCGACCGCCTGTTGCGACTGCACGACCTCGACTGTGTCAGTAACCCCCGCGTCGAAGCGGTCCCGCGCTTGAACCAAGGTTTGATCAGCCAAATCGATGTTGCTGCGCGCAACCTTCACCTGCTCTTCGGAAGATTGCAGGTTAAGCACCGCGGTGCGCACGTCGGCCTCGATTTGTGCTCGCAAGTTTTCGCGGCGTTCGCGGGCTTGTTCGAGCCGCGCATCGGCTTGCTGAATCTCACCGTGAACCCTATTGCCGGCGAAGATTGGAATCGAAAGCGTGCCGCGCACATCGTACACGCGTGTTGCATCCGACGGATGAGCGCCTCCCGCTCCGTAATCTGCGCTGAACGAAAGCGACGGCAAATATCCCGCCACTGCCGCTTTGCGCGATAACTCCGCGGCCAGCACATCGCTCGTTGCCGCACGGTAATCGGAGCGCGATGCGTAGGCACGGCTCAGGGCCTCGTCGACGGTTATGTTCTCAAGTGGTTGGTAGGGCGATGTGTCGGTCAGTTCGAAGTCCTGGCCGGGGGACAAACCGATGACGCGTGCCACGGTGATCTTTTGAATGGCGAAATCGTTCCTCGCCTGGATCAGCTGTTGCTGCCGATTTTGCAACTCAACTTTGCTGCGCAGGGCGTCGATGTCGGCGGCCGTGCCCGCTTTAACCTGATCTGTTGCCTGGTCAAAAAGCGCCTCGGCCGTCTGGACCTGAGCTTCATCGGTCGCAATCCGAGCTTCGTCGGCAACAGCCTGAAAGTAAACGTACCCAACCGTGAGGACAACGAGGTCATTCGCATCCCGCAAGGTGTAGTCAGCTGACTTCACGCTCGCAGCGGCCGCGCGGGCAGAACTGATGGACTTCCAATCGAATAATGTTTGGCTCACTGCGACCCGAGCGTCAAAGTAGGAGAATGGTCCGACCGCGGGAGGAATATGGAAAACATTCGCAGCCGCGTTGCCGAGGCCTACCTGGGCGAGATTGATCTTCGAGTCCGCAATATAGGGAGCGGCGCTGACGTGCGGCAGCAAGGCGCTCAGTTCCTGCCAGCGCTGGCCGCGAGCAGCACGCGCATCGGCGCGCGAAAATAGCAGTCCGAGATTGTGCTTCAGGCCCAGATTAATGGCGTCTTGCAAGGACAACGGCATCCGCCCCGGAATGAGTTTTGTCGGCACGCTGCCGTCAAAAGGGTTCGCTGTGGCGGTCGCCGGGACGCTCTGCCCTGAAGCATTTGAAACGGAAGTCGAGTACGTTTGCGCATGACACGTCACGGCCGCACATATCAAGGCTTTTGTGCATAACGCACGCAGTGAGGCTCCTGTAGGAACCACCCACACCTCCTTGTCGTCGGAAGAAACCCGGCTTTGAGAACCTGATTAGGCCAGAAGAATTGGCGGGAATCTATTAGACGAAGGTATCGATCCACCCGCCCGCCACGTTGCGCAGAAGGACTGCAAGTCTTGGGGCCAGCCCACTGAGCTGGAAATGGTTCTAGTCTCTCTCTGTCCATACAAGCTGGCTGAGCCCAAGTACTCGCCGTGCTCTGGTCGTTTGTCACATTGTTAGGACCACGCGGAACTCTGCTTTACCGCTCAGCATCCGTGCGTAGGCTTCTGCCGCCCTTTCAAGCGGATAGGTTTCAATCATGGGACGAACGCCAGTCAGTAAGCAGAAATTCAGAGTGTCTTCTGAAGCAGCAGGCGTCCCTGCCGCCCATCCTTGGATCGTTTTGCTGCCGAAAATTAGCTGGGCCGGCGTGACCTCAATGGGATCGGGCGCCGCACCAACCACAACCAGTTTGCCATTCGGACCGAGACCGTCAATCAGGGCGGACATCGCCTTCGAGTTCGGAGCAGTAGCGATGATGACCCGAGCTCCGCCCATTTTTTGTAACTCCTCTGCGGCGTTCGTCGCCTGGCTGTCAATGTAGGCGTGTGCTCCCAGTTTTTTGGCGAGCACTGCGTTTTCCGAACCTCGCCCGATGGCCGCCACGTTATAACCAAATTTGTTGGCGAACTGGACGCCCAGGTGACCCAGGCCGCCGATGCCCTGCACGGCAACAAGGTCGCCGGGCATCGCACCGCTGTTGCGAAGAGCGTTGTAGGTGGTAATTCCGGCGTCGAGCAGGGGCGCGGCGTCAACGTCAGTAAGGCCATCCGGAATCGGCACCAGTGCTTCCACGGGAGCCACCATGTATTGTTGATATCCGCCGTCGTAGCTGACGCCGCTGACCTGAACGTTGCGACAATTACGAAAATCGCCGCGGCGGCATTCTCGACACGTATTGTCGTGGCCACCATGCCAGCCGACGCCCACACGCTGACCTTTCTTCCACGTAGTCACGCCCCCGCCAACTTCATCAACCACACCCGCGACTTCGTGTCCCGGAACGCGTGGATACTGAATTCCGGGCAATAATCCTTCTTTCACGAGCACATCGCTGTGGCAGATGCCGCAGGCCTTGACTTTAATGCGCACCTGTCCAGTATCGGGTTCAGGAATTTGGCGATCGACGATTTCGAACTCCGCGCCAGGCTTGGGAACCTGTGCAGCCTTCATGGGTGCTACTTCTGGTTTTGGCGTGACTCTCAGTGTTGCCATAATTACTCCTTAAGGTTTTGGGCAAGTAAAGATCAATGTTTCGGTTTGAGCTTTGCCGTAAAAAGCGTGTAGAAGACTTCCGTCGTGCTTGGTTGGGCAGTACACAGGTGCCGGCAAACTTGGGACGGTCGAGGATGGGATACCCTCTTGCCCGGTGCAGAGAACCACGCCGCCAGGGCCAGGCCTGCAGGTCGCGTTGCGATAATGATTGCGTCAAACCGCTTAATCCAATCAGCGGGCGCCTTCGATGTGGATCTTGGCTCCTTTGGCTGCTTCCTCCGGCGTCTTCCCGTCCTGGCGCGCCACGATGTAGGCGGCGTACCAGCCCGACCAGTGATGCTTCGGAGCCGTCGGTTCGTACTCGCCATGATGCTGCTCTGTCTCGCGCAAGAGCTCTGCCATAGTCGCGACGTCCGGATTACTCAACCCTCGTCCAGGCAACCGAGTGGTGATCTCCTGAAACAACCAGGTGTTGCCATCTGGGTCATTGAATGTGGCAAAGGAAAAATAGCTGCGATGATCGGGTGCCAGCCCGCCGACGCGACCGTTGCCGTCAGGCCGGAACTGGGCTCCGGGTCTTGAAGTGTGAAAAACTTCACCGACCTCGATGCCGCGAGTGATAAGTTCCTTTCGCGCAGCTTCAACATCGGAAACGATTAGGTAAAGGCCCTGGGCAGAGCCTGGAGCCGCCGTCGTCATCCTCGTGCCGAACTGGACGGAGCACCCCGACCCTGGGGGTGTGAACTGGACTATTCGGAAACCATTGTCGAATGGAAAGTCGGCGTCGAGCCGCCATCCAAGTTTGGTGTAGAAGGCCTTCGAGCGGTCAACATCGGTGACCGGAATGACGACCGCCTCGAACTTCATATCCACTCGCTGTGCGCTCGGGGCTACGGCCGGCTCGTTATTGATTGCACTCACAGTAGCCATATTTCGCTCCTGTCTGTTCTCTTGAATCGATAACTGAAATCTTTGAACAACCCGTGCTAGGGAGCATTGAACTGCCGGCACAGAAGGGATCTGCCATAGCGTTACGCTGCGCCCCTCTCTCTCGCCACCCCGTTCCGGGCTTCGATAGCCCTTACGGAGTTCTTGAAAGCCTTGTCCAAAACTCCCTTGCCTATGGTGCCAACCACCAAGCCAAGCAACCTACCCTTCAGGTTCTTGCCCTCGCGTACGACGACTACGTCAATGTCGGTCAGACCGTCGGGACGGCGCTTGAAGGTGTAGGTATGCCCGGAGGCACCTCCCCAGGTGTTGGAGTCTGTCGTCCTGAGCACGACATGGTTCGGATCGGACCAGTCGTAATGCAGTCGTTCCCAGATCCCGCCAGAGCCTTCTGTGACATCAGCCTGGGAGGGTCCGCGGTCATGCACCTTGAGGTACTCATCGGCACTGTTGCCAAAGAGCTTCGAGCGGCCGGGCCCGAAGTCGGTGAGCCCAGCGATGTACTGCTCGGGCGATAAGGTGGTTGTCTGGTGAAGATGAATTGTGGACATGGGTGCTCCTTCACAAAGTGGACAACAGCGATTCGTGATCGATAGGGGTCATCGTAGCTCGCTCAACCATCCCAACGCCGGCAGGCTCGTCCCCAATTCCCACGACTTGTGCAGACTCATTGCGATTAAGCCAGATGAGCAGAGGCGAGTCCATTAGACGAACGTATCGCCCAATACCAAAGTATCGGTTGGACAATGCGCCGGGACTGGTGCATCCTTACTGCCAAACGGGGCGCGGCCAATATCCTTGTGGGGAACGATTTCACCCTGCGCAGGGTGGACGAACCCATGCGGTTTGCGCGGATCACACTAACGGGCGAGCTCACGTTTGTAACGTCTGCATGGCACTCACGGAGCTTTCAAAACGCCGCGAACGTGCCAAAAACAGAACAGCGGCGGCTTGACATGGATTTGCAAGTCAAAGATCCGGCATACGAGATCAAGCGCCTTCAGCGTTGTGTTAACGACCTGGTCAGCTTGCTGGCGCTACCCGCCGTCTGGAGCGGCCGTGAGCCATCACAGATTGTTCAGATCCTGCTGGACGCACTCCTAGAAATGCTCAGCCTGGACTTTATCTACGTGAGCCTGAACGACCCAGTCACTCAATTCTCTACGGATCTCCTACGGGCCGCTGACTCATACAAACTAAAAGTACCATCGGAACAAATCCGTAAAACGGTCACAGCATGGATTGCAGGTGACTCCCAAAACTCGACGTCGGTGCTTCGGACTCGGGTCGGAAATCAAGACATTTCACTCTTTCCTATACCTTTAGGGCTCCAGGGTGAGTTCGGCATAATGACGGTCGCGTCCGACCGAGCAGATTTTCCGGGGCAGACTGAAAGCCTTCTTCTGGGCATAGCCGCGAATCACGTATCCATCGGGCTCGGACAGGCAAGGCTCTTCGGCGAACAGAAACGGATCGCTAGTGAACTCGAGCAACGCGTCGTGGAGAGATCTACCGGCCTTGCACAAACTAACGAAGAGCTGAAAAACGAAATAGTTGCGCGCAAAAAGGTCGAAGAGCGGCTCCTTCGGAGCGAAGCGGCTTTGCAGAACGCCTTTGATGAAATCAAGAAATCGGAAGCGAAACTGAGAAGGGTAATCGATACGATTCCCATCCTCGCATGGTGCAACTTGGCGGACGGCCCAAACGAATTTCTTAGCAAGCGTTGGCACGAGTACACCGGTCTCTCCCCAGAAGAGTCGCACGGTTGGGGCTGGCAAGTTGCGTTCCATCCAGAAGACTTGCCCGCACTCACAAAGAAATGGCAGGAGTTGTTGGTCTCAGGTGAACCAGGCGAGATCGAGGCGCGTCTTCGCCGAAACGACGGAATTTATCGATGGTTTCTCATCCGGGTCGAGCCGTTCCGTGATGACACCGGAAAAATCGATCGGTGGTATGGCACAAGTACCGATATCGAAGATCGCAAGCAGGCCGAGCAGGCTCTACAGTCGAGCCAGCGCAATTTGAGCTCAATTATTAATACGATGCCCACGTTTGCATGGTCTGCACGTCCCGACGGCTCTGCCGACTTCCTCAATGATCGCTGGCTCGATTATGCAGGCCTCTCCGCGGCGCAGGCGTTGGATTGGAAATGGCTCTCAGTAATTCACCCGGACGACTTGAGCCATCTCACGGACTACTGGCGATCGATCGTGGTCAGCGGAGAACCGGGAGAGATTGAAGTACGTATTCGACGGTTTGACGGCCAGTACCGGTGGTTTCTGATTCGAGCTAACGCTGTGCGCGACGAATTAGGTTCTATCGTGAAGTGGTACGGGACAAACACAGACATCGACGATAGAAAACGGGCCGAGGCCCGGGTTGAGCAAGCTTACCTTCGTCTGGCCGAAGCCCAGCGGCTGAGCAAGACGGGCAGCTTCATCACGGATTTGCTGGCCGATGAGCACGACTGGTCTGAGGAAGCGTTCCGCATCTTTGAGTTCGATCCCTCCACCAAAGTCACGGTTCAGATGATTCGGGATATCGTCCACCCAGAGGACCTGCCGACGTTCGATGCTGTGATCGCGCGTGGAATGACAGGTACGGATGTTGATTTTGTGTTTCGGATTGTTCGTCCTGGAGGTGTTGTGAAGCACATCCGCGGCATGGCCCGTGTGATGATGCAAATCGGCAGTCATCCCTTGTTTATCGGCGCTCTTCAGGATGTGACGGAGAGCAAAGCCGCTGAGGCGGCGCTGGATCGTGCCCGCTCTGAGCTGGCGCACGTGGCACGCATCTCGACGCTGAATGCGTTAACCGCTTCGGTCGCCCACGAGATCAACCAGCCACTGTCCGGTATCATTACCAACGCCAGCACATGTCTCAGGATGCTGAATGGCGATCCGCCGAACATCGACGGCGCACGCGAAACGGTTCGGCGCACGCTTCGTGACGGCAACCGCGCCTCGGATGTGATCACCCGGTTGCGCACCCTGTTTAGTAAGAAAGAATTCACGCTAGAGCCGCTGGATCTAAACGAAGCGATTCGAGAGGTGATCGCTTTGTCATTGAGCGCTCTCCAGAGGAACCGGGTGGTTCTGCGTTCAGAACTGGCCGAGGATCTCCCTACAATCATCGGAGACCGTATTCAGCTGCAGCAAGTCACCCTGAATCTGTTCCGCAACGCTTCCGAGGCAATGGCTAACGTAGAGGACCGCCCCCGGCAGCTCCTTATCCGAACCCAGCTAGAAGCAACCAATCGTGTGCGTCTGGACGTGGAAGATGCTGGCATCGGCGTGAATCCTCAGGATGTGGGCAGGCTGTTCGAGGCCTTCTACACCACAAAAATCGGGGGGATGGGTATCGGGTTGTCTGTCTGTCGCTCGATCATCGAGAGGCATCATGGCCGCCTCTGGGCTGAGCCAAATAACGGCCCTGGTGTAACTTTCTCCTTTTCTGTCCCTTGCGGTCTAGAGAGCCACTTGGGCACAGCCTCAGCGTGAGGAAGTGGCGACGGGTACTTCAAGGTGCCCATGCGCCAGCAGCTTGAGTTAACATGTCTGGCCTGGGTGGAGCCATGGCTGCTGCTACAGTAATTGCCTGCGAAGCGGACGTCCGGGCATTCATTGATGAGTATTTCAAAGCTTGGGAAGGCACCGACGAAAATCGGATTCTCTCCTATTATGCCGAGACGGCGTCCCTGGAGATTCCGGGCACACTCATTCGTGGAAAGGCCGCGCTCCGAGATCAATTTGTTCGCCCCTTTGTCGCTGGTTTTCCGGGAAATCGTCACGTTGTGAAGAACATGATCTTTGGGAAGAACGTCGTGGTTGTCGAATGGAGCTTCGAAGCCGCCCACAAAGGGGCTTTCGCTGGCGCCGCTGCAACCGGTACGGCGGTGAAGTTACCGGGTTGCGGGGTCTACGAATTCGACCCGGTTAGTCGACAAATCACGGCCGCCAGTATCTATTTCGATGTCACGACACTACTCAAGCAGATTTCATCGCACCAGCCCGAGGTGCTGCAAAATCTTTTGATTTCGTGGTTCGCGTCACGCACCTATCCGAAGGCATCTACCGCGGCGTGATCTCGCTTCAAGCTCTCAAACCTGGGAAGAAAAGACGTATCAAAAATGCCCTAAGGTGTTCATTGCGCAGCCTTGTCCGAATATCTTCAGCTCCGAGAAGAGGTCTTCGGGTACGAAGGGAAATAGTCAGCAGGCCAACGACGGAAGGAAGGCTTCGACCTCCTCAGCCCATGAATCCGCGAGACGAATTCGACGAATACAAACTCGACGCCTATCCACCTGGAGCTGTGAACATTCTGCCCGGGAATAAAGTTCCATCGGGCGAAATCTGGCGAATACATGACGCAAGTATCGGCGATTGGCTCGCTTGTCCTTGTGTAGGTTCAGGTCGGGCGACGATCCGCGCAATGAAAGTTCCGTGTCGCGCCTGAGCTCGGGCAAAAGCAGCCAACTTTGGCCAATCGTGGCGTTCACTGATGCCAAATCATATCGAAGTATGAGCAATACTATCGTCCAATTGTTCCAATCCGAGGCTTCTGTTCTGATGATGCCATCCGACCGCTTCGGAACCAGGTCAGCAGAGACATGCCAATTTGGAACTGACTGCATCAGCAGATAACACGGCATGGGAGGAATCACAATGCACCCTTTACGCAAACTGCGGGAATCCGGTAAGCCTACCGCCGCCCAGGTGAGCGAGCTACTTGCAGAAAACATAGTATTCAACAGCCCTATCCTGGTACGGCCGATCGAGGGACGTGAAGTCATCGCGGCGATTTTCGCTCAGTCGAGCTCTACGCGCGGTTCCGGTACCTATACCACGGAGTTTAAGCTCGACGAGCGCACCACCTTCTTGCGCTGGGTGGGGACCATGGATGGCCACAAGTTCGAGAGCTTGGAGGTAATCGTGGACAACGAGCACGGGCTGATCGTGGAACGCACTATTGCCCTCCGGCCGTTTCCCGCCCTGAAGCTATTCCGCGACGCCATGTATGCAGCGCTCAAGGACAAGCTGCCGCCCGATGTTTGGGACTACCCAACGACGTAGTGTGACGACGACGGGCATTTCAGATCAGGTCGACTTGGGAATTTGGTTGGTTAGTTGTGAGTTACGATTTCACCCCAACGAGGATCACGCTCGGATTCGAACGCACCTCACACACATTTAGCACCTTGGTTGCAGGGCCATTGATCACAGCTCCAGCAATGATGTCGAAGCGTCAACCGCGGGCCTTGGCACATGATTGTTGTGTCCTTGAGCAGACCTCCGGAAAGCGTGGTTCAATCCAAGTTTGTTGGTTAGGGGTGCCAGGCTAATACCAAAGTACAATGGACGCCCATCGTAGAGTGGCGCATTGTTTTGGAATGCAGTCCCACCCGGGAAGCAGCGCCACGGAACGCCTCCTGCTATCGGTAGTCGACGACGATGAGTCGGTTCGGGAGTCACTACCCGACTTGCTTAGGGAATTCGGCTTTGCGACCCGAGCCTTTTCATCAGCTGAAGAATTTCTTTCATCAGATTGTATCGATGAGACCAGGTGTCTGATCCTCGACGTTGTGATGCCAAGAATGGGCGGTCTGGAGCTTCACCACGAGTTGATGCGCCGCGGACAGAACATCCCGGTCGTATTCATCACCGCACAAAAAGATGAGGCAGTTCGTGCGCGGATGTTCGCGCAAGGTGCGGCGGGATTTCTCCTCAAACCATTCAGCGACACGGATCTACTTGCGGCGGTTGAGCAGGCACTCCGCCCAGACTAGGACTCCTGCTATTGAGGCTTTAGGGGGAATACAATGAGTGTCGCCAGCGCAGTTTGTTATGCAGTGGAGACGTCACAAATGTCGTCGCCTGCTCCCATTGTTTTCATCGTTGACGACGACGTCTCCGTACGCGAGTCGCTGGAATTGCTGACCCGCAATGAAGGCTGGCAGGTCGAAACTTTCGCGTCCGCGCAGAAATTCCTGGATCGGCCACGATCTTATGTTCCTTCCTGTCTCGTCCTCGACGTCTCTCTTCCAGGTCTCAATGGTCTCGAGCTGCAAGAGCGAGTTGCCTCCGATCGGGCTGATATGCCGATCATCTTCATCACAGGTTATGGCGACATTCCAACCACGGTGCGTGCCATGAAAGCCGGTGCAGTTGAATTTCTAACGAAACCTTTCAGCGATGAAGTACTACTCAATGCTATTAGGCAAGCTCATGAACACAGCCGTATGATTCTTAGCCGCGAATCGGAGATACAGGACCTCCGCAAGCGCTACGAATCGCTCACGCTTCGCGAACGGCAGGTCATGGTGCTTGTGGTCAGCGGCTTATTGAACAAACAGGTTGGCGGAGAGCTAGGCATCAGCGAGATCACCGTCAAAGCACATCGAGGCCAGGTGATGCACAAGATGAAAGCAGAGTCGCTCGCTGGCCTGGTCGAGATGGCTGCGAAGCTTCGTGGTGCACGAGCTTCGGCGACTAAAGTTGCTCCAAGCAATTCGTGAGGTTGCTGTGCCGCAACACGGCGATGGCTGGGCGAAACGTCGCCGAGGCAAGACTTTCCAGCTTCCGCGGATGACGCACTTTGATCGAGCCTAGAAGACTGCCTCGAGAAGACCACAACATTCCTGACTGTGTAACGAAATCTGCTGTACTAGAGCAGCAGATGATAGCAACATTGACTGCATGACACCTGTCGCGGAGGAGTTGCGCCGTCTGAACCAAAGCCGATGCCTCCACTTGGCCACGATACGATGGGCTCAGGCGCGAACCCCGCGGCGGTTTTTCGTCGCCCAACTTCGAGTCGCAGGCCCTAAACATACCTTGGCTGCGAGATACTCTCGGGGATAGCCTAAACGTAGCCGCGCAAAATCAGCAGCTTTGCACAGCGATGACGAATATCTTTGGCTGGAGGCCGCTGCGATCCCAGCTCATCTGACGCGCAGTGCAGATGATACTCTTCGTGAACCAGGTAGTTATCTAACTTATATGAGTAACAGGCGCTACGAAGACTACGCGCCTTTTTATGGATGATTCCGCGATTGTTTCTGGAATATTAATCACTAATAAGAGCGCGGCTAGGATCCCAATAAATCTTGGATAAATCTAGCCAAATCCTTGCCCTCCCTTGTTCCTTCCCATTGCGCCGTGATTAGCGGCTTTGTATTTTGTTGGCGGAGCTCCTCTCATTCCTGAAATTCAAGTGAACGCCTGTGCGCGGTTCTGTTTTTCCGCGCACCGAAGGAGAGGACCGTGAAATATTTCTGCGCCATGCTACTGTTGGTCAGCAGTATCATTGTTAAGCCAGTTACCCTCAATGCAGCGCAATCGATTTCGCTTCCCTCAACCGACTCAGATTTTTCGATCGTGCTTTTCCCTGACACCCAGTACTACAACGGGCAAAACAGTTACGTCTTCTCCGATCAGGCAAATTGGGTCGTGGCCAACCAGTCAGCTTTGAACATCAAGATGGTCATAGGCCTCGGTGACATCGTCGACGGTGGAGGCTATCCAGTCGACAGCTACGGAAACGTGATTGGATCTTGCGCAAACGCGCCGCCCTCCAATTGGCAAGCCCAGTGGCAACACGCTCGTACGGCGATCAGCATTCTTACCAATCACGGAATCTATTTTCAGCTAACCATTGGCAATCACGACTACGATTGCGAAGGCGATCGGCCGCAACCGCGCGGAACGAGCAATTACTTCCACTATCTATCTCCGCCAGTTGTCAATCCGACGGCTTACCTGCTCGACTCCGCGGGAAATCGCACGCCAAATTTCTACAAGATCATGAAAATTGGTTCTACGAACTACATGATCTTGTCTCTAGAACTATTTCCGCGCAGCTCTATCTTGGCGACTGCCAACCAGCTTGTCTCGAATTTCGCTGGCCCAGTCATCGTCGTCACTCATGCCTACCTTGCCAATGACGGTTCCGGACCAACGTTTTCTTCCACTCATCCGGTTGGCTCCGCCTATCCCCTGTGCTCCGGCTTCCCCGGCAGCATTTACAGTTGCTTAACCGATTCTTGGGCATCTTACCAGCCAGTTGGCGGCGGGGCGGACGGCATCGCGCTCTGGTACAAACTGATCGGCGCTCACCCAAATGTGTTCATGGCCCTGAGTGGACACATTCGTAATCCCAGCCCTGGGGATTACCCTAATGTGCCTGCCTACAACGGAACTGGGCACGTGGACTGCACGGTGCAGTCGTGGAGCACTCTCTGCTCGAATCCCTACCGCCCGATCCAAGTGCTCTCAGATTTTCAGGGACAGGGAAACGGTGGTTATTTTGGGTACGGTTATCTTCGAATTCTCACCGTGAGCCCAGCGAAGAAGACGGTGTCCGTGTTCACCTATTCTCCTTCGATCGCCAGCAGTCCTAGAAACTTCCCCGTGGGCATTCCGCCTTACAAGGCTGATAAATACAATCAATTCACACTAAATTTTCCGAATACATTTGGCGGACCGGACACAGAGATCGTCCACATCACAGCACCCCTCGACGGAAATCACGTTCCACTGACATTTGGAATCTCGGCTGCGGCATACGGCCCCGACGCCGCGGCTCACATGCAGGTGTATGTGGACGGATTGAAGTATGCGGATTATCCAAGCGTGAGCTCGTTGCCGAGCGGAACGGTGATCACTCTGCCCGGACCAGGAGTACATCGTGTTGGCGTCCAGGCATATGACAATACGAAGGCTGCATGGGTAAAGTCAGTGATCTACGTTGTCAATCCATGAGTCACAACTGCAATCCTGGGTAACTTGGGGCACCGTCCTCCCCCGGCCTAACTAGTTGTTGGGACGCGTTGTTCCCGCTTCTGGCGTCGCAAATAAAAATAGAGAACTACGGATGCGAGAATGCAAACCGAGAACGCGACGAAAATGATCAGCCAGGGGAAGACCGTGAAATCGTATTCGCTGAAATACCAGTGTTCATCAACCTTTTCCAGCCGTTCCGTGGCGGAAATGCTGCCGAATCTTCCCCATGGCAAGCAAGTCGAGCGTACGGACCGTTCATGTCGCCCAAGTTTGAAAACACCTCCGCCATTTAGTATGGCTGTTGTGGTTTCGATGAATTTTGGCGCTAGGGGAATCTCGAATGAGTTTGTATATGGTTATCGAACATTTCCGGAACGGAGATGCTGTGTCAGTTTATCGGCGGTTCCGAGACCGCGGGCGGTTGGCACCAGAGGGGCTTTCATACGTGTCGAGCTGGGTGAACGACAACCTCTCTCGTTGCTTCCAGCTGATGGAGACAGAAGATCGCACCCTTCTGGATGAGTGGATGGAGTCCTGGAGCGACCTAGTGGAGTTTGAGATACATCCCGTCATCAGCTCGGCGGAGGCGTTAGAGAGGGTTGCCCCGCGACTCTAGAGCCATTCAGGAATTCCAAGGGTCTGCGAACGTCGTTGCGTTGATCACCAATTGACGAAAGTCGCGGGAACGGGGTGTTGCCTGCGAATCCCACAAATTCAGGTTCTGTCGATGTTTCCGGGCTTTTCCTGTGAAATTAGAGTGGGATGAATAAATTTGAGATTCCGATTAACCGTAGGCTTTACCCCTTCCCACCCTGCTTCTTCTCCACCTTTGCCCAACTATCCTTCAACGCCACAGTGCGGTTAAACACCGGCTTGTCTGGCATTGAGTCTGGATCGACGCAGAAGTATCCCAACCGCTCGAACTGATAGCGATTGCCTGCGACAGCATTAGCGATTGATGGCTCGAGTTTCGCCTGTGGCACGACCTCCAACGAGCTGGGACTTAGATTGGCTGCGAAGTCCTGCCCTTCTTTCAACTCGTTGGGATCTTCCTTGTTAAATAGCGTTTCATAAAGGCGCACCTCCGCATCGATGCTGTGCAGGGCTGATACCCAGTGAATCGTAGATTTCACCTTGCGACCGTCGGGCGCATTTCCGCCACGCGTTGCCGGATCATAGGTGCAATGCACCTCTATGACTTCGCCCTTGTCATTTTTTACCACGCTGTTGGCGGTGATGAAATAGGCGTAGCGCAGGCGTACTTCTCGTCCGGGCGAGAGCCGAAAGTAACCCTTCGGAGGAATTTCGCGGAAGTCGTCGTGCTCGATGTAGATTTCGCGTGAGAAGGGGACCTTGCGCGTACCCGCCATTGAATCCTCCGGATTGTTGACCGCGTCCATTTCTTCGACCTGATCGACGGGATAGTTATCGATCACTACTTTTATCGGGCGCAACACCGCCATAACTCTTGGTACACGCTTGTTGAGGTCTTCCCGCAGAAAATGTTCGAGCATCGCCAGCTCTACGACGCCATTAGTGCGCGATACTCCGACGGCAGCTACGAAATTGCGAATTGCCTCAGGGGTGTATCCGCGCCGCCGCATCCCTGACAAAGTCGGCATGCGCGGATCATTCCAACCAGACACACGGCCGTCGTTTACCAGTTGCAGCAGCTTGCGCTTGCTGAGCAGAGTGTATGTGATAGCCAAGCGGTCGAATTCAATCTGCCTTGAGGGAAAGATTGCCAGGTTTTCAATGAACCAGTTGTAGAGAGGCTGATGATCTGCAAACTCTAGCGAGCACATCGAGTGGGTGACCTTCTCAATTGAGTCGGACTGTCCGTGTGCCCAGTCATAAGTTGGGTAGATGCACCACCGAGTGCCCGTACGGTGATGCTCCGCGCGCAGAATACGGTACATTACCGGATCCCGCATGTTCAGGTTGGGGGAGGTCATGTCGATCTTCGCCCGCAGAGTGCGCGCACCGTCGGGGAACTCGCCATCCTTCATGCGCTGAAAAAGGTCAAGATTTTCCTCGACGGAACGGTTGCGATAAGGGCTATCTTTCCCGGGCTGAGTGAGTGTGCCGCGATATTCGCGTACCTGCTCTGCGGAAAGATCGCACACGTACGCTTTACCGTCGCGAATCAGCTTGAGCGCCCATTCATAAAGCTGATCGAAATAGTCCGAGGCGTAGCAAAGTCGCTCCCAGTCAAAGCCCAGCCAGCGGACGTCTTCCTGGATCGACCCGACATACTCAGTTTCCTCCTTCTCGGGATTCGTATCATCGAAGCGCAGGTTGGTCTTGCCATGGACTTCGTCGGCCAAAGCGAAATCGATGCAGATGGCCTTCGCGTGGCCGATGTGAAGATATCCGTTGGGCTCCGGAGGAAAACGCGTCTGGATGACAGCGCCCCCGTACTTCTTGGTCCTGATGTCTTCTGCGATGATGTCACGCAGGAAGTTCGACGGACGAGGCTCTTGGGCGGTGCCCATGGCTCCTTCAGTTTCGGCGCTCGAAGATTTCATGCATTGATCTTATCGCATGGAAACACCTTGGTATGTGCTCCTGAAGGATGGGAAAATCGGCGACCAGTTTTCGCGCGAAAATGCCCTGCAGTTCAAAGTTTCGACTGAACCGCTCAGCGAGTGGGAAAGATATTGCGAGAAATTAGCTCGTGCCAAGTGCTCGTAGAGCAAACCACCCCGGGCGTTCCTGATTTGATAATCGAGCGACATTCATGCGGCACACAAAGCGACGCAGGTGATCTCGCTGCGAGGATCCGATGGAACAAACGAGTCTGCAAGTCGCAATGATTCACGTAGGCTGGGTACCTTTCAACCGCTTACCAACCCAGCGTTGGAATCCTCTTGTGCCCAAGATCTCCCGCTTTGAGCATGGAACTACAGTTTTATTACAGTGCGGTGACATCCACTGTTCATGGCTCGTCAAGGCGGGTACATAGATGTTCAGTTCGAGAGAACTCATCAAGTTTTGCATTCGGTCGCCCGTCGGATCGGTTAAGTTCCAAAGAATCAATGAATCGCTTGCTGGTCAAAGCGCAACGGTCTATCGGACTTGGCGCAAACCCCTACTTTCTGAGTTCCTCAGGGAGTACCTAAGCTCAATAAAGTAGGCCGATGACCGGTAATGTCCACGACGCAAAGGTGCCAGGATATGGAAATGCAGAGTACCTTTTCCATTACTATTTACAAAGTAGTATACTGAGTTTTTGCTAGACCTTAAGTCTTGCGGTTGCAACTGCAGCACTTTGGCCAGCGGCTTGCTTAGGTTCACAGCCGTGGCGGATTGCCTCAAAATCGTAGTCGTGCTTGGGATGGCGGCGATGCTTTTTGCACCCTGCGATCCCGCTTGCGATTGCACGATCGGCACAGATCTCGCCATTGTGTTTGAGCGAGAGACCGGGTCCTTCCGGCCTATTCGAATAGCTCAATCCATCACGCACCAGCCACGCCGGTATTCCTCTCACATTAAGTCGGCCGTTCAAAGCTACTTCAAAGAGGTTTTCTCGATCATTGATCTTACCTGCGCGCGTCTTTGTTAGACCCCCCTCGAGCGCACTGCCCACTTAGAAAGTTTGATTCCGGCAGCGTGCCGACTCAAGAAAAGGTTGATGGTGGCACGAAGCTCATAGCTAGGGGTGCGCCCCTGTATTCCTTCAGGAGGTTCGAAGTGAAATCGAGAGTCATTATCTCGTGCTTATTCTTTCTGGTAGCTTTGGCGACTGCTTCGGCACAACGCCTAGATGGGACCTTGCGCGGTACGGTAATGGATCCGGCGCGTGCGGTCGTATCGGGAGCCGACGTTACTGTTACTAATCAAGTTACCGGCGTCAAGGAAAGCACAAAAGCGACGTCGACAGGAGAATATGTTTTCCCCAACTTACTGGTTGGCATGTACACGGTCGAAGTAGTGGCACCAGGCTTTGCGAAATACGTCCGCAAAGAGGTGGAGGTCCTGCCGAATCAAGTAATCATCGCTGACGCTGGCCTCACAATCGGGACGCCATCGACCGTAGTGGAAGTTACCACCGGAGCCGACGTTATACAAACTACGACGGCTCAGCTCAGCAATGATTTTGGTGCCCGCGCAGTGTCCGATCTACCCAGTCCCGGTCTAGGCGGCGGGCCGTTGAATCTGGCGTTGCTGGCGCCTAACACAACAACGCAGGGTGCGGGAGTCCAAGGGGAAGGAGGCTCGATCGGCGGCGCCCGTCCTCGCCTTAACAGCTTCAATATCGATGGCGTGGATGACAACCGTGTGGATGTCACTGGCCATACTTCCGAAGTAATCCCCGAAGCGGTCTCGGACTTTAATCTAGTGACCAATATGTTCAGTGCAGAATTGGGCCACTCAGCCGGCGGTCAATTCAATATTATTACCAAGTCGGGCACCAACACCTGGCATGGTTCGGCGTGGGAGTTCAACAACAATCGCAACTTTAACGCCATGGACAATCTGGAGAAGGACGCGGGATTGACCGCCCCACGCCGGGTTGACCGCAACCGGGCGGGAGCAGAAATCGGCGGTCCGCTCATCCGGGACCGGCTCTTCATTTATGGCGCCTACCAGTTTTTTGGCACCGGTCTGTCTGCAGCAGCGGTACAGCAGCTTGCTCCCACGGCCGAAGGTCTGGCGCTGTTGAACGGCATGGCTGCGAATGATGCCGTGCGCGGCATTCTCAGCCAGTTTCCAACGGCGCCAGTGGCAGATGCGCCTGCTGCGGTGGTGAATGGAGCGTCGATTCCTATTGGGACATTCCAGCCAACAGCACCCAGCTACCTTAATCAGCACGATTTCAACATCAACGGCGACCTGAATCTGGCTCGCCACTCGGTTCGTGCCCGCTTTCTGTACGACCGTCAGCGCCAGCCCTGGGTCAATCCGGAGACACCACAAGCACAGTTCACCGGAACTCTGGGCGCTGATAGTCGCAAAGTCATACTCACGGATGCCTGGACAGTGAGTGACCACATGATCAATGATTTTCGCGTGTCGTACTCTAGGTTTGCGCAGAGATACACTGTCCCGACGGAATTTGCCAACTTTCCCAACGCCAAAATCGACGTTCTCGGTTTGAATATTGGCCCGGAGGGGAACGCTCCGCAAAGCTACACCCAGAACAACTACCAAGTCCTGAACAACATCACCATTGTGAAGGGCGCGCACTCGATAAAGTTTGGTCCTGAATACCGACGCTGGATCGCTCCTAGTGACTTCCTACCTCGATCACGCGGGGAGTGGGACTATGCCGATCTTCAAAGGCTGGTTAATGATCAAGTCCCCGATGGGTTTAACGGAGCGTTGCGGGGTGCCGGTACGGGATTATTTAACGGCAACCAGCACGCAGTTTACGGTTTCGTTCAGGACGACTGGAAGGTCACTCCGCGCCTAACCCTTAACCTCGGCCTGCGGTACGAATGGACCAGCAATCCGGCCGATGTGTCGAAGCAAAGTTTGAATGCGATCTCGACGCTGCCTGGTGTGTACGAATTCCGCGAGCCAACAACCGACACAAACAATTTCATGCCTCGAGTAGGTTTTGCGTTGGATCCAACTGGTAGTGGGAAATGGGCGCTGCGCGGTGGTTTCGGCGTCTCGTTTGACGTAACCCCACAGAATTTCCCGCTTTTGTCGTTGCCTCCGCAATTGCAGACAGAGCAGAATCCTGGCATCACTTGTGGATTGCCAAGTCCGCCTGCGTGGTGCGCTTCGGGTTCGGGTTTCCTTGCCGGGGGCGGACTGCGCCAAGTGAACGTGCCTCCCACTACTCAGCAAGAAGCACGGTTAGCAACCCAGGGCATAATCCTCGACCAGGTTCAGCCAAAGGTTTTGACCTGGACGCTCGGCGTGCAACGGGAACTCATGAAGAACACTAGTCTCGAAGTCCGTTATCTAGGAACGCGGGCGACCCAACTGCTGGTCCAAGCCCGCAGTAACACAAGGAGCGCGTTTGGAGCGGGTCTGCAGCCGCTGCCCACGTTCTTCAATACGAGTGCCATTCCCGGAACGATCACCGGCGGATCGCGACTCTCGGATTTCGAAAACTTTAATCCTTTCATACACCCGGAATTCACCGAGATCGATCCCAGCGGTGCCCTCGTTGGCGGTGCTTTGGTGACGACGTTTCCCGCCGCCGGCTCCAGCACCTATCACGCGGGATCGATTGACTTGAACCGTCGATTCGCACGGGGGCTGATGTTTCGTGCCAACTACACGTTTGCTCACAACATTGATGATGCTACCAACGAGTTGTTCACCAGCGTAGTGAATCCTCGGCGTCCGTTTGATTGGCAGAACCTACGACTAGACCGCGGTCGATCCACATTGGACATCCGGCACAAGTTCGCGTTGTCCTGGATCTACGAGTTACCGAACGTCAGCACGGATAGTGGGCTCCTCAAGACGCTGACGCACGGTTGGCAATGGAATGGCACCTATCTCGTGCAAACCGGACAGCCGATCTCTATTCTTGCTAACGCTGATGCGAATGGTAACGCTGACACGGCTGGTGATCGAGCCATCCTCAACCCGGCCGGGATAGACGGGATTGGTACGGCTGTGAACTACGTCTGTGCTGGCGCAGGCGGGGTAACCAGCACTGCCTCGATCGACTCCGGTTGTGCTGGTGGCAGCGCCAACGTAGCCGGGTACATTGCGCAAGACCCGAACGCTCGCTATGTGCAGGCCGAACTTGGCGCCTTCCCCACGGTTGGACGAAACACCTTCGAGTCTCCAGGAGCGAACGTGTGGAACCTGGGGTTGTTTAAGAATACGAAGCTGACGGAACGTGCGACATTACAGTTTCGTGTCGACACCTTCAATACGTTTAACCATCGCAACTTTTCTCTGGCTCAGCCCACCGTTTTTCAAACCGGCACTCTGATCGGTACGGTGAACAACTCCCTGAGCACTACCTATGCGAACGTGACCTCGAACCTGTTCTTGAACGACAGACAGTTTACGGGCGGCAATCGCCAGATGATGCTCGGTGTCAAGCTGCTGTGGTAACACAACTGCCAAAATGAGGGGCTCGCAAGAGCCCTTCCCTTTTTGATCGGCGAATACCGAACGAGTGCATCTTGCCAACGATTCCGTTCCGAGAAGATATCGTCTATATTCGTGCCGATAATGGTCGTTACAGTCACTGCCAAATTCATCGCGGCAGGAAACCACCACGACCCGAATGCATTTCATGTTTTTCTGCCGTCGCGCGTACGAATTTCTAGTTCAACGCGAGAGGGATTCTCAACAAGCGCTTGTTTACGCTGTCGCTGAAACTCAGAGTGCGAACAAGCGAAGCCCCCAGATGAGCGTATCTGAGTCCATGGCGAGGCTCCATAACTTCGATTAGATACCAATCAGCGTAGAACGATGATCAGAACAAACGCCAGGGCCTGGTTGTTGGATGAGTAGGTTGCGTGGTGCCCGGGACCGGAATCGAACCGGCACGTCTCTTTCGAGACTCGGGATTTTAAGTCGGTCGGGTCCCATTTTTAAGTAGCCCTTTTCGTTGCACTTACAAGAACTTGCAAACTTGAAGCGAGTCGTACAGTGCTGTTCTGTGCGATCTTTTCTCGAATCGATGGGCACAGTTTGGGCACAACGAAGTGGGGTGAACCCCTCGGGTGAGACAAATCAGATTGGCACACGTGCAGCTTTTCGTAAGATGAACCCCGCTGGTGAGACAGTTCGACATTGGCACATTGGCTCTTTCATGAAGACGTCTCGATAGTTTCTCCAGCGGGGAT
>DATNEX010000098.1:0-14656 GCA_035606605.1 Terriglobales bacterium
TGCGCCGCTGTAATTCACGGATTATCGCGGCCGTGAGCTTTGCACCTGTGCAGCCCAAGGGATGTCCCAACGCAATGGCTCCGCCGTTCGGATTCACCCGCTCCGGATCCAGTCCGGCTTCCTGAATCACCGCCAGCGCTTGCGCAGCAAATGCTTCATTCAATTCGATCACGTCGATATCAGAAAGCTTGAGCCCTGCCTGCCTCAGCGCCTTGGGAATCGCAAACACCGGTCCAAGCCCCATTTCTTCCGGCTTGTACCCCGCCGTAGCAAATGCGACAAAGCGCGCGAGCGGCTTGATTCCCAGAATCCTCGCCCGCTCCGCCGACATTACAACCGCCGCTGCGGCCCCGTCCGACATTTGCGACGAGTTGCCCGCGGTGACGCTTCCTTTGACATGAAAAGCAGGCTTGAGAGCAGCCAAAGCTTCGAGCGAGGTGTCGGCCCTAGGGCCTTCATCGGTCGTGAAGGTGAGCTGTTCTGTTTGGAGTCGGACAGCGGTGGCTCGTCCGGACTGGCCGGTTTGCGCGAATCCCCCCTGAGGGCTGCTCGTGAAACTAACCGGGACGGGAGTGGTCTCGTCGCTAAATCTTCCCGCCGCAATGGCCGCAACCGCTTTTTCGTGGCTGCGCAAGGAAAACTTATCCGCGTTCTCGCGGGTAATTCCGAACCTTTTCGCCAGCCGCTCCGCAGTCAATCCCATGGACAAGTAAACATCCGGGTAATGATCCACCAACCATGGATTGGGCGAGATTTTGTTGCCGCCCATTGGGATCATGCTCATGGATTCAGTCCCGCCGGCAACCGCCACTTCGCAGCCTCCCACCATGATTCGTTCGGCAGCAATCGCGATCGCCTGCAGCCCAGACGCGCAGAAGCGGTTCACGGTCATGGCCGAGACTTCAACCGGCAATCCCGCGCGCAGAGAAGCGATCCGAGCTACGTTCATGCCTTGTTCACCTTCGGGCATGGCACAACCGAGAATCACATCTTCGATTTCTTTGAGGTCGACTTGCGGCACGTGACCGAGCGCACCCTTGATTGCGACTGCTGCCAATTCATCGGGGCGGCTAGCCCGCAACGTGCCCTTAAATGCCCGCCCCACAGGCGTGCGAACAGATGAAACAATCACCGCTTCATGCATGCTTAACTTCCATTCCCGTAGGTTGGAATACCTTGTTGGATCATGTAGAGCAACCGCTGGGCACGCGGCCCCCAGTCACTCTGCCCCGCCTGCGAAATGGCCCTCTGCGCATTCGCGATTGCCCGCTGCTTTACCTCATCCGATTTCTTGAGGTTTTCTTCCGTCTTGTAGATTTCAATCAGAGCCGACCAGCGGTATGCTGCCTGGTACAACGCCTGTGCTACCGCCGGGGATTGGGGGTAGTCTTTCGCGTAGTTCTCGTAAATCTCTGCCTCTTTTGCGGGACACTTCGACTGGCCTTGCCAGTCACCGCAGAGTTTGTTGTCGATGAAGTGAAACGCCGCGAGGTAAGCCCATCTAGTGCCGGGGAACTTCTTGATCACCTTCTTAAAATAGTCTTCATTCATTCCCTTGCGTAGGTAAGACTCCTGTTCTCGAGCTGAGGGCAGCGACATCACGTCCGCCTTCTCAATCTGCCAACGAATGTCCGCCGATCGGTACAGGCCTTCACCCGCCAGCGGGGACTTTGCAAACAGTTCGGCAACTTCCGCGTATAACCTCATCGCGTCCTGGGCAGCATAGCGGCGCCCATGCGGCCGGCTTGCCTCGTCTTCCGCATCCACCGCCTCGCCGAACAAGACTTTGTCTCCATCCGGAGTGTCGGAGTGAACCAGCCCGATGTTTTCCATCCATCCCGTGACGATCCGTTCCTCGGTCACATTGGCTTCCACGTGTGCCCATTTGCCGCTCGTCCCGAGAATAATCACCTCCCGTCCGCGATCGAGGTCGACCAGTTTTTGGGAACTCGCGTCAGGCGAAAGATAGATCGGTGCAACGCGGATGGTGGCGGCGTGGACCGCATCAAGCGCCGACAGAAGCGGACAGAGTGTAAAGACGAAGAAAAGCGCTAGCAAATGTCTCATTCAGGTTCCGGGAATCTCAGCGGATATGGTACAGCGGGCGGCGCTCCGCGGCCAATTTTGGCCGCACGGAACGCTCCTGAGGGTTGGATGCGGCAACGAGAGGAATGGAACCCGCGCCGGAAGCCTGAATGAGCAATCATTGTTCTGAGCGAATTGAAGGAAATTACCGCGAAGGGACGGCCTCGCGTTGCACTCGTTCCAGCAATTCCGGATCGATGTTCCCGCCGCTAATCACGGCAACGGTCGCTTTTGACGGCGGCAACAAGTCGCGGTGGAAGAGCCAGGCAGCCGGCGCGACCGCGCCGCTGGGCTCAGCAACTGTTTTCGGGTTTTGAGCGAGAATTCGAACGGCTTCTGAAATCTCGTCTTCTGACACGGTCACAATGTCATCTACGTAGTGGCGAATGTGCTCGAACGTCAAGGTACCGACATACATCGCGCGTAGACCATCCGCCGCAGTGGCAGCAACCCGTTCGGCAGGCAACGTAACGATTTCCCCAGCCCGCAGGCTGGCTCGCGCATCGGAAGCGACCTCCGGCTCCACTCCGACGACTTTGGCGCTTGGGTTCAACGCCTTCACCGCCGTGGCTACCCCACTGATGAGGCCTCCCCCGCCCACAGGAACCAGCACCAGATCCACGGCCGGAAAATCTTCCACAATTTCCAGACCCAGCGTGCCTTGCCCGGCGATGATCTTCAGGTCGTCATAGGGCGGGATCATGGTGTAGCCGTGCTGGGCTGCGAGTTCTTCTGCTTTCACCATTCTCTCGACCCCGCTCGGCCCGACGTAAATCACTTCCGCTCCCAGCGCCTCGGTTGCGGCCCGTTTCACCTCGGGCGCGTTTCGAGGCATCACAATCACCGCCTTCGTCTTGAGCGCCCGCGCCGCGTAGGCTACACCTTGTGCATGGTTTCCGCTCGAGTACGCAATCACGCCTCGCGCCCGCTCTTCGTCGGTCAGCGAAGCAATCTTGTTGTAGGCGCCGCGAATCTTGAAGGCGCCGACGGGTTGCTGATTTTCAGGTTTCAAATAGAGGGTGTGTCCGCGGTGCTCAAGCGGAATCAGCGACGTGCGAGCCGCCACGCCGGAAATCGAGGCGCGCGCCCGTTGGATGTCAGCCAGGGTAATCATCGTTCGCCATTCAGAAATGACGCAAAATTCCTCGGTGTCTCTGCACCGTTGTGGTGAAAGGATTTCAGATCTCCAAAATCACCGGCATGATCAGCGGTCGCTTCTGAGTTTGCTTCGAGATAAACCGCTTCAAATCGGCGCGAATCTTCTCCTTGATCACGCCATAGTCCGCGCGCTCTTCCTCGCTGGAATGTCCAAGGGTTTGCTGGATCACGGCGCGCGCTTCTTCCCAGAATCCGTTCTCGCCGCCCGAAAACCCGCGGGTCACGATTTCCGGGGTAACTTCAACTTTCCCGGTCAGCTTGTTGATCGCGATAATCGGCAGCACGAAGCCATCCTCGCTGAGGTGGCGGCGATCTTTGATTACCAGATCCTCTACCACATCGGTCCGCGACCCAGAATCGATGCAAACCCGACCAACGTTCACCTTCCCGGCCTTCCTTGCGCCCAACTCGTCTAATTCAAGGATATCGCCGCTTTCGATCAGCATCACGCTGCCCACCGAGCCGCGCATCGATTGCGCCAACTCGGCATGCAATTTCAGTTGCCGGTACTCGCCATGGATCGGAATGAAGTACTTCGGCTTCACCAAGTTGATGATGAGCTTGAGCTCTTCTTGGCTGGCATGGCCGCTCACGTGAACCGGCGGGGAGGATCCGTCGTCGTAGATGACGTGCGCTTCGCGACGGAACAGGTGATCAATCATCCGATAGATCGCCTTTTCGTTTCCGGGGATGATTCTCGACGACAAAACGACCGTATCACCCTTTTCGATCTTCGCGTGCTTATGGTTGTCCACCGCCGCGCGCGAGAGCGCCGACATGGGTTCGCCCTGGGTACCGCTGATCATGACGCAAATCTTCTCGGGAGCGAAGTTCTTGATCTCGCCGGGGTGAATCAGCAGGCCATCGGGAATCTCGATATACCCTAAGTCTTCGGCGATCTCCGACGAGCTGACCATCGAACGCCCGACGAACGCAATCTTTCGCCCATGCTCCCAAGCCAGTTCAACCGAAAGCTTCATGCGATGAATTGATGACGAGAAGCATGAGATGAACAACCGTCGTTCGGTTCGCGCAAATACCTCATCGAACTTGCGTCGGACAGCGCGTTCGCTTGGCGTATAGCCGCGGCGCTCGACGTTCGTGGAGTCCTGCAATAATGCCAGCACGCCTTCCTTCCCGTATTCGGCAAAGGCGTGAAGGTCGAAGAGGCGGTTGTCGGTCGGCGTGGGATCCACTTTGAAGTCACCGGTGTGAAGGACAACGCCGAGTGGGGTATGGATCGCGAGCGCCACACAATCCACGAGACTGTGCGTTACCTGGATGGGGTGAATCGTAAACGGCCCGACCTTGAACCGCTCGCCGGGACCAATCTCACGTAGATCAGCGTTATCGAGCAACCCGTGTTCATCGAGCTTGTCTTCGACATAGGCCAGCGTGAACTCGGTACCCCAAACCGGAACGTTCAACTCGGAAAGAATCCACGGCAAGGCGCCAATGTGATCCTCATGACCGTGCGTCAACACAATGCCGCGTACCCGCTGCCGGTTCTCCATCAGGTAGGAGATGTCCGGGACGACGATATCCACGCCCAGCAATTCTGCTTCCGGGAACATCATTCCGGCATCAATAACTAGAATGTCCTCGCCCCAGCGAATGGCCATGCAGTTCATGCCAAATTCGCCCAGGCCGCCGAGCGGCACGATATGCAGTTTTCCGGAGGACATGTGAAGAACCTTTGATCGTAGCATAGGCTCGTCGGAGCTAAACTAGAACAGGGTGTCTCGCTATGTCTGACCGATCGTGGCTGCGTCGCCGGATTGAGAAGTCGGTTTCCACCTCCCTGATGCGAGCCTACAAAACCGTGCGCGTCGATCCCAATCGCTTCCTGATGGAGCTTCGCGCGGCGTACGGTCTGCCCATCACTAGCTTCCAGGGAACATACGTCCTTGATCCACCGATTCTCGACGACATTGCCGAGAGCATCATCAACTCGGGAATGAAGATTGCCGCCGTGGAAGGCGCCGGGTTCGGTTTAGGGGGGATCGTCACCATTCTCCCCGACTTCAGCATCCTTGCCGGCATCACCTTGCGCACTATTCAGAGGCTCAGCCTGCTCTACGGATTCGAATACAACACCGACGAGGAAATCGCCGAGTTATGGATGGCGGCAGCTAGCGCGGCAGGGGTCGACCTGGGACGCGAACTGGTCGAGAAGAACGTCGTCAACCGGCTAGTCCCAAAAATCATCCAGCGGATTTCGGCCAAGGCGAGCACTGAGTTCGTAGAAAAATGGGCGGGCCGCTTGATCCCGGTCGTGAGTTCCTTGATAGGAGCGGCGCTAAACTACTACTTCGTACGCGGCTGGGGCGAGCGCGCCCACAAGCATTTCCGCGAAAAGCATCTTGCCCGACGGCAGGCGATGGTGCCGCAACTAGCCAGTGACGCGCATAGTACGATTTGACGGCCATCCGCGGGGTTGAAAAGTAGCCCTAGAGCCAGCCCTTCGTCCTTGCAATCCTGGCCGCTTCTACGCGGTTGGCTGCCCCCAGCTTGCTGATGGCTTCAGAGAGATAATTCCGCACCGTTCCTTCCGATAGGCTTAGCTTTTCCGCGATGTCCAGGCTGGCCATTCCTTCTCCCGCCAGCCGAAGTACCTGCCGCTCGCGATCGGTCAGAGGGTCGGGTTCTACCCACGCCTCGGCAGCAAGTTCTGGATCGATTACGCGCAACCCACTTTGCACGCGGCGCACGGCATCCGCCAACTTTTCCGCCGCCATGTCTTTCAGCAGATAGCCGGCGGCGCCCGCATCGAGCGCACGTCGCAAATATCCGGCCCGCGCAAACGTCGTGAGAATAATGACCCGCGTACTCGATTTTCTGCGTTTGATTTCAGCAGCGACATCGAGGCCACTCATCTCCGGCATCTCGATGTCAGTCAAAAAAATGTCGGGCTTCTGCGTAAGGACGGCTGCCAGAGCATCCGCACCGTTGCGAGACCGTGAGACCACGCTAATGTCGCCCTCAATCTCGAGCAACGTCGCCAGCGCGCCAAGTACCATGCCCTGGTCTTCCGCAATGGCTACGCGAATGGTCCTGCGCCCGGTCTTAGTTCCTGGGGTCAATGCTTCCCATTCTCCGACGTATTGAGGGGAAACTCGAACTTCAACTTTGTGCCCCTGGAGGTATCCCGCACCAGAGTTCCCCCCAGGGCTTCGATCCGCTCCCGCATGCCGCGAAGCCCATTCCCCTCGGCATGGCTGCCACCGTGTCCATCATCTTCCACGCTCAACACACACGAGCCGTTCTCCGAGCCGAGCTTCAATTTGCAGGTCCGCGCGTGCGAATGCCGCACAACGTTGGTCACGGCCTCGCGCAAGATCAGGGCTACTACGCTTTCCTGCGCAGGACTCATGCTAACGTCGGCAACATTCGATTCTGCCCAAATTCCGGCGGTGGTCAAGGTTGATTTCGCACGCTGCACTTCTTCGGTGATCTTGTAGGTGCTGTATCCACGCAACGTGCTACGAATCTCTGCCATGGCTTCGCGGGAGACTCTTTCTATGTCGGTGATCTCAGCCTTGGCACGGTCGGGATCAAACGTCGTCGAAGCTTGCGTCCCTGACCTGTCCAATAACTTGCTCGCCAACGTGGACTTTACGATGATCAGCGACAGCGTGTGTCCCAGCACGTCGTGCAAATCGCGTGCGATCCGTTCGCGCTCGGCAACCTTCGCCAGGTGTTCAATTTCATCTTGTGCCATGCGGAGTTTCGCGTCGACGCGGTTCTTTTCGGCAAAGTGGATGTTTGATCCGGCAACGCCCAGGGCGACCACCATGGAGGTTGCCCAAAAGCCCACGGGTGCATGAAAGAACACCGCATCAATTGCCAACACCAGGATCAAGAGCGCCAAGGCAGCCACCGCCCTGCGCGTCGTTCCTGCTACCCATGGAATGAAGGAAGAGCAGAAGATGATGAAAACCGACGAGCCTTGGTTTAAGTTTGCCAGCCCGACCCCCATGCCGGCCATTGCAATCAGCAACAAATAGGTGAGTGGTGGCTTCGACCAGAAGACAGCGAAGTAGAGCACGACAAATACCACCGAAGCCACTGCGGTGATAATCCATTCTCGAGCCGACGTGCGTTCCAGCACAGGCTGAAAAAAGAAAAACGATAGGAACACCAGCCAAACGTATGGTGCCCAGCCATGGTCGCGATTTTGAGGCAACAATCCAGCCATTGCTGTTTACATTCTATTCTGGCGCCGCTTCCGGGCGCGCGCGGTTGCATAGCCGAGCAGCGCGGAGACCGGAACCACCAAGAGCAGCAGGTCCAATCGCTTCGAGAGCAACAGCCAGCCGAAGGTAACTGCGATCAGAAATCCGGTTGTCCACTGCCAACGCATGACGTTATCCATTTGCTTTTTGATCTCGCTGATGTCCCACCCACGCCACGCCCAGGCAAATCAAAGTAAATCCCGCCAAGGTCTGCCAATGAATGGCCATCGGTCCACCTTGTCCTGCACCCACGACGTTGAACGCGAGTTGCGACAAATGATAGGGCGGCAACACCAGCGCGATTCTCTGCACAAAGTGAGGCAGAAACTGATAAGGCATCCAAAGACCGGCGCAGAACGACATTGGTAGGTAGAACAGATTGATTACCGCCGGTGCCGAGTTCGGGGTCGCCAAGTACCCGATTCCAAGCCCCATCGCGCAGAAGGGGATTGATCCTGCTACCAAAGTGCCAAGCAGTTTGGCGGCGGTCAGAGCCCCAAGGTGCACTCCGCCGAAGGTCATGCCGAGCACCATCAGCGCCCCAACGTCGATGGTGCTGAAGATCAAGCTCATCACGACCTTGGCCAGAAAGTACGCTACGAGTGGCATGGGGCTCGCCCGTTTAACCTGCAGCCAACCGAGTCCGCGTTCCGAGGCCAATCCCGCGGCCGTCCCAAACAACGAGGCGCCCATCACGGCGAAGGTTCCATAAGCCGGAATCAGATACACCGTGGTGCTGATGTTCCCGATGGTCTGTTTGCCCATCACTAGCCCGAATAAGACATAGAACATGAGAGGGAAGACGAGCGTCGAGACCGAATACATGGGGAGGCGCAAGCACTTTAGAAACTCGTATTTCGCTTCCTTCGCGCAGATTGCAATCAGGTTCGGGCGTCGTAGTGGAAGCGTTCCGATTGCCGTTGCTGTGGTTGCCATGAATGTCTCCTCGTCTGTCTCTTGGTGCGTTGTGGCTTTCCGTGGGGTGTTTTTCTGCGACCCGCGGCGCGCTGATTGGGTTTAGTTTCGCGGCCGATCCGAGTTTCCATCCTCGCGCGTCAACGCCAGGAACGCCTCGTCCAGTCCCGCGCTGCTGACTTCAAGCTCAGCTACCTCCAGATCCAATTGCAGTAATTGCCGCAACACTAGTTCAGCCTTGGCAGTCTGGATTACGACCGCCTGACGATCCGTCTGTACGTCCCGAACGCCTTCCAATTTGCGGATTACGTCCATTGACAGCCCGGTAACACAACGAATCTTCTTGCCGGCAGTTCGTGACTTGATCTCCGCAGGGGAGCCTTGCGCAATGATGCGGCCTTTGTTGATCACCACGATCCTGTCGGCTAGCGCATCCGCCTCTTCCAAGTAGTGCGTCGTCAGTACTACGGTCTTCCCCCGGCGCAGCAAGCTACGAATCTCATCCCAAAGCAAGTGTCGGGCTTCGACGTCGAGTCCTACCGTTGGCTCGTCCAAAAACAACAAGTCGGGATTGCCGCAAATGGCCAGGGCAAACAGGACACGTTGCTTTTGACCGCCCGACAGCGCGCCAAACTTACGATCCCTGAGCTCTTGCAGGCCGGCAATCGCCAAAGTCTCAGCAATCGGCAGAGGACTCGGATAGTACGACGAGAACAGGTCGACATGTTCACGCACTTTGAGCGTCTCGGGTACGCGCCCGACCTGCATCATGGCTCCCACCCTTATGTGGGTCTCCAGACTGGCGGGATCGCCGCCGAAGACTCTCAATTGCCCGGAGTTCGGCTTTGCCAGCCCCAATAGCAGGCGAATGGCAGTAGTTTTTCCCGCGCCATTCGGTCCCAGCAGCGCGACCAGTTCGCCGGCACGAACGTCGAAGTTGAAATCCGCCAGGGCCCGCACGCTTCCGTAGCTTTTATTAACCGATGCAAAGCTGGCTACAGGAACTTCGATTCCTGCGCCTGGGACTCGAGGTGTTGGCGTCTCCGCAGCTGCCATAAGGTTCCACTCCAATCTCAGTCACAGCATCCCTCATTGCGCTTCCGCCCCATAGTGGACTTCATCACTGTCGTGGAGTGACAAATGTCAGCGCGGCAAAAGTCGGCTGTCGTGGCCGCTCGCGTATAATTCCTCTCTTTCGGGGCTTAGGGGAGAATGAAAGTCCGTCCAGGCATTGAGGCCGCTGCTCTAACCGATCTCGGGTGCCTTCGCCAGAATAACGAGGATAACTACGCCTACTGGGAGTCGCAGCTCGACTCCGACTTCGAGCGTTTGGGCCTGCTCGCCGCGGTGGCTGACGGGATGGGGGGAGCGGAGGGCGGCCAGTTCGCCAGCCGGATAGCGGTCGACGCCGTCTGTGAAACCTACGCCGCCGCTGGATCGGAAGCTCCGCAAGCACGCCTATTCTCGGCCTTTTTGGAGGCGAATCATCGGGTTCATCAGGAGGCCCAGGCCAAACCTCTCCTGCACGGCATGGGGACCACGCTCACCGCCTGTGCCATTGTGGGAAGGGAATTACACTTCGCCCATGTCGGTGACAGCCGATTGCTCCTCGTCCGGAATAGGGAATGTCGGCAGCTCACCCGCGATCATTCTCTGGTAGCGCGCCTGATCGAGAGCGGAACCATACGTCCCGAAGAAGCCGAAACCCATCCTCAGAAGCACGTTCTTACGGCTGCGATCGGAGTGGTTGAGGATCTCCAGCCAGATGTTCCAGCCTCCCCGGTGCCACTCGAGGCCGAAGACGTTCTGGTCCTCTGCACCGATGGGTTGTGGGGGCAAATGACTCTCGGGGAGATTGCTGAAATTGTGTCGAAGGCGAGCCCACAGGAGGCTTGCAAGACCTTGGTCCAACTCGCAAAGGACCGCGGCGGTCCCGACAACATCACGGTGCAGATCCTACACCTATCCGCGTAGGCTTAGGCGCTATCCGTCTGTTTTTTGTTTTTCGTGGAGACGCACGGCAAAGGCCTACCCTTTGAATTTGTGATTATGTTGTAATCTCACTTCACTCCTGTGTTCCGACCTCTCATCACGCGCCTGTTATACACGTTGCCGGTCTTGTGGCTCGTGGTCTCAGTTGTCTTCGTGCTGATTCATCTTGTGCCGGGCGATCCCGTTCTGCAGATGCTCGGGGAAGGTGCTCCCGCGACCGACGTGGCTGCGACCCGCCATGCGTACGGTCTGGATGTTCCGCTCGGCCAACAATATCTGCGTTATTGGACCGGGGTAATGCACGGCGACCTCGGTCCTTCTTTGCGCTACGGCCAGAGCGTACGTCGTCTTGTTATGCAGCGATACCCTTTTACCCTGCAGCTGACCCTGGCATCGTTACTGGTGGCAATTCTCGTCTCAATTCCCGCCGGCGTTCGCTCCGCCCAGCGCCGCGGCCGATGGGACGACAAACTCCTCGGCGTCATCAGCCTATTTGGCCTCTCGTTTCCTAATTTTGCGCTCGGACCAATTCTGATTTTGCTATTTGCCATCAAGCTGGGCTGGCTTCCGGTCTCGGGCACCGGCACGGTTGCGCACCTGGTTCTTCCCGCAATCACGATGGGAGGAGCTCTGGCCGCGATCCTTACCCGCATGGTGCGCACGTCAATGCTCGAGGAGCTTGGACAGGACTACATCCGCACCGCCCGGGCCAAGGGTCTTTCCGAACGCGCCGTCGTCTATCGTCACGCCCTGCGCAACGCGATGCTTCCCGTACTCACCGTTGTCGGCCTGCAATTCGGTGCGCTTCTAGCCGGCGCCATCGTCACCGAAACTATCTTTTCCTGGCCCGGCATCGGACGCCTCACCATCCAGGCTATCGGTAATCGGGACTACTATCTTGTCCAGGGCTGCATTCTCGCAATCGGGCTGACGTATGTGGTGGTGAACTTTCTCACCGATTTGCTGTATTCGGTCGCCAACCCGCGAATTCGCCAGTAGAGCTCTCTAATCCAGCCAGGACCAGGCCCGGAGTGGACTTCAGCTGGTTGGGTGTTGTGGGACAAAGCTCGGGCGTCAGCTTAGAGGGTTGGTTCAGTTTTCGGGAAACCTTCCGCTTAGTTCATCAAGTCCGTCGGAATCCCCGATATGTATTGCTCCAGATGGCGGATCGTCTCTTCCTGCGCCGAAATGATCCACTTCACAACATCGCCAATGGAAACGATCCCGACAACCTGCCCGTCCTTCATCACCGGTAAATGGCGGATATGGTGGTTTGTCATCAGCGCCATGCATTCATCCAAAGTCTTTGCCGGGGTGACACACACGACGTCAGTCGTCATGATCTCCCGTATTGCGGTATTCTTCGACGAACGTCCCAGCAAGATGACTTTGCGTGCGTAATCGCGCTCGGAGACGATACCGACCAGGGCCCCCTCAGAGATCACCAGCAGGGCTCCGACGCGCTTATCCGACATCTCTTCGATCGCCTCGAAGACGGAGCGCTCCGGAGAAATTGACCAGACGACACCAGGCTTCTGCTTCAGGATCGAATCAACGGAATCGCTGAACTTCGTCATGCAATCCTCCATTGGCAGACCGGAGGCATGTGAGCTGATCCGGGTCCCCACCGCGAGCGCGAACCGAATCGGACCGAATCGAAAGAGAACCCCACATTAGCACCGAAATGTTGGTCGGTAAAGGTGGATTAAGCTCCTTTTGGGCCGAATGTGCCTCAATTCAAGGTCCTCTCAATCCCCCATGCATCCAGTTGCGCTCCCCGGAGGCGTGCACACACCAGGAAGAGCAGGTCTGTTTAGCGATTCCGACAACCCTTGGTGACAGGAGACTACAATCGGACGGGCTCTTCCCGTATCTATCTCTGCAAAGAAAAGCTTTGACCCCAGGTTTTCGCACGCCTTTAATGAAAACCAGCTTCTTACGTCCCTACAGTGAACTGGTAGTTCTCATGCCTGCGGTTCTACCCATGTCAGCACTGTGGCTTGGCCTGCTCTCGGGTTGCGGCGGCAGCGGAAGCGCGCTCATTTACAAAGCGCGAACAGGACGAGGACGAAACTACGCCAGCTTTTCATCCCTCAATAGCGGCAAACTCTGGGGTCGCTGCCCCTCCCCCAAGGGATCGGCAATCTGCTTCAGCTCTGGATAGTGCTCTAAGAGCGGCTCCGGGGCCAAGACCCGCTTGCCATTGAGCATGTGCTTCAGTTCCAGGGCGTTTACCCCGGCCTTGGCTTCAAAGTGATTGTTGGTCACCACAAAGGTGATCTTCGTCTTGGCGGCAATTGATTCGATACGACTTTTCCATCCCTCAAGTTCGTTCGACTTGTACAGGTAGTTGTAGCGGTCCGCTGACTTCTCTGCCTCGAACCACTGGTCGTAGTTGCGTCCATGGAGTCGCACGTAACCGATGCTTGAGGTCACATGGGTGGTCGGCTCGAGCGAACGTCCCAGTTGCGGTTGATCGATGTTGCAGAAACTGACATTGCGCTCTTCGAAGTATGCGATGGTTTGCGGGCTGTTCCAGGTCGAATGCCGCACCTCAACCACCCGCGGATACTCAATGAATTGGCGAAGCAGCATTTCGAGATACTCGCGATTGAGAGCGGTGTTCTTAAATGAAACCGGAAATTGGACGAGCAACGCACCAAACTTCCCGGTGGCTGCGAGCGCTTCCAGGCCTTCTCGTGCCAGGCGTTCGTCATCTTCATTTGGCTTGATGGAAACCGCGGAAGTAGGCTCCATCGCCGCCAGGGGAGAGTGGGTAAAGGACCGATGCAACTTCGCCGTAAAAACGAAGTCAGGATTGGCCTCCGACGCAATCCGGGCCCAAAGTTTTGCAATCTCGGGCTTGATGTGCCCATAGAACGAGGTATTGATCTCGACCAAATCGAAGCAACGCGCCACCAGTTCAAGCGGATGCTTTTTCTGTCGCGACATCCCCGGCGGATAGAAGATGCCCTCCCAGTCCTTATAGGACCACCCCGCCGGCCCTACTCGAATTTTGGTTCCCGTACTCACATCTAATATTTTAGGCAAAATCGGGAGATCTGTGCGCGTTTCAAGGTCTCTATGGATCCAGGGGATGGCCCTACTGCCCCGCTGCCTTGATTCGGTCGGAACGGACCGCCACATCCCGCTGCAACACGACCTCCAGCGTTGTCCCAGGCGCCAGCTTAACGTCATTTCCGTGACTCAACATCGCAATACCCACTCCGACTGCCGCACCCAGTCCTGCACCCACCGCTGTCCCGCTGCGGGTTCCGCGGGCGAGTCCTCCGGCCAACGCGCCTCCTTCGGCGGCGGGAATCGCTACCTCAGCAACTTTGGTCCCTTTGTCGTTATCGGCCCGAATGGTGCCCTCCTTGTCTTTCACTTTCGCCTTGTCAACCGCAGGCGCATTCTCGAGCGACCCCGGCAGCATCACGGTATACCCACTTGGATAGATCAAGGTCGTAAAGTGCATCATGACTTCAGCACGCCCTTTGATCCTGCCCGCAGGCTTGATCTGCATAATTCTCCCTTGCATATATGTGCCAGCGGGAATCACAATGTGATCGCTTAACACGACCGGAAACGTCGTCTGCGCGTATACCGGATCGCCCTGCTGATTGCTCTTCGTCGAAATCGCGTTTTTCAACGCCACGGGAATCTTCGTACCTGCGGGAATGGTGATCTCTTCTGCACTCGCCGGAGCGCCCGGAATCAGCTTCGGCGGACTCTTTTGAGCAGGGTCCTCGGCGAGGGTCATACCAACCAGCAGTAACCATGCAAGCACCACGCGCATACTTCCTCCCAGAAACCGCTTTCGAAGTACGATGCACCTTGGCCAGGCAAAGTAACTTCTGCGTGATATTATGCGACCTTCGCGCAAGGAGATCTCATGCGTTTGCTCATAATTCTGCTCTTGACGGTGGCCTCCGCCAACGCACAGAACTGGGGTGCCGCGCTTTCCGATCTTTCTAAGCCCAAAGGGTATCGCCTCCGGCGCTCCTCCAGCTATGACCGTACTGGCGGCAACGCCGATGCTCGCCGCGTCGCGCCCGGGGACTCGATCACCGTGTTCGATGAAGCCGGCCCGGGCGAGATTTCCCACATTTGGTTCACCATTGCCGACAAAGAGGAGAAGCACTTGAAGAAGATCGTGCTGCGGGCTTACTGGGATGGAGAAGACACTCCCAGCATCGAAGCCCCCATCGGAGACTTCTTTGGACTAGGCAACGGAGAGTACTTTCTGTATCAATCGGCCCCGCTCGCCG
>DATNEX010000125.1:0-49137 GCA_035606605.1 Terriglobales bacterium
TGACAGAAAGCCACACCGAGAGCAGATTCATCAGTCTGACGAATCGCGGTTCTTTGCATGCCTATTTGCTGCCTTTGAAGCAGGGGAATGGGTTCCTGGGAGCGCTCCTCGTCGCTCAGGACGCCAGCCACATTGATGCTCAAGTGCGTCGTGTTTGGCGAGAAACGTTTGTCCGGGTACTCGTTCAAGTTCTGTTGATCGTAGTCATCACCGTACTGATCATCCGCTGGAGCATTGCCGGTCCCATAGCGCGGGCGGCACAGTGGATGCGTACCTTGCGAACGGAAGGATCAGTCAAAACGCCAGCCATTACAGATTTGGGAGTGTTGCGCCCTTTGGCGAAGGAGATGACCACGTTTGCAGAGAGTCTCACAGCCGCGCGCTCAGCAGCGGAGAGAGAAGCGCAACTGCGCGAGGCTGGCGAGTCGTTGTGGACGGCAGAGCGGTTGTCTGTCCATGTGCGAAACAAATTGGGGTCCAACCGGCTTTTCATCGTTTCAAACCGGGAGCCGTACAGCCACGTCCACCAAGGGAAATCGATCCAGGCAATTGTGCCGGCAAGTGGGCTAGTGACGGCGCTAGAGCCGATACTTTGCGCCTGTGACGGAACCTGGGTAGCGCACGGTAGTGGCGACGCCGATCGTGAAACCGTTGATCGGCATGACCGCCTTGCCGTTCCTCCTGAAGAACCACGATACACACTGCGCCGCGTCTGGCTTACCAAGCAGGAAGAAGAAGGCTATTACTACGGCTTCGCCAACGAAGGTCTATGGCCGTTGTGTCACGTCGCTCATACCAGACCCACCTTCCGCGCACCTGATTGGGGATGTTACGAAGCAGCAAACCAAAAGTTCGCCAAGGCAATCTTGGAGGAGATGTCGGGAACCGAATCTCCGGTTGTGCTCGTGCAGGATTACCACTTCGCACTCCTCCCACGACTGGTCAAAAAAGAACGTCCCGACGCTCGGATTGCTATCTTCTGGCATATTCCGTGGCCGAGCTCAGAGACGTTTGGAATTTGTCCATGGCAAGCTGAATTGCTGAGCGGAATGTTGGGAGCTGACTTGGTTGGCTTCCACGTGCAGGCTCACTGCACAAACTTCCTGGAGACAGTTGACCGAACTCTCGAATCGCGGATCGATTGGGAACACTTTGCGGTCAATCGTGCCGGGCACCGCACCGTCGTCAAGCCCTTCCCGATCAGTGTGGAATTCCCAAAAACGTCGGTCGACCTCGAGGATGGAGATTCGCCCTATCTGGATCGCGCCGCTCTCCTTCACGAATTGGGGGTTGAAGCTCTGCTTCTTGGTATTGGGGTGGATCGTGTGGACTACACAAAAGGAATCATTGAGCGTTTCCTGGCAATTGAACGGATGCTAGAGAAATACCCGAATTATCAGGGAAAGTTTACTTTTGTCCAGATTGGAGCCCCCAGTCGTACGCACATTAAGCGCTATCATGACCTGCTCGCCGATGTCGAAGCCGAGTCGGACCGAATCAACTGGCGGTTCCAGAGTGGCAAGTGGAGGCCGATAGTCTTCTTGAAAAGGCACTACAGCCACCAGGAAATTGCCCGCTACTATCGTGCGGCCGATCTTTGCCTGGTTACATCTTTGCATGACGGGATGAACCTAGTCGCCAAAGAATTCGTCGCTGCGCGTCATGACGAACAAGGCGTTCTGCTGTTGAGCCGGTTCACCGGTGCCGCCCGTGAATTCGTCGATGCTGTTCTCGTTAACCCTTACGACATTGAACGAACGGCAGACGCGATCCGCTACGCGTTGGAGATGACAACGGAAGATCGAAGGGGAAGAATGCAGCGTATGCGCAAGCTGGTGAAGGAACAAAATATCTACCGCTGGGCAGGAACCCTGATCGCTGATCTTTGCGGGGTGCGCATCGATTACGCGCATGACTCTAATGAGAATCGAATCGGAAGAGCTGCCAGCCAATCATCTTGAAGAATAATCAGCCCGTAGCGTGGCCAGCGACGGCCCTTCCCTGGCATCGGGAGGCGAATCACCTAGCTGACACGAGCGCGTCAAAACCCGATTCTTCGAGGCGTTAATCCTGGATCTCTTCCAACGCCGTCGTGAATCCCATTTCGCCGAGTCGCACCTGGACATGCAACGCCGCGCTACGCGGAAAGTGATAAGCGTCACAAGAATCCACCGTGAGGCAATACTGAGTTGATGGAATACAACGCTTACCTCGAGCACTCACCAGCAATCCGGCGGCGCTGTGGCCTTCTTTGATTCGGACTCGATAAAATCTGTGGTCTCGCGATCCGTCTAAAGCTTGCATGGCCGTCCTGCGTCTTGCCCTACAGCTTGATTTGCGAGTGGCGGGGCACGAACAAGGAGCCCGTCGCTAATTTCCGACATTAACAGCGATACCTGAGTACAGAAAGAGCACGAACGTACAGGCTCTTTTTCTCGTGTGCTGAGGCTGGGGAGCGAGCGAAGTTCGATCGAAGGCATGGGCCGAAATTGAGGATGTCAACGGAGGCGCTTCTGGCGTCATCGCTAAGTCGGCCGTTGGGAAGTGTTCTGCCAACCCGAGAAACAATTGTCGAGATTTTGCCTCCGGTCCCGACCGGTCGGCATCGGGTGTGATCACGACCTCGCCAATCCCCGAGAATCGCCATACATTCTCCCCGGCAAAGCCTCGGGTTTTGGAACACATATATTAAGGTTAAGTCCAAGACCGAGATCCTTCTCAGCACCCTAACGTGCAATGTCCTCCTGATGCTGTCCCTCGGTCACGCGAGCGTTCCCTTCTCTGGAGGTATGCTTGAGATTGGGGCAGGTCTTCTGGGTCAACTTATGGAATGCCCATTTTGCCAAAGCCAAATCAGGGCGTACTCCAAGCGGTGCAACGGCTGCGGGAAGACGATTCCGCCTGGCCAATACCTGCTGGAAGAGTCTGGCGTGGTCGACGTCGTCGGTCAGGACACGAGCACAGCTGCTGCTGAATCTGCTCGCACTCAAGGTCGATATCGGTTTGCCAGATTGGGCGATCGCTTTATCGCCTTTCTACTCGACACTGCTTTCCTGTTCGGCCTCTTTGCCATTGTGGATGCCTGGGCGTTTACGCGCTGGGGTTCGGTTGAGGGTAGTGAAATGCGGCTCACAACTGCGTCCCTATTAATCGCGGTTACGCTGAACGCCACGATGTTTTTTCTCTATGGTTGGCTGCTGGAGGCGGTATGGGGAGCGACGCTCGGCAAGGCCATGGTGGGGATTCGGGTTGTGGGAGCCCGGCAAGGTCGATCCTTCTCGGCTTGTGCGGTACGCAATGTGCTCCGGATCGTAGACGGGCTGGGCTTCTATCTGGTTGGTACGGTAGTAGCTGCCTGCTCCGCTGCTCGTCAGCGCGTCGGAGATATGTATGCGCGGACGGCAGTCATAGAGGAAAGTTTTGGGGGCGGCGTCCGAATCGCGGCCATTGTGCTATGGATTGCAAGCCTGGGTGCGGCCGGGTGGGCAGTGCCTCGGATTTGTTCGGTTAACCGCTTTGTCCCTCCGCCGTACCTGAGCCAGGTAATCATCCGGGTGGGCAGGAGCGAACGTTTGGCTTACTTTCAGGTTGGCAGTCTCGCTATACACATTCAGGCTGCCTCTAAGTCCCCAGGCTCATAAGGTCCCGCGGGCTCTATGGCGTTATCAATTCTCCAACCGACGTATGGTGTGGAGAAGCTTCGTTCAGGCCCACAAGCTAACAGTGGTTCTCCTCAATACCAGACCGCCCCGGTCTCATAGAGAGGATCGTTGGTTCCGTTCCCCCAAAAGTTGTGATTGGTTGCTGCTTCCTGCCTACCACGGTTACTGTCTAATGACTCTCTTGCTCGCAAGGAAAGCCTCGCACGAAGGTATTAGACGGGTATGCCCCCGCGGTCACAGCTGGGAATGAGAATGAGTCGTTTAGGTTACCGGCACCCGGGTACTCTTGTTGCCGCGAGCCGCGTGCTGAACACTACGTGGAGTCTGAAACTACTATCTGAAGGCTGCATGGGACATACAGAGATGAGAAATACAGCGCATTGCTGGGTTGTGATTGGCCTAGTTCTTGCCTTATCGTTTGCCGCTTGCGGGCGATTACACGGTGCCCCGCTACCTGCAGATAAGGCAACAGAGACGAAACGTACGGACGCGACTGCGGACCAACAGCAGATGAGGGGCCTCGATGAACAGGTTCAGGAGGTCAAGTCAGACGTCCTCAGCATTTCGGCGGAGCTGAATCAGCTGGAGGAGAAGCTGCTGTACCCGTCCGGGACACAAGTCGCGGTCTTTGTCGCGCTGGCCAAAGGCGACCAGCTGCGACTCGACGCGGTGCGGCTCGAGATCGATGGGCAGCTGGTTGCGCATTACATCTACAGCGCCAAAGAGCTCGAGGCACTGCGTAAGGGTGGCGTACAGAGGATCTACGTCGGAAATGTCTCGACCGGGGACCACCAGCTCAACGTGCTGGTTGACGGAAAGGTTAAGACCGGCACGGACTTCAGCCGCACGGAACACTTCACGTTTCACAAAGAAGTGAAACCAAAATTGGTGGAAGTGACGGTGGGCGGACCGGACTCCGGCAAGACCCCCATCACGTTTGGGGAGTTGTAATTCATGCGAGCGACACGCGGACTCATCGGACTCTGTCTAATCCTTGGACTCGCTGCCCATCCGGCCTTGGGTGACGATTTGAAGGATCTCTTTTTCGGCGAGGCGCTCTATCACGCCGACCAGGGACAATATTTCGAGGCAATCCAGCGGCTCGATACCGAACTTGCCCAATACCATCGGCTGGACCAACCCGAACTCGATACGCTTCACTACCACGTCAACCAGGCCGAATTCTCAGTCGGCGATTTTGAGCTCGACTACCGTATGCACTACCGCGCAGGACGCGCCATCAAGCGTGTGCTCGAAGGCGCGGTTGATGATGCCGTACGAAATGAAGCCGCGTTCAGGCTTGCCCGCATTCACTTCCAAAAGGACCAGCTCGACGATGCGCTGCAAGCCCTGGGGCGGATCCGGGGTACCGTGCCCGAACAGATAAAGGACGATGTCGAGTTTTTGCGCGCGAATATCTATATGGCGACCGGTCGGCCCAGCGACGCCGTCGAAGTGCTCGGTCACCTGCAGAACGATAAAAGTTTGGCCGGATTCGTCGCTTACAACCTCGGTGTTGCTTTGTTGCAGGCGGGTCGGCAAAAGGAAGCAATCGCGCAACTGGACAAGGCCGGGCAGCTGACGGCAGACGATCCCTCCTCGCTCGCGATCCGTGACAAGTGCAATTTAGTACTTGGCGCTCTCCTGTTTGAGTCAGGCGACTTTGAGCGGGCCAAACAGACACTGGACCGCGTCCGCCTCGATGGACCATTCTCGAACCAGGCTCTGCTGCGAGCAGGCTGGGCCGAGGCCTCGGCAAAACAGTTTGACCGTGCGCTCGTTCCCTGGAACATCTTGGCAGAGCGCGAACCAACCGACGTCGCCGTTCAGGAAGCAATGCTTGCCGCGCCAAATGCCTACGCCAATCTGAAGTTGTACGGCCGTTCCGCCCTCATGTATGGTCGCGCGCTTGAGCTGTACAGCAACCAGATCAAAAGAGTGGACGCGTCCATTGATAGCGTGAACGACGGCCGTTTTCTCAAAGCGCTGATCCGGGAAGAGAGCCGTGAAGACCAAAGCTGGGTCATCCGCCTGCGCACCCTACCGGGTGCGCCGGAAACCTATTACCTGATGGAATTGATGGCATCTCACGACTTCCAGACCGCGTTACACAATTATCTCGACCTTGAGGATCTGCGCTCAAAACTCATAACCTGGCAAACCGGCCTGGACTCCTTCGACGATATCATCCGACTGCGCAAACAAAATTTTGAGCCCCTGTTGCCGGTCGTGGATGCGAAGTTTCAGGATCTTGATTCGCGAATGCGTGTGCGACTTGAGCAGCATAAGCACCTCGCCGAGCGCCTGCAGACGATGTTGACCGCGCCACGGCCCGATTATCTGGCAACGGCAGACGAGCGGGCTGCCGGTGAACGCATTGCACTTATCGAAAAACAAATTGGAACCTCTGATAGCGCCGAATCACTCGCCCTTCGGCAGCGCGCCGCACGACTGCAGGGTGTGCTCACCTGGCGACTCGAAACCGAATACCAGGAGCGGCTGACCGCAGCCTATGAACACCTCAACGAATTGAATACGCAAATCAATGCTCTCACTCGGCAATACGAAGCCTTCGTCAGGACAAGGCAGGCGGCGATGCACAGCTATGTGGGATACGACGTCCAAATTGCACAGCTTCGCGAGCGCGCGCGTCGCGCACTGGAGCATGTCGACACTTTGATGGCCCGTCAGGGACACATGATCGAGACCGTCGCCATCAACCAACTCCAGGCCCGCCGGGAACGCCTGGTGGTCCAGCAGACTCAGGCGCGCTACGGCGTGGCCGATAGTTACGATCGAACTGCGCGCGTCGAGCCCGGCGCGGAGGGACGATGATGCGCCGGCTAACCATTCCCGTCGTGCTTGCGCCCGCGCTCTTCGTTGGCTGTGCCGCGCATCACAAGCCAACCCGGGGGACGCTTGCAGACTTGCATAACATTCGCCCGGACGTCCAAGAGGTCAAGGTAGATCAGGGCCTCGATCAGGCCATGCAAAGTTATCGGCGCTTTCTTGAGGAGACACCGGAGACAGCGATGACTCCGGAAGCAATGCGGCGCCTTGCAGACCTGCAAATCGAGAAGCAGTACGGCATACACACGGGCGACGTCAAGCCGCGGCAGATTCCCGCACCGAAGGCCGCTCAGGCACTTGCGGTCACCCCAGCCCACCCCTCCGATCAGGCCGCCACAGTTCCGGGCGCCGGCCCACGCGAATCCGATCGGGAGTTTGAGCGTCGCACAACAGCGGCGAGCTCCATTCTCACAAGCGGGGACGTGGACTCTTCCCTTACGGGCGTGGTGGGCGCTGATGCTGCTCCCAAAGGTCCCACCGAGGCAATCGCTATCTATAAGCGGCTGCTCACGGAGTATCCAAGTTACAAGAATAGCGACCAGGTTCTGTACCAGATGGCGCGAGCCTATGACGAACTCGGCCGCACAGATGAGGCCATGGAAACCATGGAGCAGTTGATCCGTGCGAATCCGCATTCCGAGCACTACGACGAGGTGCAGTTCCGGCGGGGTGAGTACTTCTTCACGCGAAGAAAATTCCGCGATGCCGAGAACGCCTATTCGGCGATCGTCAACCTGGGTTCCAAGTCCTCCTACCACGAGCTCGCGCTCTACAAGCTTGGGTGGACGTTCTACAAGCAGGAACTCTATGAAGAGGCTCTGCATGAGTACATGGCGCTGCTTGACTATAAGGTTTCGATTGGCTACGACTTTGATCAGAAGCACGAGAAGGAAGAGGAGCGGCGTGTTGCCGATACTTTTCGAGCCATCAGCTTAAGCTTCAGTAACCTCGGCGGATCCGATGCGGTCCGTGAATACTTCTCCAAGTTCGGGAATCGAGCCTACGAGGACCGCGTTTACAGCAATCTGGGCGAGCACTACCTGGCCAAGCTGCGCTACGATGACGCGGCAAAGACTTACAAGACTTTCATAGCGCTTTACCCTTTCCACCGTGCTGCTCCGCGCTTCAGCATGCGGGTGGTGGAGACCTTCACCAAAGGCGGATTCCCCAAGCTTGTGTTGGAGTCGAAGCGGGAGTTCGCGTCCAGGTATGGGCTACAGGCCGAATACTGGCGACACAACAAGCCCGAAGAGTTGCCTGAGGCTATCGCTTACCTGAAGACGAACCTAAAGGACCTCGCGACGCATTATCACGCCGAGTATCAGAGCACGCAGGACGCGACCGAGAAACTCGCGAATTATCACGAGGCTCTCCGATGGTATGGCGACTACCTCCAGTCATTTCCGACGGATGCCGAATCACCCGCGATCAACTACCGCCTCGCGGACCTGCTCTTCGAGAACAAGGATTTCGGCGAGGCCGCCAAACAATATGAGCGCACGGCTTATGGATATCCGACCCATTCCCAATCGGCAGCCGCTGGCTACGCCGCGGTCTACGCCTACCGCCAGCAGCTGAAGGACGCAGGCAAGGAACAGCAGGAGGGTGTCAAGCGCGCCACGATCGCAAGTTCACTTAAGTTTGCCGATACGTTCCCGGACCATGCCCAGGCTGCAGCGGTCCTGGGAGCGGCTGCTGACGATTTATATGAGATGAAGGACTATCGACCGGCCAGCGATTCCGCCCAGCGCGTCATCGATAAATATCCAGGGGCTGAACTGCCCATCCGGCGCTCCGCATGGATTGTCATTGCGCACGGCTCGTTCGAACTTGCCGAGTACCCGCATGCCGAACAGGCCTACACCCAGGTGCTCGCGCTCACGCCGGAAGACGACAAGTCGCGCGCCGCGCTGGTTGATAACCTCGCCGCCTCCATCTACAAGCAGGGTGAGCTTGCGCGAGACGCCAAGGATTATCGTGCAGCCGCCGATCACTTCCTGAGGATTCGCACGGCAGCGCCTACGTCCAGCATCCGTGCGACAGCCGAGTACGATGCAGGTGCCGCGCTGATCGCGCTTCAGGACTGGAGGTCGGCCGCAGAAGTGCTCGAAGCGTTTCGCAGTGCTTACCCCAACCACAAAATGCATGGTGAATCCACCAAGCTGATTGCCCGCGCCTATCGGGAAAGCGGACAGTTGTCGCGCGCCGCTGGCGAATACGACCGACTCGCATCCGAGTCCGAGGATCCAGCATTACGCGGCGAGGCGTTGCTCGCGGCAGGCGACCTATACCAGCAGTCCAACACAAGCGACAAGGCTCTGGATGCGTACCGACGTTATCTTAACGAGTTTCCAAGTCCAGTCGAGGCGGCACTGGAGACCCGATTCAAGATCTCCGAGATATACAAGGCTACTCATGACGAGTCTCTCTATCAGAAGGAGCTGGCAGAAATCGTACGCATCGACGCAGCCGCAGGCTCGGAAAGGACCAACCGAACGCGAACGCTTGCGGCACGTTCCGCATTGGTTCTTGCGGAACAGCTCTACCGGGACTTTGTAGCTGTGAAGCTGCGACAACCCTTCGAGACCAGCTTGAAGGAGAAACAACAGCGCATGGATGCCACGGTCGATGCCATGAACCGGCTAGTGGAGTACGAAATTGCGGACGTGACGGCGGCTGCGACGTATTACTTGGCGGAAACCTACTTCGATTTCAGTCGCTCGCTGAAGGAGTCGGAGCGTCCGACCGATGTACAGGCCGCAGACCTAGAAAAGTATGAAGCAGATCTTGATGAGACCGCATTTCCGTTCGAGGAAAAAGCCATCAAGGTACATGAGAAAAATATGGAATTGCTGCACGCCGGTGTCCTCGACGAGTGGACTGAGAAGAGTCTCAATAGGCTTGCCGAGCTGATGCCGGGCCGCTACGCGAAAAATGAAGTAAGTAGCGGCTTCCCCGGCGGTATCGATAGTTATGTGTACCGTGCACCGGTTTCGCAGGTCTCCGTGCCTGCGTCGGGGGACACCCAAACGACGACAGGCAAGCCCGACCAGACGACGCAGCACCCGGTACCGATGGCTATGAACGACGGAGAGGGGAAAAATGGAAGTGTGCAATAAGGCCCGACTCATCAAAGCGGTTTGCCGCAGCATACCGTGGCTGGCCCTGTTTCTCACCCTGGGCTGCGCACCTGCTGCCCGGCACGAAAACAACGCATCGACGACGATTAAACCTTTGTTGGCGACGTCGGCCGTCCCCGTTCAGGTCGCGCAGGAGGCTGGCGGCTTCACAATCACGCAGAGCGTACCCGTTACCGACGCGGTGCGCGCCGACTATGAGTCGGCGGTTCGGATGCTGCAGGACGGGCAGTATGAACGCGGCATCGCTTTGTTGCTCAAGGTAACCGAACAGGCGCCCTCATCAACGGCGGCGCACATCGATCTCGGGATTGCATACGCGCACACCGGCGACCTGGACCACGCCGAAGCTAGCCTGAAAAGGGCGCTGGAACTGAATCCAAACCACCCCGCCGCTTACAACGAGCTCGGCCTGGTGCAACGGCGCAAGGGAGAGTTTGCGAAGTCGCGTGCTAGTTATGAGGCAGCCCTGGCGCAGTTCCCCGACTTTCACTATGCCCACAAGAATCTGGCAGTTCTGTGCGACCTATACCTTGGGGACTACAAGTGCGCGCTGGAGCATTACGAAGCGTACAGCCGGCTGGTTCCGAACGACACCGAAGTCGCTAAGTGGATTGCCGACCTGCGCAACCGAGAGAGCCGGAAGGAGAAACCATGAGCCGAGCCTTGATGGTCGTGCTGCTGCTCGCAACAGTCGCGATGGCAGAGAAAAAACCTGGGACCAAACACGTTGCTGGTCCCGCTGCCGTGGAGAAAAAGCCGGCAGAGGTGCGTGGACAAACTGACGATGCCGAGGCAAAGACTACGGCAGCGCCAGTAGAGACGGCAGAACCGCGGCCGGATACAGAAGAGCCCCGAGCAGGCAGTGAAAAGGCAGAGACAGAGGGCCCGAGCGAAGCCACGGCACAGGCACAGACAGACAAAGACGCGAAGCTGATCTCCGTCCCCGGGGGAAAGGCTTTGGGTATGTCCGTTCTGGGTAATCAGGAAGCGCCCACGTCGCTGGTCATCGTTCCTTGGAAAACCTCGGAAGTCGGGCGCTCGCTGAGCGTCTCGCCGATGCTCGACGATTCCAGACAGCCCGTGGATAAGGAAGTGTTCATGCGGGCGCTTCGCTATTACGAGATCAGGTCGGAAACGAAGCCATGAAGCACCTCCTCGTGCGCGGCAGGAGGGTATAGGAGGTTGAGTTCCTAATCGTCGTCGGAGGCAGCCAGGCATCGCCATCTGCTCCCGCGATCTCCATAGCATTCTCACTGAGCCTTCGCGACGCTCCCGCTCCCAGTGTCCACGGTGGTGGTCACCGCGTCGCTCGCTGACGCGTCCCACTGGACGCGGGCGCCCCCGCTCTATTCAGAAGCTTTCCGATCTCATCACCCATTGCCAAGCCACAACTTGGGCAACATCCTGCGCGAGGTTCTTGCCTCCATGCGGCTACCGAGGTAAGGGAGTTCCGGCAGCAAGCCTTTCGAAATCTCGATGAATGTTTTCTTGTCGAACTACGCAGTCTAGGCCCGTATCGCCCCCAGCATCAGCCAAGCTGGCATCTTGGTTAAATGCAGACAGGCCCCGGGTCTGGGAAGCTCGTAGCTATCGTCTTCGTACAGATCCGGCGATGGTATTGATCGGGTTTCCGCATTTGGCTCCCCGATTGTGACTCTCCCTGCCCCAGCTCCTGCTTCCTGGGGTGCTTTCTTCCAAGTTCGTGGCCGCGCACGAAGGTATCAGTCGCGAATGGCTGCGGGTCCCAGCGAAGAATGAGAATGAGTCGTTTAGGTTACCGGAACCCGTGTGCTCTTGTTGTCGGGCGCCTTCTGCTCAACACTACGTGGAGTCGGAAACGCCGTACCAGGCTGCGTGGGGAACGAGAAATGAAAACATTTTGTTTGTCCGTTGCAATTGGCAAAGTTTTGGCGGAGACGGACGCCGCACAGGGACAGACCGAAGAAGCGCAGGCACAGACGGAAGTTTTCTTCGTCCCCGAAGAGCGCGATTCGAGACCTCCATTCTGGCCAACTAGCTCGGCCTTGGCAGCGCCTTCGTCACCTCGATGATGTTCGACGACTCGAGAGAACTAATTCACAAGGAAGTATTGATGCAAATGCTCGGTGATTACGAAATCAGGTCGGAAACGTTGCGACTCGGCGATGTACTGACCAAAACGAACCCGGCGCAGCTCACTACTGCGACGCAAAGGAGGAAGCAATGACGTTTACGGAGCTGTTGAGAAACGTCGGCCTATTCGGTGCCGCCGTGATGTTTTGTCTTGTCGCACTGTCCGTCTTTTCCGTGGCAGTGATTGTCGACAAGCATCGGCGTTTCCGGTTGGCCGCACGCCAGTCAGAGAGTTTCAAGCCCATGTTCACGAAGTTTCTCCATGGGGGAGATGTTCAGGAACTGATCGAGGCCGTAGAGCAGCACCAGAACGCCCATGTGGCGCAGGTGGTCTCAGCCGGCATTCTGGAGTACGACGGCGTGCGCCAGGCCGGCGGCGATCCAGTCGCCTCACTCGAGCTCGTCACGAGCGCACTCAGAGACTCGATTTCCGAAACGCTGATCCAGTTGAAGCGAGGTCTCGGGTTCCTGGCCACCATCGGTTCGACAGCCCCGTTCATCGGCCTCTTTGGCACGGTGGCCGGCATCATCAACGCTTTCCGGAACATCGCGGCCACGGGCTCTGGCGGAATGTCTGTGGTCTCGGGCGGCATCGCCGAGGCCCTGGTGACGACCGCCCTGGGCATCTTCGTCGCGCTCCCCGCGGTGGTCGCTTTTAACCACTTCACCGGCAAGATCGAGGCTTTTCACGTCCAGATGAATCGGGCCTCATCCCAGCTCGTGAACTGCTTGTTCAAAGTGCCCCAGGTCATGGAGCGGGAGCTCCGAGACCCGCAGGTCGTCGAGCAGAAGCTAAAGGTAGCGTTGGAGGCGAAAGCTCATGCGGCTCGGTGAACCAGCGAAGATGCAGGCGGCCATCAACATCACGCCGCTTGTCGACGTAGTGCTCGTGCTGCTGATCATCTTCATGGTGATGGCGCCACAGATGCGGAAGGGACCGGACGTGAACTTGCCGCACACTGCGAAGCCGAGCAGCCAGGGTGACGAGAGAGGCCGGATTCTGGTCTCCATCGACGATGCCGGCAGGCTGTGGATCGATGATCGACAGGTGCCAGCCGAGCAATTCGGCGAAGCCCTGCGCACTGCAGTGGGTGCCGAGACGGATCCCAAAGTCGTGATTCGGGGAGACGCAAAGCTCAACTTCCGCGAGGTCCGGGAGGCCATGGCAGCGATCGAACAGTCGGGTTTTCGCGGGGTAGGTTTGATCGCCAAGCCCGCTGGCACCCGAGGGGAATGACATCATGCATTTCAACACAGGCGATTCCGGCTCCAGTCTGCAGTCCGAGATTAATATCACGCCGCTCGTGGACGTGGTGCTCGTGCTGCTAATCATCTTCATGGTCGTGGTTCCCCTGCTTATGCACGGCTACGACGTCGACATCCCCAAAAGCTCCGCGGGGGCCGCGCAGGCGCAAGAATCGCGGCTGATTCTGAGCATTGAGCCCACGGCCTGTCACATCCTAGGGCCTCCAACTGGGGAAGGACTTCCGGCGGATTGTCGCGTGACCCTAGCTGATCAAAAGATTCCCGCGACCGAATTGCCCGCGCGAGTGGCAGCGATCCTGGCTAACCGGCCGACCGAAAAGCGCGTGCTCTTTTTGGCCGCCGATGACCGCCTGAACTATGAAGGCGTTCTGCGCATTCTCGACCTCGCGAAATCGGGGGTTGAGGATCTGCAAGTCGAATTTATTACGAGCAACTGAGGTGGCTGCTTTGGTGACAACCATGGAAATCGGCAGGCACATGTTCAAAGAATCCGGGGCTCCCTCCACCCGCAGCATGGTGGAGAGCGTAGTGCTCCATGCCCTTGTGCTGGGGTTAGTGATGCTCGTTTCGGCATCACTGCTGCTTCACAGTGCTCCCCCCAAGAAAAAAGAGGTGGACATCGTCTTCTATCGTCCACCAGAGGTTCCCCTTCCGGCGCGCGCAGTCCCGCTTGCTGGAGGGAAAGCAGCGGTTCCACCCGGAACGCCAGCACCCGCACCTAAACCAAGGGTCAATGCTCCGGAAGGTCCGGATGGACCTGGGAAACCGGAACTCCCATCAGGTCCGCGTGAAGGTTTTTCAGCGGAAACACAACCGCCTCAGCCCCAGCCCAACGTGGGAAAAGCCGGCCTCTTGGCATTCAAGGACAAGCTCGCGAGCCTGGCGCAGGACAAGATCGCTCCGCATCTAGGAGCCGATGCACGATACGGTGCCGCCGATGATGCGGGCCGGCCGTCGTCACAGTCCATGTTGGCGACCAATACGCCGGGATCCAGCGGCGGCATCGATGTCGGATCTCTCAACCACAGCGTGGGAGGTGGTGGCGGCAGAGGAGGCGGCGGAGGAGGCGGAGCCGGAGGCAATGGTAGCGGCGGCGCCGGAGGCGGGATCTCGATAGCCCGCGCAACCAGCACAATCGCCTCGATCGGCGGCGGCGGCGACCGACCCAAGGCCCATGGCGGGCCGGGGCCTTCCCGCACCGACGAAGAAATCCAGATCGTGTTCGATCGCTACAAGGCGTCGTTTTATCGGCTTTACAACCGGGAACTGCGCAACAACCCCGCTTTGCAAGGCAAGATGGTGCTCCGCCTGACGATCGAGCCAGACGGCAGCGTGTCGATGTGCTCGCTGCAGTCAACTGATATGAATGCACCCGATCTCGCCACTCAGGTGGTGAACCGCGTCCGGGCAATCAATTTCGGCGCCAAAGAAGGGGTGCAGACCGTGACGATCGTTTATCCGATCGACTTCCTGCCGGCGGCATAAGACCGGTCGGGGAATTGGAATGGGAGCAAACAGGAGGTTTGTCAGAACCTGCAAATTTGATTAATAGATTCCGACGATTTTGAAAAAGGCAAAGCCATTGAAAGATGGCGACGCAAAGTCACCGGTCTAACGGGCCTCAAGCCCCAGGACGGCGGGACCGCCGAAATCCAGCGCACAGCGTGCTGCCTCGGTCCCGATAACGACGAATCGTTTTGTGAGTGGAACGAGGGAGCAGATGATTTCTAACGACATCAACAATGTGAGGCCGCGCGGCAGGTGGATCAAAATCCTGCTGTTCCCCCTGGCGCTGTTGTTGCTGAGCGCCATCCCGGCGCGGGCGCAAAGTTGCGTCGCCATGGGCGGAATGATTGACGGCTTCGTCAACCCTGTTCCTCCCTCGCAGATCCAAATAGACGGCAATTGCACCTTCAGGAATTTTCCGGCTTCCAACCCGCTGACGACCAACATCAGCTTCTTTACCAATCCGGGCAACAACAACGAGAGATGGCTGGTCATCTTCGACAACGTCGACTTCATCGGCAATATGGCCTGCAACGCCGTGCTCGGTAACCATATCTGGTTCGTCAACGGTTCGTTTACCACACTCAGACCGAGTTGCCAGAATCTCTTCATACCGGTAGAGAAGATCGACAAACAGAACCCTGCTGGCCAGACCACCGCCGCGATCGGTGTGCCCTTCACCTACAAGCTCACGATCCCGGTTCTGTTTGACCCTCAAACCGGCACCGTCATCAATAACCAGGGGTCGCCGAATGACTTGCACAGCGTGGTCGTCACGGACGATCTGAATGCGACCGGCGCGGTGCTCAGTTACGTAAGCCACACCGCGTACTGGAAAAGCAGCGGTACTCCGGTCACGCATTCATTCTCTAACGTCGGCGGTGTGCTCACCTTCAGCAACTTTCCGATAATCCCGGCTGGACAGCAAATCGTCATCGATATCACCGTTGTCCTCAAGAATGACCCGGCGAACACCCCCGGCACGCAGTTCTCTAACACCGCGAAGTGGGAATTTGGCAGGCTCATCGACGACATTTTCTATCAACCACTGCCGGGCGAGTGGGGAGTCACGCCGCCAATGACTATCGTCGCCCCCAATCTTGTAATGACGAAGACCGGACCGACAACCATGGCATTGGGGCAATGGGCGCAGTTTGCGCTCGATGTCCAGAATACCGGCTCTGGTGATGCATGGAATGTCACGCTTCTTGATCGCTTCCCCAAGGGCAATAGCGGCGGCACGTGCTCCACGACCCCACAGATACTCAGCGCGCAGGTTTTCCAGGCGGACGGCGTCACACCGGTTGCGGGCAAAGGACCTCTGGTCCCAGGCACGGATTTTTCGATCAGCTATGCAGGTGCACCCACCTGCGAGCTCACACTGACGATGCTCACCGCTGCCGCCACGATCAGCTCGAGTCAACGTCTCATCATCAGCTATCGGACACAGCTCGACACGAACAGCCAAACCGGAGCCCAGCTTACGAACCTAGCGGGTGCCATCCAATGGTCCAATGGCGACAGCAGCATTTCCACACGACAAACCTATACGCACACCCTGACCGACGGAACGCCATCCATCCTCGATTTCCAGGACGCGCACACCATCACGGTGGTGGTCAATGCGCTCAACATCACCAAGCAAGTGAGCGTCGTGGGCGGCGGCGCAGCCTTGCCAGGCGGACAGCTCGACTATCTGGTGCACGTGACAAATGTCTCGACGAACCCGGTCTCTCCAGTCGTGATCACAGATGATCTGAGCACCGCCGGCGCGGGACGCCTCACGTTTGTAAATTCAACCGCAACCATGAACGGCTCCACGTCAGGTGTGACGATCGTGGGTTCATTGCTCACTGCCGACTACTCTGCTGTCCACGGACCGTTGCAGCCCGGACAATCCATCGACGTGCGATTCCGGGTGAACATTGCTTCGGGACTTCCCGCGGGCACGACTCTCACCAACACCGCCGTCGCAACGTGGAACAACCCGCCGCAAACCGCGAGCGCCAGTGTCTCGATCGATGTCGGTGGAGTTCCCGGAGCAGGCAGTTTGAACGGCACTGCATGGCTCGACGCCAACCTCAACAAGGTACCGGACCTCAATGAAACTCGGCTGCAGGGTTGGAGAGTTGGGCTCTATCGCAATGGTGTGCTGGTGCAGTCCGTGGTTACGGATGTGAATGGCGTCTATCGATTCGCTAGCGTGCCGCCCACCGATGGGACAACGGAGCGCTACGAGGTGCAGTTCACCGCGCCGGGCGCGGGCTCAAACACTGCCAAGCTCGGCAAGGCCGACTCGGCCTTTACCAACTGGCTACAGCGCATCACCGCCATCGCCGTGCCCTCCGGCAGCAACCTTCAGAATCTGAATTTACCGATCAACCCAAATGGTGTCGTTTACAACTCAATGACCCGCGCTCCGATTGCGGGCGTGCGGTTGAACATGCTGAGCGCCGGTAGCCGCGCCCTCTTGCCGGCAGCCTGTTTCGACGACCCAGCTCAACAAGGCCAGATCACTCAGACGGGCGGCTACTATCGCTTCGACGTCAATTTTTCGGATCCAGGCTGCTCTAGCGGCGGCAGCTATCTCATTGAGGTAACCGCGCCGACGTCGAGTTACGTGGCAGGTGAGTCGAAACTCATTCCCGCCACTTCGGATGCGGCGAGCGCTCCCTTCTCCGTGCCGGCGTGCGCAGGATCCGCCTTCGATGCACTTCCAGCCATACCTTATTGCGAAGCACAACAATCAGAGTTCGCGCCGCCAGCCTCCGTGCCCGGCGCGAGTACCGGGACACGCTACTTCCTGAATCTCACACTCGACGGCATTGCCGTGCCCGGATCGAGCCAGATCTACAACAACCACATCCCGCTTGACCCGCAACTCGCGGGCACGTTTTCGATCACCAAGACCACGCCCTTGCGCTACGTCACTCGCGGTCAGCTGGTCCCGTACACCATCACCGTCAACAACGTCCTGGGAGCATCCATGCAGGGGGTGCAGATTGTCGATACCTTTCCAGCCGGCTTCCGCTACGTCCCAGGGTCCGCGCGCCTAGATGGTGGACCCGCAGAGCCCACGCTGTCCGGCCGGCAACTGGTGTGGAAGGGTCTCAGCTTTGGCAACTCCGATCACCGCACGATCGTTCTGTTGCTCGCCGTCGGCGCTGGTGTCGGAGAAGGGGAGTTCGTCAATCGCGCCCAAGTCACTGAAGGCGCGACCGGCAAGGCCCTGTCGGGCGAGGCAACGGCAACCGTTCGTGTCGTTCCGGATCAGACCTTCGACTGTACAGACGTAATTGGCAAAGTCTTCGATGACGTGAATCGAAACGGCCAGCAGGATTCCGGCGAAAAAGGCTTGGCCGGCGTGCGGGTCGTGACGGCACAAGGTCTGGCAGCTCTGACGGACCCCTACGGCCGTTTCCACATCACCTGCGCGGTCACGCCGAATGAAGATCGTGGCAGCAATTTCGTGCTGAAGCTCGACGACCGGACCCTACCTACCGGTTATCGGCTGTCGACAGACCAGGTGCAGATCAAGCGGGCCACGCGCGGCAAGGCCCTGAAATTTGATTTCGGAGCCTCGATTTACCGGGTGGTCGCCATTGACCTGTCCGATGCGGCTTTCGAGCCCGGTAAAACGGAGATCCGGCCCCAGTGGCGACCACGTCTCAACCTCCTCCTCGAGGAACTGCGCAAAGCGCCATCGATGCTGCGCCTGTCCTACGTTGCAGATACTGAGGATGCGGCCTTAGTCGATCGGCGCGTGCAAGCGCTCAAGCGGCAGTTGGCCGACGAATGGCATGCGGGCAAAGACAGCTATGTATTGTCCATTGAGCCTGAGGTTTTCTGGCGGCTTGGCGCGCCGGCGAAGCGGCTCGACGTGCATTTACCGGAGAGCAGGTGAACGGCATGAGCATGCAACGCCATCTACTGCTGATTGTTGTGTCCCTGATCATGGCCGTTCCTTCGGCTATCGGTCAGATCAACATGGTGAAGCCGGGTGAGCCGGTGGAGCGGCATCTGTCCAGCGACCAGACCTTCCAGGAATGGTCGCACGACCCGAAGCCGGCCGATGATGTCAAGCGCATCAAGGTCTGCCGTGTGGAGACCGTCTGCAAAATGCGATACAAGGAAGGGCAAACGCCACGGACGCGCGTGAAAAACCTCGTCCTGCCACTGCGGTACGAGGACGAGAACGCTTCGATTTCCGACGTCTTCACAAGACAAGTACGGGAAGCACTCGAGAACTTGCGAAACAAGCATGGTGTGACCGTCCGGTTCATCGGCTACAGCGATGACACCCCACTGACCGGCCGCGACGAGAGCATTTACGGAAGCCAGATAGCGTTGTCTAAAGCAAGCGCGAAACGCGTCGCCTTGGCCATGCAGCAAGCGCTGGGATTGCCCGCGTCGGCAATAGAAAGCGACGGTCGTGGGGCGTCCCACCCCGTTGCCTCGAACGACACGGCACAGGGACGTGCGTTGAATCGCCGCATCGAGGTGGAATTCTGGTACGACGATCCTCTCCAGGAGTTGTCGGAGGAGCCGCAATTGTGCCCGAACGATGTCGAGGAGAAAGTGACTAGGGTTTACGATCCCCCATGGGGCAGCATTCCGCCCCTTGAGCTCGCGAACGGACAGCCGATTATTCCAGCCGGCTACGCGGCGAGCCTGCATCGAGCCCTGACCGATATCGCAGATCGACCAAACCCGCGACTGCGGTTTGTCGGCTATACGAAGAACGAGCGACTCGACCGTCGCACAGCGTCTGTATACGGCGATGACATCGGACTTTCTGCGGCCCGGGCCCGTCGCGCCATGGACACCCTGATGCAAGATTCTCTTTTGTCGGGCGCTCGAGCCGAGCACGAGGGACGTGGCTACGTCCAGTCCGATGATGTCGTGAACACGGGCTTTGTCCAAGGCGAAGAGTCGTTCGTGCGCGTTCAGGTCGTGTACGACGAGCAGTTACCGTTGGACAACTACGAGGGCGTCGATATCACGCGGGTCACCCAGGAGCTTCGCCCGAAGAGTCCGTACGAGCTGAATGTGATGCATATCACCGTCGACGGCAAGCCGATCGATGATCCAGGGCGCAGCTCCTCCGATGTCCAGCGCTGCACTGACGTCGCGCTCGACAGCGCCAACATACACTTCCACTTCGATAATCTCGAGGCGCGGCGACGACTCGGGGTTGCGGCGAATCCAGTTGCCGTGGCGGTAAGCGACAACAGTCCTGACGGATCGATGGTGCACTTCCGGATGTACAGCAACTATGCAAGCTTCATCAAGCGTGCTGAAATCCGAATATTCGATCAGGAGCAGTCCTTACAGGCCGCGCCGATCAGGATCGTCGCCGTCGACGACGCAGGTCTTGCGGAATGGCAGCCGGGAAAAGATATTCTCCCGAGCCCTGCCCGCGAACTCAAATATCTTCTGCGCGCCTACGACTCGAAGGGTAATTTCGACGAAACCGATGCGCGGCCGCTGCGACTCTACCGGGAGCAAGCGCCCAAAGATGTCGCAAAGTCTGAGGAGCCGTCGCAGCGCGAGCTGCTGGCAGCTTACGGCCAGAATGACCTGGTGCGCCAGCAGATACCGCTCGGCAGCGGCACGGTCAAGGTGCAGGGCAACGGCATACCGGCGGGCCACACTGTTTGGGTAGCTGGACATCAGATTCCCGTCGACTCGCAGGGCAACTTTGCCGCGGAAGAGATCCTTCCGACAGGCACACATACTGTCGAAGTCGCGGTTCTCGACGATGCGGGCAACGGCTCATTGTATCTTCGCGATCTGGAATTCAAGCGCAACGACCTGTTCTATGTCGGTGTTGCTGACCTGACGGTGTCCAAGAACAGTTCGAGCGGACCGGCAAAACTGCTGCAAGGCGAGAATGCCTCGCAGCCGTACGATTCTTCATTGGATGGAAGACTGGCATTCTTCGTGAACGGCAAGGTGCGTCAGAACTGGCATTTGACGGCGAGCGCCGATACCCGCGAGGGCCCGGTGAAAGACCTATTCAGCAATTTCCTCGACAAGTCGCCCGATTCGTTATTCCGGCGGATCGACCCCGACTATTATTTCCCGTCTTTCGGCGACGATGGCGTGGTGGAGGAAATGGCGCCGACCATGGGCAAGTTCTTTGTCAAAGCGAGCCGTGGCCAGGATTACGGCATGTGGGGCAATTTTAAAGTCGGTTACCGAGATAACGAACTGGCTCAAGTCGACCGCGGTCTGTACGGAGCCAATGCGCACTACGGCTCCGAACTCACCACCAGCTTCGGCGAGCGACGGATCGCGCTGGACGGTTTCGCTGCCGAACCGGGAACGACACCAAGCTATGAGGAATTCCGCGGAACGGGCGGGTCACTCTACTTCCTGCGCCATCAGGACATTCTGACGGGCTCCGAGAGCGTACGTATCGAAATCCGCGACAAGGCCTCCAGCATTGTCACTGGGGTGGTCAACCTGCGGCCTAATGTGGACTACGACATCGACTACCTGCAGGGCCGGCTGCTGCTTTCGGCGCCGCTCTCTTCGACCGCTACCGACAACTTGCTCGTGCGCAGCAGCGGCTTGAGCGGTGACGAGGCATATCTGGTGGTGCGTTACGAGTACACGCCTGGCTTCGATCAGCTGGACGAAGTGGCCGTTGGGGGACAGGGTGATTACTGGGTTAATGACCACGTGCGGCTCGGCCTGACAGCCAATTCCAACCAGGGCGACGCCGCCAGCAACCTCGGCGCCGCAGACTTGACTTTTCGGAAGAGCACCGAGTCCTGGTTCAAGGTGCAGACGGGCCGCAGCACTGGTCTTCTCTCCTCTTCCCTGCGATCGGATGACGGCGGATTCGGGTTCCAGAGCGCTGACGACCTGTCGTTCACCGGGAAGAAGGCGGACGCATATCGCGCCGACCTGAGCGTTGGACTCGGGGATTTCTTCGAGGGTCACAACGGTCGATTCACCTTCTACACGCAGAACCTAGACGCCGGCTATTCGGCATTAGGGTTGGCGACGATCAAGGACACCGAGCAATATGGCGGCACGTTTAAGATGCCGGTGACCAGCCGCCTGAGCTTTGCTGCCAAGGCAGATCAGAAGACCCAAGACCAAGGGCTCGAGACCCGGGCCATCGAATTGGATGCGGGCTATAAGCTGACCGAGAAATGGAGCGTCAGCACCGGCGTACGCAACGACCTGCGCAAGGACAGTTCGCCGCTCGTTCCTCTGACGCAGGAGCAGGGAGAGCGCACCGACGCGATCGCGCAGGTAAAGTTCGATCCCAGCGACTCCTGGCGCGCTTATGCCTTCGTCCAGGATACGGTCGCCGCAAGCGGAGGCCGTCCAGACAACAGTCGCATCGGCGCAGGCGGTTCGTATCGTTTGACGAAGCGCTTTCGGGTCGAGGGGGAAGCTTCCGACGGGGACCTCGGGCCCGGCGGGAAGGTAGGCACTAGCTACCTCTATTCCGAGCGCACCAATCTTTACTTGAACTATTCGCTCGAAAACGAGCGGACGGACGACGGCCAGCTTCTCCGAGGCAGCCAGGGCAACCTTGTCTCGGGCGCGAAGACACGTCTCTCCGATAGCTCCAGCGTTTACGTCGAGGAGCGTTATCAGAATGGCGGGTCGCTAGGCGGCCTCACGCACGCCACCGGAATCACTCTCACGGCGGATGAGCGATGGAATTTCAGCGGCAGCGCGGAGTTCGGCACGCTGCGCGATTCGCTTACCGGCGCCGACACCGATCGCAAGGCCGGGGGGATCCGCTTGGGTTACGGCTTCGACAAGATGCAGTTCTCGAGCGGGATCGAGTACCGCCGGGACGACGCGGAACAACTCGATCGGACGCATACTCAAAGGAGTCTGTGGCTGTTCCGTAACAACTTCAAGTTCCAACTGACTCCAGACTGGCGCGTAATCGGCAAGCTCGACCACTCGGTCAGTGATAGCTCGCTCGGTGAGTTTTATGCTGGTGGCTACACGGAGGCCGTGGTCGGCTACGCCTACCGTCCGGTGCGGAACGACCGCCTGAACGCTCTCGCCAAGTACACGTACTTCTACAATGTTCCGACCTCTGATCAACTGGGATTTCAGAACATCGCATCCCAGTTCCTTCAGAAGAGCCACATCGCAGCGCTCGATCTGACCTACGATCTCACGGCGAATTGGTCGGTCGGAGGAAAATACGCCTACCGCCTGGGACAGGAAAGTCTGGATCGTGTCCATCCAAATTTCTTCGACAACCCAGCGCGGCTGGCGGTGTTACACCTGGACTGGCGGTTCCTCCGACAATGGGACTGCTTGGCCGAGGTGCGAACCCTTGAACTCCCCAATGTCAGCCAACGCCGCCGTGGCGCACTGACAGCCATCTATCATCACATCGGCAAGAATTTGAAGGCTGGTGTCGGCTACAATTTCACCGACTTCTCCGACGACCTGACTGACTTGAAGTACAACCACGAGGGTATATTCCTCAATCTCATCGGGACCAAGTGAAGGCCCGCCCTGGGTTCGCATCGCTACCAGTCGAGATTCGGTGCAAGAAGATCTGCGATTGTGGAATCAATGAGACATACATCTGCAGGTTGTGAGGAAGATAAGCTGATAGCCGAGCTCAGAGGACGTTTGGCGGAGCTCCGATCGGTCAGGTCTACTCACTTCTTGCGCAGAGGCTCTGCGCTTTCAGTGTGGGTCGGCATCAGAGATCACGATCGCAGCGCGCGGTACGCTCTTTACGAGCTCGAGGACCGCATTCCTTACCAGTTTCCGAATGTGAAGATTGACTTTCACGTCGTACCCATCTCGCCTGGCTCTAGCTTAGAGGCTTTCATCGCAGCCGCTTGGCCAGATGTTCGCCGACAGGCCTCACAGATCAAAGGCAACCTCCACGTCCAATTGCAATTCGCCGTGAGCTTAACCGTGCAGGGCCACGAACACATCCCGCCAGGTGGGAATCGAGCAGTGACTTCATGCAACGAAAGGCGCAAGCGCAGAATCTGAGTCCGCTCTGCCAATCGAGCCGCCCCGCCGCTAGTCGAACAGCTCGCTAACTTACCGTCGAACCGTTACTATTTATATCGTTTTGTTGCATTTGCCCAACGCATGGGTGAACCTGTTCCCCACCCCGCAACGTAGGAGTATGCCATGTTGAAACCGGACGTAAATCGCCGAGAATTCTTAAAGATCACCGCGGGAGCCGGAGCTGCCTTGGCGATGCCAACTTCCGGACAAACGTCTACCTCGCCCAAAATGATCGGCATTCAAGCCGGAGCAGTTTCGTTTGTGGATGAAGGCACCGAAAAGGTTCTGGATGTGCTTCAGGAACGTGCCCTTGTGAATACTATCTTTCTTGCGGTATTCACCTACGGTCGAGGTATTGCCGGAAGACAGATTCCAGGACAGCCTCTGCCCGATCACGGCAAGCAGGAGTACGATCTCAATTTTCATGGCGGGAACTTTGCCACTCCTCATCCCCAGTATTACAAGAATACGGTTCTCAAAGACACCCGCGCGCCCGACCACGGCGACTTAGATATCCTTGCCGAAGTGCTCCCTGCCGCCAAGAAGCGCGGCATGAAGGTGATCTGCTGGCTTGAGGACGTGTTTCGCTCTGATTTGCCGAACGTTGCGAAACTTCAAGAACGAGATCTATATGGGCGCAATGCCGAGACGCTGTGTGTCAATAATCCGGACTACCGGAATTTCCTGACAGGGTTAGTCGAGGACTACGCCCGCTCCTATGATATCGACGGAATCATGTGGGGATCTGAGCGGCAAGGTGCGCTATCGGACGCCTTGGGAGCGACCCACGACGTACCGCCAGTCGATCCTGGCAACGTTACATGCTTCTGTGGGTTTTGTCAGAGCAAAGCCAAGGAGCGCGGCATCAATGCGGAACGCGCCAAGCAAGGATTTCTGGAGTTGGAAAAATTCGTTCGATCGGCACGGAGAGGCATACGTCCGGTCGACGGCTACTACGTTCAATTTTGGCGACTCTTGTTACGGTATCCCGAACTAGCTGCCTGGGAAATGCTCTGGACCGACAGCCTTCGCGAGACTTACGCCGCAATTTACCAGACGATCAAGACGGCGCGACCGGCGGTTCCGGTTGGTTGGCACATTTGGCACAACAATTCGTTTAATCCGATCTACCGCGCGGAACAAGACCTGCATGAGCTGTCGAATTATTCGGATTTCATCAAGATTGTTATGTACAACAATTGTGGGGGCGAGCGAATGGCCCTCTACGCGAACAACATTGGCTCCACGCTCTATGGAGATCTGTCGAAGCCGAGTCTAATCGATCTCAACTATGCGCTGATGGGCTTCAGAGAGCGCAGTTACGACCAGATTCCTCACACCGGGCTTTCCCCTGACTATGTGTATCGCGAGACGAAACGCGCGCTCGAGGGTGTTGCTGGAACCAAAACGTTGATTTGGCCGGGCATCGATATTGACATTCCCACCGAGGCCAATAACAGCAAATCCACGCCGCAAAGCGTTAAGGAAGCAGTTCTGGCGGCTTTCCGAGCTGGTGCTCCAGGCGTGATTTTGTCTCGCAAGTATTCCGAGATGCGACTCGCGGACCTCAGTGGTGCTGGAGACGCCATCCGTGAGATGAAACTGCTTGTTTGAGGGTCGCCCGCTGGGTGCCGAGCCATTTCACTACCTTATTACCGTAGCAAACACCGCCATTTTCGTTTTCCTCCTCCGAACTATTCCTGCAATTGATCGTTGTAAGGAATTTCTATAGAACGCAAGGCGTCACGGCCTCTCAATATGGCGATTAAGCTCCCTCGCATTGTAGAAAAGCACGTTCTCCTACCCACTTGGCAGATGCGCGTTGGCATGACATTTGCCATGCTCATTATGGAGGCAAACATGGGTACCTGGAGCGAGCTATCAGATGAACTATCGAAGGCGATTGAAGAAGCCGGCAAGAGCGTGGTTACAGTTCAGGCAGACGGCGGCAGGACAGCTAGTGGAATCATTCTCGACGAACAGACAATCGTAACCACGGCACGAGCAATAGGCGACCGCGAATCAATTCGCGTTTGGATTTCTTCCGAAGAACCGTTGAATGCCACTTTTGTGGGAAGAGATGCCGACACGGACATCGGGCTTTTGAAACTTGAGAGAAGAATCGGTCCACCCGCTGTGTTCAGAGAAGACCCCAAGCTAGCGGTGGGTCCGATGGTTCTCGCGATTGGCCGCACATGGCGTGGAAATCTGGTCGCGAGTGCTGGAATCGTTTCCGGTGTAATGGGCGAGTGGTACACGTTCCGTGGCAAGAAGATCGAGGCTTTCATTCGTCCGGACTTAAATCTCCACTCCGGTTTTTCCGGCGGACCGCTGATTGGCGCCGACCGGAAAGTTATCGGTATGAACACCCCTTCCCTTCGCCGAGGCTCGCCTCTGGCCATACCCTACTCCACCATCAAACGCATCGGCGCCGTTTTAAGAGAGAAGGGTTACGATCCCAAACCTTACCTCGGTCTGGGCCTCCAGCCAGTACGGATACCTGAGTCCCTGAAGCAGAAACTGAATCTAACTCAAGACGTGGGCGCACTTGTGGTTCATGCCGAATCCGATGGTCCCGCCGACAAAGGTGGATTGCTGCTCGGCGACATTCTTCTCCGCGTCGACAATCAGAACTTCGACGAGCGAGGCACAGCCTCCGTTGTCTTTCGCTTGACTCCGAATAAAGAAGCAACATTCCATGCAGTCCGCGGCGGGCAGCGATTCTCGTCAACGTTTCTCGTGGGGGAACGCCCACGGAGGCAGGCATGAATGCAGTCGCTGATCCGCGTGTCGATATTTGCGGAAAAGGATGAGGACTCCCGCAAATTGATCCGGCTATTTGAGCAATCGCCTGGCTTCGGGGTGGTGAATTCTTTGGCGAATGCTGAGCTCCGACCGGGAACCTTCGACGTCCGCGTCGTTCATGGGGAGAACGTAGCTCAGCTTGCCGTCCTTGCGCAGGCGCGTGTACCGACCCTTTACCTTGTTCCTTCCGGAAGATTACGGACTGACGAACTCCATGCGCGGGACGCGGTGCTCCCGCCGGATGCGCCAATAGCGCAAATCAGGGCGGCAGCCATGGCGGTCGCGTCCGGCCTGCAGATAGCCCGCAAGCACGACTTCGATGTCGCTGATAAAGAATCGGAGTTCTCCTTTGCCGAGCCTCTCACTGACCGGGAGCTGCACATTCTGAATCTTGTCGCCGACGGGCTCTCCAATCCAGAAATTGCCCGCCGCCTAAAGATTTCTCGCAATACCGTGAAGTTCCATGTGAGCTCGATCATCTCCAAGCTAGGAGCGACATCGAGAACCGAAGCGGTGACGATTGGGGTCAAGCACGGCTTAATCATTCTCTGATCGCGTCGATCCCTCGACTTCGTGATTGGCTTCAGGGATCGGTGGTCGCGGGTTGACGATCGGGAGAGAACTTCCCTCTTTCTTCCAATCACTGTGCCGAGTTCTGTCAGGCTTGTGGTCCAGGGAAGCGGGAAAAAGAAAACGTGAGGTCATTTCGGTAGGGCAAAGGCGACGTACACTCCTCCGCCTCCGGGAGTACTCGGATCCCGCTGTCCGCCAGCAGCTATGACAACATATTGACGCCCGTGCACTTCATAAGTGATAGGAGTAGCGTTTGCTGAGAATGGCAAGGGAGTTTCCCACAGCAATTTCCCAGTCACCTTGTTGTATGCTCGCATTTTCTTGTCGACGACGGTGGCTCCGATGAACAGCACTCCTCCGGCGGTAACCACCGGGCCCCCGTAATTTTCTGAACCCGTGTCAGGAAGCCCCTTGGCGACAAGCTCGGGATATTGCCCAAAGGTCTCTCTCCAGACGTAGTCGCCGGTGTCCAGGTTGATTGCGTTCAATGTGCCCCACGGTGGAGCTGTCGCCGGATATCCTTCCGGATCAAGAAATTTGTCGTACCCAGTGGTGTCGTATCCGGCCGCCGGTGTAAGTAGCGCCTCGGGGTGAGCACTTTCGTGTTCGCCGTGAAGCAAATACTGGATAAGGACGCGCGCCGGCCCGCTGGATGGATCAAGACTGGGAAAGGGAGGCATTCGGCCCTTGCCGGATTGCAGAATGTTGCCGATCTGAGTGCCGGTCATTCGCGTCCCGATTTTCACCAACGATGGAATTGCAGGCGGCGATCCCATGCGGTTCTCACGATGGCAGGCGCTGCACTGACTCAAATAGATGGCGCGTCCCGGGGAGCTGGCCGTACGCTTAACCAGGGATTCTGTCAGCCCGACGTTGTTGGCGTTTATATAGAGAACGTGGGTTTGGGGATCGAAGGCCGAGCCGCCCCACTCGCCTCCGCCGTCATATCCCGGGAACATCAGCGTATCTGCGCCCACGTTGTTGGGCGTGAACTGCCCCTCATAATGGAACTTGCGGAAGTGCTCGACCGCCCATTGATGTGCTTCTGGAGTTCGGTTGGTCAGATCGTTCTCGGTAATTTTCTGCCCAGCGAACGGTGCTGGTTTGATCGGGAAGGGTTGTTCCGGGGCAGCGACTTCACCGGGAACCGTACTGGCGGGCACGGCTTTGTATTCAATCGGAAAAAGCGGCTCTCCAGTAAGCCGGTTAAAGACAAACAGAAATCCCTGCTTTGAGGTAAGGGCAACGGCGGGAATTTCCTTCCCGTCGCGCATGATCGTCACCAATGTGGGCGGAGAAGGAAGGTCGCGGTCCCAGAGATCATGGCGTACCGCCTGAAAATGCCAGAGTCTCTTTCCCGTTTCTGCGTCCAGCGCGATCAGAGAATTCGCGAAGAGATCATTGCCAACGCGGTCGGCGCCGTACCAATCTGTTGCCGCTGAGCCGGTGGGAGCATAAACGATGCCGCGTTCGGGATCGAGCGCAAAACCGGTCCAGTCGTTAGCCCCACCACTATATGTCCATGCATCTTTTGGCCAAGTTTGGTAACCCAATTCTCCGGGATGTGGGATGGTGTGAAACGTCCAGCGGAGTTTGCCGCTGCGTATGTCGTAGGCTCGAATATCACCCGGTGGGGCGGGTAAAGATTCCGGAGTTGCGTCTCCAAGAATAATGACGTCTTTGTAAATCACGCCAGGACTCGTGATAGAAAGTGACTGCAACTTGGGATCACCACGCAAATTGTTGCGTAGGTCGATGCGGCCGCCTTCTCCGAAAGAGGGAATAACCATCCCGGTCGCTGGATCAAGGGCATATACGTAGTTGGAGATTCCCGCGAAAATCCGTCTTTCCTTTCCTTCGCACCAGTAGGTAAGGCCTCTCTCGGCCCGCGACGCAACCTTTCCCGTGGCAAACACCTTCTGCGAGTCGAATGTCCAGCGCAATGCGCCTGTGACCGCATCCAGTGCGATCACTTCTAGTTTGGGGGTGTAAGCGTAGAGCACCCCGTCGATCATCAAGGGCGTGGTCTCTAGACCACCCTTTTCTTTCGTATCGTAGCTCCACACCTGTTGCAGGTTGGAAACGTTATCAACGTCAATTTGTTTAAGAACGGAATAGTGCGTATTGCCAGGCGATCCCAGATAAAATTGCCAGTCCGCGTCCGATTCGGCATGAACCGGTTGGCTGTGTTGGGGCTCGAGCGGGCTAAGGCAGAAGAAAGGTAGACCACAGATGACTACTGCCACGGTCGCTAGAAGCACGCTTCTTTTGGGCCGATCGCTGATCGCCAAGTCCTTCCTCTTGCCCACAATACCTGCGGTGCCGGCGCTACTGAATCAACGCCTTCGCGTTGATGATGACTTCTGCTCCGCGACCAGAACTATCATGGCGGCGATTTACGGTAGCATTAACCACGCCAGAAAACCAGGAGGACCTCAATGACTTGGTCGCGAAGAGACTTCGCTCGGTTGCTGCCGACACTGCTAGCATCCCTGAATCTGCGCGCCAACCAGCAGAACCGATTACCGTCTAACGCCTACGTTTTCCAGGACATGCCCGTACGCCATTCAGACAAGCTTGAATTCCGGCCGATCGTGACCGGTAAGACAGTGGACGGGTGCAAGATTGCGGTCCACGAGTCCAAGCTGGCTCCAAAAAGCGAACCACATCCACCGCATCACCATGACGGCGAAGAAATCTTCATGATGTTGGACGGCACGCTCGAAGTCACCATCAATGGGAAATCCTCTCTCATTTCCCGCGGGTCGGCTGCCTTCATCGGATCGGGGGATGAGCATGGAATTCGAAATCCGGGGGATGAACCGGCAAGGTACTACGTGATTGAGTTGGGTCCACAGCGATAAGTCAAGGAGATGCCATGGATCGATTGAGAAGAGATTTCTGCCTGGCCGTGTCTGGTCTACTAGGGTCTTCCCAGGTGCCGGCCGACCCCAAAAATACGTTGCCGTCCAAGATCTATCAATTCGCCAATTTGCCGGTTCGGAACGCCGGCAATCTGGTTTTTCGCGGGATTCTGGAAGGCACGACTTTTGAAGGCTGCCGTATTTCGCTGCACGAGTCCCAACTGGCCCCGCACAGCATGCCTCACCCGCCCCACCGACACCGCCACGAGGAGATGGTGTTCGTGGTGGAAGGAACCCTGGAGTTCACCGTCAATGGCAAGAAGACTCGGGCAGGCGAAGGCTCAGTGCTTTTTGCCGGTTCCGATGATGAGCACGGAATTTTCAATCCGGAACCGACCGACGCAAAATACTTTGTCCTCGCCCTCGGTTCCGAGGAATAGACAAGCCGGGAATGAATCAGCCATCGGCAAACAGCTAAGGCACCATCCATCGCAGAACATAAGCTTGAGCAAACGCCAGCAGGCTGAGCACCGCCGCAAATGCGACGCTGTGCCAGAAAATCTCGTGAAGGATTTCGCCCTCTTTCCCGGTAAGACCTACCGTGGTTACACCCACAGCGATATTCTGCGGCGAAATCATTTTGCCGGTCACTGCGCCGGAGGAATTCGTTGCCGCGAGCAAGACTGGGCTAATTCCTAGCTGATGCCCGGCCGCAACCTGCAAATTTCCGAATAACAGGTTGCTTGAGGTATCGCTTCCACTCAAGAAACAAGCCATCCACCCCAGAAAACCGCTAGCCAGAGGAAACCACCTCCCGAAGCCGGCCAACGCTGCGCCCAGCGTGTACGCCATCCCCGAATAGTTGTAGATGTACGAGAGTCCCACGATCAACAACACAGTCAGGCCGGGAAGTAGGAGCTGCCGCAACGTTGTAATGCCAGACCGAATGAAGACTCGACCTGAAGCGCCTAACATCAAGGCCGCAATCACAGTTGCGGTCAGCGCCGCCGTACCGGCTGCCAGAGGTTGAAAATCATAGATGGCCGCGTACGGTTTGCGATAGAGCGCTAGATAGACAGCGTTGTGAAGCCATGGCACCGGTATCGAGATCTGAAATCTTTTGAAGACCTTGAAGTACGACCACACAATCATGACGGCGGCGAGCAGGCCCCATGGTATCCAAGCGTTGACCGAATTAGCGAGCGAGAGCCTTGGGATCGATTCAAGGTTCGTCGATTCGAGCCCTGGGCGCACAATTGTTTTTGGTTTCCAGAAACGCAAGAAAATGGTGAGTGCGACGATCGAAGTGAGCGATGCCAAAACGTCGACGGCATAAGGGCCCCAATAATTCGCGACCGCGAACTGCACTCCGGCGAAAGTCGCTCCCGAGACGAGCGCCGCCGGCCAAGCTTCCCTCAGTCCCTTCCTGCCGGATAGAAAAAGAATGAGATACGCCGGAAGCAGCAAGGACATGAACGGCAGCTGCCGGCCGACCATTGCGGACAGCTTCATTTGATCGAGGTTGGTTACCGCTGCCAGGGCTACAATCGGGATGCCGAGGGCCCCGAATGCCACCGGGGTGGTGTTTGCAATCAGGGAAAGGGTCACGGCACGGTTCGCTTTGAAACCAAGCGCCAGAAGCAAAAATGAGGTCACCGCAACCGGAGCTCCGAAACCTGCCGTTCCCTCGAGAAGCGCGCCAAAACAGAACGCAACCATAACCGCTTGAACTCGCATGTCGCCTGATGCATGGCGCTCCATCCAACTGCGCAAGAGGTCGAACTTACCCGTTTCCACTGTGAGGTTATAGAGCCAGAGCGCGGCAAACACAATCCACATGATCGGCCAGAGTGCATAGACAAATCCGTAGCCCGTGCTCACCAGTGCCAAGCGAACTGGCATATGCCAGATGAAGCACGCGAGCAAGAAGGAACAAGCCAATCCCGAGGCCGCGGCTACGTAGCCGGGCCTACGCAGCACACCCATCACGACCAAGACGACCACCAGAGGTAAGGCCGCGGCGGTGGCGGACAGCGCCATTCCGTGCAGGGGGTCAATCGGCTGCGACCACAGGTTCATGGCACTCCGTGAGAATCGGAATGGAGTTTACCGGAGGGCGAGCGATCTGGCGAATGAAAAGCAACGCTTGAGTAGCGGCACCGGTAAATCGGCGGTCCCGCAAGGGATCGGTTATGGGCCAAGTTCACGGATGGCTTCGCCGGCGCCCGCAAGGTTCGTGAGTTTCATTTCCGCATACTTTCGTGACAAAACAACTCCAGGCGCGCCGACCCTGAAGGCCGCCAGAACAGCGGCTTTCACGTCCGATGGCTGAGTTCGCTTTTCGTCCAACGCGGTGGGAATATCGATGTCGATGCCCGGATAGATCGGCACTGAGCCTTGGACATCGGCGATTGCTCGTCGCGTCTCTCTCGCCACATAATCGGCCGAGAGGCCTGCGGTTGGCAACTTTGCCAAACTTGCCTCGTTCTCATAACCAAGGAATTTGTAGTGCAGTTCAAGAACCTCCTCCGGAGTGCAATCCCGGAAAACGGTGGATTGGACATTCTTGATATACCGCGCAAAGCGAGGTCCTCCGCAATTGTTGTAAGTCGAAGGCTTAATAAAGTCAGAGAAGTGAGCTAATCGTGCATAGTCCTGCTCCGCCTGATAGAGCGGACTCATGGTTACCAGATGCATGATGTGCCATCCCACTTGTGCTTTCGGATTGGCTTCCTTGGCTGTGCCATATAGCAACCCGTAGACTTCTTCTTGGCTGTGAAACCAGAAACTCTCCCAAGCGAGGATCTCGGGATACTCGAGGAGAAGCCGCCATAGGCTTACAAAGCCTCCGGCATTTGGACGTGAACTGCTTAAACTCTGCCCCACCCACCGGTCCAAAGCCATGTATCCTTGTCGGGCTCGCTCGACATTGATGCCTAACTCCTTTCCCTTTCGTAGGCAATGCGTGCAGAAACAGTTGATTGACCTGGACTGTCCTATCCGCCCGAAATGCGCCTCCAAGGTATCGTTGAGCGGACCCTGACGCTCTGATTCCCACATCAGGCCGTCGAGATCATTATTGGTAAGCCAATCCTTCACCATCGAAGTCAGGAACAGACGTGCTTCGGGATTGTTGTGGCATGTGCTGCCGCCGATCCTGCCATATACGTCGACCTCCGCAATCTTCTCGAAGTTCGGAATTAGCCGCGGATTGTAAGCCTCCTCAAACAGGCAATAAACCTGCATGTTCCGAGCTCTTGCCTTTGGAATCACGTCCGCGAGAATGTCAAACTCGCCTAACTCCGGCGCTCGGAAGTCTTTGATGACGGACTTGTCATAGAACTCGGGATGAAGCTTTGTGTAGCTACCGCCGTGAATTTCGTCATATTCCTGGCCACCGTGATCTGGCAAAGGCTGACCCGGGACCTGCCGGCCCGCCAGACCTCGCCCATAAGTAAAGACAGTGGGCATTAGGACGTTCACTGCACCTCTTTGCTGCAGAGTGTCCAAACATTTCTCAACCCCCTCGTCCACAAAGGAACGAGCGCCAATCTGAATGGCAACGAATCTTTTCCCCTTCGAGGCTCTTGCACTCTTCTCATCAGACTGCGCCCGGTTCGCCAGAGGGGCCGTTGGAGCGGAGGGAATAGCGAAGCTCCGGCGCATGGCGGCAAACATCAACTGGAACGCACCGACTTCTTTAAGAAACGTGCGACGGGACTTATCGGGGTTCTTCTCCTCTGAATCGAGCATTTTTCTCCTTTTGCTCTTGTCCGCAACCGCTCCCGCAACGAAATGAGCGCGAATGACGGATCATCTCGCACTGGATCAAAAAGCTCAAGAGATTTAGTACGCTTGCCAAGCTCTCAACCCCATTTTCTTGCCTCTTGATAAATTGAAGGGTAGCGACGATTACCGATCCGGTTTGGACCTAGCTACCAATTTGCGAAATGGCAGCACAAGGGCCTTTTCACATCGCTCAATTTTCTTTGCGGGAGAAAGGCAAAATGCTTTACGATCGGCATGAATTGAGGAGGGTGGATCCGCGGATGAAACCAGTCCTGGAATTGCGCAGCCTGGTGAAGGACTACACGGGACAACGCGCTTTGGCCGGTATTTCCCTTTCGATTCCACGAGGAAGCTTCTTCTCTCTGCTCGGTCCTTCGGGCTCTGGGAAAACCACCACACTCCGGATGATTGCCGGCTTTGAAGAACCAACATCGGGCGACGTTCTTATCAACGGAGAGGTCGTCAACTGCCGCAAGCCGTACGAGCGTAACGTGAGTACAGTTTTTCAAAGCTACGCTCTTTTCCCGCACCTCTCGGTCCGCTCCAACATTGAGTTTGGCCTCAAGCGTCATGGAATCGCCGATAGTGAGGCTCGGGTGGTGGATGCAATCAAGCTTGTGGGACTGATCGGCAAGGAGGGGCGGCGCCCGGCACAACTGTCAGGCGGCGAGCGCCAGAGAGTGGCACTCGCTCGCTCCCTAGTGTTGGCTCCGGATGTGCTTTTGCTGGACGAGCCTTTGGCCGCCCTCGATCGCAACCTGCGTAAGCAAATGCGAGCTGAGCTCAAGACTATGCAGCGGCGAGTCGGAATCACTTTCTTGCTGGTCACTCACGATCAGGAAGAAGCGCTTTCCATGTCCGATCAACTGGCCGTCATGAACGAGGGGCGTATCGAGCAAATCGGTTCTCCGGAAGAAGTGTACTTGCACCCCCGGAGCAAGTTCGTGGCTGGATTCCTCGGAGCAGTGAACTGGATCGACGGAGTTGGTGTGCGGCCCGAGGTTACGCGGCTGGCGCGCGAATCACAGAATCACGGCTCGAAGTCCTTTCCGGCGATAGTCACAGACTCGGTGTTCCTGGGTGACTGTTTCCAAGTGGTCGTGCGCCTGAATAGCGGCGAAGAGGCGGTGGCGCAGGTGCATCGTGGTTCCACGGTTTTCCAGCCTGGGGAGGCAGTCCATGTTTGCTGGAACCCCGCCGATGAAATCACCGTCTCATGAAACTCCGCTTCTGGTTCATCCTGCCTACATGGGTGTGGCTCACGGGGCTCTTCGGAGCCCCTTTTGCTATCGTGCTTGCCTACAGCTTTCTGACGCGCGGCTACTACGGCGGCGTGGTTCAGCCTTGGACGCTGGAGAACTATCAGCGGCTTGTTGACCCTCTGTACCTGCGCATTCTGCTGCGCTCTTTCATCATGGCGTTTGCCGCGACCGGACTGTGCCTGATCCTGGCATTTCCAGCGGCAGTCTTCATCTCACGTTCGGCGAAACACAAGCACCTTTATATACAACTGGTCATGCTACCGTTTTGGACGAGCTTTCTGGTCCGCACTTACGCTTGGTTGTTCCTATTGCGCGACACCGGTCTTGTCAACACTGTTCTGCAAAGAGTGGGGATCATCCATAGCCCGCTTCCCCTGCTCTACAACGACGGAGCTGTGCTTCTGGGACTCGTCTATGCATATCTTCCCTTCATGGTATTGCCGATCTATGCCACTTTGGAACGGCTGGACCCATCGTTGCCAGAGGCAGCCGCGGATCTGGGCGCGCGACCATGGGCCACGCTGCTGCATGTCATCGTGCCTTTGTCGCGACCGGGCATCGTCGCCGGCGCGGTGTTGGTGTTCATTCCTTGTCTCGGAGCTTATCTCACTCCGGACCTACTTGGCGGGGGGCGCACCGTCCTGGTCGGCAATCTTGTACAGGCGCAATTCACGACCGGCCGCGACTGGCCCTTCGGGTCCGCGGTGTCGATGATCTTGATGCTGTTGGTCACCATATTGGTGTGGGCCTTCCTGCGCCGGGAAAGCGAGCACCTCGCGTGAAGCGGTGGTTGACAGTGTACGCTGTTGGTTTCTTCGCTTTCTTACACCTACCTCTGCTTACTCTGGCGGTGTTCAGCTTTAATTCATCGCGCTTTACAGTATGGGAACGTTTTTCGCTCGACTGGTACCGGGCTATTTTCCGCGATCCCCAACTCATAGAAGCCACATGGAACAGCACGATCGTCGCGATCGTCGCCACGGCGATTTCCACCGTGGTCGGCACACTTTGTGCCTATGGCCTTTGGAAGCGTGGATCACGCCTGGTGACCGGAACACTCTACCTCTCGCTCGTGACCCCAGAGATTGTGACCGGCATTTCATTGCTAGCACTGTTTCAATGGATTTTCCGGTGGCTGCACTGGCATCTCGGGCTGTACACGGTCATTCTCGCGCATGTCGCATTTTCGATTGCCTATGTCGTAATTGTGGTCTCCGCCAGGTTGAGGACGGTGAGCCGGAGCCTTGAGGAGGCCGCCATGGATTTGGGTGCAAACGAATGGGAAGCCTTTTTCTATGTAATCCTTCCGGCGCTCGGCCCGGGGATTGTGGCGGCAGCTCTCCTTGCACTCACCGTTTCCTTTGATGACTTCGTTATCACCAGCATGGTCGCGGGAGTGGATTCGGAAACCTTGCCCATGGTGATCTACGCAATGGCTCGGCGGGGGGCAAGTCCGGTGATCAACGCCATATCAGCGCTGGTCACCGTATTCTTTGGAATATTTGTTTTGATTTCCGAGCGGATTCGCGAATCATGAATCGGCGTTACTTCTTGTTAGGAATGGCGACTCTGGCAGGTTGTCGGCGAGACGTGCGCCCCCGGTTGAATGTCTATAACTGGTCTGCTTATGTCGCACCCGACACAATCTCCAATTTTGAAGCCGAGTTCGGGGCGCGGGTGCGTTACGCCACATATGAAAGCAACGAAGAGATGCTGGCGAAAGTCGTCACCGGCAACTCCGGATGGGACATAGTCTTTCCGACCTACACCCGGTTGAAACCAATGCTTGACTACGGACTGCTGCAACCGCTTCGCCACGAGTGGTTGACCAATCTTCCGAACCTTGATCCCCGATTCCGAGCGCCCATCTGGGATCGCGACCTCAAGTGGAATGTCCCATACATGTGGTTTGGGACAGGCATCGCCTACAACCGAAGCCTGCAACCCTCACCCACCCGCTGGGCGGATTTGTGGGACCCGCGCCTCAAAGGACGATTGACCATGTTGGACGATCCAGAGGATATGCTCGGCGCGTGTTTGAAGAAACTTGGACTTTCCTTCAACGCCACCGATCCGGGGGAGCTGCGACGCGCTAAACAGGAAGCGCTCGCGCAGAAAAAGCTGGTGCAGGCGTACTTGAATGCAGAAGTCCGAGACCTGCTCGTCTCGGGTGATGTTTTGGCCGCCCAGCTGTGGGCCACGACCGCACAGCAGGCGATCGACGCCACAGACAATCTTGCCTTCGCCTACCCTGAAGAGGGATTTCCTTTTTACTGCGACTGCGCCGTGATCCTGCGAGAAAGTGAACGTACCCAGCTGGCCCATCAGTTTCTTAACTATTTGTTGCGCCCCGAGGTCGCTGCAGCGTCCGCGACCTATACCAGGGTGGCCACTGCAAATGGGGTCGCCAAGGCCCTACTGCCAAACTCCACCCGCGAGAGTCCAACCCTCTATCCGCCCCCGAGCGTCTTCGAACGAGGAGAATGGCCGCAAGCTTTGACACCTGAAGCACAGCGGTTACGTGACCGCATTTGGACAGAAATCAAGTCCTCCTAGCAGCTCAGGTCAACCGAGACCGGATCTCACCCCAGACAACGAGCTCCGGTTGCGATATTTTTGAACCACACGGGGGAGTTTTCATGCAGGTACACAACATCCAGGGAATCGAGATCGTGTTTCTGCTGCTACTTCTCTTCGTAGTGGTTTTCGGGGCGTTGGCGCGGAAATTGGCGGTTCCTTACCCGATTGTGCTGGTGATTGGCGGGTTGCTGCTCAGCTTTGTTCCCCGAATTCCGAGGATGACGCTAAATCCGGATTTGGTGTTCTTTGTTATCTTGCCGCCCCTCCTTTACAGCGCCGCTTGGCTCACCTCCTGGCGCGAATTTTCCTACAACCTCGTCAGCATCTTTCTTTTGGCATTCGGGCTGGTGACCTTCACCATCGTTGGCGTCACGGAGGCGGGGAATTGGCTTCTCCCTGGCTTCGATTGGCGGGTGGGATTAGTTCTTGGCGCAATCGTCGCTCCTACCGATGCCATCGCCGCCACATCAATTGCCAGACGCGTGGGCTTGCCGCGCCGGATGGTGGACATTCTAGAAGGCGAGAGCCTCCTGAACGACGCCACCGCTCTCCTGGCGCTCGAGTTTGGCATTGGCCTGCTGGTGGCTGGGCATGTACCTACCTTCCGGGAGGGGGCACTGCGGCTCTGCTATTTGACGGCCGCCGGCCTTGCAATTGGTCTCGCCGTGGGCGAGATAGTCCATTGGGTTGAGCACCGGATTGACGATGGCCCCATCGAGATCGCTTTGAGCATTCTCACCCCGTATGTGGCTTACCTAGTGGCCGATTTTGTACGAGCCTCGGGAGTCCTCGCGGTGGTTGCATGCGGCCTTTACCTCAGCCGCAAGAGCTCTCATTTCTTCTCACCCACGGTTCGGCTGCAGGCGTGGGCAGTCTGGGAATCTCTGACGTTCGTACTCAATGGCTTGGCCTTCGTGCTGATTGGATTGCAACTTCCCTATGTCATGGGAGCAATCCGCGATCACAATTTAGTCACCCTTATTTTGTATGGCGTAGCGTTCAGCGGCCTTCTCATACTCTTACGTCTGATATGGATGTTTCCTGGGGCCTATTTGGCCAACGTCATAAGAAGACGCATGCTTCACCAAAGAGAAACGCTGCCGCCAGCTCGGCACATCTTCATTGTTGGTTGGACAGGAATGCGGGGCGTCGTTTCACTGGCTGCAGCAATCGCTCTGCCTCGGGCGCTTGAAAACGGGACTGTTTTCGCCCAACGCAATCTGATCATATTTCTGGCATTTAGCGTGATTCTGGTGACGCTTGTGCTGCAGGGGCTCACCCTGCCACCGTTGATTCGGGCTCTCGGAGTGGCGGGCGGTTCGGGATCACATCGCGAAGAAACCGAAGCGAGGCGGACGATTTTGGATACGGCCCTGAGCTACTTGGAAAAATTGCGAGGCAAATCGGACTCGGAGACCGCGGAGGTCTGCGAGGATCTAGCGAAACACTACCGCCATCGTCTAGCAACTCTGGCCGAAGAAGGGGAAGGTGCGGAAGACGGGATCAATCCGACCTTTTACAAGCGTTTCAATGATCTGTCTCGTGAGCTACTGCGCGTGGAGCGACAAACTGCGGTCCAGTTGCGCAATCAACGTCGCATCAGTGACGAGCTGCTCAGGGAAATCGAGCGCGAGATTGACTTGGGCGAGGCTCGCCTGCTAACCAAGTCCTCGTAAAGCCAGAGAGAAAGCGCCAACTGCTCGATGAAATCGCGTGTTGCGTCTGATTCGGCTGTTTCACGTAATCGCTAATGGTGCATCGATGAACTCTCCAAACACTTCACGGTAGGGTTCCAGTCGGAAAAAAGCCCCGTCGGACTCGACTTCCACGTCCAGACGTGCAGGTACCAGATGCCCAAGCGATCTGCCTTCTTGAGGGCTTGTCCCATGATGCGCGGCGGTTCGGCGTCTTTCCAAGCGGACGTGGGTACCAAGAACTCGACGCCATTCAGTTGGAACGAGCCGTCCGGTTTTTTTTCGTAGACCAGCACTTCCGGATGATCAAGATCGAGCGTCGTGTCGAGTAGCGCATTGTTCTGAAAGTGGTAGCCCATCGCGCCCGCTGGTTGATACTCGACACAGTCGGTGACGCGCTTGTAGCCGGCCGCTTCGGCAGCCTCGGTCGTCTTGAACTTGGCTGTCGCGGCACGAACTTTCGCAACGTCGCGATCGACTGCCTCGCTAAGTCCACTGGGAAGGATGCCCGGCACTTGGCTCATGTCCGTGCCGCGGGTTTGCGCAACGACTGTGCACATGAGCGCAGCTATTGCCACCAATATTCCAACCAGCCACCCATTCAACCGAGTCATCATCGTAATCCTTTCGAAATCAGCGCCTGTCTTCGTCTACGGGGCAAATGCTAGCGCGGCAGTGGAGGGGATCTACAGGTGTTTTTGACGAACCGTCACGCCGGCACGTTGAACTGGACTGAGGACTCGGTGAGCGCGATGGGTCATCGCGATGGCCGCGTTGTCAAGAGCTGGCTCGGCTGGCAAACCCCTGGCTGAATGAAGCGCTGATGTCGCCTCCGTGGGTCATCAGATCCTGCTGATCGTGGCATTCTGGCTTCGCCATCCATCGGTTCGCACATCGTGAATGTCCAGGAAATCGTGGCACGTGCAGCGGTGCCGGACCAGCGTTTGGGGATCGAGCTCGGGTCGAAAGGGCACCTAGGCTGAGCGGATCGGCCGAGCGCCTACGAAAGGCGTTCGAATCGTTCTCTGAACCTGTTCGTCACAGAATTTTGCCAGCTGGTCAAGATCTACTTCTCACCCCGATCGCAACTCTCTCAGACTTCTTATAGAGGTGAGAGTGTGAAAAAAACTACGCTGATGCTGCTTGCGATCTTAGTTGTCATTGGATGTTTCTCTTTGTGGGCTCAGCTCGACGATCCAAATCAGTTTCCTAAAGAGTTCCGTAAGTGGGCCCACGTCAAGAGTGTACTGGTGGGGTCGCAAAGCATTGCATTTGTCACGGAAGGGGGAATTCACCATATTTATGCGAACGAGAAAGCCCTTGAGGGTTATGAAACTGGCAGGTTCCCCGACGGTTCCGTCATTGTTTACGACTTGCTCGAGACTAAAGAGATCGCCGGCAACACCGTGGAAGGGGCTACACGTCGTGTTGATGTAATGGTGAAGGACACCGAGCGTTATCGCACAACCGGAGGCTGGCAATTCATGAGTTTCCCCGGCGGCAAGCAAACAGATGGGACATTAGCGGCGGACCGACAAGCAGTCTGTTCTAAATGCCATGCTAATCGCAGAGACCACGATTTCGTCTTCAGCGAGTTTCGTAAGTGATATGAAACCTCCGATTTCGTGCCGGACCAGGCGGAGTGGGGTTTCTTGAGAGTCTTTTGCGCAATCGGCGGCTCGCCGCCCCCCTTTGGTCATGCTATTATAGGCGAAGAAAAGGCGAATATGGTTATGTCTTCCCTTCCCTTACTCCCTGATTCCGGCACCCGCCTTGTCGGCATTGCACGGCTCGCCTCGCACGGGGAAAGCGTCCGGCAGGGACACGAAGTCGAGTACTTCACCCTTCCCGTGAAATCTCTTCTCAATCGCTGCTCTAGCGAGCGCGTGCCGTTTACCTGGACCATCAACCCTTACCGTGGCTGCGAGTTCGCTTGCAAGTACTGCTATGCGCGCTACACGCACGAATTCATGGAGTTGCGTGATGGCATAGAGTTCGAGCAGAAGATCTACGCCAAACAACATGCCGCGGATCTGCTTCGTCAGGAATTGCGAAAAGTAAGGCCAGGGGAAGATATCGCTCTCGGGACGGCGACCGATCCTTACCAGCCAATCGAAAAGAAGCTGGAGATTACACGATCAATCCTACAAGAGTTCGCCCGCCACTCTGGCCTAGAGATTGGAATCGTAACGAAATCGGCGATGGTGGAGCGAGACATAGATCTGCTGCGGGAGGTCGCAAAACGCAATCAGTTGTACGTCAACATCACTGTCACTACCACGGACGCCGTTCTCGCCCGCATCCTCGAGCCAAGAGCACCCCGGCCAGACCTGCGGCTGGAGGCGGTAAAAAAACTGCGATCTGCCGGAGTTCGTGCGGGAGTAATTTGCGCTCCTGTGCTGCCGGGCATCACGGATGCGCCGCGTCAACTCGAAGACGTGGTCCGCATGGCGGCGGCCGCGGGCGCATGCCATGTGCATTGCAATCCCCTTTTTCTTAAGCCCTGTTCAGCGGCGGTGTTCCTTCCCTTTCTGAGGGAACATTTCCCGCAATTGGTTCCATCATACGAGAAGCGTTTTGCCGGCCGGGCGTTCTTACCGGCTGCCTATCGCAAGAGGATCTCGGCACTTTTCACCGAGCTACGCGCCAAATACAAGATCCGGCACGACTCCGGATGGCATTGGAAGCCCCCAGCTGAATCTGAAGTTCAGTTGCAACTCTTTTTTCGCTAGATTGCTTCCTGTAATCCTCGGTAGCATTCCTCTGTCGTAGTCGATTGACCGTCTTCCCTGCTATTGGCTTGCTTGCTCGAGTTTGAGGAGCAATGGCTGAAGTTCGCCAACAACCTCAGGACTTCCCTTCGCAAGATCGGCAGTGATTTTGTCTCTTGCGCTGAGAACCTGAGTGAGGATGTCTTTTATGGCGGCATCTGGCGTTGTCGCTTGAACGCTCTGCGCATTCGCGAAGAATGTCTGCGCGTGACCAGAGGCCAAACCATAATTCAGCTGCGTAGCAGCCACGTAGGTGAGCGCTGCGGATTGCTGCACCTTGGCTAGATCAGCTTTGGTATGACAGGACATCAATTCTTCCCTGAGGCCTCGAGCTTTCCAATACTGTGGAACGAATCCGATCAGCAGCCCAACGATGAAGACAATGACCCACGTCAGAAAATTTCTCATGCTTTTCTCCAAGGCGGTCTTACCTGCAGCCGCCGCAACACCAAGATAATAGAACGTTGGGTGCGATGATGCGCGCGATTGCTGTGTCAGTTCGCGTATCATTTCTGGGAGTCACGACCAGCCGACGTACTTCGTGCTCTCCAGCGGGCCTGGCAACCGAGGGACGGGCTTTCCCGAGTTAGATCACTCGGGAGTGGCGCGGATTGGAGGCGGCGCATCCGTTGTGACGGCAATTAGGGACTCGATTTTCCCTCCGAGGTCTTATGAATACGAATATGCAAGGTAAAGTCGCACTGGTCGCCGGGGGAACCGGCGGACTGGGGAGAGCTGTAAGCCTCGCGTTCCTCGGTTGCGGGGCGCATGTGGTCGCTACATACGTAAAAAAGGACGAGTTCGCCACATTGCAGGCAGAGGCCGGCGACCGCTCTTCGTCGCTCAGTGGCTATTCCGTCGATGTCACGGATGACGAGGCTGTTCGTGCCACTGTAGAAATGATTGTTCCTGCTCACAGGCGGATCGACATACTCGTCAACACCGTGGGAAGCTATGTGGGGGGGACTAAGCTTTGGGCGACCGATCCCAAGGTCTTCTCGCAAATGTTTGATCTGAACGTGCGCTCCGGATATTTGCTCGCACGGAATGTGGTGCCGGTCATGCTGAAGCAAGGTGTCGGCGTGATTGTGAACATCGCCGCCAAGGCGGCCTACGATCATGCTGCCGGAGCATCTGTTTACGCGGCGTCCAAAGCAGCCGCGGTCGCCATGATCGACTCACTTGCCGAGGATCTTAAGGGCACGAACGTGCGGGTAAATTCGATCCTGCCCAGCATCATCGATACTTCTGCCAACCGCCGGGCGATGCCCAACGCCGATTTCTCGAAGTGGCCGAAACCTGAGGAAATCGCACGGGTAATCCTGTTCCTATGCAGTGAAGAGGCACTACTCATTCATGGTGCGTCGATCCCTGTGTACGGAAACTTTGCCACCTAGTGAGCCTTGATCATTTCGCGGGCTGCAAATTTACCACTGCGGGATGAGAATTGCTGTCTTGTGAAAGAGCGCACCGACTCGAAAGAGTAGGCTCTTTCTCCGTGGACGGACTCCCGTGGGTATCGCTTTTGACAGTAGTGCTGGTTGCCGGTTTCGCGGTTGCTCTGCAGTTCGCAGACGTCGAAGAAGTGGGCGACACGCCTCCCTGGATGGAGGCGATCAGGGACCCGGAGGACGACGGCCGAGCTGCAGTCAGCGCTGTAGAGACCCTGGGGGCTGCGCTGCCGGTTGCCGTTGCGCTGGGAACCCGCGGTCGTGGAGTGGCCACTGACGTCTGCTGACCCAGCCGGTTCCCCATCTGATTGGCCGCGTTCCCTAATGCATTGCCCAGCGTCTTTCCCAGCGCGCTCCCCGCGCCTGAGCTGAGGCTATGCGTCAGCACGCTTTCAGCTGCCGCTTGGGAAAAGGCTTTTCCGACCAGTAGCCCACTGACTAACAGTGCTGCCATTGCCAGCCTGCCAGATTTCATAACCCCTCCCTATATTCCGCGACTGTAGCCGCGTTTGGGCGAAGTGTCAATGCGAAGATGGGCTGGATTCAGGCGGCAGGTAGAATCTACCACCTTTGGTGTACGCCCGCCCGAATCTCGTCGTCGTATATCCTCTTTATCGCCGCCATGGTATCGACGCTAAGCTGAGGTAAATCCGAGGCTTGGCAATTTTCCTTAACCTGGTCCGGCCGCTTCCCGCCCGGAATTGCGCAGCTTACTGCGTCGAACATCAGGATCCAGCGGAGAGCAAACTGAGTCATGGACATGTCTGGCGGAAGCAGGGCGCGGATCTCCTCGACCGCCTGCAGCCCCAAGTCATACTCGACGCCCGAGAAGGTCTCTCCAACATCAAACGACTCGCCGTGACGGTTGAAGCTGCGGTGATCGCCAGCTTCAAACTGGGAGTCACGGCGCAATTTGCCCGTCAGCATTCCGCTAGCCAAGGGCACCCGCGCAAGAATTCCAACGTTCCTCTGTTTCGCCAGTGCAAAGAAAACATCCGCGGGCCGGTGGCGGAAACAATTGAAGATAATTTGCACGCTTTGGACATTCGGGAACTCGATCGCTTTCAGTGCCTCTTCTACCCGCTCTACGCTCACCCCGTAGTAGCGCAGCTTTCCTGCCCTCACGAAGTCGTCGAGCATTCCAAATACTTCGGGATGGTAGTAGAGATCCGTAGGCGGGCAGTGCAACTGCAGGAGATCGATGATATCGGTCGAGAGATTCTTGAGGCTGTCATCAATCCACCGGGTAAGGTTCTCGCGGCCGTAACCCTCGGTTAGTTGCTTCGGCAGCTTACGGCCAGCCTTCGTTGCAACGATAATTTCTTCTTTCCGTTCCTTTCTCAGGCGGGCGATTAGGCGTTCACTGCGTCCACTACCATAAACATCCGCGGTATCGATGAAGTTGACTCCGGCATCAATGGCGGCATGTAGCGCCTTCATGGATTCCTCGTCGGCCACTTGTCCCCAGGCGCCCCCAATGGCCCAAGCTCCAAAGCTGATGTCAGAAACACTCCATCCGGTGCGGCCCAGCGGTCGATATTTCATCGTGCGTCGTTCCTCTTACAATTTTGTGATTTTTCTCAGGATCATAAAGCAATCGTGAATGAAAATCGCCGTGGAGACGGGCGGTGCGACTTTCATTCCCGGTCGAGAACAGCAGCCAAATTACTCTTCTTTCTGCGGTTTGCCGGAAGGGTTTTCTTGCGCAGTCGCAGGGAGCGGGGGGTCACTTCCACAAATTCGTCGTCTGCGATGAATTCAATGGCTTGTTCCAGGTTCAATTGCCGGTGTGGCACGAGTCTGATGGCCTCATCGGCGGTTGACGCCCTCATATTGGTGAGTTTCTTCTCCCGGACCACGTTAACGTCGAGATCGTTGTCCTTGCCGTTCTCGCCAATGACCATTCCTTCATAAACATCAACCCCTGGGCCCACAAAGAGTTCCCCTCGCTCTTGCAAATTCCAGAGGGAATAAGCGGTAGAAACTCCCGCCCGATCAGCGATTAAGGCGCCGGTCAGACGGTGTGGGATTTCGCCCTGCCAGTCGGTGTAGCCATCAAAGAGCGAGTTCATCACGATGGTGCCGCGGGTATCGGTGAGCAATTGGCTGCGCAATCCAATTAAGCCACGGCTGGGAACGCGGAACTCAATGCGAACGCGGCCATATCCGTGATTGTGCATATTGATCATCTCGCTCTTGCGCGCACCCAGCTGTTCCATGACCACACCGACAAACTCTTCTGGAATATCGACCGTAAGGCGCTCAACCGGCTCCTTAAGCCTGCCATCGGCAGTACGCTTGGTAACGATTTCCGGCTTGCCCACCATGAGCTCATAGCCTTCGCGGCGCATCATCTCCAGCAGAATGGATAGCTGCAATTCGCCGCGTCCCATGACTTTGAATGAGTCGGTACTTCCCCCGTCTTCAACCCGAAGAGACACATTCGTCAGAAGTTCTTTCTGCAAACGGTCGCGCAGATTGCGCGAGGTCACGAACTGCCCTTCTCGGCCGGCGAAGGGAGAGGTGTTGACGGTGAACTGCATCGCAATCGTCGGCTCATCGATCGTGATGGGGGGCAGGGGCGCGGGGTTCTCAACGTCGGTGATGGTCTCGCCGATCGTAATCCCTTCCACACCGGCGACCGCCACGATATCTCCCAACTCGGTTTCGGCGATGTCGAGCCGTTTCAGACCTGCAAAAGAAAATAGCTTTGTAATCTTTGTCTTCTCGAAGCTGCCGTCGAGCTTGGCAATTGCGACTTCCTCCCCCGTACGCAGCGTCCCATTGAAGACGCGCGCAATGGCAAGTCGTCCAAGGTAATCGCTGTAGTCCAGATTCGCGACCAGGACTTGCAACCGACCGGAGATCTCTCCTTTCGGCGGAGGAATGGTGTTCACGATCGCTTCAAACAGCGGTTGCAAATCTTCGCCCCGGCCGGACTGTTCCCTGGCGGCGGTGCCGGCTTTCGCGTTGGTATACAGCACGGGGAAATCAAGCTGTTCCTCCCCGGCATCAAGGTCGATGAAGAGGTCGTAAATTTCGTTCAGCACTTCTTGGGGACGCGCATCTGCCCGGTCTATCTTGTTGATGACCACGATCGGTGGCAATCTTGCCTCGAGAGCCTTTCCCAACACGTATCGGGTCTGGGGCAGCGGCCCCTCGCTAGCATCGACCAGTAACATGACCCCATCTACCATCTTGAGCGCACGCTCCACCTCGCCCCCAAAATCGCTGTGGCCGGGTGTGTCTACGATGTTGATTTTTATGCCTTTATAGAAAAGTGCGGTGTTCTTGGCCAGGATCGTAATCCCGCGCTCGCGCTCCAATTCATTGGAGTCCATCACGCGCTCGATTACAGACTCATTGCTACGAAAGGTACCGCTCTGACGGAGAAGGGCATCCACCAGGGTCGTCTTCCCATGGTCCACGTGAGCGATGATTGCGATGTTGCGGATTAAGGATCCCAAATGAAAGTTCCGATTGAAACTTGATCTCTCTCCAATGTACTATGCGCACGCTTCGTCCGTTTGGGTCCGTGAGTGCGCGGTTCTCCCGAGGCAGTTGCCCTGAAGAAATCTAACAGCTTCATAGACTTAGGACGCTTTCGAGCGCGGACGGGATTCACATTTTATATGCACCGGTTTGCACATATTGGTCGATTCGCCGTGAGAAATACGGCAGATAAGTCCTTTTTTTTCAACGCGACCAGAAGTCACGCACTTTGGTAACGGAGGTGCTAAGTAGAAGCTTCAGTTCCGCGCACAACATTGTTGAGAACCCAGGCCAGCGTGGAGGCCAACAGAGGTTCTCACACCTGGGGTTCCCCCCAAAAGTGCAACACTCGGAGGAGCGTTATATGAAGAAAGTAGTTTTGTTGGCGTTGTTGGCCTTGGCCCTACCCACAGTGGCCCTTGCCGACACGTTTGATTACGGAAACGTCGGAGGATCCATTAGTGGTAACAATTCTTCGGGTTGGACGATCAATTCCACCCTCGTTTCCATCCAGAACGTCACCACCAATACTCTGACCACAGGCAATAACCTTGGATCAGTTGTTTTCACGACCGGCGCAGTGAACAACGGAGCCTTCACCGGTGGCTCAATCACCATCACTGCAACCGGCGGAGCTTCGTTATTCTCGGGGGCGTTTACAGGCGGCACGGTCTCCACGACGAATGGCGTAACGTTTATCACCGCCAACCTGGCATGCTTCGGTTGCGGCAGCGTTCAGATTGTTAGCAGCCTCGGGGGAATCAGTGGCGATACGGTCGTAACTCCGGAACCCGGCACCCTTGGCCTGCTCGGGACCGGACTGGTTGGACTCGCCGGTATTGTTCGGCGCAAACTACGCGGATAATTGCTGACCGCAAAGTAATAGCCAACAGAACCACTTGAAAAAGCCCTGCCGCAAGGCAGGGCTTTTTGCTGTCTACGAACTGGAGTTTGGGATTCCAGTCTTTGGCTAGGTGGAGTAGTCGGCGTTAATACGCACATACTCCGAGGTAAGATCACTCGTGAGGAACTCAACTGACGTCCTCCCCCTCCCCAAACGCACCCGCACAGAGCATTTTGCCTGGGAGAGGTGCTCGTGCGCCTTCTGCTGATTGAACTTGCAGGCGATTGAACCCTTGCAGACGACCTGATCTCCGATGATCACGGAGATTCGCCCCGGGTCAAGCGGAAGACCGCTTCGTCCAACCGCGGCGAGAATCCGTCCCCAATTGGGATCAGCTCCAGCCCACGCTGTTTTCACCAGCAAAGAGTGGGAGATTGTGCGAGCAACTTGCAGGGCCTCGGTACGGTTCCTGGCTTCCTCGATCTGCAAGCGGATGACATGCTGAACACCTTCGCCGTCACTGACAATTTGTTCAGCGAGCGATCGGGAGACCTCCGACAAGGCAGCGCGAAATTCCTTCCGCACGTCCCGAAGGGATACCTGACTTTCGCCGGAAGCCAGCAGGAGCACGGTGTCGTTGGTGGAGGTATCGCCGTCAACGGACATGACGTTGAAGCTCTCGTCGCAAGCTTCGCGCAGCGCCTTTTGCAGTTCAACCGGAGGGGCCGCCACATCGGTCAGAATGTACACCAGCATGGTGGCAAGCTGGGGATGAATCATGCCGGAACCCTTCGCGATCCCTGTGATCGATGCCCGGCCCGAACGCAATGGAACGCTGGCAATTTTAGGGCGAGTATCAGTGGTAAGAATGGCTTCGGCAAAACGACGCAGATCGCCGACGGTCGCTCCGGCGCTGGCCACTAAAGACTGCAAATGCGACGTTACTTGTGCGGTGGGGAACGGAACTCCGATGATTCCGGTTGAGGACGGGAAGATTTCGGATGCGTGCACCTTCAACAACGCGCCCATCTCCGCACACACCGCCCTACATCCGCGCAAACCCGCTCCGCCAGTAGCGCAATTGGCATTGCCCGAATTTACTACTGCGGCGCGCACTCTGCCCCCGCTGCGAGCCAGTGCAGCACGCCCGACCTGAACCGGCGCCGCGACCACACGGTTTTTGGTAAACAGCGCCGCCGCCCGAGTCTGCGGTCCGGCGAAGATGAGCGCCAAGTCAGGTTTGCCGCTGACCTTGATGCCTGCACTCACTGCTGAGAACTTGAAGCCTTGGGGGAGAAACAGCGGGTCATTCGCGGTCATACTTGCAATTTCACCAGCCAGTTGGCAGGCTCTGGGAGGATAGCAAACTTCGGCAGCTCGCCTCTCACCATCGCAACTTCGTCACAGTTGTGGTACCGGGGGCAGACGCAACAGTCTTTGTTGATCTTGTCA
>DATNEX010000136.1:0-50434 GCA_035606605.1 Terriglobales bacterium
CGACACGCGCGAACTCTTGGCAAGAGCCGCTTCGCGGGCCTTCTGCTCGCGGTAGTCGGAGATGCCGCGCGCCTTGTCGCGGTCGGCTACCACCAGGAACTGATCGCCGGCCTGCGGTAAGCCCTCCATTCCGAGGATTTCAACCGGCGTCGATGGCGGCGCTTCCTGTAGCTGATTTCCGCGGTCGTCAAACATCGCGCGAACTTTGCCATAAACATTCCCAACCACAAAGTTGCCGCCCGTGCGCAGCGTCCCATTCTGCACCAGCACGGTGGCCACAGGTCCTCGACCGCGATCGAGCTTGGCCTCCAGCACGACGCCGGTTGCCGGACGATCAGCTAGGGCTTTTAGGTCCTGCAGATCGGCGACCAGGCAGATCATTTCCATCAACAGGTTAAGATTGGTCTTTTGCTTGGCAGAAACATCGACGAACACGGTTTTGCCGCCCCAATCTTCGGGAACCAGCCCGCGATCAGCCAGCTGCTTTTTCACGCGTTCCGGCAGGGCGCCAGGCTTATCAATCTTGTTGACGGCAACGATGATCGGCACTTCCGCGGCGTGCGCGTGGTCGATCGCTTCGAGCGTCTGGGGCATGACGCCGTCATCGGCCGCGACCACCAGCACGACGATGTCAGTCGCTTTGGCTCCCCGGGAACGCATGCGGGTGAATGCCTCGTGGCCAGGCGTGTCGAGGAACACGATCTGACGACCATAAGCGGGAGAATCTTTGTCCTGAATCGAAACCTTGTAGGCACCAATATGTTGCGTGATTCCGCCGGCTTCGCCCTCGGCAACGTTGGTCGAGCGGATCGAATCGAGCAGTGTGGTTTTGCCGTGGTCGACGTGACCCATGATCGTGACCACCGGGGGACGCGGCTCGCCTTCAGAGGCGGCGCCTTCTTCGCCCGCCACGGTTTCAGCGACGTCTTTGGCTGCCTGCTCTTCGAAGCTGATTACATTGGTTTCGGCGCCGAAGAACCTTGCCATCTCGCTCGCCAATTCTGAGTCGAGCGTCTGGTTGATGGTCGCGAACACTCCGCGAGCGAGAAGGCGCGCGATCAGATCCTTGGCCCGGATCTCAAGCTTCTCGGCCAGGTCCTTAACGCTGATGCCTTCCGTGATTGTGATGCTTCGCGTGATTGGCAGCGGTTCGTTTGAAAGAGAAAGCCGCGGCGGAGGAACGAAGCCCTTCATCGGGCCTTCCTTCACACCCCGAGGAACGTAACGCTGTCCCGGTCTGCGCGCAGGCGCTCCTGGGCGGCTGCCCGGACGCGTTGGTCCGGGAGGTGGCAGGCCTGGTCCAACTCCCATGGGACGGGCGCCGGCAGGCCCCGAGCGCGTAGGATGCATCGGACGGCGCTCGCCTGGACGCAGTGTCGGACGCGCTCCGGGAGCTGCCGGACGCGGACGCTGGAAAATCGGCTGTCCTGGAACAGGGCGACCCGGCGCAGGACGGCCTGCGGTAGGGCGATTCGCAATTGGCTGTCCCGGCTGAACCGGCGGGGCCTTGTAAACCGGACGTGGTCCCGTCTGCGGAACAATCATCCGTGGTCCCGGCACCTGGGGACGCGGCGGGGCGGTCGGAGGAGCTGCCGCGGCCGGGCGCTGTGGCTGAGCCGGAGGCGCAGACGGCGCACTCGGTGCGGAAGGAGCCGAAACATTGACCTGTGGCGCCGGCGTCACTGGACTGGTCGGCGCTGGCCGCGGAGGCACACTCGGAGTCGTCGCGACTGGAGCCTGAGGCGGCACAACCGGGGCTACGGGCGGCGCAACCGGGGCTGCGGGCGGCGCAACCGGTCGGACCGGCACAACCGGTCGGGGCGGAGCAACTGTTGCGGGAGTCACAATTCGGGGCGCAACCGGAGCGGGCGGCGGGCTCGGCGGAGCTGCTGGCTTGGGAGCTACCGGAGTAGCTGCGGCCGGCTTGGCTTCATGCACCGGCGGGGCTGGGGGTTTCGGAGGAGCAGTCGTTGCAGGCGGAGCAGCGGGCTGCTTCTTATCAAGAATGGCCTTCAGCACGTCTCCAGGCTTGGAGATATGCGACAGGTCAATTTTGGTTTTGATTTCGTCCGGGCTAGCATGCGAAGCACGTCCCGTCTTCGCCGCGTTATGCCCGTCCCCAGAGCCTTTGAAGTGCACACGAACTTTTTCCGCTTCGTGCTCTTCGAGCGAACTGGAATGTGTCTTCTTCTCGGTGACACCAACTTCGGTCAATACATCGAGAATAGCTTTGCTTTTGACTTCCAGTTCCCTAGCCAGATCGTTGATTCGAATCTTACTCATCCGCCTCTTTGTTCCTCCGAGCTTGTCCCGCTAAGTCTTCATATCAACCTCGCGTGAGTTGTCCATTCCCAATTGCCTATTCCTTGGTCTTCGGCGCGCGTTTCCGGTTGCGAGTCTTCGTTTCGGAACTGCGAACTGCAACTATTCTTTCTCTGCCGCTTCTTCACTCTCAGACGCTTCGGTCTCTTCCGGTGGCTGCTCGCCTTCCGTGCTAGCAGAGAGCTCTTCCGCGTTGCTCGCTTCAGCGGCGGCTTCCTCGCCTTCGTTTTCAGGGAGGGCGACGGTTTCTCCGCCCTCAAGGCTGGCAAAGTAATTATTCACGGCCACGCTGATTTTTTCCACCGTCTTCGGCCCGATTCCCTCGATGGCCTCGAGCTGCTCGGGCGTCATATCAGCCAGTGCCTCGACGGTCGAGATGCCTGCACCCTTGAGCTTCTCGACGATACCCTCGCCCAATCCCTCCACACTTTCTAGCGGGGTGGCAGTGGAGCTGGTGAGCTGCGCCATCTGCTGCTCGACTTCCTGGCGCTTTTCTTCTTCGCTCTTGATGTCGATCTTCCAGCCCAGTAGCTTCGCCGCGAGACGAACGTTCTGTCCCTTCTTGCCGATCGCAAGCGACAACTGACTGTCATCGACCACGACTTCGAGGTGCTTTTCCCCCGCATCCAGCACGGTGACGCGGCTGACCTTGGCAGGCTGCAGAGCCTTCTCAGCGAACGTGACCGGATCCTCGTGATACTCGATGATGTCGATCTTTTCGCCGCGCAGTTCGCGGATGATGGACTGCACACGCATGCCTTTCATGCCCACGCATGCACCGACCGCGTCGACTTCCTTGTCTTTCGACATCACCGCGATCTTGGTGCGCTCGCCCGCTTCGCGCGCAATCGCCCGGATCACAACCGTGCCGTCGTAGATTTCAGGAACTTCTGTCTGGAACAAGTGCTGTACTAATTCCGGTGCCGCACGCGAGACGACAACGCCGGGACCTTTCGCTGCCTTCTCCACTCGCGCGATTACGACCCGCACGCGCTCACCGATGGCAAACGACTCCAATCGCGACTGCTCCTTGCGGGGAGCTTTGGCTTCGGCCTTGCCGATGTCGAAAATCACATCCGGGCCCTCGATCCGCTTCACGGTGGCGTTGACGATCTCGCCGACCCGACCGATGTACTCGTTGAACACCGTGTCGCGCTCGGCTTCGCGCACCTTTTGGAAGATGACCTGTTTTGCCAATTGAGCGGCGATGCGGCCCAGAATGCCTTCCGTCTCTTTCGGGATATGCAGTTCTCCCCCGACTTCGACGTTCGGATCGATCTTGCGCGCGTCCTCGACTGTCACCTGCAAAGTCGGATCTTCGACTTGCTCGGGCGTCTCTACAACGCTTTTCACCGCAAATGCGCGGATCTTTCCCGTGTCTTTATCGAGATGGGCGCGCAGGTTTTCCTGGGTCTTGTAGTACTTGCGCGTGGCGACGACGATTGCATCTTCTACCGCGCTGACCACAACCTGCGGATCAATGCCCTTTTCTCTGCTAAGAGCGTCAATTGTGTTGTAGAGCTCGCTTGCCATAATTCAGTTCTCAGTCGCTGGTTCCCAGTTTTCAGTTGCTCCGACGCGCTCCCGGCAACGTCAACTTCTTTCAAAGCTCCGGCACCAAATTGGCCTTCTCCACATTGACCAACTCGAGTTCTAACTTCTGAGGCGCGTCTTCCGCCGCACGATGCTTGCGCCGGGCTCCGGATAAGTCTAGCGTCAACCGCCCTGACTCGAAGTGCTCCAGGCGTCCTTCAAAATGTCGGTTGCCATTTACTGGCATCCGAGTCGTCAACTTCACCCGGCTACCCTGGAACCGCTCGAAATCTACCGGGCGAAGCAATTTGCGATCGAGCCCCGGCGATGAAACCTCCAAAACGTAGGACCCGCCTGCAACCGCATCCTCGACGTCAAGAATGGTGCTCATTTCGCGGCTCAGGTTAGCGCAATCCTCATGCGTCACTCCCGAAGGCTTATCGATGAAGAGGCGCAGCATACGGGCCTTACCGCCACCCCGCATCTCGACCTCGACCAGCTCGACACCCTGAGAAGCGGCAACCCGCTCGGCAATGGCCTGCACTCGTTCGAGATCAACCGCCATAAGTCTTCAATCGCCCTAAAAACAGCGACTTAGAGAGCCTTCCTGCCCGAAAAAACACCCCACAAGCAAAAAGTGGGCTTGCGCCCACTGGTGTGTTCCGCCAAATCCTGGTACTACACAACAGTTCCAGTGGTTAATATACGCCCGCGATAATCAAAAAACAAACCGGTAGCCTGGTTTCCGGTTGACCGAATTCCTTGCAACGCGGGGAAAGCGCGGGTTTCGGGAATCGGGCCTTAGATTTTGATTTTCGGGACTAGGTTTTAAGAAAGGCAAGTGGAGGAGAAACCTGCCGGCCACGATTTCCACGAACCGTGAACCACCCGTCACTTGGCACTTCGCTCATGACATCGGCTCAACTCGCTCCACATGGATCAGATTGCTCGCCGTATCTAGGGTTCCTGTGACTCGCACCCGTTGGCCCACGTACTGTTGCACCTGCTGCTGGTTGTCCAGCTTGTAGGATGTGGTGTCGGAGACCTTGAGGGTGTAACTATCCGCTTCTTTGCTGATTGTGCCGGTGAAGGTCTGGGCGGGCGAGGTGCTTGTCTCAGCGGAACTCGAGGCTGACGATTTCTGAGCGTCGGGCGATGGATCGGGAGCGGGCTGGCTCTGGGGGTTGGGATCGGGAGTAGGCTGCTGGCGCTGGGGTTGTTGCTCGGGAACCGTCGGCTCTTGCATGCCGGACCATGCAACTAGGTCCGACGAGAACAACGGGGACGACGACTCCTGTGCTGCCGAGAGACAGGCGAGCAAGGCCGTCGTTCCAATCAGCGAAATTGACCAGCGATACATATACCATTCCTGCTGGCCCTTCGATGTGCAAATTCGGTTCCACGTCTAAACGATTGCAGAACTTCGCGAGGAAGGGTCTGGTTCTGTCTGCCTGAAGCAAGTTCTACACCCCTACGAACGATTTCGCTGTACCACGGATCCTGTATTGCAACTTAAGGAGGTACATGCCCTTCTGAGTAGTCGGTCTTCTGGGGGGACCAACTCAGTACACTTTCGCGCGGCAATTCCCGCCTATGATGTCGGAAACGAATTTCCCCGGAGGTCTCCCGCCCATGGCAGCAAGTCAGGTTGTGCTCTACTTCGATAAGCAGGAAGACGCGCTGCAATTCACGCTGGCTGCCAGCTCCATCATTGCCGACGGAGCGCCTCTGCGCGACACCGCGCTTAAGGTCGCAAAAGAGGTTTGCAAAGCCAGTCGCATCACCGCCGAAGGCAGCCTGAGCGGGGAAGATTCAAAGAAACGCAAGGTATAGCAAACCCATCTTCCTTCGTCGCCACGAACAACTTCCCATCCGCGGAGGAACATGGATTTATGCCAAATCCTTGGTTCGCTTCTCCGATCCAATCAATCGCTCTTTAGTCCGGGTCAATCCGCGTCAATGAACGTCAATCGCCGGCGTCGGCTTTTTAGTGTTTTGCATTCTCCCGATAGAACTTTTGCAGCACGTAGAACGCCTGCTTGCGCTGGCCGCGATCGGAGAAAAGACCTTTCCGGTTGAAGTAGTCCTGCGTTCCGGACAAGGTGCGCCGTGGAGAACGGAAATCCATCAGCACCCAGGGCGACATGCCTGCCAAGGCCGGGATCTTCCCGAGCATCGTAAGCTGATGCTCATAGAGCGAAGCCTGATATTCCTCTGTGAAACGCGTATCGGAGTCGCCGTGCAGTCCGTACTGCGCGCCCCCGCCGAATTCGGTGACGATGACCGGCTTCTGGTATTGGAAGCTCCAATCAATCCGGTCCGCGTCCTCTTTCTTGGCGAAGTACCACCCGACGTATTCGTTCAAACCAATCACATCCAGGTATTCGCCGAGAGGATCGTTTAAGGCCATGTGCTGGGGGTCAAGGTGAGTGGCCTTATCCGAGGCTGAGCTAATTAAGCGGGTCGAATCGAGACTCCGGGCGTACTCTGCCATCGACTTCAGAAACGCGGATCGCTCAGGTGTGATCGGGGTTTCATTCGACAGCGACCAGATCACCACGGCCGCCCGGTTTTGGTCGCGGGCGATCACGTCGCGCAATTGCGCTTTGGCGTTGTCGAGCACGGCAGGATTCTCGAACTGCATCTCCCAGTACACCGGCACTTCGTTCCAGATCATCATGCCCATTTGGTCGGCAAGCCGGATCATGTCTTCGTTGTGGGGATAGTGGGTGAGGCGCATGAAGTTGCAGCCGAGTTCCTTCGCCCAAGTGATCAGCGTGCGGTCGTCATCGACTGAAACGGCGCGGCCGCCGCGATACGGAGCCTCTTCGTGCGCGGAAATGCCGCGCAGAAAAATGGGTTTGCCATTGAGCAGAATTTGCGTGCCGCGAGTTTCAATGGTGCGGAAACCGACTTGGTCGACGATGCGATCATCGCCTGAAGAAACCACCAGCTGATAGAGGCGGGGATTCTCCGGGGACCATGGCTCAGGTTTCGCCAAGACACGCAACGCGGCTCGGCCCTGCGCATCGGCCTGAACGGTTTGTTTGAGCCGCAGCTCCGGAATTTCGATGGTGGCAGAGCCTGTACCATGCAGCTGCACCCAACCCTGGATTTCTTCCGTGCGACCCTTCGCAAGCTGGACAAAATAGTTCTGAATGAAATTTTGCGGCACCTCGATCAACTTCACGTTCCTGGTGATTCCGCCGTAGTTCCACCAGTCGGTATGAATGCTGGGCACGCCTTCCGGCCGGCGCGTGTTGTCCACTTCAACCACCAGACTGTTGTCGCCATCTTTGAGTTGCTCGGTGACCTCAAAGTTGAAGGGTGTGTAACCGCCGATGTGTTCCCCAAGCTTCGTTCCATTGAGCCAAATGCGCGAGAGATAGTTGGCCGCCCCGAAATAGAGGAAGACTCGGTGGTGTCGCTTTTGATAAGAAAAGCTCCGCTGATACCACATCGGCCCTTCGTAGAAAAGCAATGATTCGCGCTGCGAATTCCAGTCTCCCGGAACCTTCAACTTCGGGGAGCGGTCGAAGTCGTATTCGACTAGGTCGGTTTTCGAGGCCGGTTTGCGGTTTTCGTAAAAGTGGCTGGACATTCCCGTTTCATAGGGATCGATGATGCTGTTCCACGTACCGTCGAGGCTGATGCTGGCGCGGCTGGGAGGATCGGCGAGGAGAGGGGCGGTTTCCGCGACAAGGGGAAGGCATACAAGAAAAAGCAGACAACCCGCTATCCATTTCATAGGGTCTCCGCACAGAAGATTACCAGCTGGGGATGCCATCGATAGCAGAGTGAGAACCCAATCCCGAGGGCACGGAAAGGGAGATTCCCAGCGAAAGCTAGCACTCCGCCAACAGCACATCGATGGTCAGCTGATCGAGCCGCTCGTAGGGCAACCGCTTCTTGAGAATTTTGTCTTTGTTGAACTCGTGATTCAGAAGCGCCGCCGCACCCTGCTTGGAGTACTTGCCAAGAGCAGGGGTGCCTGGGACTGCTTTACCGAGCTCCTTCAGAATCGACTGGATTTCCTGGTTGGCGTTCCACTGTTGCGCCTTGTGTTTGAGCATGAGATAGCTGCGCATACAGCCGCGAGCAAAGTCCTTGACGCCTTCATAGTCCTCGGTCCGGTAGGCATGTGCATCGAAATGGCGCGGACCGGAGTACCCAACATCTTCGAGAAACTTCACCAGCCAGAAGCAGGCCTTGATATTCGAGGATCCGAAGCGCAGATCCTGGTCGTAGCGCCCGGGCATTTGATCATTGAGATCGATGTGGAATAGCTTACCCATCTCCCACGCTTGCGCCACGCCGTGCAAGAAGTTCAACCCGGCCATTGTCTCGTGCGCGACCTCCGGATTTACGCCCACCATCTCGGGATGATCAAGCGTGGGGATGAATCCGAGGTAGTGCCCGGTGGTTGACATGTATATATCCGCGCGCGGTTCATTCGGCTTGGCTTCGAGGGCGAACTGGAAGCCGTATCCCCTCTCGTTGTTGTACGCGCACAGATAATTCACCGCTTCGCGCAACCGCTTTACGGCCTCATCGGGGCGGCGGCAAGCGTCTGTTTCAACGCCCTCTCGTCCCCCCCAGAGAACAAATGTCCTAGCCCCCAGCTCTGCCCCCAGGTCCATGGCGCGCATTGTCTTCTGCACGGCGTAGGCGCGCACTTCAGGATCGTTTGCCGTGAAAGCGCCATCCCGGAAGATCGGATGGAAGAACAGCGATACCGTCGCCATCGGCACAACCACTCCGTTAGCGGAGCAAGCGTTCTTGAACTCGCGCACAATGCGGTCGCGCTCCGCCGGAGTGGCATCAATCGGGACAAGGTCGTTGTCGTGCAGATTTACACCCCAGGCACCCACTTCGGCCAGCATCTCAACGATCTGTACCGGCGAAATTGGTTCGCGCACAAAATCTCCAAACGGGTCGCGTCCGCGGTTTCCCACGGTCCACAGTCCGAATGAAAACTTGTGCTCAGGCTTGGGCTGAAACTGATCCGGCATGCACTCGGCTCCTTTGGGTGAAGGTCCCCGGGGGTGCCCAGCGGTGAGCTGCAGAGAACCTTTTAACCCACAACTATATCGATTTAGGTTAGGGGCTGCAACAGCCAGACAAGTCCCCGAGGTCACCAGCTGTGGACGGTACCATCGAGTTTTCGGTTCACCGGCAGGTAGGCGCGCTGGTAGGGGTACTCGGCCGCCAGCTTCTCGTCGATGTCTACGCCGATCCCGGGGGCGTCTCCCGGATGCATGAATCCGTCCTTGAAGGCGTAGGCGTGAGGGAATACTTTGTCGGTTTCCAAGGTATGGGGCATGTATTCCTGAATGCCAAAGTTGTGAACGCTGATATCAAAATGCAGGGCTGCACCCATGCATACTGGGCTGAGATCGGTTGCGCCGTGGCAGCCCGTCCGTACCTGAAATAACTCCGCCAGGTTGGCAATCTTGCGTAAGTGGGTAATTCCGCCAGCGTGCACGACGGTGGTGCGAATGTAGTCGATCAGCTGTTCCTGAATGAGTTGCTGGCAGTCAAAAATCGAATTGAAGACTTCCCCCACCGCGATCGGGGTGGTTGTGTGCTGCCGGATCACCCGAAATCCTTCTTGCAGCTCCGCCGGCGTGGGGTCTTCCATCCAGAACAAACGATGCGGCTCCAAGTCTTTTCCGACGCGCCCGGCCTCGACGGGCGTCAGGCGATGATGTGCGTCGTGCAGCATGTGGATCTCCGGCCCAAACTCCTTGCGTAGCGCCGCAAACAACTGCGGCACGAATCGCATGTATTGTTCCGTCGACCATTGGTTTTCAGGAGGCAATCCTTTTTCGGCAGGTTCATACACCCCGCCTCCGTGCCCAATTCCGTAAGTCGTGCTCAGGCCGGGAACCCCAGACTGCGCGCGAATTGCCTTGTATCCAAAATTGACAAAGTGCCCGAACGATCCCAGGGTCTTCTCAAGGTCCTCACCGCTCGCATGACCGTAAACCAGCACCGCTTCGCGGGAACGCCCGCCCAGTAATTGATAGAGCGGCGCATTCAAGCTCTTTGCCTTGATGTCCCAGAGTGCGACATCGACCGCCGCAATCGCGCTCATGGTTACTGGCCCGCGGCGCCAATAAGCGCCCTGGTAGAGGTATTGCCAAAGATCTTCGATTCGGCGAGCGTCTCGGCCGATGAGCAGCGGAATCACGTGTTCGGCGAGATAGCTTGCCACCGAAAGCTCCCGACCGTTCAGGGTTGCGTCGCCCAAGCCGTAAATACCATCTTCGGTCACGATTTTCAGCGTGACAAAATTTCTTCCAGGACTGCAGACGATCACCTTGGCATCAGTAATTTTCATGGGAGTGCAGCGCGTTTGCTTTGGCGCTATTGTACGGCGCAGGTTTCGAAGTGAGAGATTTTAACCGCAAAGCACAGAAAGAACACGCGGAAAGATCGTCCAAAAATTCGGGGTTCTTTTCGGAAAATCAACGGCTAGGGGCGGCGGCGACTATTCGTGCCTGAGGTGACACGCTGTGCCCCCAGCGGTACGGTTGCGAGATCGACCCAGTTATAAGGGGCTTCCTCTCGGACGAAGGTCAGGTCGCGCACTTCGACGCAACGACTTCCCTCAAACTCTGCCCAGCGGGTTCGCGCCATGCGATAGGCGTGCTGAGCTTCATTCTCGGTACCCATCTTCACGATGGTGAGATGAGGCATATAGGGCCATTCCTCGTTGCAGGCCAGTCCGTTGGCATTGAGCAGATCGTGCAGCTCGCGCATCCGGTAAGCAGCATGCGCCACCCGAATGAAAACCGTCGGGGTTGCCGGGATGAAGGTTTCAACCTCTCCCAACGATACCTCGAAGGGTTCGGCTTGCTTGCAACGTTCTTCGAGTGTCTCGATCGCAGTGGATTCAGGCCCTTGCAGATAGCGCGGGGGGAGCAAGGTCACGTGCGCCGCGAGATGAGGGAGTTCCGGATGGAGTTCCTTGCGGAGCCTTTCTACGAATTCCCCAACCTGGTTATGAACGTATGCCACCAGGGCGTAACGTTGCTGCGACCCCATGATCAATCCAGAATTATAAACACACCCCGATCGGCATGCTCGGAACCAGTCGCAAGGTGCTTACCGGAAGTTCTGGAACATGACCACATCCGAGTCGTTCGCCCTCGACCGCGTGATCGCAACCATCCGGGCATCCGGAGAAAATGCGAACGCCGGGATTACCAGCGGTTCGCTGGCGAAATGGGTGATTTGTGTCGCCGGAGCTCCATCCAATCGCTGGTAGAAGAGATTGGTTCCCGCCCCGGTTGCCTTGCCGAGAATCAATGCCCGACCGTCGGGGGCCCATATCGGTGTACGGACCACCCCGGTCGCAGGCAAGTAGGTTTGATTGCTGCCATCCAAATCTTCGACGACGATCTGCAGCTTATGTTCGCCTTTCGTGCCGACAAACTGCAGAAAGGCGATGCGCTTGTCGTCGGATGAAAGTGACGAGCCGTTGAAGGCGTTCATGGCAACCACCTCAGGCTTTCCTCCGTCGGCGAAGACGCGCTTAAGGGCTGGTCCTTCCAGGTAGTCGTTGTAATAAACCCATTTGCCGTCCTTCGAGCACACAGGTGCTTCGGCGTCACGCTCAAAGGTGAGCTGCTTTCTCTCCCGCATCAGACGGTTGTAGCGAAATAGATTCAGATTGTTGTCCACCAGTTGGGCCACAACAAAGGCGTCCGGTCCGCAAGAAATCGGATACGCTGAGTTGGTGTCGCGATCGGGAATTTGAACTCGCCCGCTTCCATCGGGCTCCATCTTGAGCGAATGGAAATTCGGATCGTCCAACAAAAGCTTGCCATCGCTGCTCCACTGCAACCACGTACCGTATCCCTGGCCGGAAGTTACCGGCGCCGAATCTGGAACGAGCTCGGCGGGAAACCGCTCCGGCATTTTGGCCAAGAACACCGCGGAGGATGGTTGGGTTTGGACGGTCACGAGCGCTTTGCCGTCCGCAGTGACGGTAAGGTTGCGGTATTCGTTGAGATCGTTGGTCACGTTCTGCAAATTGCCGGAAGGGTAGGGGCGGAACTTGATCTGGCTGCGCATGTTCGATTCCCGGCCGCGACACTGCAGAAACATTCCGCTCGAGTCGGGTAGCCATGCCACTCCGTCCACCAGCATCGACTCCGGGAGCGTCTTCACCAGCGATCCTTCCCGGGTAAAGACCAGAATGGAACTGAGGCTTTCTTTTCCGAGTAAGTACTCCGGAACCGCAATTAACTTCCCGTCACCCGACCAGGAAATTGAAACTCCGTTAATCGCCAGGTCCGGCCGCTCAGCGATCACGTGGCGATTGGCCCCATCGCTGTCCGCAATCGTGAGCTGCCCATTCTTTTCCCCGGGATCGCGATGCCCGAATACGATCTGTTTGCCGTCTGGCGAGAAGCTGATCGGAGTGGAAACGTCAGACAGGACCCGCTGAGGCGTGCCGCCAAGACTGGGCACGGAAAACAGCAGGAGTTCACTGACGTTTTGCGCGTCGGTGTGAACGTAGTAGATGTAGTTGCCGTCGGGCGAAAATGTCGGATGAAATTCAAAATATCCTGGGCCGGGTGGAACTACTTGCGCCTGGCTGCCGGTGGCAATTTGAATGACCCATAGGCTCTGCTCCTCTCCACGTTTCACAAAAGCCGCATAGCGTCCGTCCGGGGAAATCGCTCCGCTCACCGCACCGCCGTTGTCCGTCAACTTGGAGATTTGCATGGTGAGCGGATTGATAGTGTTTCTGGGCGAACTCAAGAAGTGGTAGAGGGCAAAACCCGCCCCGATCAGCGTCACGATTAACACACCCAGACCCACGCGAAGTATTTTTTTCGAACCTTGGGCGCGCAAGCTTTTCACTTGCGGTGTTCTCGAGGCTGAGGCCACCGAGGAGGGCGCAAAAGCGGGCGTTCCTCCCGATGCCGATCCACTCGTCGCCGAGGCCGTCCGCATTCCACTCGAACTGCCGCTGGCGCTTGAACCGCGCTTAATTCGCTTGAGATCGGCCCGAAGCTCGGCGGCGCTCTGACAGCGAAGGTCAGGGTCTTTTTCGAGCGTCTTCAGCACCACGTCATTGAACGCCAATGGAAGCGATGGATTGAGTTCGGTAGGCGGCGGAGGATTCTTCTCCAAAATAGCGTGGAAGATCACCGCTGACGTGGGTCCATCAAAGGGAAGCTTTCCAGTCGCCATCTGATAGAGAACTGCTCCGAAGCTGAACAGGTCGGATCGCGCATCCACTTCTTCCCCGCGCGCCTGTTCCGGCGACATATAGGCAACGGTTCCTACGGTTGCACCCGGGCTGGTCAGCATCGGGCTGTCGAGAGTCGCTCCCGCTGTAACCGCCGCCTGTTCGTGTTCCCGCGCCAGCTTTGCCAAACCAAAATCGAGCACCTTCGCGCGCCCGCGACTGGTAATGAAAATGTTCGCTGGCTTGATGTCGCGATGCACGATTCCCTTGCGGTGTGCGCCATCGAGTGCGTCGGAAACCTGAATTGCGATGTCGAGAATCTGATCGTTCGTCAGGGGACGCGCAAGCAGTCGCTCGCCCAGGGATTCGCCTTCCAGCAGTTCCATGGCGATGAACGGTTGGCCTTCGTAGTCGTTGACTTCGTAGATGGTGCAGATGTTCTCGTGGTTTAGAGCGGAAGCCGTGCGCGCTTCCTGGCGAAAGCGTTCGAGCGCCGCGGAACTCTGGGCCATATCGCGGGGCAGAAACTTGAGCGCGACGTGCCGGCCAAGGCTGATATCCTCGGCCTCATAGACAACACCCATGCCGCCGCGGCCCAATTCACGAAGAACTTTGAAGTGCGATACGGTTGAACCGATCAAGGGAAGCTCGCAGCAGAGCCATCTTACGGGCGTGAATAAGCGAGGTCAAATAGAATGCCGCCGGATCAGCTCCCGCGGCAAAGCCCTTTGCGGATCGATCTACTTCTTCGTGAAAGCTGCGAAAGCTCCGGTCTTTTGGTAATAGGCGCGTAGGCTGCACTCGTTGCCCATGTGCGCAAAGGCCAACTGCAACTCCTTCTGAGGTGCCGGTAACTCTCCCAGTTCCATAGGCGCGCGGGCAACATCTTCCGACGAGTTGTACACCGCGGGAGAGGCGACGTTCCTGTTCACAATGAGCGTCCAATTCTTCTTGTCGGGAATGAAGTGGACTGAATACGCGCCGAGTGCCAGCGTAGAGCTTCCCACAATGAGTGGCGTTTGAACGTAAAGAGTCACACCCGGCGACCATACCTTGCCATTCTTCGGAGGATCCTTGACGACCGGGTTGTACTGGATCGTGACCTGGTTGTCTTCATCGAAATTGCAATACGTGCTCCTCACATCCTGTGCCGCGCCTGCCGCCGATAACAAATTCACTAAGCCCACCAACGCTATAACAGTCCGCATGCCTGAATTCCTTTCGGCAATAATTTAACACTCCGTGCAAGGAAACTTGTTGAACGGCTCTGCCTGCATCCATGATCGGTCAAGTTTCCCCGTTCGTCGGTGGTCTTCAGTTACATTCCCAACCCGTCGCACGATTGCTAACGTTTCGGTCGAGGAGCCACTATGTCGAAACCCAGTGCGTCGTTGAAAGTTCTTTATGGAGAGCAGAGCGAACAGGTCCTGGCGATTCAGGCGGAATCCCTTCAAAAAGCGGGGTTTAGCGTGCAAACAGCGGTCGGCCGGAAAGCCATTCAGGAGGCGCTGAACCAGGGCCAGTTTGATCTTGTCATCCTGGGTCCGACACTCTCGCGCGACGACCGTCACCATCTGCCCTACATGGTGAAGAAAGCCAGCGCTACGGCACGCGTTCTGGTCATGCATACCGACGGCTCCCGGCATCCCTACGTGGACGCCAACACCGACACCGGTGAGGACATGGAACATTTGATAAGAAAGATCGCTGCGTTGTATCCGCCGAAAACCATGGCCGCGGGTGCAGGCCGTTAACGTCATACCCTGCAGAGAGGGGCGGCTTTCGGCCGCCCCTTTTGCTTTACTCCCGTCTTTTCGCCGAACCCGGAAAGGCCGTAAAATCGGTCGTACACTTCTTGGGGAGCTTTCTTAATGATTACCGACGGACGATCTAGCCCTCGTGTATATGTCACCTTGAAGGGTCTGCCGCTTCTGATCGAACTGAAATGGCCGTTTCACAAGTCCGGTTCCGGTGCGGACTTCTTCGTGCTGCACGGCGATGTGAAGCTTGGCAATAGCGACGGGCTGCATGCGCCGGTGGCCGTCAATCTCACCGAAACCGTGCGAGAAGTTTTGCCCTCGCTCGAGCTGAAGGACACTGAAGTTCCCGTGATCAACACACTTCGCAAGGAAGTCGACCGCCGGCAACTGCAATTCCTTAAATCAGGAAAGCTCGTGCCGGTGCAGTTTTCCAGCCGGTACTACGACTTCAACCGTAACAAGTGGGTTTTCGGCAAAGCGGACGACGACGCGATAGCCCTTCTGCTGATGCGCAAAGTGTTTTGGCATACCAAGCTAATGGGCGGAACGGTTTGGATCGGCGATCCAGCCGAAGCTCTGTACGTGGAAAACACCGTTGCCCATGTGCTTGGGGTGGCGCGCGGTCTGGCGGAGTCCGGACTCATGACGATTGAGGGTGAGTGGGCTTCCGCCAATGCAGCGCTCATGGCTCAAGCGGAAAAGTTCGAATCCGATATGAAGAGTGCACAAACCGAATTGGAGAAGAAACACGCCTTCGAAGACGCCAGAAGGGTCGGCTAGCACTTCGCGACTCAGCAGTTCATTCGCAAAACAAGACCCTTTTCACAAACCTCGTCTTTGCCTAAAGTGAGTCCCTAACGTCGTCCTTAAGTGAAGAAGTAGGTTGGGGAACACGAAGCCGCACGAAGTAGCGGCAGGATTTTCTAGCACGCCCACCCGCGAAGCCCGAAGTGCTCCCCTGGCCAGCGCGGACAGCCTAAGAAATCAATCGGCAGAACCTACTCGTTCTGCATGGCTTCGATCATCTGAAAGAGTTGTCTGGTGTCGGTCACTTCAACAAACGGCCGGGAAGGATTCTTTGAACTTACGACGTAGATCGTCGGCGTGTGCTGGATACCGACCTTCTTGCCAAGTTCTTTGTCGGCATTGACCTCCGCGGCGAACTTGCCTTGCGGATCGACCACAAACGGCAGTTGGACCTTATGCTCGGCTGCGAATCGTTGAGCAAAACTCTGCAGCGTGTCGGGAGTGATCTCCGGCTGATGCTCGAAAATGAAGTCCCGAAACTGATTCCCCAAGTCCTTCGACTGCGAGTCGAAGTAGCGCGCGATCACCGCGGCATTGAATGACCAATTGTGCATGGGGAGGGGGAAATCATGGACGACCAGCGGGATCTTGTGTGCCTTGGCTGCCTGTTGCTCTAGTGGGGCATCGGTGCGGCACTTCGGACATTGCAGGTCTTGAAAGACGACCAATGCGATCTGTGCTCCCTTCGGCGGACGGAGAAGCGGAGGTTCTTGGGCAAACGTGATGGTGGTGAAAACTACCGTAGCCAGGCACAGCACCAGGAGTCTCTTCATAGTCATGTTGGATGCGGGCAGCAGCCCTGAAATAATGGTAACCGAAGGCCTCACACTTGCGACGCGACTGGCGCTTTTTAGGGGAACTCCACGTCCAACTGGTAGCCGTTTTGCGAGCTCACGTCCCGGGTGTACATCATTGAACCGTCGGGAGTAAGGCCAGTCCATGGGCCAATGTTGGTGGCGTAGGGGTTGGCATTCGGTATGCTAAAAAGACGCTGGACCGCCTTGCTGCCCACCTTCACTCGGTTATAAGAGGGAATATTTGTGCCACTGTATACATTGGCGTAGTGCACAAACTTCCCATCTGATGACCACGTCGGATAAGAAATCCCGTTCGGATCATTCGCCCACTCCGTCCAGGTTCCCGTTTCAAACTCATAGAGGTAAAGCTTGGTTGATCTTCTTGCGAAATTCATACTTACCAGAAAACGTCCATCCGGCGACCAGCGAGGACTAAACAGGCCAGCAGAGCCGGGGATCACCGAGACCTGACGCGTATTCAGGTCCATGACTCTGATATCGGACTCATTCGTGGTATCGGGAATGCGTGAAAACACCAGACGGCTTCCGTCCGGCGACCAAACCGGATCGCCTTCCGCGGCGTCTTGGGGAAGCAATTCTTCCGGGGTACCACCTTGTGCTGGCACAACGAAAATCTTCCAAGGCTTGCCCATTTGCGCCGACATGAATGCGATCTTTGTGCCATCGGGCGACCACCGCGGCAAAGCAGCCTGCTGGGGCGGGTATGTCAGCTGGAGCTTGCCGGTGCCGTCAACGCGGCTGACGGATTCCCTTGATGTGCGCCGCATCGAGCGCGTCGGCGATCTCGATTCCTAGATCAAGGAGGCGATCCAGATCCAGGGGGCGTCCAAAAACAAGTTCGCGGAGGGTCTTGCCCTCCAGGTATTCCATCGCGATGAAGGGACGCCCTTCCTGTTCCCCGATCTCGTAAATCGTACAAATGTTCGGATGATTCAACGCCGATGCGGCCCGTGCCTCTCGGCGGAAGCGCTCGAACGCCATCTGGTTTCCAGCGACATCGTCAGGAAGGAACTTCAGGGCAACGAATCGCCCCAGTTGGGTGTCCTCGGCCTTGTACACCACACCCATGCCACCGCCGCCCAATTTCTGTACGACGCGGTAATGAGAGATGGTCTGTCCCAGTGGCGAAGGAGAGGACATTGTCCGGCATCATCTTAACAGAGGGATCTTCTGACGAGGCATCGCCTACAGCAATCGCAGCTGGCGCTTTTCCAGGGCAAGCAGCCTTTCTTTGATTGGCAACCCGCCACCATAGCCAGTCAGCTTGCCGTTGGAACCAATCACGCGATGACACGGAATGATGATCGGAATGGGATTGGAGCCGTTCGCGAGACCCACCGCACGGCTGGCATTCGGATTTCCGATTCGCCTGGCCAACTCTCCATAGGAAATTGTTTCACCGTACGGGATCTCGAGGAGTTCCTTCCATACCCTTTGCTGAAACGGCGTCCCATCGGGAGCAAGTTCCACGTCGAAGCTCTCCAGCTCGCCTGAGAAGTAGGCATGCAGCTGGCGAATGACTTCCCTCAACGGCTGCTCATCCTTCTGCCATTCGGGCTTCGCTTGCGTCGGATGTCCATGGCTTGGAAAATTGATTTGGGTCAGCGCCGTGCTATCCGAGACCAGCAATAGAGGCCCTAAAGGCGATTGGTGGTAGCAATAGAACGTCATTTTGGTTGAATGACTAGCGTACTGGTTCTCAGATCAGGGCTCAATTCCCAGATGCCAAGTCTGCTGATGCCCTATAAACCGTGATAGGAACAATCCTACTTCTTCGCTTCCTGGGGCTGTTCCAACTCGACGTTGAGATTTACCGTCCCGCCGTTCGACTTCATCTTTCGTTCCCAAGTTTTGTAACCGCTCTTGCTAACGACCACGGTGTGATCGCCCGCGGGAAGATTGATCGTCGAAGGAGTGTTACCTACAAAGCTGCCGTCAACTTCAATATCAGCTCCCGTCGGCATGGAGGCGACGCTGACGTGCGTTTCGTTTGAATCGGCCACAGCCGGCGCCGGACTGGCTGCGACGGAAGATTTTTTGCTCTCCGCCGCGGTAGCCGAACGTATCGACTCTGCATTCTTGGTCCAATCGGTCCGAATGGCGTTGCAGGCCTCCTGTACAGAAGCCCCCAGCGAATAAGTGGACTTACTCATCACTGAATCCCCTGTGACACGCGTAAAGACGACGACCTTATTTCTGTGGAGCAAGAAACTCTTGCCGCCTTCATGGTCGAGAACAACCACGTAGTCGGCTTTTTCCTTGATGTTGTTGGTGATCACGTCGGGACAACGCTCGCCAAAGGTTTTCACGATCTCGGCGGTCTGCGGACGCGCTCCGCCGTGTCCCGCCGAACCAAATCCCTCCGAAGTTCCTCCACCGCCGCCGCCAACGTCCCACGACTGGCTATCGGTGACAAACACCCGCGCCCTTTCTGCCGGAACTTTCACCGTTCCCCGCGACTCCTCAGCGACCGCGATGCAGGCCAAGGTAAAAAAACAGCAACAACAAACGATCCCACCGCCGAGCTTTTGTTATTCATAAGTAGCCTCGTTCGAAGGTCTGTGCCGCCCAACCCCACTGATCCGGGTGACTACGACCGAGCACACCGGGGAGAGCCTCTACTTAGCTCTGATGGCGTGTTTCGAGTCAGGCGGTGCACTCTCGCGCTTTCTGGAGCAGCAATTTGCGCTCCTGCTCATTGCGCGTCATCGCCGCTGCACGCTCGAATTCGATTCGTGCTTCAGCAAGCCGGCCGAGCTTCTTCAGAAAATTGGCACGCGCGCTCGGCAGCAGGTGATAGTTATCAAGCCTCGGATCTTCCAAAATCCGATCGACTATTTCGAGCGCCTTCTCCGGACCCGTCGCCATGGACACAGCTACGGCTCGATTCAACTCAATAATCGGAGAGGGCATGATCTCCGAGAGCTGCCCGTACCATGCGACGATCTCATTCCAGTCGGTCTGCTGGGGTTCGCTTGCCCGAGCGTGGCAAGCTGCAATCTCAGCTTGGAACCGGTAGGGCCCGGGCTCAACGCCCAGCTGGCGAGCACGTTCCAGTGCTGCCAGTCCGCGCTGGATGAGAAGCCGGTCCCACTTTGCCCGGTTCTGGTCCATCAAGAGGATTGGTTCGCCGTTCGGCCCGATGCGCGCCGCCGATCTCGAAGCCTGAATCTCCATCAATGCGACCAAACCGTGCACTTCTGGCTCATTCGGTGCCAATTCGGCCAGAACGCGCCCCAGCCGCAACGCCTCTTCAGAAAGCGACGGCCGCATCCAGTCGTCGCCCGCGGTCGCAGTGTAACCCTCGTTAAAGATCAGGTAGATGACTTCCAGGACTGATGCCAATCGATTATTGAGCTCTCGAGCGCGAGGGATTTCAAAGGGCACGCGTTTCTCGGCGAGCGTTCGCTTGGCGCGAACGATACGCTGCGCGATAGTCGGCTCGTTCGAGACAAATGCTCGCGCAATTTCATCTGTAGTCAATCCCCCCAGCAAGCGAAGCGTGAGCGCAAGCCGCGCCTCCTTGGGCAGCACAGGATGGCAGGCAATAAAGATCAGTCGCAGGAGGTCGTCGCCAATGGGATCATCAAGGCTGCTGTCCAAGTCGGGCATGGTTTGTTCCCGGACGTTGTAGTCGCGTCCAAGATCCTCGTGCTTACGATCAGCCATCGCACTACGGCGGAAGAAATCAATCGCGCGGTGCTTAGCTGTTCCCATCAGCCACGCGCCCGGATTCTCCGGGATGCCCGACTCGGGCCACTGCTCGAGGGCCGCCACGAGCGCGTCTTGAGCTAGGTCTTCGGCGATACCGACGTCGCGCACAACTCGGGTCAAAGCGGCGATGAGTTTGGGAGACTCAATCCGCCAGATCGCATCGATGGCGCCATGGGTGTCGGTAGGCATTGCGCCTACCGATCACACCACACAGCTTCGGCCTGTGCAACCTCAGGCGGGGGAGGCTTAACTGGCGGCCGCGAGGTCGGCGGGGGCTTCGTAGATCTGGCGCAACTCGCACTCGCCTTCCCCCACCACTTGCAGGAAGTTCTTCACCAGCTCGACGGCTTCGGCTTTCGAATTAGCCTTGAGGATGGCGAAGCCTCCAACAACCTCTTTCGACTCGGTAAATGGTCCGTCAGTTACGCTGATGGTGCCATTCGCCAGGCGGATGCGGGCTCCGGTGACGCTGGGCATGCAGCCCTCTGTGGCCAGAAGATACCCTTGCTTCATCCCTTCTTCGATCAGTTTGCCCATGTGCGCCATTTCCTCGGCTGATGGGGGGACGCCTCGTTCGCGGGACTTGTAAATACTTAGGAATCGCATATGTTCTCCTTTTGGATTTTTGTAAGTTTAGGTTGAAGTTTTTCTGAATTTACGAAGTCTACCTTTTATGGTTTTTCGTCGTTTCTTGACACTGCTGAGATGGGAGCGTCCAAGAACAGCAGGGTCGCGGAAACCAGGGCGGGTGAAGAGAAGACGTTGTAGTGAGTGAGTCCTGGCAGGATTGCGAGTCTTGCAGTGGAGATGCCAGACCGGTCCCAGCCGCCATCTTTCAGACCGCCGCCGAGCAACTCAAAGAAATGAACTGCGTGAGCCGTACGAACCGCGTCGGCGTCGCCAAACACCAGCAGAGTAGGAACTCTCAGGGTGGATACTTCTTTGGACCAGTCATACTGTTTCCGCAGCAACTCTCCCATCTTGGTAAGCAGTACCGGCCAGTCTTCTGGCCTGGGCGCGGTGCTGGCGTACAACTGGTACATCGGAGTTTGCTTCATGGGCTCAGCTGCCGCTGGCCCCATTTGCGACATCCCGGCCTGCACCTCGGGATACCATCCGTCGCGGCTGAATGCCGTCGAGACGAGCACGAGCCTGTTCACAACTTCAGGATGTTGCAGTGTTAATCGGAGCCCGACTGCCCCGCCCATCGAATAACCCATTACGTCAGCCTTTGCGATCTTCAGGTAATTCAGCAACCCCGCCATATCTTCTGCCATTGCATCCATGCTGAACGGGCGATCAATATCTGCCGTATGCCCGTGCCCCTGCAAGTCTACGGTGATAACTCGATGGGTTTTGGAAAGTTCAGGCAGGATCGTGCTGAACATCTGCCCGGCGCCAAGTCCCCCGTGCAATAACAACAACGGTTCGCCGCTGCCATGAATCTCGTAGTAGAGATGTAGCCCATTGATAGGGGCATAGCCGGTCTTTGGTTCCCCATTCTGTGCGGAGGCCTTGGCGGCAAGCGTCCCGACCAGGATCCCGAGCACCAGAGATGAGGCAATCAGCTTTCGCACAGTTCCTGCTCGATGGTTTCTAGGTTCAGCCATTTTCTGCTCCTTCTACACACACGTCGAACGACCAACAGGAAAATCGACAGCTGCTTGAAAAGATTCTTGGGAATTTTCTTGCCCCGGAGGGGAAGATCACCCGTCTTGGCGGATGATCTTCGATTGGGCATGCAGGGGAACTCGACGCCAAAAAGCTAGGACCTTTGTTTAGTATGAGATATCTGCTCTCCCAGTCTTTTCTCCTGCTCGCGGAGCTCAGGTGTGAAGTTAGCGCCAAAATCCGCAGGCTCAAACACCGGCCGGATTTCCACTTCCTCCCCACTCTCGAACGGTGCGCGTTTCAGCCACTCGACGGCTTCTTCGATCGAGCGCACCTGCCATATCCAGTAGCCGGCTACCAATTCCTTGGTCTCCGCAAATGGCCCGTCGAGGACCGTCTTCTTCTTTCCCTCGAATCGGACCCGCTTGCCCTTGGAACTCGGCTTGAGACCGTCGCCCGCCAGCATGATGCCGGCTTTGACCAGCTGTTCGTTGTACTTACCCATCTGAGTAAGCAGTTCGGTGCTCGGCATTTGACCTGCTTCGTATTCCGGGCTGGCTTTTACGAAAACCATGACTTTCATTGCGTTCACTCCTGTGTTGAATGTTGAGCCGGGCTGAAGATCACTCCCATCGCCCTCTCTATGAGCACGTCGGACCAGGATATTAGGAATCGACAAATTTACTGGTGGTTTTTGCGTAAAAGAAAAACCGGACCGAAATTGGTCCGGTTTGAGGTTCGCCCTCGAATCGTACGATCCCGCCGACGGCTACCAAAAGGCGACAGCCAGGGCTTCTCCTAGTACTTCGGCATATTGGGATCAACCCGGTCCGCCCAGGCCAGAATTCCTCCGGCAAGGTTGTGCACCTTCTTGAACCCTGCCTGCCGCAGGAAGTTAACGGCTTTCGCGCTGCGCACGCCCGATCGGCAGTGGGCGACGATCTCCTTGCTGGTGTCGAGCTCATTCACGCGGCGCGGCAAGTCGCCGAGCGGAATCAGATGTCCGCCAATGTTGCAGATCTGATATTCGTGCGGCTCGCGCACGTCCAGGACGAATAGGTCGTCGCCCCGGTCGAGTCGCAGCTTCAGTTCTTCCACTTGCATCTCGGATGTAGTCACTTCGGCTGGCGCCTCCTCACCGCGAATTCCGCAAAACTCCTGATAATCGATCAGTTTCTTGAGCGTAGGGTTTTTTCCGCACACCGGGCAATCCGGATTCTTCCTCAATTTGAGTTCGCGGAACCTCATGGCCAGCGCATCCACGAGTAGAAGCCTGCCGATCAGCGGATCACCCGAGCCCAAGATCAGCTTGATGACTTCCGTTGCCTGAATTACACCGAGCAGTCCGGGCAGAATCCCGAGCACCCCACCTTCTGCGCAGGACGGAACTAGCCCCGGTGGCGGCGGCTCGGGGTAGAGGCAGCGGTAGCAGGGGCCGTCTGGCATCCCGAAGACGCTCGCCTGACCCTCAAACCGGAAGATGGATGCATAGACATTTGGCTTTCCGCTTATTACGCAGGCATCGTTTGTCAGATATCGCGTTGGGAAGTTGTCGGTACCGTCGGCGATGATGTCGAACTCTCGGAAGATATCAAGCGCGTTGTCGCTGGACAGGTGCGTATTGAATTTCTTGATATTCAGGAAAGGATTCATCGCTTTCAATTTTTCGGCGGCTGAATCTAGTTTTGGGCGTCCAACGTCTTCCGTGCGATGGATAATCTGACGCTGAAGATTGGTGTAATCGACCACGTCGAAGTCCACAAGGCCGAGCGTGCCAACGCCTGCTGCCCCAAGGTACAGAGCTAGCGGCGATCCCAACCCTCCCGCACCGATACACAACACCTTTGCAGCCTTGAGTTTTAGCTGGCCTTCCATGCCCACCTCGGGCATGATCAGGTGGCGCGAATAGCGCAGGATCTCGTCGTTGTTGAGGGAAACAGGTGCGATTTCGGTTAGGGTGGCCATAATTTTCAGCTGATCGGAATCGAATGTTGCCGTTTCTTGGCGTTGTTTGCGATCTATGCGGTGGCGGCTTTCAAGAACCTCTACCCACTCAAGGCGCGAAGTTCGCAAAGACGCGCTTCTTACCGAGCCAGGTGCTTGGAGCGACAACAGGCTCCGCCGGCGATCGACGGCACTATCGAGATGTTATCACCGTCCGCGACGGCGGTTGCGTCCTTCTGCAGGTAGCGTACGTCTTCGTCGTTCAGGTACACATTGACGAACGCGCGCAGTTTACCTTCCTCAGTATAGAGGTGCCGGCGCAATTCTGGATGCTGGGAGACCAGGCCGCTCAGGGCTTCCCCCACGGTGGAACCCTGTACTTCAACCGCGGGCTGCTTGCCGGCATATTGCCGCAGCGGGGTTGGAATATGAATCTTTGGCATGGGTAAATGATGCCATAAGATCCTGCTTGGATTCAGACCGGATCACCTGACACTGACAGAGCCTATCTGGGGAGGAGCGTCGCTCGAACTCGGTCCGTCCCCCAGAAAGTCACTTTATCCCTATTCCTATCCCGTCCTATCATTCCCCCCGGGGGGATTTCACATGACCATCTTCGACAACCAGGGCCCCGTCCGTGGACGCGTCATCAATGTGGGGGCGCCGCGTCGTGTTTTGGCATTCATTGGCGTCGCCATCGTTGGCCTGATCGCCCTAGTCCTGCTCTTTAACTGCGTTAGCCGCATCGGGACGGGGAACGTCGGGGTGCTCACGCTTTTCGGCCGCGTTACCGGACAGACACTGACCGAGGGCCTTCACTTTATCAATCCCCTCAAGACGGTGAATGAGATGTCGATCCGCTCGGTTACGGTCAAGGAGTCAGCGAGCACACCATCGAGCGAAGGGCTGATGATGAGCCTCGATACCTCCCTCATCTATCACCTGAATCCCGATCGCGCCGCCGATGTCTTTCAGAAACTCGGCCCTAAATACGAGGACGTTGTGGTGGAAAACACGCTTCGTTCAGCCATTCGTGAAGCCACAGCATCGCACTCCGCCAATGCTCTTTACAGCGGTGAACGCGATGCTGTTGCCAGGCAAATCTACGAAAAGCTGGTTAGCGAACTCACCCCCCGAGGGATGGTGGTGGAGAACGTGCTCTTACGCGATATTCAGCTGCCCATGGCCCTGAAACAGTCCATCGAAGCCAAGCAGCAGGCCGAACAAGAAGCCCTGGCCATGAACTTCCGGCTGCAGAAAGAAACCCAAGAAGCAGCCCGCAAGCGGATTGAAGCACAAGGCATCCGCGACTTTCAGCAAATCGTAGCCCAGGGGATCACGCCATCGTTGCTCGAGTGGAAAGGCATCGAAGCCACGGAGAAGCTGGCCGAGAGTTCAAACTCGAAGGTGGTTGTGGTGGGCAATCCCAAGAACGGCTTGCCGCTGATATTGGGGCAGTGACTGTGAGGCCGGACGTTCCTGTCGCACAAGGGATGTTAGCGATGTCGGGCAGAAGGTCCGACATCGCAGCTACCATCACACAATCTCGATCCTCTCATCAACCAACTTCTTCTCGCTCTCCTCGAAGCCGGTCAGTTCGAAGGAATTGGTCAGCACGGCCTTGCCTTTTTCGACGCTAGTGATCACGTAGGAGCAGCCAAACCAGTGCGCCTCAGCGAGATCTGTTTTCGACCACTTTGCCGGATGGTCCGGGTGCGAGTGGTAGAAGCCAATAATGTCTTCTTCGCGTTCCCGGCCCTCACGTTGGATGCGAACCAGTTCTTTGGGATCGATGTTGTAGCGGTTTTGCGGCGAGTCGGTACGCGTGTTTCCGGCACGCGCCAGGGAGGTCACCACGCGCGTGCCGTCGTCGTCAAAGCGGCCGAGCAGTACCCCGCAGCACTCATGGGGATAGGTTTCCTCGCCGTGCTGGCGAAGGGAGTCGTAGTGAGATTGGCCGATCCTTAACATTGATGGGTTGAAGATTGAATCATCGAGTCATTTGCAACCAAAGCCCAAAAAGCCGGACGGGTGCATGGATTCGATGCCCGAAGATTTCATCATTCAATTTCTGGCAACTTCCGTTTCCCTCACGTCTCCGTCCAGAACCGCTCGCTCAAATACTTATCGCCCGAATCCGGAAGAATGGCAACAATGACAGCTTCTTCACCTTTCGGGATGTGCCTTGCAACCTGTAATGCACCGGCCAGCGCCGCCCCGGAGGAAATCCCGATCAGCAAGCCTTCCTCATGCGAGGCGCGAATGGCTGTCTGGTAGGAGTCTTCTGTCGAGATGCCGATGTCCTCATCGGCGAGCGATGCGTCGTAAATCTTTGGAACGATCGCACTGGCCATGTGTTTTGCGCCTTCAATGCCATGGAATGGCGAGTCTGGCTGCAATGAAATGCAACGCACCTGTGGATTCAGCTCTTTCAGCCGCCGAGATGTTCCCATAAACGTGCCGCTAGTGCCCATCATGGAAACGAAGTGGGTAATGCGGCCCTCCGTCTGGCGCCAGATCTCTTCCGCAGTGCCGTAATAGTGTGCTTTCCAGTTGGCGTCGTTGGAGTATTGGTCGGCGTAATAGTACGTCTCTGGTTCCTGCACGAACATGTCGCGGGCGACACGGATCGCGCCATCGGATCCTTCATCGGCAGGCGTATAAACAATGCTCGCGCCGTAAGCGAACAGAATGCGCTTGCGCTCTGGCGAGACGTTCTCAGGCATGCACAGCTTCACGGGAAAACCTTCGGCCGCACCGATCATTGCGTAGGCGATCCCGGTGTTGCCACTGGTTGAGTCCAGCAGAGTTTTTCCCGCCGAAAATTTCCCGCTGCGTCGTCCTTCCGCGACGATGTTGAAGGCAGCACGGTCCTTTACCGATCCTCCCGGGTTATACCATTCTGCCTTGCCAAGCAGCTGCACATGGGGAAACTCGCGTGCAATCTGCTCCAGTCGGAGCAGGGGCGTGTTCCCGATCAGGGCAACGCTGCGCTGACCGAGCTTAGTAGGACGCGCAATTACTCCCTTTTCCGACAGTTTCGTGTGCATTTGTAATTCGCGATTGGTTAAAACCCCGAGAGACAGGAAAACCGGTGTTTCCGCCAATGCGCGTCAATCAGCTAGAATCTGTAACTTAACTTTCCAGGAGACTTCGCGGGCCGGCCTGCCAATCCTGCAGGCGTGACCATCGTAATGTCACCGGTGAGCAAAAACCGCCAGCTTATCGTTAGATTATAGAGGAGCCGGAACGACTCAGGTGATCTAAGCGATTGAGTCAACTGGCAATCGAGCCTACAGGGAATAGAGTATGGTTCGATTCAGGCTCTGCCGCATCAAACGATTTTGAGCAGTGCTTCCGGAGTTCCGATATCGCTGGTCTTGAGAACCCGGAGTTTAGCTGTTTTGCTAGTGGCGAAGCGCTAGTAGCTAGGAGCTTATTTTGGCGACTAAGATTGAGCAACGCACATATGACGAGGCCCTGCAATGGCTTCGAGATAACGGATTTGATCTGATCGAAGCACCGGGCACTCAGGGACGCGTGTTCCTGAAGAAGTACAACGTCTCCGCCGCCATTCAGAAGGACGGTGACGATGGCGTGAAGATTTTTGCTTACCCCGGCTACTTAATCAATGGCGAGATTTCCAAGCTCATCAATCGTGGCTACCAGCAGGTGCTCAAGACTTCGAAGACCGAAGTCGCCGCTACCGCCGACCATTTGAATGCCCTGCAGAAGTTCACCGAGGAACTCAAAAAAGCCCTCTGCCTGCCCAGCCTGTACAACGAATCGCTTGGAACGGTCAGCGAAGCCTACCAGTACGATCGTATCGAGGGTCGCGACAAACCCGAACCGCAGCGTCCAAAGCGTCCCTGGGAGCGGATGAAAGTTCTCGGAACGAAAAAGAAAACCTAACGTTTACTTGCCGGTGGGGACCGTATCGGGGGTTATCTTCAGAACCCAAGTCGAATTGGATTCTGCCCTCTTCTTCGTTTTTGGTTTTTGCGATGTGTTCGGTGCGGGTTGGGGAGCAAGTTTCGGACTGTCTAGCCCCGCAAGCTTCTCGAGCCGTAGTCAAATTGCCCTGGACGGTAGCGCAAAATAAAAGCCTCCCTTTTTCGGGAGGCTTTCTTTAGGAGGCAGGCCCCCAGGCGTGCGGTCCCGGGTTGCCCTTCATGCGCGCGGGACGGTGTGGAGCGTCCGTCCCTGATCCTTGACTAGGTGCGTGCAACTCTAGGAAGCCCACTCAAGCGTGACGTTCATGCCCGCTTGAGTGGGATCCAGTTACTTATTCTGGTTTACGTTGGTGGTCGTGCCGTTCGAACTTGACGCCAGCTGTTCGAGATCGTTCTTCAGCAGGCTGACTTCGACGCGGCCGCCGCTCATACGCTTAGGCTTTTCTTCGGTACCCGTGGTCTGCATCGGGGCATTGCCCATGCCAACTACGTAGATCCGGTACACCGGAATCTCGTGGTTCTCCACCAGGTAGCGTACAACCGAATCCGCCATCTTGCGCGAGGTTGCGATCGCACTCTGTCCCTTGCCAGATGAGAAACCCTGAACTTCGACGATGTATCCGCGCTGTCCCTTGAGCGGCTCTGCGAGCTGGTCAAGCGCCGTCTTGGCGTTCTTGCTCAGAACGGTCTGGCCGGGGCGGAAGCGGATCTCGGTCTGGTTGGTGGCCTTGTATTGGTCGATGTTGTTGACCACACCCTCTACGGTCGTTAAACGGGTGTTCGCCTGGGTCGCGGTGTTCTGCGCCTGAGTCGCCTTGTTGCCGGCATCGACCGCATGCTGGTCAGCTTCGTTGGCCTTCGCCGAAGCCATTTGGATTCCCTGCTGGGACCGCGAGTCAACGTCCTTGATCATCTTCGAATTCGCGGCGGTCAGCTCATCAAGCTCGTTGACGCGGTCGCGGATCGGTTGGGTTTGCTTCTGCACATACTTCTTACGGGCAAATGGGTTGACCTTGCCCCAGAAGCCCTGGCGGCTCTCATACTGCAAGGGAGCCTTTCCAGTGGCAGTATTGGCCGCGGGGGTGGACGACTGCGCGGAGTTATCAGTCGGGGTTGAGCTTGCCGGTTGTTGCTGAGCAAGCGCCGGCAGCGAAAGTAGGAATGCGACGAACAACGCTACCACTGCGCGATTTTTCATGTTGAACATCCTCCGTGAGGAGCGCCTTGTGCTGCTCCTCGACTGCACGCCTTGCGCGGGCGTGATCGCGATTTGGTGCGTCCCTGGAAAACGGGGCAGAATTTCTCTGCGGCTGGACATTCCCCTTAACTGTGCTCGGGGCAAGCTTGTCCGAAGCCTTAGAACCTGCCGGCCAGCGCTGACGCTACGCTGAACCAAAAACTTGGCGCCTTCTGAGTTCCTAAGATGCTGACGCCCGCCGTTACGTATATCAACTGCCGTGCCAAACCGCACCAAACCTAAGCTGTTGATTTCGCGGAACTATTGTATCCCCTCCTCGCCTAGGTTACCGTCACTCGCCGGTAAAAGCGGGGGGAGTAGGTAAAAAGTGCCAGGGAGCAGGGGCTACTTTGTAGCCTCATCAACCGGGGTCGGCGTCTTAGGTACCACGAATTCGTCGAGGTAGCGACGGATCGCTTCCCGATGGGCCTCGCGGTAGCCAGGATAGTCCTGTGCAATTCCATTATCAGCGCGATTCAAAAGCGCGAAAGGCTCCACCAAGCCAGCTTGCTTGATTTTTGCCAGCTGCTCGATGAGAAGGCGGGACTCTTCGTCAAGCTTTTGCTTAGGGTGCTTTTCGTCCTTCATGTTTCCCGCAACTTCGAGGAAAACCTGCAAACCCTCGCACTCTTCCTTGAGCGAGTGCCGGTAGGCCGACTCCTGGGGAAATTCCTGCTTGAATTTCTGATTCATCCACAGAGCGCGATTCATGCCATAAGCAAGCCATGCTGCCGAAAGGTTTGAGGATAGCGAACCGTCCACTGTGATATTGGTTTTCCCATCTTTGTCACCGACCGAGACGCCATCTTTCAGCTTCAGCCAATTCGGACTCACCTTCGTGCGAGCAACCCAGTTCTTCAGTCCATTCCACGATGTCGCGTTATAAGGATCGGCAAGGATGGCATCAATGTACTTGGATCGAGCCTCATCGAGCCTTTGGTCACGCAACAAAGCATCCCCCCAATATCGATACGCGGTTTCTCTGTTGGGATCTATGCGGATTGCTTGCGCAAACCATGGGCCGGCGAAGGCTGGCTTCTGCTGCTTGTAGTACGTGTCGCCTATGAACAGGGCCGCGTAGTACTGTGTGCCATCGAGGAGAAAGGCTCTCATGTATCCCTGCCTGGCTTTCTCGAGGTCTCCCCGCGCGAAGTCTGCTTCGGCGGCTTGCATGGCGTCGTCGACTTCTTTTTTGTCGGAGAAAGCACTGAAGGAACCGTCTTCCGGCAAATCACGCAGTAGCGTTTGGAGAAAGTCGCTGTTGTCGCCGAGTGCTTGTGCTTTCAGCAGAATGGTCCGCGCTCTTACTCGGGCTTTCTTCTTCAAATCAACGTCGGAAAGTGTTTGGGCATATCCCAGAACACACGCCCCCCATGATTCCATGAGGACGATGTCGGTTGGATTTTCGGCACTTAGATTTTCTAGCAGGGGCATGGCTTCGACCATCTTGCCCTGGTTGTAGAGTTCGAATGCGTGATCTCGCTGAGGGTCCCGCTTAGGCGGTTCTTGTCCCCACACCGTGTTTGACGCTGCCACCAACGCGATGAACAGAGACAGAACTCGTAGTGATTGCACGGTTCCTCCCAGCAAGTACTGACCATCATGGAACGGCCTTAGTTCCCGGATTTGCGAAAATTCTATCCGCAATGTTTCTCATACTGCTCGTAGATGTAGGGATCGGTCATGCCTGCAACGTAGTCGCAAACCACCCGGGCCAGCGGCTCAACCCCAGCTTTTTCCTGGTAGTTACGAGGCAGTTTCTCGGGGTGTGTCATCCAAAGCTCAAACAAGTCGCTAATGATCCGCTCTGCGGCTTCTTTCTCGGGCTCTAGGGTCTGGCTGAAATAGACGTTCTGGTGCAGAAAATCCTTCGTTTGCCGCCGCTCGGCTTCGATCTCCTGGCTGAGTCTGGCCAGGCGATGCGGGCAGCCGCGGATATCGTTGAGCGTGGTGCATGCGCCCCCCCGCGCCGCCGCAAGCTTCTCAACCGCTGCCCGGGTGTTCTCGATCAGATCTCCTACCCAGCGATCAAGCATTCGGCGCAGAACTTCGTTGAACTGCAGCTTCTTGGGAGCATCGGGGTAGACCAGTTCAATCTCACCGAATAGCCGGGCAAACAGCGGCACCCCCCCTTTGATCTGCTCCAACGTAAGTAGATGTGCCTCATACCCGTCATCCAAATCTGCAGTGTTGTATGCCAGTTCGTCCGTGATGTCGATCAGCTGAGCTTCTAAAGGAGGCCGCTCCTCCAGCAGGTACTCCGCCAACTCAGGAAACTCGGCTGCGCTGTAATCCCGCGAATGCTTGATGATTCCTTCCCGCACTTCGAAGGTGAGGTTGAGCCCGCGAAAAGCCGCGTAGCGGAGTTCAAAATCTTCTACGATCCGCAGTGCATGCAGGTTATGGTCAAAAAAGAGGCCGTGCTTTCGCATGGCCGAGTCGAGGGCACGTTCCCCCGCATGCCCGAATGGTGGGTGCCCGATGTCGTGAACCAGCGCGAGTGCCTCGACCAGGTCGACACTCAGTCCCAGTTGCCCTGCAATCGTGCGAGAGATCTGCGCGACTTCGAGGGTGTGGGTCAACCGATTGCGAAAGTGATCAGAATAACGGCGGGTGAACACCTGCGTTTTGGCCTCGAGCCGTCGGAACGCGCGGGAGTGAATGACTCGATCCCGATCGCGTTGAAAGTCATTGCGGTAGGGATGGGGCGGCTCAGGATGCCGGCGTCCACGAGAGTGCTCCACCGCATAGCTTGCGAACATGGGTTGAGTGTAGCGAAACAGCCCTCAGCAGTCAGCACTCAGCATTCATTCCGGCACTACCTTTGCAACATGAAAGCACACAAAAGAAAACGACAGCCAGGGCGGCTGTCGTTCAACTCTAGAGTTCTGTTTACGCGGCAATTGCCAAGTGCTACTTTGTGTCCGTCTGTTCTCTTGCCAACCGCACCTTCGCCGACTCGAGTTTCTTCTGCACCTTGGAAAGCGCTTCCTGGTCCACTTCCGGGGCGACCGTCTTGCTCCATTCGGCGACGGCTCGTTCCCAGTGCGACGCCGCCAGCTTGAGGCGGCCGGTTTTCTGATACAGATCACCGAGGTGCTCCTGCACGGTGGGGTCGGCACCCATGACATGCTGCGAAGCTTTCAGCAGATTGTCTTCGGCAAGGTCATACTTGCCAAGTTTGAAGTAGGCCCATCCCAGCGAATCCAGGAACGCTCCGTTCGCCGGTTCCCGATCCACGGCCTTCTTGATCATGCCCAGCGCTTCTTCCAGATTCTCGCCTCGGTCCGCCATCATGTAGCCGAGATAGTTCAAGGCCGCAGAATTATCCGGAGCATCCTTGATGATCTTGCGGAACAGATCTTCCGCTTCGGCATACTTCTTCTGGCGCTCATACCCGGAAGCGCGAAGGAACGCAACTTCCTGATGCTCCTCTGACTTGCTGGAAAGCTGGTCAGCCTTGTCAAGAGCAGCCTCCGCATCCGGCCACCGTTTCAGACGGCTATACATCATCGCCAGCCGCACATAAATGTCGCGATCCTCCGCGTTGCCCTTAAGCAACGACTTCACCTGCTCAATGGCTGCGTCGGACTTGCCAAGGTCCGCCATTTGGCTGGCATAAACGATCTTCAGATCGCGGTCCTTGGGTAGCTTCTCGGTTGCTTCTTTCGCGACGTCGGTGGCCTTCTGCCAGTCCTTGGCTTCGCGATACGTGTCGATCAGCTCCTGATATCCACGCTTGGCACTGTCATCACCCAACGCGAGCATCTGCCGGAAGGTATCGATCGCCTGTTGTTCCTGATTGTTGTCCCGATAAACCGTGCCCAAGCGTTCCAAAAAAACGCTCCGATTGTCCTGGTCGTCCTGGGAAGTTTTGCTCTCGTTTGCCTTCAGCAACGCCTGCAGCTGTTGTGCCGCTTCGTCGTAGCGCCCCTGTGTCTGGTAGATCTCGGCAATACCGTAAGAGATTTGGTCCGAATCCTTCACCATCGATTGAGCCTTCTTCAGGCTCTGCAGTGCCTGGTCGAGCTTCCCTTGGCGGCGATAGATCTCGGCAATACGAATGTAAGTGCGTGCGTCTTCGGGGTTCGCGTCGGCGATGACCTGGAACTGTTGCAGCGCCTTCGCCGTCTGCCCATCATTGAATAAGGCTTCTGCCAAGCCGCGAATTGCGTCCAGATTGTCGCGGTCTAGAGCGATGGCTCGCTGGTAAGCATCGATCGACCTTTTGTAGTCCTTCTGCTGGTCGTAGGTCCCACCCAGCATCAAGTACAGCTTCGCGGAACGATTCGACTCGGGAATAGAAGCCAGCGTTTCAGCAGCTTTGGCGGGATCACCTTCTTCGCTGTAGAACATCGCCAGGGTAGCGACGGCCTCTTCCGAGTCGGGAGACAGCTTCATCGCCAGCTTCTCTTCTTCCTGACCCTTCTTAAGCTCGTTATTCGCGTGATAGAGCCGCCCCAGCATGATGTGGTCGTCCACGCTTTTGGGATCGAGCTTCACAATTTCTTCATACTGCTGGATAGCGAGTTTTAGGACACTGTCGGAACCGCTGCCACCTTGCATATCGCCGAGGGAGCGCAGATAAATATGGCCGAGCAGTCGATGTGCTTCAAGGTTCTGGGGATCGCGCTTTAGGATGTCTTGCGCCTCGGAAACGGCGTCGCGTATGCGTCCGGTGCGGGCGTAAAGCTCAGCCAGCCCGGAACTCAGATATTCCGAGCTGGGGTCTGCCTCCAGAGCAAGCCGGTACTCTTCAATCGCTTTGTTCACGAGATCGCTGCGTCCGTAAGCAGCCATCTGCTCCTCATAGGTGTGTGCCAGCGTGAAGTGATAATAGGCAGCGGCCCGGTCGATCTTGGCGGCCGCTTCATTATTAGCGGGCGGCTTGGCCGAAGGCTCGGTTCTCGTCGAGGGCTGTTGGGCAAAAGCCAACGCGGAGGACAGCAGAAGTGACGCCACAAGCTTTTTCATGAATTCCCTATGGATTCTAAAAGGGCCGCAAAACTCCCAAGGCCTTAGCGATTGGATGCTCAACCGCTGCGGGCGGGTGCTTGAGGTATTTTACCCCTGCATGCCAGGGGAAGGCCAAACGTTGGTTGCTGACCCTGAGGAGAGACTCTGGCGCAAAGATGACAATTTGAAAAACGTTTTTCATCTTAATATAGAGCAGAAATCGCCCACCGGCTGCTATCGGAATCGGGCTTCGGGAATGGGACTATCTTGCGCGACCTTCATGTCGACCCCAATTTTTCGTCTACAGATTTCGATTTGTGGGAGGATTTCGCGTGCCTGGAACTTACGATCGATTCTTTCAAGGACTAGAAACGTCCTTAGCCCCGAAACCGTAACTCGCGATCGCGAAAGCCAAGGGCCATCCCGGGTTCCATTTCCCTTTCTCATAGGAGTCCCCATGCTTCCATGCTCTATAACCCCGCAGTCCGATTGTCCCAGGGTTGCTATCGGGGAAGGACTTAGTGCCTGAAGTGCCGCACACCGGTGAAGACCATCGCCAGCCCGAGACGGTCAACTGCTTCAATCGAGTCCTGGTCTCGCACCGAACCGCCGGGTTGGATGATTGCGGTCGCTCCTGCCTTTGCGATTTCTTCCACGTTGTCCGAAAACGGGAAAAATGCATCGGAAGCCGCCACCGTGCCCTTTAGTGGCAGCACCGCCTTGCTTGCGCCGATCCGGCAGGACTCGACACGGCTCATCTGCCCCGCTCCTACGCCGACGGTCTGCCCATCGCGCGCATACACGATGGCATTTGACTTCACGTGCTTGACCACCTTCCAGGCGAAAAGCATCGCCCGAATCTCCTCCGGGCTGGGGGCGCGCTTGCTAACCACCTTCAGATCTGATCCTTGCAAGTGATGGACATCTGCATCCTGCACCAGCATTCCGCCGGACACGTTCTTCATCACCCACTGCTGCGGGTGGTTCTTGATTTCCACTAGCCGCAGGTTTTTCTTTGACGACAGCTTTTCAATGGCACCCGGCTCAAAGGACGGCGCCCCAATCACTTCCAGGAAAAGTTTGGCCATCTCTTCCGCAGCGCCGGCATCGAGCGGCCGATTTACGGCGATGACGCCACCGAACGCGGAAACGGGATCGCACTCGAGAGCCTTCTTGTAGGCCTGGGCTAGACTTTGACTGGTCGCGGTGCCGCAAGGGTTCGTATGCTTGATGATCGTGCATACCGGCTGTTCAAATTCCTGCGCCAGGTCCCACGCCGCCTGTAGATCGACGATGTTGTTGTACGAAAGTTCTTTCCCCTGCACCTGGCGTCCGTTTGCCACCCCCGCGCCAGAGCCGTCCGAGTACATCGCAGCTTTCTGGTGCGGGTTCTCTCCATACCGCAAGTCCCCGAGTTTCCGGAAGGACAGCCGCAGCGTTCCGGGAAAGCCTTCGGCCTGCGGCAGGTGAAAATTGCCATTTGCACTAACCCGCTCCAGAGTCGAAGCGATCGCGGAATCGTAAGCAGCCGTGGTCGCAAACGCTTTCTGTGCCAGCCGCCACTTCGTTTCTGACGAAAGCGATCCGCCGGTCCTCGCCATTTCATCTGTAACCGAATCGTAGTCTGATGGTGAAGTCACGACTGCGACGTCCTGAAAATTCTTCGCTGCCGAGCGAATCATCGACGGTCCCCCGATGTCGATGTTTTCCACCAGTTCTTCGAAATGCACGCCTGGCTTTGCCGCGGTCTTTTCAAACGCGTAAAGGTTGACCACCACCATGTCGATGGCTTGGATGCCATGCTCGGCGACGGCCGCGCGGTGCGCGGCGTCCTCCCGGCGGTGAAGTATCCCGCCGTGGACCTTGGGATGCAAGGTCTTCACCCGCCCATCGAGCATTTCGGGAAATCCGGTGATCTCCGAGATGTCTTTGACGACGATACCGGAATCGCGCAGCAGCTTGGCCGTGCCTCCGGTGGAAATCAATTCCACGTCCATGCTTGCGAGCTTACGAGCGAAGTCGGTCAACCCGGTCTTGTCAGTGACACTAAGAATCGCGCGTTGAATTTTGTGGGACATGATGGCCTCGGATAGTTGCCTAGGATTGCGCTGCGCCGGAAGGTTCAACAGAAAATTCTAACGCAGAAGCAGCCTGCGCGTTGGGGTTCCCCGCAGGAGAATCGAAGCCTTGGGGAATGGTGAAATCCGGAAGCCTCGAAGAACGCGGGTTGCGCCTTCATTTCGAGTCACGCATTCCAGTTCGCATCTTGAAACGGGGGTTGTGAACCGAGTAATCGCGCTGGCGAGAAAGGGAAATGGGATCTCACGAAAAACGAAATGGGGCACGACTGATGTCGCGCCCCCGGTGTCCTAAACTCATCGCTGCCCCCGGTCTCCTTAAGTGAACCGCGGGAAACTACACCGTCGCCTTCGCCCGCAGCTTCACTTTGCCGTCCTGCACTTCGACAGCGTACTCGACCCTTTCGCACTTATGCTGCTTACGGATTTCCTGGGTCTTTTTCTGGACAAATGATTTGAAGCTGTCGAGCGAACCGGAAACGTTTTCGCCGTTCTTCTTTTTGGCCGCAGCGAGTGCCTGATAAAGCCTTTCGACCTTCTCGCCTTCGGTGGTGGCGTCGCTGCATTCGACCACAAACGGCTGATCTCCGTGATGACTTACGCCGTAAACCTTGTGCTTTTGCTGGTGCTCTTCCTCGCGGACGCCCTGGACAGAAAGCAAAGCATCCTGCGGACGCCGGTATCCCTCTTCGCGAATCCGCGACTTTTTCCTCCACAAGTCGCTGTAGATCGCATAGCGCTGCGCGATTTCGTTGTAACGGAAGCGCTGCGAAAAGCTCATGCGACTGCCGTCGGAAAACTTGCGCAGCAGCGTGACCACCTTCCACTCCAAATCGGAAGGCGGCTTCTTTTGCGGATTGTTAAAGAAGACCTCGTACTCGATCTTCAGCCGTCTCAAATGAGACTCTAACAAATTCATTTCTTCATCAACGGTCATGCCTTCCCCCGACTAGGCGCGCACGACACAGCAGGCCGTAGCTCAAAGTCTATGGGACCGATGGACGGTGCGGGAGGTACCCGCCGGACACGACGGGTATTGAACTTAGGTAAGTGAGCTCCCGCTCGGTGTGGCCCTAAAGAGAGAAAGAGAAAGAGAAAAGGCGCAAAGGGACTCGAGCTCCGACTTTGGGCCAAACGGCCCAAAAATGGGGGATGGGGGGCGAAAAACCTGCTACGAAGGTTGAGGAGCTGGGCGGGAACGCAGTGAGGAGCATTCCAGAGGCAAAAACCTGGACCCGCGCCTATTTCATCGCCATTTTCTTAATCATGGCGAGGACCAGCTTGCGGTCGCTGTCGTTCAAATTGGCCGAGTAGCGCCGAATCTGGCTGAGGAAGCGAAGTTCATCGTCCGACAACTGCGGAAGAGCCTTTGAGCCATTGCTGTTTCCTGGCTCGGAGAAGAAATGGGAAAGAGGCAGTTCCATCGCGCCGGCAATTTTTGACAAAGTATCCAGCGATGGAACCGTGTGTCCGTTTTCCACGCGGGAAAGGTAGCACCGCAACAGTCCCGTTCGTTTTTCGATGTCGCCTTGCGACATTCCTTTTTGCAGCCGGAAAGAACGGATTGTGTCACCGATGTTCATGCTGTCCATGTGAGGAAGCTCGCGAAGGATTCAGGCTGCATAGTAACCAGAGTAGTACCTGTTGGCAAGCGAAAAATTATGATACTCGCAACAACTCAGCAACCACGCGAGCGCAAAAGCTTTCTTCGATCTCGCAATCACTTTTTCAGGTTCGCTGCGAGAAATTCCACAGTCTTATTCCAAGCGTCGTTCGCGTCCGCCTCGCGATAGCCGGCTTTGTTGTTCGGATTCTCGAAGGCATGCCCCGCATCGGGATAAATTGTTACTTCGATCTTCTTGCCCAGCTGTCTCAACTGTTGCTCGAACTTATGAACATCGTCCGGCGTAATGCCCATGTCTTTCCCGCCAAACAAACCGAGAACCGGCGCGTTGATTTTCTTTAACTCTGCCGGATCCGTCGCTAGGTGGCCGTAGTTAATCACGTCGGCAGCGAGAGTTGGCTCCGCGAGCGCCACATCGAGCGAGTAGCCTCCGCCCATGCACCAGCCAATGGCGCCAATTTTATTTTTCTTCACGTTCGACAGCGACTTGAGATAGTCGAAGGCCGCAGCCAGATCGCGCTTGGAGCGGTCTTCTGGGACCCCTCGCATTAGTTGGTGCGCCTCATCGGGAGACGCTGCCACCTTGCCGCGATACAAGTCGACAGCCAGTGTGAGGTAACCTTGATCCGCCAGCTTCGACGCTTGCTCCTTCATCCAATCATTTAAGCCCCACCACTCATGAATAACTATGAGTGCCGGAAACGGCCCCTTGCCTTCGGGGGTATACACGATCCCTTGAACCGTTTCATCTCCGCTTTTGTAGCTGACGTTCTTCGCAGTGGCGGCAAATGAGGAAAGCGAAAGCAACACCAGCAGCACGGCCAGAATGGATTTCATTATTCACCCTCACGAAGGATCTTGCGGGCTTGTGACTTGTTTTCCCCAGGTGCCAAGACCTGAACACCTACAACACTAATTCCAGGTACAACGCGCCTTCAATCGGGTTGTCACGGTAGGGCGCGATTTCCTGAAAGCCAAGTTTCCGATATAGTGCCACCGCACCCCGCATCACCGGCTCGACCGTATCGAGGCGCAATCGTTTGTAGCCGATTTTCCGGGCCTCTGCAACCACACGCTCGGCAAGAACTCTCCCTAAACCTTTTCCACGGAACTGTGGCCGCACATAGAGACGCTTCATTTCGCAGATATCCCACTCCAACTTGTGAAGCGCCACACACCCCGCCACTCGTGAATTGTCGGCGGCGAGCAACAGGCGTCCAGCGGGGGGCGCATAGTCCCCGGGCAGTCCGGAAAGCTCGTTTTCGAAGCTTTGGAAACAGAGACTAAAGTTCAGGGAATTCGCGTACTCCAGGAATAACTCACGGATTGCACCGATCTGTTCGGTGGACTCGGCCTGCTGCAGATCAAAGGTTACGGCCGCGAGAGCCTCCGATTTGCCCAATCCAGTCCTCATGAAATTCGCACCCGAGCCGTCTCCGCCCACCCTTATCCCATCAGCATCCCGCCATTCACGTTCAACACATGTCCGGTGATGTAGCTTGCTTCCTCGGATGCGAGGAACGCGACGCAATGCGCAACTTCCTGGGGTGCTCCCACGCGCCCGAGCGGGATCATCTTGAGCGCGCTCTGCTTCAACTCATCCGCCAGCGTGGCAGTCATCGCAGTCTCAATAAACCCCGGCGCAACGGCATTGCAGGTGATATTGCGCGAGCCCAATTCGCGCGCAATCGCCATGGTAAGTCCGATCAGACCAGCCTTGGACGACGCGTAGTTTGCTTGTCCGGCCTGCCCCATCTGGCCAAAAACTGAGGTGACGTTGATAATCCGTCCCCAGCGCTGCTTCAGCATCGGGCTGATCACCTGCTGGGTACATAAATAGGCTGAGGTCAGATTGGTATTCAACACGGCATCCCAATCGCTACGCTTCATGCGCATGACAAGCTGATCGCGAGTTACTCCGGCGTTGTTGACGAGAATGTCGATCTTCCCAAACTCAGCGATCACGGCCTTAAAGGCCGCCTTGATTTGTTCCTCGTTGTCGATATCGGCGGGAGTTACTCGCGCTCTCTTGTCTAAAGCGGAGATCTCGGCTGCGACCTCTTCCAATTTTTGCTGATTGCGGGCCACCAGCGCCACGCTGGCGCCTCGCTTGGCAAGCTCAATTGCGCATGCCCGCCCAATGCCCTGTGAAGAGCCAGTGACTACTGCCATACGTCCTGTAAGGTTCATGGCTTCTCTTTGTGATCTTTGCGCAAGCCGAGGCAGACTTCGCGGTTCAATGGGGTAAGCGATTTCGGGGCCGCAAATCGCCGGATTGCGTAAAGGTCTTTCTTATTCAAATGCGAAATTATAACTGGACGGGCGCAGCAAGATTGTCTTCGCGAGTGTGCTTGATCTCCTGGCGGAACAAGTAACGCAGCAAGGGCGGCGCAATCACGGTTGTAATTGCGGTCATCAAGACCACGATCGCATAAGTGGATTGGGTAACGATGCCTGACTGCAGCCCGACCAGCGCAACGATGAGCGCGACTTCCCCACGAGGCATCATTCCAATGCCCACCTGCAAGACGGCGCGCCACCCCTGGCCAATCATCGGCGCCCCGCACCCGAGGACCTTCGAAAGGATCGCCAAGACAGAGACAATCGCCGTCGCAACAATAATCTGGCGATTGATCAAGGTCAGATTCAGCCTGGCACCAATGGCGAAGAAAAAGAACGGCGCTAGGAATTCTGTGATCCCGGCGACGCGCGGGAATAGGTTCCACTGCGGCGCGTAGTCGGCAAACACGAGCCCGGCAAAAAACGCGCCGATGATCGCAGCCATTCCGATCTTTACCGCCAGCCAGGACAGCAACAGGCAAATCGCCAACGCTACCACCAGCGACGCATTCTGCATCGATAGGTGTTCAACCCCGCCCTCCATGCGACGCACAATGCGGGGGGCAACAAACATCATGAATAGAGCGAATGCCACCGCTTCACCGATCAGAACGCCGAGATGAAGCCAGTTCACTCCTCCTGACGCAAGCCCTCCCACCAGAGCAAGCATGATCATCCCCAGAATGTCATCGAATACGGCGGCGCCCAGGATGACCTTTGCGGTCTCGCTTGAGAGCAAGCGCATGTCGGCGAAGATGCGCGCCGTGATACCCACGCTGGTGGCAACCATGGCTGCGCCCACGAACACCGACTCGCTACTTGGGTTGCCGCTCAGCTTCATGTAGGCGAATCCGAGCCCGAAGGGGACAATCACACCGGCCAATGCGACCCTGATCGACTTCCCGCCAATACGGATCAGTTCGCCGGGGCTGGTCTCAAGGCCCGCGCTGAACAGCACGAAGATCGCACCGAGGTCTGCGACCGAATGAATTACGTCGGTGGTCGGAATCCAGTTTAGGGCGTAAGGTCCGAGCACCGCTCCGGCCAGGATCTCTCCTAACACGGAAGGCAGGCTCATGCGCTCAAACACCTCTCCCACCGCCTTCGCCGAAACGAAAATCGCGAACAGTTCCAGGAGCAGTTGTTCGGGTCCAGTGACGATCGCACTTGCCATGCTTTTTGGAGAATATGAAAAGACAGGGCTGCGCGCAATAAAACTCGTGAGCTGGAATTCGCGAACCTAGGGTGCAGGAGCGAAGATCCAAAGCTGCTTGTCAAGCCTTTTCGAGAGGCCAGGTCACCACCTCGATCGACTTCGAGAAGTGCAGCAGCGGTTCTCGAGCAGGAAGAGTAAGTCCGGCAGCAGCAGCCATGGTGTTCATTTGAATCTCTGCTTCCGCGTCCTGCAGCGGCCAACGTTCGTGGTGAACGTCACAGCGAAAGACCGTTCCTGCGGCAACCGTATACAGGCAGTAGCGCTCGGTCAGCCAATGCTCTATCGAACCGGGTTCCCGCAATTCGACCGCCCTCGCGGGCCGATAACGTCCGCGGAATTCAGCAGAAGACGAGGTGCGCAGTGAGTTGTAATGGATCCAGCCGTCGCGCTCTTCCACGCTCATGCGAGAGAAGAAGTACGGCAGCTTGTAGAACGTCCGTGCTCCCCAGACTGCGAGCCGGCTGGCCGCATCAAGACTGAAGAAGTAAACGCCTGACTTTCCATCGCAGGTTACGTAGGTGCGGACATTCAGTTCAGGAACTGCCGAGGCTCCTGGGATCGGTGGCATCCGTCGTCCACGAATGCCCGACATATGAAAGGGCGCGATGGTCACCCAGCACTTCCCTTGGTGAGCGTCGAGCGTGAGCTGGGAAGGAACTAGCGGGCGCAATTGCTCATAGGGAACTTGCCAGTGCGCAAATAGCAGGTCGTTCCACCGTTGTTGGACGAGCCATGGCCCCGAGGGAAGTGGCCAAGGACGATGTGACACATGTCTGAGAGCGGGATGCATTCGCGTTTGCGGACGACTATACGACAAACCCGCAGTGTGGGTGGTTACTTCTGCCAGCTTGATACCCTCACCTCCGCGTTCCGGTGGTGAATTTGCAATTGCCTTTCTGATGGATCGAGGTTTGATCTGTCGAATCACCGAGAGTCCGATGGCTCTCGGCAAGGATTGGGAGCCGACAGCGAACCGATTAGAATGGCTCCGTGCTGTCCACCGCCAGTCCGGCTCCCGCTCAGGTCGACAAGCCCTGGCGCAAGTTCACCCTCCGTGAGCGGATTCTCCTCTGGCTGATCACGTGGACCGCATACCTGATCATTCGCCTACTGGGGCCGACCATTCGCTTTGCAGTGTCCTGGGAAGACACAACCCCGAAGAGTCTCGCGGAACGGCCCTACGTGTATTCCTTCTGGCACAACTGCATGATCGCTGCCATGTATTGGTGCCGAGACCTCGATGTTCGAGTCATGAGCAGCGATAGCTTTGACGGCGAGTATACCGGCCGCATCATGCAGAAATTCGGATTCGTAAAAGTCCGGGGCTCAAGCTCCAAAGGTGCGGTGCGCGCGCTGATCGGGATGCGCCGCGCCTTGGAAAACGGCTACACTGTCGCGTTCACGATTGACGGTCCGCGAGGCCCCCGCTACGTAGCCAAGCCGGGCCCGGTAATGCTGGCACGAGCAACGGGCGCGCCTCTGATGGCCTTTCACATCGCTTTCGACCGAGCCTGGGTTTTGAAGACTTGGGACCGGGCTATGATTCCTCAACCCTTCTGCCGCGCCTTCATGCGCATCAGCCGCCCCATTCCAGTTCCCTCCGATGGAGATCACGAGCAATATCACGCGGAGTTGCAGGTCGCTCTCGACCGTGTTCGCGTCTTCGCCGAAGAGAACCTCCATAAGGCCGGTTCTCCAGAATTCCCGTTCAGCAAGAGCAACCGCGACGAACACTGAAAAGACAACACCGGAAAGGGCCGAGGTTGTAGATCCACCGCCCGGGCGCGCGATGAGCTTCAAACCATTCCCTAGAAAGTTCCGATCGTAAGGGATTCGGGGCAGACCCCTTTTGCGTCCCATATGGCGCGGGCTGCGCGTGGAATTCGTTCCTAGGCCGCCTGGAAAGCTCGGCCTCCAAAGTACAATACAAAACTAGAGAGGGTCCCCCGATGATCGAAGCCGCTCAGGCCATCCCCAAAGCCGAAGTTCAGAAAAGCTACGAGGAATTCAAGGCAAAGAGCCTGAAACTGAACCTTACCCGCGGCAAGCCTGCCGCCAATCAACTCGACTTGAGCAACGAACTGCTCGCGCTTCCTGGTGGCCGGGACTTTGCGGCCGAGGATGCCGGCGATGCCCGCAACTACGGCGGGCTGCAAGGCCTCACCGAGGTGCGCCGCCTGTTTTCCGGAATTCTGGGCGCGCCTTCCGATCAGATCGTCGTCGCCAACAACTCCAGCCTCGCCCTAATGCATGACTGCGTCGTCTACTCCTTGTTGAAGGGAACCTGTGAGGGGTTCGCGCCCTGGTCCAAGCAACCAGATATCGCGTTTCTTTGCCCTGTCCCCGGCTACGACCGTCATTTCAAGATTTGCGAAGACTACGGCATTCGCATGATCACCGTTCCACTCGCGGACGATGGGCCCGACCTCGGCGAAGTCGAAGGCCTGGTCGCCGACGATGCTTCCATCAAAGGCATGTGGTGCGTCCCCAAATACAGCAACCCCACCGGCACGATTTACTCCGATGCCGTCATTGAACGCCTGGCTTCCATGAAGACGGCTGCGCCCGATTTCCGGCTTTTCTGGGATAACGCCTACAGCGTGCATCATCTAACCAGCGACCGCATTCAGATTGCGAACGTGCTTGAGCTGTGCGCGAAGCACGGCAATCCCAATCGCGCCTTCGTCTTCGCATCAACCTCGAAGGTGACTCTCGCGGGCGCAGGGCTGGCACTATTCGCTTCCTCTAAGGCCAATGTGAAATGGTTACTCGACCGTCTTACTCCGCGCACCATCGGTCCAGACAAGGTCAATCAGCTGCGCCACGTTCGCTTTCTCAAGAATGAAGACGAAATTCTCACCCTCATGGATCGCCACCGAGCATTGATCGCACCCAAGTTCAAAAAAGTGCTGGAGATCTTTGATGCCAAGCTTTGCGGCATTCCCGAGGTTTCCTGGACGCGTCCGAAAGGCGGCTACTTCATCAGCTTGGAAGTTCCCAGAGGCTGTGCCCGGCGCGTCGTGGCGCTCGCGAAGGAAGCGGGCGTCGAACTGACTCCCGCCGGTTCAACCCACCCATACGGCAAAGATCCCGATGACCGTACCATCCGCATCGCACCCACATTTCCGGACCTGCCGGAGGTTGTGCTCGCGGCCGAAGGGGTGGCAATTTGCGTGCAGCTCGCGGTGGCGGAGAAAAGCGCCTAGCCCTCCTCAACCTTTGTGCGAATGAGTCTCTGGGGCCTAAGGCGGAAGAGTCGGGCCTGAAAAGCGCGAAACAAAGCCGCCGCCGCGTCCTCGGGTGCTAGAATTTCTGTTCCTTGAAACCCCATGCCGGCAACCATCCTCGACGGAAACAAGATCGCATCTGAAATCCGCGCCGAAGTTGCAGCAGCGGTTGACGCCATGTCTGCCGCTGGAGTTCGTCCAGGCCTGGCCGTCGTACTTGCGGGCAACAACCCTGCTTCGGAAATCTACGTTCGCGGCAAAGTGAAGAGCTCTGAAGAAGTCGGCATTTACAGCGAAAAGCACACGCCGCCAGACAACGTCACCACCGAGGAACTCCTGGCGCTGGTCGATGACCTGAACGGCCGCAACGAAATCGACGGCATCCTGGTGCAGCTTCCACTCCCACCGGGGGTGGATTCTAAGAAGGTTCTACTGGCAGTTGATCCTGCCAAAGATGTGGACGGCTTCCATCCCACCAACGTTGGTTCTCTCTCTACGCAGCGCGCGGGACTCGTGCCTTGCACTCCGGCCGGCATCATGGAGATGCTAGAACGCAGCGGGATCAAGATCGCCGGCCAGGAAGCAGTCGTGATCGGGCGCAGTGACATTGTCGGCAAACCGATGGCGATGCTGCTGTTGAATGCAAACGCCACGGTCACCGTTTGCCATTCCAAGACTCGCGACCTTGCCGAAGTCAGCCGCCGCGCCGACATTCTGGTTGCGGCCATCGGCCGTGCCGGCCTGGTGACCAGGAATTTCGTTCGACCTGGTGCGACCGTCATCGACGTGGGAATGAACCGCGTCACCGATCCGTTGGAGTTCGCGCGGCTCTTCGCTGGCAACGCGAGGCGAGAGGAGACCTTCAAGACGAAAGGTTCAGTGCTCGTAGGGGATGTCCACCCCGAGGTGGCGGGGATCGCAGGAGCAATTACGCCGGTGCCGGGCGGCGTCGGTCCACTGACCATCGCCATGCTGATGTCGAACACCGTGAAGGCGGCAAAGATGCGGCGCGGCAATCTCACTGCCGCCGCGGATTAAAGGGTTCACGGCAGAGATCCAGTGGCTGGGAGGACAATTTCACTTGGGTCCCCGCAGATTTCTAGAGGGGCATGAAACCAGGGTGATTCGCCCCCCAACGCGTTGATCCGTGGAGAGGGATTTAGGAATCATGATCAAAGTCGGGCTTACGGGCGGTATTGCTTCCGGAAAATCTCTTGTCAGCCGCATGTTCACCGAACTTGGCGCGCACACGATCGACGCCGATGAACTTGCGCATGAACTCATGACACCCGGCCAACCCGCCTACAACGAGATTGTCGAGAAATTTGGTGACTCTATTCTTCATCCGGACAAGACCATCAACCGCTCCAAACTCGCGGAACTTGCCTTCGATAAGAAGCGCCCGCGCATTTACGAGCTCAACCGCATTCTTCATCCCGGTGTAATTCAGAAGTACGAAGGATGGATGGATGACATCGAAAAGCGGGAGCCTGAGGCGGTGGTCATGCTCGAAGCGGCGCTGTTGCTCGAAGCTGGCCTGCGTCGGCGCTTCGACAAGATTGTGGTCGTTACATTGAAGCAGCAACAGCGCATTGAGCGTTGGTCGCAGCGCTTCAATGTGGATCAGGAAACCGCGCGTCTTGAGGTCACCCGCCGCATGATGGCGCAAGCGCCCGACGAAGCCAAACTCCAGGCCGCCGATTTTGTCATCGACAACAGCGGAACCGTCGACGAAACCAAGGCCCAAGTGAAGAACGTCTACGACACCCTTCTCTCGCAAGGCAAAGCCAAGACGGCCTAGAGGGGAAGGCTGCTTTGCCCCATCAGCCCGGTGGGGCAACACCCGGGTCGCAACTGTAACCGAGCCCTCACTTTGCGACTCCTACTCAATCCGCGTAGCATCTAAAACATCACCATGCAAGTTGCTACCGCCGTATCGGAGCTGAAACCCAAACTCGCCTTCAGCGAGATTCTCAGCTTCGCCTACGACACGTTTTGTAGCAACAAAGTCCGATTCATGTTGACCGCCATAGGCATGGTGATCGGCACTGCCTCGCTGATCCTGGTGGTGACCATTGGCCTCACCGGGAAACAGTACATCCTGAATCAGATCCAGGGAATCGGAGCCAACGAAATCTATGCTGAGTACGAAGGCGGCGCGCAGCGCATTACCAATGCCACCCAGGACCCGCTGACGGTTGAGGATCTCACCGCGTCCATGCAGGAAGTCTCCGGCATCGTGGCCGCTTCGCCGGTGGTTACTCTGGCGGACCGAATCTCTGTAGGCGAAGGCAAAGAGCGGGATATACAGATTCTCGGCGTTTATCCCGATTACCGCGCGGTCCGCAACCTGGTGGTGCCAGCCGGCCGTTTTTTCGATCAGCAGGACGAACAAGCCCACAATAAAGTGGGCCTGGTAACCGAAAAGTTTGCTCGCGAGATCTATGGCTCTCCTCAAGCAGCTGTAGGCAAAGTGATGAAGCTAAGCGGATTGCCTTTCACCATCATCGGCACCTTCCGCGAGCGGGTGGACACGTTTGGGCAAACCGAGGTGACAACCAATACTTTGGTTGTTCCGTACTCGGTGGCACGCTACTTCATGGAAACGCCAACCGTGAAGCTGATCTATTTTTCTGTGGCAGATTCTTCGATGGTCCAGTCCGCTACCGACCAGATCAAGAAGGTGATTCAGTCCCGGCACCGAGCCGAATCGGTTTACAGCGTTAGCAACCTCACCGCCCTCGTCTCCCTGGCGGAGACAACGGCAAATGTTTTGACCATGGTTCTGCTGGCCATTGCCGCAGTGGTTTTGTTGGTCAGTGGGATCGGAATTATGAATATCATGCTCGCCACGGTGAGTGCCCGTATCCGCGAAATCGGCATCCGCAAGGCGCTAGGGGCGACCAATCGCGAAATCCGCTTCCAATTTCTGTCAGAGGCTATTCTGATTTCCGTAGGCGGGGGCCTTCTTGGCGTGATCATCGGCCTTGCAATTCCCTACTCGGTGCGCTTCCTCACCCAGTATCGTCTCCCTATTTCGGGATTGTCGGCGATCGTCGCTATCCTAGTGTCGTCTTTGGTTGGAATCTTCTTTGGGACGATTCCAGCAGCCCGGGCAGCTAAGCTGGATCCGGTGGAAAGCTTGCGCTATGAGTAGTCTGCCCTCTCGCCCCTAGACCGGGGATAAACAAGAACGCCGGGCTGGTTGGCCCGGCTCTTTCCTTGTCATACATTCGTGAGGAGCGGCTGTTGCGTCGTCCCCGCGGATCTTTGATCTACATTTACGTGGCGTTCGGCGGCTCACCAACCGCCGATCGCTTCACATCACCAGCGCCAGGTTCTCCAGTTCCTTTTGCAGGACCGGCAGAGCGCAACCCGCCATTTCAACGCGGCTCACGGCGTCCAGCGCAGCTTGCGGCGATACCCCATACCCGCGGCCCATCAGAAAAATCTGCACCAGCTCCGCCGCTTCGCGAGAATCGGCCAAGCCCCCTTGGAGCAGGTCATTCCGCAAAGCGGATAATTCGGTGGTTGAAAATCTCTCCCTCATATTCACCTCCGACCACCCTTGACTCATAACCAATTAGACTCAGCGACACCCACTTTTGTTGCATGCAATTTCTCTGCCGAACTTCAGGTACTTTCCGTAGTTCTTGCCGGAGAAACCGTACATCGGCTTAAACCCTTGGCGCTCACTGAAGTTGCTGTGGTTCCGGAAACGCCCTCTTCCTATGATTTCCAATCCCTTAGGCCGAGGCTTGTGCGAAACTCCGTCTCAGGGCGACACAATTTGTCAATCCCCGCCCATCCAAGCTGTCTCGTTCCGAGACCCGATTGCGACCAGGTAACGCCCCCTGACATGTTCATAGTGCGGGGAGAATCGGGAGCGTTGCGTCTTAGGGATGGGAAGTTGAACGCCAAGGGGAAGGTATGGAGGGCTGACCACTGCGTCTCTAAGGGGCTGCTCAGGGGTATACGATATGCAGACTAGGAGAGTTCTGATCGCTGATGGTTTAACCCGGGAGTGCTGCCGGGCGCAATTTATCAGCTCAGCGCTAGTTCTCTACCACGGCCTCATCCACCAGTAGGACCGGAATGTCATCTTTGACGGGATAGACTCGGTGGCATTCGCCGCATTGCAAGCCCCCTCCCGTTTCCTTCTGCACCAGAGACTTCATGCAGACGGGACAAACAAGCATGTCGAGAAGTTCCTTGGAGATCATGGTGGGAATTTTACGCTGCGCGACTGTTCTTCAATCCTCCTAAATTGTTTGTGCCAACCGCAGGGCCCATCTGTCAGGATCCTCGACAGAAATTATGGCCACAAACAGAGGGCGCGTTAGGCTGCGACACAATCTGCATGTTCACCCCGACCTACGCATTCTCTTCGCGGCGCGGGTCGCGATACACTCCACCCAGTGGCTTTCGGTGATCAACTCGGGTTGACCTTCAAGGCTCCGGAACGCCGCATTTGGGTGGTGCGCGATCTTATGGCGGCCGTCCGCACCCACCTCGAACGCGAATATAGCGACCTTTGGGTCGAAGGTGAGATTTCGAACTTTCGCGCCCACGACTCCTCCGGCCATCTTTATTTCACGCTGAAAGATGAAGATTCGCAGATCAAGGCCGTCATGTTCCGTTCCCAGGCGCGTCTGCTCCGCTTTCGCCCAGAGAACGGGATGCAGGTCATATTACGCGCTCGGGTCACCGTATTCGAGAACCGTGGCGACCTCCAGCTTTCGGTCGAGTATCTCGAACCCAAAGGTGCGGGTGCACTGCGGATCGCTTTCGATCAGCTGAAGGCAAAGTTGCAAGCTGAGGGCCTGTTCGATCCGTCTCGTAAGAAGCCGATTCCCGCGCTTCCCCGACGAATCGGCGTGGTCACTTCCCCACAAGCCGCGGCACTCCGCGACATCCTTAATATTCTTCGGAGGCGTCATCACTCGGCCAATGTGCTGATCTTTCCCGCACAAGTTCAGGGCGAGAGCGCCTCGAAAGAAGTGATTACCGGGGTGCGCTATTTCAACCGTACGCGCAGCGTGGACGTGATTATCGTGGCCCGCGGTGGCGGCTCGGCCGAGGACCTGGCTGCCTTCAATGACGAGGCCCTCGCGCGCACCGTGGCAGACTCTGAAATTCCCGTCATCTCCGCGGTCGGACACGAGACCGACTTCACCATCGTCGATTTTGTCGCAGCTTTGCGCGCCGCTACCCCTTCCGCGGCGGCCGAACTTGTCATTCGCTCTCACCACGAACTTGAAGAGCAGATGTCTGCCCTCAACAAACGCTTAGGGCACGCGATTCGTTACCGGTTGCTGATGGCGCGTCAGATCCTGACCGAGTCCACCCAGCACGGTGCCTTCGCCCGCACTATGGACGGAATCAACCAGCGTCATCAGCACCTCGATGACCTGACATTCCGCCTGGAAAAATCCGAGCGCCGCCTGATCGAGCAGCTCCGCCGCCGCTGGGAGCGCGGCTCCGCCGCCGTCCGCCACTATGACGCGCGCCGGGTGCTGGGGGGAATCAAGCGCGATCTCGCATCGCATACCGCCACCCTGGCGGCCAACATGAAGACCGTACTCGTGCGCAATCGTTCGCGGCTCGAGCAGCTTGAACATCACATCAAGGCGCTCTCGCCTGTCGCCATTCTGGAGCGGGGGTACGCGTTAGTCTTCGATTCCGCCGGGAGATTGGTGAAGGACTCCTCGCAACTGAATGTCGGCGACCAGATCTCCGCCAAACTTGCCCGTGGCCAAGTTACTGCCCGAGTTGAAAAAAAGGACTCGTCTGTCTAAGCCATGCTCGGCTCTTAAGTGAGTCTCATGCTCCCGAAGGCGCCAGTACCGGCAAGGCTCGTCGGTACCAAAAGCTCTGATTTTTGACCGGGGAATGGATCCTTCGCGATTGACTTACTGCTGCTCCTTGTTGTCTCATGAGTCGCCATACGGGAGCCATGCGCATGAAACGCCGCTCTTTTCTGAGTTCCTCAGCTGCTTTGTTGGGAGCAAGTACTTTGACAACACTTTCTGCTCAGACCCACCATACTCATACGCACGATCGGCTGGCCGCGTCCGTCATGACCG
>DATNEX010000137.1:0-62135 GCA_035606605.1 Terriglobales bacterium
AATTTCGCCTTTGGCTGGGAAATGGGCAGGATCGCGCGGGCGATCGCCAACGGGCGGGGGTTTGCCGACCCGTTTGGACTGCCCACGGGCCCGACCGCCTGGGAGCCGCCTCTCTATCCGTACTTGATGGCGGCGGTATTCCGCCTAACCGGTGTGTACACAAATGCCTCCGCCCTGGTGTTGCTCACCCTGAACAGCGTCTTTTCTGCGCTGACCTGCATTCCCATATTCCTCATCGCAAAGAAGTGTTTTAACGAAAAAGTCGCCGTGTGGGCGGCGTGGATGTGGGCCATTCTGCCGTTTGTGATGTTCTACTCTACGCGGTGGATCTGGGAGACGAGTCTCGCAGCGTTGTTATTGACTGTGCTCGTCTGGCTCAGCCTGCAACTGGAAGAAGCTCAAGGCCTTGTGCCATGGGCTGGGTTCGGTGTGTTATGGGGAGTTGCGGCGCTGACCAATACATCCCTGCTGGCGTTTCTGCCGGCGTCGGGGTTGTGGGTATGGTACCGGCGTTCGAAGGCGCATAGGAGTTCTCTTGGCGGAGTGGTGCTTGCCGCCGCGTTTTTTGCCGCGACGATTGCACCATGGCTGGTGCGGAACCATGAAGCATTTGGCAGGTTCGTTTTCATTCGATCTAATTTCGGGGCAGAACTGCGTTTGGGCAATGGGCCGTGGGCCGAAGGCCTGTGGATGCAATGGTTGCATCCCACGCAGGATGTCCTCGAGTTGCGGCGCTACCAGCAGCTTGGGGAACTGGAATACGTTGCCGCGCGAAAGCAGGAGGCGGTTGAATGGATTAAGGCGGATTATTCACGATTCCTGTGGGTGAGCACGAAGCGGTTCATTTTTTATTGGGCTGGCCTCCCACGGCCCGGCACCAACGCCGTAATCGCATCGCTCAAAAATTCTCTATTCCTGGCGTCTACGGTGCTGGCGTTTTGGGGACTGGGAAGGGCGATTCGAAACAAGATGCCAGGAGCGTGGTTGCTCTTCTGGGTGATTTTGTCATATTCGTTCATCTATTACATCGTATTCCCACACCCTCGCTACCGACATCCGATTGAGCCGGAGTTGTTGATACTAATCGTCTATGTGATCTCGGAGGCGAAAATCCGGCAGGGTTCGGCTACGAGGCGCAGTTCATCGTAGGAGCTTATACTAGGACGTTTCTGATGGTCCCGAAAGGAATCTTCCATGGCCTCTCCTGCCGTTGCGTATGCCCGCGAAAATCAGCAGCGTTTCCTGAATGAGTTGAAAGACCTGCTCCGGATTCCGAGTGTCAGTACGACGCCGGAACACAAGGGCGATGTTCAGCGCGCAGCCGAGTTCGTTGCGAATGAGCTGCGCCGCATTGGCATGGAGAATGTTGAAGTTATTCGGGGCAAAGGACACCCGTTGATTTATGCCGACTGGCTGCACGCCGTGGGGAAGCCAACCGTGCTTTGTTACGCCCACTATGACGTGCAACCACCGGATCCCCTGGACGAGTGGATTTCCCCGCCTTTTGAGCCAGTCGAGCGCAACAACAACATCTATGCGCGTGGCGCGGTCGATGACAAAGGCCAGTTGTGGTTAGAACTCAAGGCCGTGGAATCGTTGATGAGAGGGCATGGTGGAACTCTGCCGATCAACGTAAAGTTCATCTTCGAAGGGGAAGAGGAGGTGGGAGGCGAGTCGATCGCTGACTACATTCGGAAGCAGAAGGGAAAATTGAAAGCGGACTTCGCTTTGGTCTGCGACACAGAGCTTTTTGCTCCTGATCTTCCCACCTTGTGCGTGGGGCTGCGGGGACTCCTCTACACCGAGATTGAGGCGATCGGTGCGAAAACAGATCTGCACTCGGGGATGTACGGTGGCGCCGCCCCTAATCCGTTCTTCGCGCTTATTCAAATCATCAGCCGGTTAAAGGATGATCAGGGACGGGTTCTCATTCCGGGTTTTTACTCCAAGGTGAAGGCCCCAACCCCGGGTGAGCTGAAAGCATGGAAGCGACTGCCGTTTAACGAAGAGCATTATCGAAAGACAGAAGTCGGATCGAAGGTCTTGACCGGCGAGCGGGGATATTCGGTGCTGTATCGAACCTGGGCGCGTCCCACACTGGAGGTGCACGGTATGCCGGGAGGATTTATCGGCGAGGGCGCGAAAACCGTAATCCCAGCACGCGCAAAAGCGAAGGTTTCAATGCGACTGGTTCCGAACCATGATCCCGAAGACATTCTGAAGCGCTACAAGGCTTACATCAAGAAACTCACGCCGAAGGGAATTGAGACGAGTATCAAGGTGTGGAGCATGGCTCGCGCCTGCGTTGTGGACACAAACAATAAGTATGTGAAGGCTGCCACCGAGGCGCTACATGGCGTCTTCAAGAAGAACACGGTGTTCATCCGTTCGGGAGGATCCATTCCAATCGTGACCGATTTTCAGGATGTGCTGGGAATTCCCTCGGTGATGATGGGTTTTGGCTTACCGGACGACAATCTCCATGCGCCCAACGAGAAGTTCCATATCCCCAACTTCTACCGCGGGATTGAGTCGATCTGCTTGTTTTTTGAGAAATTGGGCGAGTAAGCCGCAAAAAAGCCTACCAAGAGCACTCTGGTGGCTACCCGGAAAACCGAAAGAGGCTGCCAAAAGGGTGGCCGTCTGCAATGAAGGCTGCGACTCCCCCAAAGGCCAATTACTTAGGTCATCTTGGGTGAGGTACAAATTCGCGGGATGATGGTGCAGAACGTTCTAGCGCCTCGCAGGCGGTAAACCTGCCGGGGCACCAGTATCCAAGGATTTCTGCATGCAAATAGATGATCTTCTGCGAATAGCCATGGAGCGGCGCGCCTCCGACTTGCACTTGAAAGTTGGGAACTATCCTCACTTGCGCATTGACGGAGAACTGGCGCCCTTAACTGAACAGCCGCGCGTCACCGCCGAAGACATGCTTGCGATGGCTTTCAGTATGATGTCGGCACGCCAGAAACAGAAATTCAAAGAGACCAGCGAAATTGATATGGCGTACGGCGTCGCCGGCTTGGGACGCTTCCGTGTGAACGTTTTCCAGCAACGCGGAAACGTCGGACTGGTACTCCGCGTCATTCCCACCAAAATTCGGGCCTTGGATGAGCTTTATCTGCCAAAGGTTATCGAGCAGATTTGCGAAATGCCGCGTGGACTAGTCCTGGTTACGGGCGTCACCGGTTCCGGTAAGTCAACCACATTGGCCGCGATGATCGACCGCGTGAACTCCACACGCGCCGAGCACATCATTACGATTGAAGACCCGATCGAATTTCTGCATCGCGACAAGAAAGGCTATGTCAATCAACGCGAGGTGGAAGTGGACACACCGAGTTTCTCCGGAGCGTTGCGCGCTTCCTTGCGTCAGGATCCGGACGTGATCCTAGTCGGTGAAATGCGAGATATGGAGACGATCGGTACGGCGCTGCATGCCGCTGAAACCGGCCATATGGTGTTCTCCACCTTGCACACCTTGGATGCGGTCGAAACCATCAACCGTATTATCGCGGTCTTTCCACCACCCGAGCAGAAGCAGATTCGTTTGCAGCTCGCGGCTGTGCTGCGCGCCGTCATCAGTCAACGCCTGGTGCGCCGCTGCGACTCCGACGGCCGAGTGCCAGCGGTAGAAGTGATGATCAATACCGCCTATATCCGCGAGTGTATTCTTGTGCCGGAAAAAACGCGATCCATTCGCGATGCCATCTCCGCCGGTACTTCACAGTACGGCATGCAGACCTTCGATCAATCGCTATGGGACCTGTTTCAGGCCGGCCTGATCAACTACGAAACCGCTCTCGATAATGCCTCGAACGCTGACGACTTCAAACTGCGTATGCAGGGCATTTCCTCCACCAGCGATGCTTCGAAGAATGCCATGCAGGCAGCAGGGTTCGGAGGAAGATAAGATCGAGTGGTGTGAAGCGTAACGAGCTGCCGTTTGATCACGGCAGCTCGTTTTTTCTTGCACGACTGTTCTTACTGAACGACTAGTGTCAAGTTGACAGTGTGGCTAATCGAGCCACTCGTGCCAGTCACGGTGATGTTGTAAGTCCCCGAGGGGGTCCCCGGGTCAAAAACCTGAGTACTTGCTGTCGCCTGGTTCGAAGGACCGGATGATCCAGAGCTGTTAACGCCCTTCACTATGTAGTAGTACTGAGTCGCAGGCGATAGTCCACTGTCCGAGTACGGAATGCTGTTCACGCCGGTCCCAATTTGATTCGAGGTGGATGGCGTGAAGCCACTGGTTGTGCTGCGAAAGACGTTGAAGTTTGTAGCGCCGGCTGTTGGCGTCCAGTACAAGTTGATCTGGCTGGAAGACATTGCCGTCGCCGAGAGGTCCTTCGGCGCCGTTGGTGGTGTTCCGCGGCCACCTCCGCCCGTGCCTCCGCCGCCATAACCGCCGCCTCCACAAGCGATGCCCAAGAAAAGTAAAGAAGTGAGCAGGAGGCGCGCTAACGGACGCTTCGTCGCACCCCGGCGGTATCCGATCAAAAGAATTGCCGCGAACGGCAACACCGAGCCTAGCCATGAGTATGGCGAATTGCGAGCTGAGGATTTCACAGCCGACGACCGATTGGAAGCGGTTGTCGAGATCTGAAGGGAAACGTTTCCCAGCGAAGACATCGGGTTCGGCGAAGCGGTGCAAGCAGATTCACTCGGAAGCCCAGAACACGTAAACGAAACCGGAATGGTATTGGACTGAACTCCGACGAACAGCTGGAATTGGCCAGAGCCACCGGGGTAGACGTACGCGCCATTCCCTGGGGCAGTCAATACGAAGTCATTCCCATTTACTGTGACGATCGTGGGATTGGTGAACCAAGTCGGCTGGTAGTTCGCGTCGCCGCTGTAACTCGCGATGTAACCGTCTGTAAACCGTGGTGTGATGGTGAGCGTACCCTGCAGGTCAAGGTTGCCTGTGTTTGGATCGGTAACTGTGGAGTACGAAGCGATTCCTTGAAGACCGCCGGTGGTGGTTTCGGCGAATCCTATGGTGCCTGTGGGTGCAATCGTAGGACTTCCCCCTAGAACAGTCGCCACTAACTTAGTGCTGGACCCAGCATTCACGGGATTGGGCGAGCCTTGGAGGTTTATGGTCGGAGGTGCGAACTGGACAAAGAGTGTCCCGCTCGTGAAGGATGCGGGCTGGTAATTTGCGTCTCCGCTATAACTGGTGGTGATGAGGTAGTTACCCGGCGTCGGAAACGGCGAGCTCGAGCTGGTGAAATTGGCGAGTAAGTCGATCGTCGGAGGATTGCCGCCGGGAGACCAGGAGGAGTACGCAATTGTCCCCGGAATCGCCTTGCCATTGGCATAGAACGTCACCGTACCCGTGGGAGGCACTCCGGAGCTCTGGGACTGAACCACGGCAGAAGCACTATAATTTGCAGCCACCGCGCCACCGTTAAGGTTACTCCACATGTTGGTCGGCGCGGGCGTAATGTTGAGTACCGTTGTTACCGAGCTTGCGTTGTAGCTGCTGTCTCCCGGATACTGCGCTTTCACTGAATTGGCTCCGCCGGGGAACTGTACAGTCATGTCTTCGGTGTATCCCAGGTTGTTCAGTGGATCGGTGCCTGCACCAGCGGGGTTACCATTATCGGTAAGGGTTACGCTGCCCGTCGGGCAGCCGAACAAAGGCAATCCATTGGCCCCTTCACACGCTGTGCCCGAGCTGTTGAGAACGTTCACGCGAAGAAAATAGGGCGACCCGTAGACGGCGGTTGTCGCATTCGAACTGATCATATTTCCTTGCCAATCGAACGTCTCCAGTTGCAGTTGCTCGCGACTGTTTTCCTTTCCTACGGTGACATTCACCGGGACAGAATCGCTTCCTCCAAACGTCGTGTCTCCTGCATAGTGCGCCGTCACGGTGTAGGTGCCGCCCGGAAGCAAATTCGTATTGCTCGAAAGCGAGCCGTTACTCAGCGTGACATTCCCGGCGCTAACGCCAGTACTGGTGAGCAGGGAAACGCTTCCGGTGGGCGTTCCCGACCCGCTGCTGGGCACCACGGTTCCACCCACGGTGACTGATTGGCCATGCGTCAGGTTGGTGTTTGGGGTGAGGGTGAGCGCGGTTGTGCTTGCTCGAAAAGTCGCAGAGGACCAGTTTTGCAGCAGATTACCGACGTCAACTGATCCAATGCCAGTCGCGAGGTCGTAACCTGTTCCCGTGTTGTAACCACTCAATAGGCCGTATTGATGGCCGGCTACGCTGGTTTGGCAGTCCAACGATCCGGTCTGACAGGGAACCTGAATTGTTCCGGTCGTGACATCATGGAAGGCGGTAGGGTGCTGCTGGGCTAGCTTATACAGCACGAAATTTGCGTTACCCTGGCGAGTGCCGGTCTTTTGGTTCACCAGTGCCATGATTCCGGCAAAAGCGGGAGACGACGCCGAAGTTCCCCCAATACCCAGGAAGCCGGTGGAAGGATTGGTTGGGTTGCAGGAGGATCCACCCCCGACGGCGTCAGCCTCGCAGATGACGTAGAAACTTCCGGAAGGCGAGCTGACCGCTGCATAAAGCGAAACGTCCGGCACATCACGCACTCCATCCGACGGCACACCGGGCGCGACTTGCCATGAAGGCTTGGCATAACCGCCTGTGCAACTGCTGGGATTCACTCCATCGGAACTGACGCAGCTGCTGCGGCCACCTGAGCCGCCGAGTACATTGACAAAGCCATCGCCAATGAGCGTGGGGTCGTTACAGTTTGTCTCGGCATTTGTGCTGAAACCGAGCAGGGTTCCGAATACGGGGTTTGTGCAGTTATCGTCCCAGGTTGTTTCAGGGATGTAGCTAAGGGCCGAAGCATGAGTGGTAGAGGCGTTGCTGGTGCTCCAATAGGTGGAAGCGTTCTTAAGATCGTTGAAGTCCGTGCCGCCTACAGCCACATTGTATGGCGTGGATGCGAAGCCGCTCACCTGCAGGCCATGCGTGGCGGGGCCGGGGGCATTGAAGTCATCGCAACCCGCGGAACTGCCATCCCCGGACGAGAGCATAACGGTGATTCCCTGAGCGGCCGCTTGCTGCCAGAGGGAGTTGAAGAACTGATTCCCGGCCGTGCCCAGAAAAAGTTCGCAGAATCCGTAACTTTCGCTCATGACCGGCGCAAGGTTATTGTCGACGATGTATAGCGCGGAAAGGTTCACGCCTAAGGAAGTTTCGGTGGTCGCAGAGACCACAAAATCGACGCTCGCACCTTTTGCAACCGCCCCGGACCATTCCACATCCAGATCGGCTTCGGTTTCTTCGCCGTCGTTAAGTATCCCCGGGGCAATCCCGTTGTGGATGATGTTCAGAGTTGGCCCGCCTTGTTGCCCATAGGCCGGCAGCCCGAAGAAATTTCTGAAATCAGCAACATCCTGCGGATTGATGTCGGTTTCACCGACAATCGCGATTGTCTGACCCGTCCCATCAATCGGCGGGTTTGCGCTCCAAGACGAAGCCATGTTGTAAATCTTGGCGAAGTCGTACGGTCCAACACCATAGCAATGCGACTGCACCCCGCAGTGGCCGCCCAGGGTGAAAAGTGGCGAGCTGGCGGTGAGTTGTCCGGTAGATTGGTCGCGCGAGATGACTCCCGCCGAGTGACTGAACCGTTTCGCCTTGAAATTGTTCAACGCCTCGACTCCCGCCACGGCCGGCGCGAGGGCGGCCGGGATCTGAGGGTCGGAGATGTTTGCCCAGTGTTGCTCACCGTTGGGCAGAGCGAACTGATGAATCTGTGTATGGAAAGCTTGCTCGACCTGGAATTCGATTCCGGAAAACTCAATTACGGTGCGACCGTTGGAGATGCGGGTGATCTGAAATCCGTGCTGCTGCAACCAGCCGGTAATCAACTGAAGGTCCTGGTCGGAAGGACCGAACTGTGCACCATACTGCGCGGGCGTGAGCCAGTTGTGATAGTTCGAAGAATTCTTGTCCTGTTGATCGTCGAGCAGCGTTCGAACCGCGTGCTCCATCATTGGGTCGCGTTTCAAAACCAGCAGCATGCGGTGCAGCGGAAGATTAGGGGGTGCAACCCCTATGTCGAAGACCGGCCGGGCGAGGGGATGCGTATTGCCCGTGAGCGTGACGAGGACGGCGTCATCGACCGGGCGGGTGATCAAAGGCCTGCGCACCTGCTGCGCATCTGCGTAAGTCGCGAGAAACAGAATTAATGCAACGCAAGAACGCGGGAGAGAGATATGCACAGACACCCCTGAGAGCGAAGGCCTCGCGGCAGCCAGCCCATTATTGGTTGAACCTGGATCTTAGTTGCCGGGTGGGGAAGGATCCAGCAACTCTGGTTGACACAGAATAGTGCCCTTTCAGTGACCTACCGTCAAGCATTTTCGGCGACAAATGTGCCGAAATCGGCCACAGCTGGGCGTTAACGAGGACTGTGCAAGGGAGGAGCCGGTGCGACCTCATGGCTGCGGTTAAAGGCTGTATAAATCAGGGCTGCGATCATGATCACGAGGGCCGCGATTATGGCAACGGGTATCATCCGGACGCGAGTGAGCATGCGAATTCGATGCAAATAGCTTGGCAAGGAAGGCTACGGTCGGCACCGGAGAAACAAAGAGGAAGCCATGGAGGTCCCGGGCAGAGTCGAACAACCGACAACGGCTTAGGGAGTTAGGGCTTTCCACTGACTGCGAACCGGATTCAGAACTCAAGGCAGGGAAGCGATGTCAAACGGCAATGATCTGGCCACATTTATTGGGCAACGCCATGAGTGCCGATGCCTGCGCCTGGACAGGAGGAGTTTTATCAGCTACGGCTAAAGCCTTCTAGCTGATACCGTGTCCACCTGTGGCCAGGTGGGCAACAACCTTGACGATCCATAGCACAAGCTGCGTTAACACGACACCCCCGGCAGTGACGCCGGCCCACGTCAAGCTCTTCCACAGCCGATCGTTGCTCACCGACATCCTTGGTATCACAACCGACTGAAAGTTCTTCAGACCGGACGGAAACAGCGTGTAAAACAAGCCTGCATAGAAAATCTTTGCGAAACCGAGCCACTGAACCAGTAGAGCTGAGTGCGGGCCGCTGGTTCCAAAAACTGCGTTGTATGCAGGTAACTGCAGAAAGAGATATCCGACTGAAACCAGCACGAACATAACTGCTTGCGCACGGCAACGTACAACCATGGTGACTGCCATGAGCGCCGTAACGATCACGGTGGCAGCCATTGACGGAGAGAGCCATGCCGCGTTCGACCCGATCAACGGGTTCATCACGAAATTCCAACTTAAGAGCAAGCCATATAGCAGCAGCATGTTGGTATGGGCTGGCCGTGAGTCATAAGATTCGCCCTTCCACATGGATATGACAAAGCCAAGGCCCAGAATCGTGCCCAGGTCTACGGTAGCAAGGACGAACCTCTTGTCCGTGCTCGCAGCAACAAATCCCCAGGCGATAGCAGTAGAAATCCATCGCAGCAGCCAAAACTCAAATGCCCGCTCGCTAAACGGATGCAACTTGAAGATTTCGGGCCGCCATATCCAGTAAACGATGAGACCAGCCGCAACGGCTAATGCCGAGAAAAGCAGGTTGAGTTTCTGCGGATCACTCAAGATTTGTGTCATGGGGGAACTCTCTTTCGGAGTGACGCTACGCCTCGTGGCTGCGTACCATTTGTCTCTGGTATGGATAGTGCGGTAGGTGAGATTAACGTTTCATGTGCTGGAGAAAAATGTGTATTGGAGGAAAGGCGTTTCAATTCGCGCATTACCCCAAGCTCAGGCTGGGGCCCCAGTCCTACATGCGATTCGTCCGGGAGCCCAACATCGGTGATTCCAGGTCGAAGGCCGCTATGACCTGATTTAGTTACAGATTGCTGGGCTCATCAACGAGAGAGAACCGTTGTGCGTGGAGACTTTATCAATCCACCTGCACTGTCTACCTCAACGATGGTTACAGTGCTGAAGTCTGGCAAATATAGGTTCGTGTGGATCGTATTGCCGGGGAAATTGGCGAGCTTGACTCCACCGGACCACAACTCCATTCGACGAACCGATCCACTGGCCCCCGTACTGGCCGCACTAATCGTCGTCCACGGAGTGGTGTGGCAAGAGCCCGGTGCCGGATCACACACATTGACGCCCGGGCCGGATGGTGGGTCGCAGGGCTGATTCGCGGTGTTCTGAATCGTGACCATAAGTGGGCTCGATTTGAGATAGGCACCCGTACTGTCAAGCTCGACCACGACGAGGCGGTGATTGCCCGAGGTCAGACTCACTGGAGAATCAAAGAGGTTACCCGACGCCTGGTTTACCTTCTGGTAGTCAACCCACACCTCCATGCGCTTAACCGCGCCGCCCGCGCCTGTGCCTGACGAGATAACCTGGAATGGGGAATCGATTGTAGTAGTGTTGTTGAAACCGACCGGATGACATATTTCGAACGCCCGCGGTCGTTGGTGCTGGACAATTTCCGTAAGCCGCGGTCCCTGCGGTCGGTGTCTGGGCAACGATCCCTGGAAAGAAGGTAAGCAAGGAAAGTAGACCCAAGAGACGAATTTTCCCCCAGAAATGCATCGACATATTGCCTCCCTCACAAGCGGACGCTTTTACGGGCGCCTCCAGTCGATCGAAGATCCGCTATTCACGGAAGCGACAGGATTGTTCGTTTCTATGAACTTGACCGCCCAATCGTTAACACAACTCAAAGTACAATCGCAATCGGCTCGATCAGCGATACCGCGTGTATCGCCAACTGTGACGGTATCCGACAGTTGCTTAGATTAGACCAGGTTCAGTTCGTCGGGGCTGAGGTTACGCGGCAGGTGAGTGGATCCCAGAAAGTTTGGGCAAAGTGAGGTGCAGCCACACCTGGCGAGTAACGAAACAGTGCGACTAGATGAGTTCCTCGGTTCGTATTGCTATTTTGCGTTTCAGTGGGAGACACGAGCGCCCCGGGCACCGATTGTCGTTCTGGAGAAGTTCCACTGACGAACCTTGTCGATGAGCGATAGAGCGATTTGACGTTTGCACCCAAGTGGAGGCCCAATGAAATCCGTACGAGTTACTTGCCTGATCGTAGCCGTCGCTCTGCTCGCGGCAGCAGTTTGCGCGCGGGCGCAGCAGGGATCTGGAGCGAGTGCAGCGCAACAATCGGCCCCATCCTCTTCGATGCCCGCACCTTCCCAGGCCGCCGGTCAGTCAGCAAAGGTGACCGCTTATACTCTGCCTCCTGATCTTTACGAGAACGCACGAAACCGCAGCCGAATCCGGTTTCGCCTCGTCTTGATCGGCTTCGTCTACGGACTGATCGTGTTGTGGTTCATGCTTCGTTGGCGAGTCTCGTCCGCATATCGCAACTGGGCCGAGCGCTTTTCGACGCGACATTTCTTGCAGGCGGTTGTCTTCGCTCCACTTATCCTGATTACCATTGCAGTGCTCACGCTGCCGCTCGACATCTACGGAGAAGTGGTCGAAAAGAGATTTGGACTTTCCGTTCAGGGCTGGAGATCGTGGAGTTGGGACTGGATCAAAGCTGAAATTATCTCGGTGATCATAGGAACAATTCTCGTCTGGCTGCTCTATGCCGTCATTCGACGTAGCCCGCGGCGATGGTGGTTTCACTTCTGGCTGGTAGCGCTGCCGATTGGCCTGTTGCTGGTGTTCATCACTCCATGGGTCATTGATCCGCTCTTCCACAAATTTGAGCCATTGCAGCAGAAAGATCCTGCATTGACGGCCGCGCTCGAACAAATGGTGCAGCGGGCCGCCTTGGACATTCCGCCGCGGCGCATGTTCTGGATGGATGCGGGCGAAAAGACCACCGAACTGAATGCTTACGTCACGGGTTTCGGCGCGTCGAAACGAATCGTCGTTTGGGATAACACCATCGCGAAGATGAACACGCCGCAAATCGTTTTCGCCGCCGGACATGAAACCGGACACTACGTGTTGCAACACATTCTCAAGGGGATCACGTTCTTTGCCTTGTTGTCCCTTTTGCTGTTTTATGTCGGATACCGCTGCATCGGATGGGTACTGGCCCGCTGGGGCGCGGGTTGGGGAGTACGTGGCCTTGACGACTGGGCCTCGCTGCCGGCACTGATGTTACTGCTCTCAATCCTCTCGTTCGCTGTCAATCCGATCGCCAGCGCGGTGAGCCGGTATTTTGAGCACCAGGCCGATCAATACGGCCTGGAAGTTACTCACGGCCTCACGCCTTACTCTGGACAAGTGGCAGCACAAGCGTTTCAGGTCTTAGGCGAAGTTGATTTGGCCGACCCTGATCCGAACCCCGTGGAGGTATTCCTGTACTATGACCATCCCACCATTTCCGACCGCATTCGTTTTGCGCTGACCTACGATCCATGGTCGCAAGGCGGACAAGGCGAATTTCTGAAGTGATGGTATTGAGAGTCCACGAAGCAGGGGATGATTGGTGTTGCTGGCGCTAGCGATAGCTGCTGCTTGGGTAATTGCAATCTTTACCCCACTGCGGTTGTTCAAATTGGTTAGTTGTTGACGGCATATCGCCATACCGTATCGTATTCAGCCACTCAGGAATAGAGTATGGTATGGGCTGCGACCGCCAACAATCCAAACTCCCCAGCTCGCAAGGCCATAGCAGAACTCTCATAGTTGCGGATTCGAGCTGGTGTCCAGAATCGAACAGCGCTGCCCATGCGCGTACATTTCTCGCCGTCAATGCTTGGCAAAGGCAGTCAGAATCAGTCGTTTATGAGAGCCGTTCACGGCAACCAGCGTGCTACCAATTATTTTGAAATCCCCGGAGCACCTCATGGAAACCCTCATCCAAGATTTACGGTTTGCGGTCCGTATGCTGGTCAAGTCGCCGTCCTTCAGCCTGGCTGCGATCGTTATTCTCGCGCTCGGGATTGGCGCGAACACGGCCGTGTTCAGCCTGGTTGACGTCGTGCTGCTACGTCCTCTGCCATTCGCAAATGCGCATCAATTGATGCACCTGCGGCTGACAGATCCGAAAGAGGATATCAATGGGGAATTCGGCGATGCCGATTTCCTCGCCGCTCGCGAACAGCAGAAAAGCTTTTCGCAGATCGCGGCGTACGCTCTTGAACAAAGCGGCTTTTCGTTCAGCAATGGAGGCGAGGCACAGCGCGTGAGGGGCGCCTTTGTGACGTCGGGATTCTTTGATGTGCTCGCGATCATCCCGGAGCGCGGCCGCGGATTCATCGCGGCAGACGATAATCCGACGGCTGAGCGGGTCGCCATCGTCAGCGACGATTTTTGGAAAAGACAGCTGGGCGCGGACGCATCCATCGTCGGGAAAAGCATTACGTTGAACGGACGCCCGGTCACCGTGGTTGGTATTGCGCCGGTCAACGTCCGCTTCCCGAGCAATGAACCCCTAGATGTCTGGCAACTGATGCGAATGCAACCAGCGGCAGGGCGTCCACCGTATTACCTGTCGGTGTTTGGGCGTCTCAACCCTGGCGTTTCGCCACAGCAGGCCGCCGAAGAGCTCACTGCAATTTCGAAGAGCGTCAAAAAGCAGTTTCCGAACTCGTTGCCCACAATAGGTCGCGTTGAGTCTTTGCAGTCACGATTGACGGGGAGAGTGCGGGATGTTCTATATGTGCTTCTCGGAGCGGTAGCGTTTGTACTGCTGATTGCGGTGGCCAACGTCGGCAGTCTGCTGCTGGCTCGCGCGACAGCTCGGCGCAAGGAGATTGCGGTACGACTGGCGTTGGGCGCATCCCGCCACCGCATTTTGAGGCAATTGCTCACCGAAAGTGTGCTGCTCGCGGTGATAGGAGCCGGCTTCGGGATATTGCTCGCGATTTGGGCGCAGCGCGCTTTCTTGGAATTCCAGAGCACGCTGAGAATCCCGTTTGCTTATGAAGTTGGTCTCGACTGGCGTGTGCTGCTTTTCACGGCAGCCGTGAGCACTGTCGCGGGCGTCATGTTCGGAATCGCGCCAGGACTACATCGCAGTGTGGGCGCACAGTACGAAGTGCTGAAAGATGCAGAACGCGGCAACGCGGGGGGGTCAGGACCGCATGCACGACGTGCGTTGGTAGTCGCAGAATTCGCGATTGCGCTTGTACTTGTCGTGGGCGCTTCGTTGCTGATCCGAAGTTTCGCGCGGTTACAGGAAGTGAACCCCGGCTTCAGTCCAGACCACCTCCTTACGGCGCGAGTCACGCTTCTGGGCGCGCTGTATCGTGACGACAAAGCGATCATCGCTTTCTGGGACGAGTTCTTGCGTCGAGCGAATCGTCTTCCAGGGGTCAAAGCAGCCTCGCTCACGATGGCGCTTCCTCCAAACCTGCTCCAGCTCACAAATCCATTTGCGGCGGAAGGCCAGCCCTATGACAGGTCCCGCCCACAACAACTCGCGGAAGAATCCACCGTGAGTCCCGGGTATTTCACGGCGCTTGCCGTGCCCATCATGATGGGGCGCGAATTCACGGATGCGGACGCAACGAGTCCACTACGACCGATCATCATCAATCGCACGCTCGCGGAACGATACTTCCCGGGGCAGAACCCGATCGGAAAACGGCTGCAGACTGGCGAACCTCGTCCGGAACCGCCGGATGAGACGATCATCGGCGTAGTCGGCGACGTGAAGTATTCCGGGCTCGACGCTGAGTCCGTGCCGCAGGCTTATAAGCTCTATAGCACGAGCGGATGGGCGGACTTTAGCCGGTCGATGTTTGTGGTCTTGAGGACGGACCGCGACCCTTCGACTGCAATCTCAGGTCTGCGAAACGAGCTCGCTGTTCTCGACCGCACTCTGCCGTTGGCGGATGTCTCAACCATGCGCGAACGGATGGGCCAGTCGGTTGGCCAACAGCGATTCCAAACGCTCTTGTTGGGATCGTTTGCTGGGTTTGCGCTGCTGCTGGCGTGCTTCGGAGTGTATGCCTTGATCTCGTACTCCGTGGCACAACGCCAGCGCGAGATCGGAATCCGCATAGCGATGGGTGCCGCCCGCGGCGACATTCTTCGCCTCGTCCTGCGGCAGTGTCTGCTTCTGTGCGGGCTCGGGATCGGCGTCGGACTGATCGCAGCAACCGCGTTGGCGCCGACGCTTCGCAGCCTGCTCTTCGGAGTGTCGCCGGGAGATCCGGTTAGCTTCGCTGCAACCGTCGCTCTGCTGGGCGGGGTCGCACTAGTTGCGGGCTTCATCCCCGCACGGAGAGCGACAAGCGTCGATCCGCTGGAGGCGCTCCGATACGAATAAAGGAACCAATCATGCAATGTGACGTTCCGGGATTCCCGCCGCGTTCCCGCTCGAATCGTTCTTCACGCCCGACCCATTGCGAATAGTTGCGATTGCGAATCTTGGTGGTCCATTTCGTACTGAGGTCGGCACCACAACTGTTTGCGAGCGAGGCTGACGCGAGTGGGATAGACACGGGGACGCATCTTCCACACCGGTCTGTACTGTCGCACCGCTGTTGACATACGATGTCGCGATGGATTCCAAGAACTTCAATCGTAGGGATTTCGCCAGGGTTGCTGGACTCGTCGGTCTTGCCAGCGTCGGAGGGTCAGTCGTATCTCAAGGCCTCTACTCTGATCCCGATAGGGCAGACAGAGTGCATCATTATGTGTTCTTCAATCGGGATCGGGGACGAATACACGACGCCGCGTTTCTCCAAGCTAAGGCCTTTGAAGGTGCGCAGTTAAAATATATCTGGCGGGAGTTGGAACCACAGAAGGACAAGTACGACTTTCGCGAAATCGAACAAGACCTGGTCTTTCTCCACTCAACGGGTAAAAGGATGTTCATCCAGATTCAGGATGCCTCGTTTGACCCCGCTATCCTCCCGTTTCCCGGATATCTGATGAAAGACCCCGCGTACCGCGGGGGAGCGGATCAGCAATACGACATCACCGACGAGGACGAGGAGCACGCGGTTCCTGCTGGATGGGTGGCGAGACGATGGGACAAGGTTGTGCGGGAGCGATTTCACCGCCTTCTTTTGGCACTTGGGCGGGAGTTTGATGGCCGGATCGAGGGGATTAACTTGCCCGAAACGGCCGTTGATTTCGGGACTACAGGGCGGCTGTTTCCCAAAGGCTTCACTCCAGAGATCTATTGCGAAGCCATTGTCATTAATCTGGCGGTCCTGAAACGTGCCTTTCGCAAGTCGAAGACGATTCAGTACGCAAACTTCATGCCGGGCGGCAAGTCGAACCTTGAACGTGTCTACCAACGGGCCAAAGAGCTGAAGATCGGGCTTGGCGGTCCAGACCTCTTGCCGTACAAGCCCGGCCAAATGGAGAATAGTTATCCACTCATCCGCCGGTATGCGGGTAGCGTCCCCACCGGGATCGCCGTGCAAGACGGCAATTACGAGTACAAGGACCCCAAGACGGGCCAGCAAGTGACAATTGCCCAACTCCTCGACTTCGCAACTCACTACCTTAGAGTTGATTACGTCTTCTGGTGTACCCAGGAGCCGTATTATTCCGAGCAGTTGATCCCCTTCCTTCAGCACGCAGCGCCCTGGGCTAGGACTTGGAGCCAACGCGGGTCATCATCAAAACGGTTCCCGCTCAGGTGACCGACGCCACGGAAAAACTAGAACAGATACTCCCCGAATCTTTATCTGGCAACGACGTGGCGCCAAACGGACCGAACGCCGCGGCATCCTCTGCCGTTCACGCGCGCGTTTCCTTCCAAATGGAGTGGGGGCCCCGGGCAGAGTCGAACTGCCGACCAACGGTTTAGGAAACCGCTGCTCTATCCATCTGAGCTACGGGGCCAACATCAATGAATGGAACCGTTTAACGATGATTTGTGGGATCCGAAAACCCAGCAAAAACGCGCGCCAATTCAGGCTTCCACGCTATCCATTCTAACAACCTTTACGTTGGCATTCCGCACAGATCCCACTAAGACATTCCGATCGAGGGGAAGGGAAGACTAAACCATAGCTTCATTTGAGGAGCACAAGGTTGATCACCGAAGATTTCTGTGCCCGAGGCCTTTTCACTGGATTTCTACAACAATACCCCGCGGAGCACCGACCTAGCGGTCGGTCACGGTCTCAACATCTTAGCTGGCCACCTGTGAATCGGAAGCAGCCATACCTCTAGACTTCGCCGGCCGAAGCACCCTTGCGTGCAGTCGTGGTTCATGCGGGGCGTGTAGTTCCCGATTCGCTTCCGGCCGTGACTCGAGCAACGCACTGAGGTTCGAACTCACGGATTGGCTCATCAAATAGAACAACAGTTCGACCCGACTCGAAACGCCCAATCGGTCGAAGATTTTGAACATGTAGTTCTTCACTGTGTAGGGGCTAATACCGAGTTTCTGAGCAATTTCCCGATTGCTCATTCCTTCCGCGAGGCAGCGCACCACGTCTCGCTCACGGTTCGAAAGTTGGCTAATATTCGAATTGAAAGGGCCTGGCAGCATCGTTCCGGCAAGCGCCTGAAATACATACCCTAGTTCCTCGTTGCTCGCCCATATCTGCCCTGCATGCACGACCCGAATGCACTTCGAAAGATGCTTCACTGGGGAGCTCCTGCAAAACACACCACGGGCGCCCATGCGAAAAGCGTTTACCACCTTGTTGGAATGGGAGCGATCGAGAAGGATGACGACTTTAAGATTGGGGTTGGCAATGCGCAGATTCTCCAGTGCGTCGAGACCGCGATCCGAGTCATCGCCCAGACTTGCGCTTAGAACCAAAACATCGGGTTGAAGCTGGGAAACGCAGGACAGTAGTTCGGATGAGCTACAAGTCGAGTAAATGACCTTCAGACGCCGGTCGCGTGCAATTGCACTGGCCAGAAGCTCGGCGTGTATCGAGTTATTTTCGGCAAGCACGACGCGAACAGCTTGCCCGGGTTGCGGTGACGCGCCCATATCTTCCCCTCTTTGCCGTATCCCATTTTGGGTTGCCAGATGCCTTCTTCTCACTCTTTGTCACCAGATTGTGCGTTAGACACCGAGTTCGTTTCATCTGGGGGAGGGCGCAGCACACCTGTCGAGTGTCGTCCTATGTATGACCCTCGCCCTTACGAAGTCAAGTATGATCGAACTTTGTTACAGAGAAATTGCAGATGTGTACATTTTCCTTAAATTGTTGCCAATGGTTTCGCGACTCGGCATTTCCGATGGCATCGTTCTGCGACCTTCTTGCTAGATGTTTTCGCGCCCGCTGTCCGATGCGAGAGTCATCGTCGGCACAGTTTCCCTCGGAAGCTACGGGGTTTGAGCGCATTGCTGCGGGTTGTGTTTTCGCTCTTCGCGGGTCGGCGGGAGCTGCTCCCACGGTGGTTGCCTTCCGGCTGCTTATGCTCCCTGAAACCACTCGGTTGCAGACCCAATAGTTTCGACTCTCATTCCACCGATCGGCGATCGAGGAACTCTGCAGAGTCCGGAGCGTAATGGCCGGAGTTGACCGCAAGAGGGAACCGCCTGACAGGGCAGCGCCAGCAGGAACGCGAATGGGGTGCCTAGCCGGATCCGCTCCATGGTGAAGTGGTGATCGAGCCAATACCTTAAGCTTTCGCTCGGCTGGGGGAGTTTTAAGACCAGACGCCCAATTGACAACCGCCCAAGCCTAGCAGCATTGCACGGCAAGGGCGGTTGTCATATTCGAGTTCCGACCCCCGCGCGGCACCTCAATGACTTCATCCTGCCAAAACCCGGCAGCGAGAAGAAATCAATAAGGGATCCAAGGTCGGGCAGCCGGGTTGTCGCTCACTATCTACGGCGAAGGAACCAGAACTCCTACTGGAGCAGAATAACCACTTTCGCTATTGGCTGAATCAACTGCCGTCACCACGTAGTAGTAGGTCTGTCCCGCGAGAACAGTGTTGTCGGTCCCAGTCGTTCCGACGTCCAGGGCGGAATTAAGCTTGGCATAGGGACCGCTCGAAACCCCAGACCGATAGATGTTGTAGCCGACCACGTTCGCAGAGCTACTCTGGTTCCAGTTGAGCGAAACGCTATGCTGCGGTGCCGCCGTTCCGGACCCGCTAAAGCCCATCGTAATTGGCGACGTGGCAGCGTTGCTTGCAAAGGCGAGATTGCCGGTAGCGGAGCCGGTCACTTGAGGCGTGAACGTCACCGTAAACGAGGCACTTGTGCCCGCCGCGATGGTCTGGGGCAAGCTGACGCCGCTGACCGTGAATTCCGGATCACTGGTCCCAATGGAAGAGACGGTCACCGAGTTTCCAGTTGCCGCCAGACTGGCTGCTTGACTCAGGCTCTTTCCCACAATCACGGAACCGAAGCTTAAGGAGCCGGGGGCAACGGACAATTGGCCCTGGCTTGCGGCAGCTCCTGACAGCTGCACGTTCAAGGTTGAATTTGTTGCGTTCGACAGCACTGCCAAGTTGCCGGATGCGGACCCTGACGTAGTTGGATTGAAGGTCACGTTGAAGGTGTAGCTTTGTCCTGGACTCAGGGTTACCGGTAGAGCGACTCCACTGGTTCCAAAGCCAACGCCCGATGCCGTGATCTGGGAAACGGTGACGGAGGTCCCGCCGGAGTTCGAAATCGACTGAGCTACCGATTTGCTGCTGCCCAACTGCACTGTGCCAAAATTCAAAGCGGTTGGATTCGGCACTACCGATCCCGCTCCAGTTCCAATGCCTGACCCCGATAGCGGTACGGTCATTCCCATGCTGGCCAGGTTGCGTCGCTTGTAATACTTAAATGTCAAAGACAACGTTCCACTGACGCTCCCCGCAGCCTGCGGACTGAAAGACACTGGCAAGGACACGCTCTGCCCGGCACTCAAGTTCGCCGGCAGAGACGACGCTCCTACCGTAAAGCCACTTCCAGATGTGGCCGTCTTGGACAGCGTGCACGCGATTGATCCGGTGTTGGTGATGACAACCGCCTGGGTTTGCAGGTTTCCGACTGAAACGCTACCGAAATTGACGGCGCTTGGACTCGCGCCAACGGTTGGGCTGGTCCACTTGGACTGGTAATTTTGGCCGGTCGCGAGCAGTGGGGTCCCATACGTCATGAGTCCCAGCGCTGCCATGCAACAAATGCGTATGCTGCGAGCCTGAAAATGGTTCGTCAAAGTGCGCCTCTTTGCTCCGTGCTGCAGCACGGGGGGAAGTTGATTGCAATGCGCCCTCTGCCGAGGTGCAGGGTGCGCATAATTCCCATGTTGAATCAGTGGGAGGAATTGGGATACATCTCGAAAGGACACCACCCGGTAGGAATATGGTTCAAGTGAGCTCTGCTTCGTCAGGATAGGGGCACCGAGAAATGATTAGTACCTTTGCGCCCATGAGAATCGTTCGATGGTACACGGCGATCAGAAACTACATCGGCATCAGAACGTGTACTGGTGAGTTTTCCCTTCAAAGCTTGCTTCGAGTAGCGTCATACCATGCATCCCCCCGATGAGCGCCAGCGCAGAGAGGGGCGTTATCCTCTAAACCTATCCGTCAAAGTAAGCGTTCCCCAATGCTCGTTAATCTGGGCCCAATCCCAGAACATTAGCTCACGTGGAATTCTGCTCACTACCGACACCCCAATTCAGAACCATTCACGAGTTGATCTCTCGGTCTACTTGCCGCTGCAAGCGGGGATTGGTCTGTCCAACGTTGGAGAAGTGGTGAGAGTCGAACAGTGCAAATCCGGGGGATTCGTCATTGCGGTCAGCTGTGAGCAGCACTTCAGGCTGTCACCGGTTGATAAGCGAGTGTAGCCGTCGGGCGTCTACCGATCTGTCAGCACTCGCTGCTGGTTGTCGCACCAGCTAATTCTTGACATGTTGATCGAGAAATCCGAAGACATCGTCTTCCCATGCTGGGATGTCTTCGTACAGCAAGTTGCGTCCGTCGGCCGCGGTGAGACCGATTTTCGGATAAATCTTCAAACAGTTTGGTTTGTGGAGACGTTCGAGCTCTATCAGGATCAACAAGCATCCCCCGTTTGCTCACGGCGTTTATGGATGAATAGCTACTTCAGTTCTTCGTTCAATAAATTCGCCAAACGTACCCCGGCAAGTGCTATTCGTTTTCGAGCGAGCGCCTTAGCCTTGGTCTTATAAGCGGGGGTGAGGGTGAACGGTCCACCACCCATCCCTATTGGCGCTGTGTAAACCGTTTGCTTGGCAGCCGCAAAGCTTTCGCTAGACCAATCTGCGGCGTCTTTCTTTACGGTAAGCGTCGCATCGGGACTTGGAAGACTGCGTCCAGCTACAACTGCGCTGTTGGCCCTGGAACTGGTCCCAAGGAGGTCATCCCAAAAGCCATGCAACTCCGTCTTACATGGTGCGGAACACAACTTAACCAGATTGCCACCATGATCGCCATCAGTATTACTGCTGCTGACCCTGGTCGCCGCGTGCAGCGGTTGGTGGATATCACCCACGAGGTGTTCGAGCCAGACCAGATCGTAGGATTTCTTTTCGTCGGGGTCGTTTGAAGACAACACCGACCGAAAAGCTGCAATCTGCGTTTGAGCGTTGGGCGTCGGCAGCGCGGGAAGGGCCGTGCCATCCGTAGAGAAAGGTGTATCCACAAAGTGCCAGTACTTGTGGTGCAAGTGGTCAGAATAGCCGATATTTTGCGAGGAGGTGGCTCCATCGGGGCGATTGCCGCCCTCGGTTCCGTCGTCGGTGTACCCGGGTTTGCTCTTGATGGCGTCCGGCCATGTTGCCGCCATCATGAAGATCAGCATCTTGCGCTTGGCTGCGGCAGTGCCGCTCGGCACCGCCGCCTTCCAAGTTTGATAGTCGGGATTTAGGCGTAAGAGCTCAGCCACTCGTGCTTTGGTAGGCGTGTTCAAATGCTGATACGCAACGTATGCGACCGCCATGTGACCCTCATCGTCCCATGCAAGCGCTGGCACATTGAGGACGAGAGGCAAGACCGACAGAGAAATAAGCAGCTTTCGGACACCGGACATGCACGCCTCCAATCGCGAACTTTTAAGTTTTCTCTGACCTAAAGACTTAGTCGACTAGACGAACGACGGTGGGGAAGACGACAACATCCTGCCACATGAGAGTGGCTAAGGCATTCGATTCCTCCTTATGTTCTGTTTTTGTAACAAGAAGGGATGGTCAAAGATCCTCGAAAGTTTCAATCCGCACTGCGGAGGCCTCCTAGGGAGCCCTTCATGATCCCAATGCTAGAATCCCCGGCGTGGGCGTCGACCCAGCAATTGTTGAGTAACTGCAGGAAGGGCGCAAGGCAATGGCACTCCACTGTACCGCTAAACGCGCCATAATCACTGGAGCGCAAGCGCTCAATGACCAAAGTTCAGGACAAAGAAGAAGTGAGATCTCCAGAAGTTCGGCGCCCCAATACTGTGGTATTTGATTTGGGCGGTGTTTTGATCGACTGGAATCCACGCTATCTGTATCGCAAACTCTTCAACGGAGACGAACCGGCGATGGAAGACTTTTTGACGAACATCTGCTCGCCCGCCTGGAACAAACAGCAGGACGCCGGGCGGAGTTTTGCGGAGGGCTGCGCCTCGTTGAGGGCGATCTATCCTGAAGCGTCGCACCACATCGACGCCTGGTTTGAGCGTTATGACGAGATGCTCGCCGGTCCAATTCAAGGAACTGTCGATATTCTTAGCGAGCTACGCCATCGCGGTGTTCCTTGCTATGCGCTCAGCAATTGGTCAGCCGAGACATTCCCCTACGCGCAAAGGCGTTTTGAGTTCTTGGAGTGGTTTGAGGGGGTTATGCTGTCGGGCAGAGTCCGACTGGTGAAACCGGATCAACAATTTTTTCGCCTATTTCTTAAGACCTTCACAATTGACCCCGCCGATGCGGTCTTCATCGATGATCTGAGGCCGAACGTAGAAGCAGCGATAGGTGCCGGCATGCATGGAATTGTCTTCGGCGATCCTCCAACACTTCGGAAGGAGCTGACGAAGCTGGGCCTCATCTCCTGAAAAAATCTAAGGACCTCCATGTTTGCGTCCGTGGGTGGACAGAATGCCACTCCAGAGCAGGCGCAGGTCCACACTACCGGCAGTCCTTTGTCGCGCAAGCCAGGATTGCGGGCGTCAGCCGGTCCATTGCGAGCACGTCATTCTGCAATGTGGACCCAGCGGTCAGACGGGCCCGCCGGTTCTGCGCCCAGCAGCTCTCGTCCGACTGCGCGCATACGGGATAGAGTTTTCCCCATCCGGTTGCGAACTGAATCCGATCCCCCGATACACCCAACGAAACAAGTGCGTCTCGCACTGCTTCGGCGCGCTTTTGGGAGAGGCCCAGGTTGTAGGCGATATCACCGCGCTCGTCGGCATTCCCTGCGATCGAAATCGCGACTCCAGGATTCGCTTTCAACCAGTTGGCATTCTCTTGCAGCGTTTGCTGTGCCCGATCATCGAGGTCGTACCGGTCGAAGGCAAAGTGCACATCTTTCAGATTCTCTTTTACTTCCTGTTGCTCGGCTGGACTGGGCTGGACCGTCGAGCGCGTTTTTGTGATTTCAATCTGTTGCGCGACCGTCCCCTGCTGGGCTGCGGATTGCCCCTGCGTGGGGTTTGACTGCGAGAATGCTGCACCTGTAAGGAAAACTCCTGCTACCAGTGACAAACTGAGTCGGCTCATAGATAGAACCTCTGTGTTCACCTCCGATGCCGAACCGAAGCGAGAGGTTTACGCGGGTGTCTGCATCAGAAGAAGGTAAGGAAGTGAACTCAATGTTGCTGCAAGGCACTCCGGGCAGAGCAGGGAATTCAGTTCTTTGCCGAATCTCGATAGGACTGGTCGGTTCTCAAAACAGGGTGTCGTCCTCAGTGGCAACTGGCAGTAAACCCACGCCACCCGGCTTGGTCTCCGGTTAGGTTGGTCGTTCCCGTGATCAACAGGCCGCCGGGAGCAATGCCATTCGCTTGGGTCGAAAAGGCACCAGGAACAGCAATGGTTTTGAACCCCCCGCCGATGTACATGAAGGCTCTCCCCTGTTCCAGCGAATGATCGAGTCCTAGGATCACGCCAGCGTTGCTGATTCCAAACAGCTCTGTTCCGGTAGTGTTTGGGAAATCCAGTGTTGCCCATTGATTCCCGTGGTAGATAAAACCATGGAGCGTGCCGTTCGAAGCAGTGTAGGAACCCACAATCGCTCCCGTGTCGTTGATCGCATTGGCGTATGTTGCCTGAGCACCGGGATAGTTGATGCTGGTCAGACCGCCGTTGCTATAGCGTTTAAAGCCATGGGCACTTTCGCTTGCATCCAGATACCACCCCACGATGCTGTTGAACTTGTTGATTCCAGTCAAGGTGGTGCCGAGCACAGATTTGGGATGCACGAACGAGGTGAAAGTCGAGCCACTTAGCACGAAGCCTTTGGCCACGTTGGCGGTGCCTTGTGTCGAGTATGTCCCGACACTGACTCCACCATCATTGCGTCCCCTAAACAAGGTCGAAAATGAATTGGGTGCCAAGTAGTACTTCACACCTCCGTTTGAGTATCGGATAAACCCGTCAAAGGGAGGAGCCGGGTAAGGGAACGTTGCTTGCCCCACTACGGTTCCATAATCGTTGACCCCAAACGCCTCGTTCAGCGTTGGGTTCGTGGGGTCCGCGGCGAGTTGAAAGATCTTAAACGTGCATGATGCTTGGGTCTGCGCAATGCCCGGGACAGCGACCAGAACCATGGCGGTAACGAGCAAAGCGATGCGGGAAAAGAAAGTAGTTAAATGCGACATTTGAAAAACCAGCTTTCTACCCTGATTGGCTTGTGGGATGGAGTGCGACCCACGAAGGTTGCTGACCTTACTGCCTTGTTACAGAAAAGAGAGGAGCAACTCTAAGGCATCGCATGGCTAGAACTGCAAATTGGTGGTGGAACGGAGGAGAAGGTTGACTGAAAGCAGAGTTAGTCAGCAAGGGGAGTCATTCAGCCGTAGCGGCTTTTGTTGTGCGCTTTGGGGACCCGAAATGAACCACGACGCTATGAGGCGTGTACACCAGCGGACTGCTTGAAGGAAAGGTGACGATCAGTTTGCCATTTTTGAGTTCAGCGCCATTGACAGCGCGAACCTGGTCTGAATTTGAGGTGTTCAACTCGTATCGCGAGCCGGCGATGCCAGCAATTTGGAGTGTGAGTTCGTCGTGGGCCGTATTCCATATCTCGGATATGATTCGCAAATCACGACTGGGGCTACCGAGCGGCGGAAGCGAATGGGAATAACTAATAGCGAAGTCATCCTCAAGCTTGAGCCGCAAGGTTGCTTTCCCCGTCTGTAGTGAGGCATGCACGACCGCGTGGTGGTCGGCGGTGTTGTCTTCGATCTGGAAAGGAATCCTATGTCCATTCATCTCCGCGCTGACCACATGCGCGCGGGGGCTCAGTGCGGGCGAGAATTCCAGCTGAGTGGTTCCGCGACTCTCGATTTCGAGAGTGATCTCGTCGAGGTTTCTCCGGTACGAGAAGTCCAGCGTCGCATCCCCGACTCGAATGTTGTGTAGCGAAAAAGCCGTCCAATCAGCTGGAACATGTGGCGAAAATGTCAGCCTATGGTCAAGTGCGTTCGTCTCCAAGCCGAAAAGCCCTCGCAGCATTGGACTGATCACCATGGCGGCGGACCAAATCTGGTGTGGAGAGCTGGTGGAAAGCGGCTGATAATAGTCGCCGGACAGCACTTCTGTGACATGCCCGAGCGATCCATCCAGCACCAGCAAAGAATTGGCGCGAAGATTCGAATACGCTGTTAGCGCCTGATGGTAACGATATTCGCCAACCGACGCCCATCCTGTGAAAAGAGGCCAAACCGAGCCGTAGTGATATCCGCCTGGATCATAGCGAGCTGCGTTTGAGGAAATGATTCGCATGCCCCAGTCGGTAAGATGTTCCGGAGCGGCCAACTTTGCGATCATGGAACGAGCCTTCTCGGGGTCGAGTAAGCCGAACCACATCGGCACGGTAGCCAGAACACTGGGCTCAATGACCTTCTGATTGTTTCTGTCGAGTGCGAATGCATAACTGCCGGATTCGGCCGACCAGAACGCCTGATTGACCAACTGCTTCTGTTTCGCGAACTCGTCAGCGAGTTGCTTGCTGATGGCGTCCTTACCCGCGACATGCGCCAGGTTCGATAGCGCAGAAAGGGCCTGCGCGCCAAGGCCACTCTGATAGAACTCAGAGTTCACGGGCAGTAATGGGCCACCCTCGACCCAGCCATGACCAAGTCCGAAGTTTTGCGGCAGACCTTGCGAGTCGTATGTCGAGCGCAGGAAGCGGTAGGCCTTCCATAGGCTATCCCATTTGTCGCGTGCAAAATTCGCATCCCCGCTTTCGGTTACATAGTCATTCGCAGCAATGATGTACAGCGGAGTGGCGTCCACTGACGCGTACGGATAGGGATAGTCGGTGAACCAATTTACGAAGCTTGCGCCCTGAGCAATTTCATGAGGAATCCGTCCATCAGCCCGCTGGTACTTGGAGATGAAATCGATGGCTGTGCGCGTGGTAGCGAAATCGCCCTCCGCATTGAGGGCAAGGGTTGTCCAGAATGAATCGCGCCCAAAGAACCATGCGAACCCAGGGCGCTGAGTGATCCCGGAAGTTCGATAGCCTGCTACCAGACCGGTGCCAAGGTAGGGGTTTGTTACCAGTCCCTGTATCGCGCTGACTCGCGCCCAGCGATAGGCTTCTTGCAGTTGGCGGTCAGGCAACTCAATTTGTACGGTGCGTGATAGGTAATCGCCGTAGTACCTTGCAGCTTCCTTCAGCAATGGCGAGTAATCATTGACCAGATGTTTGTAGGTAGTCTCCGCTTCCCCCCGTCCATTCACAGACCCAGCAACGACGACAAGCTTGGTTTCGCTCCCCTTGATCGTCGTTCCGAGGCGGAACGAGCTTTGCTGTGAAGCTGAATAGTTTGTCTGATATTCTTCGGCAGACACGGACGCAGAAGGCGATCCGATAAGCGCTGAAAATCTTTTCGTCTCCTCGCCGAAGTAAAAGGCGCGCACCTCCGCCGCCCACTGACCATACGTTGCACCCAGGCCTGCGGGCCATTCGAGCTGGAAATCACGTTCGAATGTAACCTCAATCTCGACAGGATGTACGGTTTCGACTTGGAAGATAACAACCGCGCCCTGCTCCTTTATGGGAACAAAGAGAGTTTCATCGACCGAGAAGTCATCGCTGGCATAGTGGATTGTGCTCGACTCCGGGCGCACGGTTACAGTTCGCACCAGGGTTTCCGCTGGAAGACTTCGACCATTGCTGAGGAATTGAACATGAAAATTTCGGAAGATCTTGAGCGGGTAAACCCAGGCTTCCAAGTTTCCACCTTCGTTTCCGAAAAGACCCGCGCGTTGACCAGTAGCGCAGAAAAATTCCCATGGCCGAGCAGGGCGTGAGAGCTCCAGATCAGTCGAGGCGGCGCCAGGAGCGCAGCACAGCACACTCATCACAAACCAAGAAAGCAACCTTCTTTTGGCCAATCGACGAATCATCTCCGGGCAGGTGTTGCTTGCAAGCTAACAGTTGGTCCGTTATAAAAGTAGCGGCGCATTTTAGCACGAGCCAAACTCGGGAAGGTATCCCCCTTTTGTTCTGGTCACGCCGCTCGTTCCTTCATTCTTTGAGCCGTTCCGCGCTGGTCCTTCCTCTCGAACGAATTCTGGCTTTGGCGCCGCCGGCTCTGCGATCCACCCCGGAGGGGGCGCCGCAGAATTCCTTGGGAGCAAGCTTCGTCGATGTGGCGCGTGCCGCTGGACTCAATGCCAAAACGATCTACGGCGGCGAACACAAGAACAAATATCTCCTCGAAACCACAGGCTGCGGGGTCGCGTTTTATGATTTCGACAACGACGGATGGCTGGATATTTTTCTGGTGAACGGCTGGCGGCTGGAAGGTTTTCCTGCCGGCCAGGAGCCCACCTCGCACCTGTTTAAGAATAATCGCGACGGCACCTTCACGGATGTAACTTCCAAGGCTGGTCTCATTCATCACGGCTGGGGGCAGGGAGTCTGCATCGGCGATTATGACAATGACGGCTTCGACGATCTTTTCGTTAGTTACTTCGGCAAGAACGTGCTCTACCACAACAACGGCGACGGCACCTTCACCGATGTGACGGACCAAGCGGGCGTCGCCGGCAACGGCAAACGCTGCGCGAGCTCGGCATCGCATACTACAAGAAGAGCGACTACGCGCAGGCGATTAACTCCTTCAAGCAGGCGATGCAGGAGAATCCCCAAGACAACGAGGCCATGCAATTGTTAGGTCTCTCCTATTATTTGGCGGGCCGGCCCGGGGATGCCATTCCGCTGCTTGAAAAGGTTCAGGCGTGGTTTCCGCGGACCAACGTGGACGCAGCCTATATTCTGGGTCAGTGCTATATCCAGACCAAGGACTATCCGCATGCTCGGCAGGCGTTCGCCAGGATGTTCGGCTTGCAGCCTGAATCCGCGGGCAGTTATCTCCTGACCGCACGCATGCTCTTCCGGCAAGAGTTCCAGCCCGTGGCGCTCGAATACACGCAAAAAGCGTTGGCTATTGATCCGAAACTTCCTCTGGCGCACTTTCTCGCCGAGCAGATTCATCTCTTCCAGTCGCAGATCGAGGAAGCCATCGCAGATTTTCAAAAGGAAATAGAGCTGAACCCTGGTCATGCCGAAACGTACTATAAGCTCGCCGACGCGTACTCGCGCATTCAGAAATTCGACGATGCCGAAAGGCTCCTGCAGCGTTCGATCTGGCTCGACGCATCATCGACCGGCCCTTACATCCTTTTAGGAAAGGTACTAGAGAAGAAAGGCGAGCCCGATCTAGCGCTTCGCGCGTTGCAGCGTGCGGCCGCGATGGATCCTAACAATGCGATCACCCATCATCTATTAGGACAGACGTACCGCGACCTCGGAAAGCAGGAAGAGGCTGAGCGCGAACTCAAGATCGCCAGTCAACTTCAGGCCGCGAGCGATTCGCAATGAAGTCGTCCAGCACGCTGACGTTCATCAAGGGCGTAGGGGGCTGGGATAATTGCCGCCGGTTAAGATCGTGAAGGGCGCTCCAGCGCTACGAACTCTCAGCAGCGCCCTAAGATCCAAAAATTTGAAAACCAGTTTGCGAAGCTAAGCAACTGTCAAGAATGACAGGTGCACCCGGACGTATGTTTTGCGCAGATTGGCGCTTGCTAAATGGCGAGACTGGCGTAATATTTTTTCCACCGTTTATGCTTTGTCCACCCACCAGCCCGAAGAAGTAGTCGAGAGAACGTGGTTGATCGTCAAGGATTCGTAAGAAGACGCGTTCGTGCGCAACTTTATCGTGAGGTTGGGCGTTCCATTGGGTTGGAGGGTTCCTTGGCTGAAGCGTCAATTCGGGTTTTGGTGGTTGACGATCACGAGTCTTGGCGTGGCTTTACGTCAAACATTCTTCAGAGAGTCCCAGAATTGCAAGTGGCTGGCGAAGCCTCTGACGGTGTACAGGCGATTCGACTCGCGCAGCAACTGCAACCCGATCTGATCGTGCTGGACATCGGACTTCCCCAATTGAACGGAATTGAGGTTGCACGAAGAATCTGCTTCCTGTCTCCAAAGTCCAAAGTTGTTTTCATGAGCGGAAATCGTTCCAATGAGATCGCTAGGGAAGCATTGCGCACCGGCGGCTACGGCTACGTAGTCAAGTGGGCGGCCGCCAGTGACTTGTTGCCGGCAGTCGAAGCAGCGCTTCAATGCAAGCGGTTCATCAGCGCAGGATTGGACGGCTGCGAGCTGTCCCACTCCCCGAACAATGTGGAATTCGCTAGATCATTGAGCACGCAGAATCTTCATCATCACGAAGTAGGATTCTATTTTGACGATCAACAGTTTCTTTCCGGCGTGGTACGGTTCCTGGGGACTGCTCTAAGGGCAGGAAATCCCGCAATCGTCGTGGCCAGCGAATCACACCATAATCAGTTGCTTCCAACCTTACAGGCATACGGTTTGCATGTAGATGTGGCCATTGAGCAAGGCCGGTATGTACCGGTAGAGGTGGTTGACGCGCTTTCCAACTTTATGGTCAACGATATGGTCGATCCGAGTCGGTTTGTGAGCACGTTTGGCGGCCTCATACGTAAAGCGGCAGAATCCGTGGAACCGGGTCGGCGCGTTACGATCTTCGGAGAGGGCGTGCAGGTACTCTGGGAACAGGGAAAGCGAGCGGCGGCAATTCAAATTGAGAAGCTCTGCCATCAGATTGTGGAAGAATATGATGTCGATATTCTCTGTGGGTATTCTGGTTATAACGTCGACGGTGTACTGCACAGTGACATCATCTTGCAGCAAATCTGCGCGGAGCATTCAGCGGTTTATCCTTGGTAACCACTTCGGACCTACCCTATCATCCGCTGGCTCTGCGCTTCCAACGGCACGCGAACATGGACGTGCGTACCGCCCATTGGTTTCGATTCGATAGCGATAGACCCATTCGCCAATCGCGCGCGTTCTCGCATACTGGTCAGACCCAACCCTCGACCGGACAATGCTGATTCCACATCGAACCCTTTTCCTGAATCGCTAACCAGCAAATGCAAATCGCCTCCCTCCTCTCGCAATTGTACTTTTGCTCGTTTCACCCCGCTGTATTTGGCCGCGTTGTGCAGGGCTTCCTGCAATATCCGGAATAGCGAGAGGCCGATTTCAAAAGGTAAGGGACTATTCACGTCATTGCTGAAGTCGATCTCCATCTTCTGGCGCTCGCCATACTCCTTGCACCAGCTTCTCATTCCCGCAACGACGCCCAGATACTGAAGTTTTGAGGAATGCAGCTCGTGCGAGAGAGCCTGTACATCGTTTGAAATCTCAACTATTTGTCTTCGCAGTTCTTGCGCACGGCCCTGAGAAAATACAGATGGCTCATCTCCAAGTTGTTCGAGTTCCACCGCCAACAAAGCGAGTCTCTGATTGATGTCGTCGTGAAGCTCTCGCCCAATCCGTGCCCGTTCCTGCTCCTGAGCATCAAGAAGCTTTCGGGTTATGTCGGAAAGAGCCTTTTCCGCTTCCTTCCGTTTTGTGATGTCTAAAACTTCACCAACGAAATATTGCGGTTCACCGTTACTGTTTCGAATTAGTGATGCCGTGCTTTCAGTGTAGACAATGCGCCCACTCTGATGTAAGCAGCGCTTCTCGAACCATTGGAAGCCGCGCCCCTCTGTGAGAGCTTCTCGTAACTTTTGTGAAAAAGCGGGCCAATCTTCCGGGAAGGTAATCGACTGAACGGTTCGTTCCAGAATCTCTTCCTCGGCGTAGCCCAGGCAGTCGCAAAATGTTCTGTTCGCGCCCAGAAAACGCCCTTCAGGTGAGATGATGACCATACCCACTCCAGCTCCTCGAAAAACCGTGCGGAACTTTTCTTCGCTTGCCCGTAGCGCAGCTTCCGCCGATGCCCTCTCGGTGACGTCCATCACCATACCCACCAGCCGCAAAATCCTCCCTTGCTCGTCGAAATAAGCCTGACTATTCCGGTCCACCCAGATCACCGCGCCGTCAGAACGTGTCATACGATAGCTAATTTGGAGGTAAGGGCTTTCAGGACTGAGGGCGGCAACCGCAGCCCGGAGTCTTTCTCGGTCCTCGGGGTGAACCTTTGCCAATACTTGTTGTCCAGACATGGGCGCCGCCGCATCGACTCCAAGTATCTTGGCGGACTCCGGCGAGCGCACAATAAGGTCGGTAGCAGCATCCCATTCATACGCGAACATCCTTCCCGCGTGTGCCGCGAGACGGAAGCGCTCTTCGCTACTGCGTAGGGTTTCCTCCGCCAGCTTGCGGTCGGTGATGTCGCGGGCGATACCAGAACAGCCCACAACTTCGCCGCTAGCATCCTTGATCGGAGAAATGCTCAGTGACACATCGATTCTCTTACCAGCCTTGGTAATACGAACCGTTTCAAATTGGCTGATTTGACTGCCTGTCCTCAACGTTTCAAGAATCTTGTTCTCCTCATCGTAGAGCTCAGGCGGGACAAGAATGGTGACAGAGTTTCCGATCGCCTCACTCGCGGAATACCCGAAAATACGCTCCGCACCCGGATTCCAACTCGTGATGACGCCGTCGAGAGTCGCTGAGGCAATCGCATCTTGAGAAGATTCGACGATGGTCGCGTATCGAAAGCGGGTTTCTTCCGCTTTTTTCTTCTCCGTGATGTCCTCAACCATAGCAACTACGAGCGGAGAAACTCGATCTTTCAACAAGGAAACGCTTAGCTGTCCCCAGATCAGCGAGCCATCGCGCCGAAAATAGCGTTTTTCTAGCTGGTAATGATCTATTGAACCGGCTCGCAATTGCTGAAAGAGTGTCCAGTCCTTCTCGGCATCTTCACGAGGAGAAAAATCGACACAGTGTTTCCTACACAATTCCTCTTGACTGAAACCTAGAAATGAAGTGAACGCCGAATTTACGAACAGCGGCTGCCCTTCCAGATTCTCGACCACGATCCCGATGGGACTTGCGCTGAAAATATCTCGAAATAGATGAACGTCAAACACTGCGGCTTCTGTCTTTGGCGGCATAGGACAAGGTGTATAGCACTAGTGATCTAGCAGCCGCAACATGATTCACCATCCTTCCACTTTTGTACCCTACCCGAACCCCTAAGACCTGTTGGCATCAATTGCGCAGCTGTCGGTTTTGACACTTGCTTTTCGTCCAGGTCGAACTCTCGACAAATAGTGTCTTGCCATCGGCGCTATTAGAAGGTGTGCGGTTGTTCGGCCCTGGTAATGTCTAAGCTAAATATATCTTGGAGATACAAACAATACTGAAAGGCACAGGTTAATGAATGACTGCTTTATCCATGGTTATCCGTGGGAGCATAAAGTGACTCGGTGCCCGTGGCACCGAGGGCCCGGATTTCATGGATTGATACTTCCTTCGAACCGAGCATCTCGAGAAATCGACCGACCACTAGCGGAGGGAACTGTTTCGCGAATGGCAGCCTCTTCCTCAGCGATGCTCAAGCTGCTTGTCGCTGCAACTGGTGTTGGGGTCGAACTCACTCCTTTCTTCCAGATGATTAGGTGATGGCGGCAATCTCCGGTTCAGGGGTGAGACGGGCCATGCTGGGCCGCATCCCCTTTCTCTGCCAGGGCCGCGTAAAACCCTGCAGCCGCCGGTGGCGTTCCATGGCGGAGACAGTCCCCCTGCAAGAGATTTTTCAGATCGTAGTTATGGTTGCGGTTCTGACCACGGAGGGCGATGCGCTCGCGCTTGCGTTGCCGTTTCCCGCGCACAAAGCGGAACTCGCCGCTGTCATACGTCTGGACGGCTAGCCACCGACCGTATAGGTTTCGTCAACAGCTACAATTGCCGGGTATGAGACTACTGGCAAGCCCGTACTCTCGAGCGGCACTTCAGGCGACTCTCCTTGTACTGCTGGCCAACCCGTGCAGTGCTCAAGTAATCCACGACGAGATGCAGCGAATTATCCAGCCTTATGTCGATGCGCAAATGTTCATGGGAAGTGTATTGGTGGCTAAGAATGGAAAGGTCATGCTCAGCAAGAGCTATGGCATGGGTGACTTGGAGTGGAACATTCCAAATTCTCCCAGCACGCGATTCAATATCGCTTCAATGACGAAGCAATTTACCTCAGCCGCGATCTTGCTCCTCGAAGATCGCGGAAAACTAAAGACCGATGAGCTTGTGAAGAAATACTTTCCAGACGCGCCACCATCCTGGGACAAGATCACCATTTATCACCTACTGACGCACACATCCGGCATTCCCGACGATGCCGCGAAGTATGAACCCGGCACCCCAGACAAATTGGTTTTCAATGACAAGCCTCTAAATTTTCAGCCAGGTGAACGATGGGCCTACAGCAACCTGGGATACATCGTGCTCGGTTACTTGGTAGAAAGGATCGCTGGACAGACATATGAGGACTTCGTGCAAGAGAATCTTTTCAAACCCCTGGGAATGAACGACTCGGGAATGTTTTCCTTTGTGAATGTCATTCCGCACCGTGCGTCTGGCTATTGGCCTGGCAGTAATGGGATCGAAAATGCGGATCGCAGCTTCGATACCAGGCTCGGCTTTTCGTCGGGCTCTCTCTATTCCACAACCGAAGACTTGCTCCGCTGGGAGGAGGGACTGTTTCGCGGCAGGGTATTGTCGCCTGCATCTCTGCGCAAAATGACCACGCCCTTTAAGAACGACTACGCCTGCGGCCTGCATGTAAATCGAATTAACGGGCATCCGGTGATCGAACATGACGGGAACAACATCGGCTTTAACGCAGACATGGCCTATTACCCTGAAGATGCGGTGGCCGTTATCGTTTTGGCGAACCTGAATGGCACAGTCACGGGCGAGATGGCGAGGGCACTGGCAGCGGTCGCCCTCGGAGAAACACCTCCGACTCCCTCCATACATAAGGAAATCTTGTTGTCGAAGAGCATATTGGCGAGGTATGCAGGGACCTACCAGTTTCCGCACTACAGCCTGAAGATGGTACCCGAAGGCAATCATCTACGAGTGGAATTTGATAATGGTGGAATACTTCCAGTCTTTGCCGAATCGGAAACTAAGTTCTTCTCGAAGCCATGGCCCACTCGATTTGAATTCTCAAAAAACGATCAGGGCGGGTTCACCGTTCTGAAACGCTTCGAAAGCGATAAAGAGGAAATTGGTGCAAAGAAATAGCTCGTTCGACAGCCCCGAATCGCACTGATCTCTTCGATTGTTGAAACCAACGACATCACGCCTGGTCGATCGAAGCCAGTCGTGGATGCTTCTGGATCCAGGGGGGACGTGGTGGCTGCAACGTTGAGATTTACGTCTTTGTCTCCGCACTGCTTGGGGAGAACAGCTTTGTAAATTGCGGTTTCGTCTGCGCTCAAAGCGGTCGTGGATTTTGCGGGCTTCTGACTCTTGGGAGGGGCAACGTGGTATGACCTGCGCGAGATTTCCGAACCATGGGGTAAGAATGATCTCTCCCGGGATGCGAAGCCCCATTTAAGTTATTCCATCCCAACGCCGCGAAGGTACATGGTTTTCGGTATTGCACGTGCTTCACCGAGAGGCTACTCTGTCGGCATCCAATGAACCCCAAACGTACGCAACAACCCATCGAAGGTCGTTCGCTCAGCATCGAAGAAGTACGGATCGTGAGTGATTTGCGGATCATGCACGCAAAGGTTGATGAGCTACACCATCTCGTGTCCGCTCTCAAGATGCGTCACAATGAAGCCGACATCGTAAAGTACGCGGATCAACCGGTTCTCACCGAGGACATCCAGAAGGTAGACAGCATTTATCTCTGGTTCGTGAAGGTCAAGGAAGAGAACATCGCTCAACGGAGCTAGGCACTAAGGATTTCACGCACAGCCGCAATCAATTTCTCAGGTTCCGGATCGATAGATCGGTCGGCATTCTGCATCGCTCCTTCGTGCGGTCTCAGCAGAGCTAGGATTGGGGCCTTGCAGTGCTGCCGAAAGTGCGAGATGATGCGCTCCTTGTCCTTCGTTGGAATCGAGTGCCCAAGGATCGCGAGATCGAAGTTCACCACGGGGGCTTCACAAGCTTCAAGTGCCGCAACGAACCCTTCCGCTGAAACAACTTGGTAGCCCATCTGCTGAAGCATAAGTTGCCTCGTCCAGAGCAGGGGCGCATCGTAGGAAATAGAAAGTATGCGTTTCGCCATAGGCCAATGCAGGTACTTACCTGGAAGAAGCCGGGGCTTGGTCTTGCTCATAGACGACGCATGGCTCTAAGCCCCGGAGGTTTTCAAAAACTAGCTGTTACTTGCCCTTAACCATAGAGCAGTGAGTCGAAGCCGTTTTCCATGTACCCGAATCATTGATCCAGGTGTCGCTGCAGATGACGGTTCGTGCCCGATGCGTACATCAGCCGTGGTGAACACGTTGAATCCTGCGCTTCGCAAGACCGCATCCCGAAGCCACAACAATTCGGGATGCGAGCCGACGGAGATAACTTTCAGCTTTTTCCGGGCCATTTGGGATAGATAGGCTTCGCCTCGTCCGCAGACTGGCCCTTAGCTTCCTTTTCTTGCTGTTCGCGCAGCAGGCGCTCTTCCTTGGTTTCAAGAAGCTGGTTGATCTCTTCGATGAGTTTCATGAGCTTGTTTGCGTCTTGCTCGTGAACAGCCTGCTCGCAGAGCTCTCGCCAACGTTTTTCCGTTTCCCCACGCATGTAGCTCTATCGTCATTGTTTTCGGGGTGGTACGGAAGCGCCATGATGTGCCATTTTTACGGCGCTCAGATTGGACTGGTAGATTCGGAGGCACTATCGCCAAAAGGCTTCTCGTCTGTCGTGAGCAGCCTGTCCAACAGCGGCATCTTCGCGCGCTGAGCTTCGACAAAATCTACTCCCTCCGCCGTGATTGTGAACGCTGCGTTATCCGCGCGAGCGATATAGCCTTTGCTTCGAAGATACCAAGCCGTGAACTCCAAATACTCGCGTGGGAACCCCAATTGTTTTTCAAGATCGCGAAATGTGAGTTCTGGTGCAATGGGATTTGAGCGACGTTCAGAATACAAAATAGCAAGCACAGCCAAGCGACGGTTCAACTCACCCTGAATGCTATCCATAAAATCAATCCAGGTGCATAGCGGCTGCGCGGAGGACTGTTGAAGGGCCGTGTCATACGCAGCCCGGCGTTGTGGGTCCGAGAGGACCTCATAGGCTTGCGTCACTAGGAAAAATTTCTCGGCATTGCCGGTTTCCGCGTTATCCGGGTGAAAGCGGGAGGCCAGAAACCGATAGACGCGATGGATTGTTTCTGGCTGTGCGCTTTGGCTAATCTGCAGGAGCTCGTAGTAGGTCGAAGTGTCCAAGTTAGGCGGAACTTTACAGCCTTGACGTAGACTGGTCAATTCCCTAAAAGTTGCAGTGCAGATGTTTTACCAAGCCAGCTTGCGCTTTTTCTTCGCCTATAATGTTTCGGACGGCTGGCCGTCGCCAGCTCGATATAGCGAAGATTCGCGCTTCCCTGAACGTGAAGTGTCCACTATGCGGTGCAGAGCTTGCGCCGAATCGGCAAGTACGTATTGATTTTGAGCATTTGCGGTGTCCAAGTTGCGGAGGGCTATTCAAGGCGGAGAAGGGAGCAGGTTAAGATTTCTCTTCGCTCGGAATCTCCTGTAGCAGTTCCTCGATCTTGTGAAAGACGCTGCACTAACGTAAACCAAAACCTTCCTTAAAGGAGTTACCTCGTATCCATTGCTATCTGCTACGTTGGAACAGGTCGCTTCTATTTCGCCCCCCCGGTGCATCGCATTAGATGCCACAAAAGCGACAACACTCTCTGCCATTTCAGTGGAGGTTCGAAGGTGTCCTGCAAAGAGTGCAAGTCGGAAGAAGTTGACAGCTTCACGAGTGAACTGGCGATTCACTTTCCCGGGTTGGATGGTCTCAATAAACCTGTAGTGTGGGCTTTTCCCAAGCTGCAGGTGTGCCTTCATTGCGGATTCACCGAGTTTACCGTTTCTGAAAGAGAACTCACCGTACTCAGAGAACACAGACCTGGAGCCGCGAGATGAAATCGCGCCCTTCCCTAAGCACGAGTCGCGCATTGGCAACCGCGTGCGCCGCTATCGAAAACAGCGCGCCGTAAAAGCTCCGTGTACCTCTGGTGTACCTCGCTGTAGCGATTTTGGCTGTTTTGGCGAACAGGGCAGAATGTCGGCGAGTAGCACCGGAGTAGCACCAAAACAAAAAGCAGAAAGCCTCTGGCTCGGACGCAGCCTGTAAGCCTTGTATTTGCTTTATGATATGGCGCGCCCTGAGAGATTCGAACTCCCGACCTTCTGGTTCGTAGCCAGACGCTCTATCCAACTGAGCTAAGGGCGCGGAAAAGAACTACCTAGGAGGATGGCGTTGATTTCGAGTGTTTCCGCCTTGTTCACTGCACCCAGATCTATTGCAGACCTGAACACAACCCTTTTGAGATTATCACAACCAAAGGCACTTAGTGCGAGCAAGGGGTTTGTCGATCCCAACTTCGAGAGCGTTCTGCGCTCAAAATCCATAGCGTCAGGCAGGTGACCGCGAGTGCGATGGCGAAACCAGCGATGAAGCCGAGCCCGATGGAAATGACCTGGTGATTGGGAGCTTCCTTTCTGATACCGTGCTGCTTGTACTACTGCCGCGGTGAAGAAGCAGGTTTCTCGAACACCTTCGGATCGACCTGCGGATTTAGCTGGACACTGGTGAACTGCGAGGTGCTCGAGTCTTCTCCGTTCTGCTTGTTCGCACGGTGGAATGGCAGGTTCAAACCCTCGACAGGTCGCCAGTCGGAGAATGTGGTCTCGGTGTTTTCCGGTCCCGAACGCCCCATCGACTGATAAGTCTCGCGAATAATCCTTCCGCTTTGTGGATCGACAAACCAGCGCATGTCAACTCCTGGTCCGGAGACATCGACGACCGCCGTACTGAGGTCTCCGGATTTTTCCGTGCCCGAAGCTGAAAAGGTAAATGCCGGATCGGAGACATGCTGCGCGATATAGATGAGGTCACGGCGCAACTGGGCCATGCTCTCGTCGCGGCGCGACGGCGGAAGTTCCTGCACCACTTGGCCTCCCGAAGTCACGAATGCCGCAGTGGGACTGATGATCATTGAGAAGCTGCCCTGCTGCATGGTCATGTCTACTTTCATGTGGTCGGGGTACACAATGGTGCTCTCGGCTTGAATCTGCCCTGGCATCGGGCCGGTTTTCTGCTCGAGCGTGAACGCTGACTTGAGCGACTTCACACTGTTGATCTTCTCCGCACCTCCAAGTGCCACTACAACTTTGGTGGCGAGAGCCTTCCCCTCGGGATTGGACTCCTTCTTTTCTCCGGTTGCTCCAACACTAGTCCCCTTGGTGCTGCTTTGTTCCGGGGCGCCGGGGGGCGGTGGAATCGTGATGTCGATGTCCTGGACTGGCCCGAGCGACGCAAGCGGCTTGTCGAACTCTGCTGGATTACCGGTCACTAGCACCGCCAGCTGATCTTTGTGGAGATACTTGCTGGCGACACGTGCGACGTCGGCGGTTGTCACTTTTTCGATCCCGGCTCGGTATTGTTCCAGGAAGTTGGCGGGATATCCGTAGAACTCATACGCCATTCTCTCCTGCAAAACTTTGCCGGGCGTGTCGAAGTTGAAGACGAAGTTGTTCAGGATCGTATCCTTGGCACGCTTGATCTCGTCGTCCGTGACGGGCTTTGTCGTCTTGAGCAGTTCCATCTGCTCGTACAGCGAGTTGATAGCCTGGACGGTCGTTTCGCTTTTGGTCGCCATGGCAAGCTGGGTGACACCGGGGTGATCGAAGCGCGTGCCAATCCCACCACCCACCGCATATGCCAAGCCTTGGGCGGTCCGAATGCTCTGGATCAGGCGTGCCGAAAAACCGCCGCCGAAGGCTTCGTTGAAGACCTCGATTGCATAGAAATCGGGATTGCGCCGCGTGGTGCCTAGGCTGACCATACGAATCCAACTCTGGTTCACGTCTTCGCGCTTGACGAAGTAGTACCCGGGCTTCGCCGGAGTGAATTGAATATCCGGCGCTTTAGCTGCCGGACCCTTTGCCCAAGTCCCGAAAGCAGCACGGAGCTTCGCTTCCATCTGCCCGGAGTCGAAGTCCCCCACGATCCCCACGATGATGTTGTTGGGGGAGACATACTTCTGGTGCCAATCGAGCAGGTCCTGGCGCGTAACTGCATCGACGGTCGAGTATTCCGGTTCGCGAACGTAAGGATTGTCCCTGCCGAAGGCGAGCTTCATCGCTTCGCGACGCGCCACCTCGCTCGCTTCGTCGTTGCGGCGAGAGATGGAATCTGCTGCCTCGCGCTTGGCGAGTTCGAGTTTGTCACCGCGAAACTCCGGGTCGCGAAGAAGGTCGCTGAAGACTTTGAATACGTCGCTGAAATCCTCCTTCAAACAGGAGAGGCCGATCGTGGTCGAGTCTGCGTTGCCGCCAGTTTCGACTTTGGCGGCGCGAATCTCAAGATAGTCGTCGAGTTGGTCGCCGGTCTGCGATTTCGTACCACCCGTCCGCCAAACTTCACCGTAGAGCGAAACCAAACCGGTTTTCAGAGCGGGTTCTTCGCGTGAGCCTCCGCGAATGCGTGCGGTCGCATTGATAAGTGGTAACTCGTGATCTTCTTGGAGAAATACCACCAATCCATTCGGAAGCTCGATGCGTTTCGGTTCCTGTGGGTGAAACGCCGGAAGTGTCGGGATCGGAATCTTCTTCCAGTCCTGGGAACTCGCAATGCTTGAAACCAGCAGGACTAGCCACCAAGGACACAAAGCTGCACGATGGAAGAACTTTTTCATTGTGCACCTCCGTTGCTGCCCTTCGCACTTTCGATGATGGCGACGGTTCGGTTGGTGGAAACAAAAACCTGACCCGCAACCCTGCGAATATCTTCCTTAGTGACTGCGTTGATCCGATCCACTGTGCGAAACAACTCTCGCCAATCTCCGTAGAGCGTCTGGTATAGAGCAAGGTTCGTGGCCAGACCCTCGTTGTCATCAAGACTGCGGAGCAGGTTCGCTTTCGCACGAGTCTTCACCATCTTAAGTTCGTCGTCGCTGATCTCTTCCTTTCTTAGGCGGTCGATCTCGGCGTGGATGGCGGTCGCGACCTCCTCGGGGGTATGTCCTGGCATAGGTGCGGCGAAGAAGTAGAAGATGTGAGGATATTTCACACCAGGGAATCCGGTGCCGCCTTCTGCTTCGGACGCTATTTTCTTGTCGCGGACCAGCGAACGATAGAGGCGAGATGTGCGTCCGCTCGAAAGCAGGTCGGCGAGCGCATCATAGACTGCGTCGTCCTTATCGCGATAGTCGGGCCGGTGATAGCCCTCGAGGTATAGGGGCTGCGACCTCTCATGCAGCACCACGGTGCGCTCGGAGTTTTGAGGAGGTTCGGTCGTGGTGCGTTCGTCGGGCTTCGGCTGCGAGGGGATCTGGCTGAAGTATTTCTCAATAAGGCTCACGGCTTGGGCGGGATCGAAATCACCCGCCACCGCCACCACCATATTGGAAGGAATGTAGAAGCGCTCAAAAAAGTTCTTCGCGTCGGTGGCAGAAAACGAGTTCAGATCGGACATGAAGCCGATGCCCGGTCGGTGATAGGGATGCGCAGAGAAAGCGGTTCCAATGAATTGCTCGATCATCCTACCAATGGGGGAGCTATCGGTGCGCATGCGGCGTTCTTCCTTGACCACATCGCGTTCTTTGTAGAACTCCCGGAAGACGGGATGGATGAAGCGCGAAGATTCCAGATAGGCCCAAAGTTCCAGCCGATTTACCGCGAAGGAGTAGTGGTATTCGGTGTGGTCGGCTCCGGTGGAGGCGTTTACGTTCTCGCCGCCGTTGCGTTCGATGATCTCGCTGAATTCGTTGGGAACCACATATTGCTGCGCGTCTTTGATGGCATCTTGCCACTGTTGCTCGAGCTGCTTGACCTTCTGCTCGTCACGGCCCACCCGTTTGTCGCGCTCGCTCAGATAAGCGGCGTAGGCGTCTTCGACCTTCTGCAGGGCGGTTCTCTCTGCGGCGTAGTCCTTTGTACCGATCGTGTCGGTGCCCTTGAATGCCATGTGCTCGAACATGTGGGCGAGGCCAGTCTTTCCCATTGGGTCCTGCACTGAGCCGGCGTCAACATTGGTATAGAACGAGAAGACAGGTGCGGTATGAGGACGGATGCAGACAATCGCGGTCAGTCCATTCGAGAGCTTCTTGACCGTGACCCGTTTTTCAAAGGCAGCGAGATCCTGGGCAAATGATAGGCCTGCCAACATTAAGGTGAGAGTGACCGAGGCAATCGCCCGGCGAACCAGGGTGGAATAACACCCGGGCATGGGGTGAGGGATCGTGGCAACGCGCGACATCGGACCTCCAAAAACCAGCTGAGCTGAAACTAAGTTAGACGCGAAAGACGATTTGAAGTGAGCGGCGGAGGTTTTGTCAAACGCCGGCGGTTGTCTGTGAGAGGAGGCACCTTCAATAGGGTGGTCCTCGAGACCCGCCTGCGCAAGAAATTGGTCTGTTCCCGCAGTATGATCCCTGTTTTTTCGTTCTTCGCAGCGCCTGGAGCATCGCCAGTCGAGCTCACTCGTTTGCGCCTTGCGGCCGCGTGGTTTAACTTAGCAAGCGCATGGCGGCCGAAAACTCCAGCTCCATTCTCAGCACCAAAATTGACCCAACCTCCGGGCGCTTTGAGACCAACATGCGCTATATGGCGGACCTGGTCTCGGCCGTCCGAAATGAAGAAGAGGTGATCCGTGAAGGCGGCGGCGCGAAGGCTATCGAGAGCCAACACCACAAAGGCCGCCTGACAGCCCGCGAGCGTATTCAGAAGCTGGTCGATCCCGGAACTTTTTTCGAGCTTGGTACATACGCTGCTTATCGTATGTACGAGGAATGGGGCGGCGCGCCCTCGGCCGGAGTAGTTACAGGTCTGGCACGAATAGAGACGCGTATGGTCATGATCATCGCGAACGATGCGACTGTGAAGGCCGGGTCGTTCTTCCCGATGACCGCCAAGAAGGTAATTCGTGCACAAAACATCGCGATTGAGAACCGCATTCCAACCATCTATCTGGTCGATTCCGCCGGCGTATTCCTCCCCCTGCAAGAAGACGTCTTTCCCGACACCGATGATTTTGGGCGCGTGTTCCGCAACAACGCGGTCATGTCGGCAATGGGTATTCCGCAAATCGCAGCCATCATGGGTATGTGCGTGGCTGGCGGTGGCTATCTGCCGGTGATGTGTGATCACGTGCTGATGACCGATGGCAGTGGACTGTTTCTGGCTGGGCCGGCTCTGGTGCAGGCTGCGATTGGACAGAAGGTTTCTGCCGAAGAACTCGGCGGTGCGTCCATGCACTCGGCGATCAGCGGGACGGTGGACTTCCATGAGCCCAACGACGAAGCTTGCCTGCGCAGAATCCGCTCGATCGTGGAGAAGTGGGGATATCGGCGGCAGTCTCCGTGGGATCGAAAAAAGCCCGTGCCTCCCGCACTTGCGGCGGAGGAGATTTATGGAATCTACGAATCTTCGGCGGCGCGGCCCTATGACATGAAGGAAGTAATCGCCCGCATCGCCGATGCGAGTAAGTTCGACGAATACAAGCCAGAGTATGGAAAGACTGTGGTGTGCGGATATGCCAGGCTCGGAGGCTTTGCGGTTGGAATTGTGGCCAATCAAAAGATGCACGCACAGGGAACGGATCATCAGGGCCACAAACGCGTGGAGTTTGGGGGCGTCATTTACACGGAGTCGGCGGAAAAGGCGGCTCGCTTCATCATGGATTGCAATCAGAACCTGCTGCCGATCGTTTTCCTGCACGATGTCAATGGGTTCATGGTTGGACGGGACGCGGAGTGGAGCGGGATCATCAAAGCCGGGGCCAAGATGGTGAATGCGGTCTCGAACTCCGTGGTTCCAAAGATCACAGTCATCATCGGAGGTTCGTTCGGGGCAGGGCACTATGCGATGTGTGGCAAGGCTTACGACCCGCGATTCGTGTTTGCCTGGCCGACGGCGAAATACGCCGTGATGGGTGGCGATTCAGCGGCGAGCACACTGGTCGAAATTAAGATTCGCCAGTTGGAGCGCGGGGGAATGAAGCTTTCGGAAGAAGAAAAGAAACAGCTCTACGAATCGGTAAAACAGACCTACGACGAGCAGATGGATCCCCGTTACGGGGCGGCGCGCTTATGGATCGACAAGATCATTGACCCCATGGAAACCCGCGACGCGATCGTGACGGCCCTTGAGGCGGCCGCACTGAATCCCGAGGTGGCGGAGTTCAGAGTCGGAGTGCTGCAAACCTAGGCTAAGTCGGACCTCACTCCTAGGGGATTTGAGCCATGGACCAGCCAAAGGGATAGCTTGCCGTTCCAAGATCCATGGTCGGACGTCCCCTTGACCAGCCCGCCCGGGGGTTAACTCAATCGAGCGCCGCTCCTGGCCGCCGGTCTACATTTAACTTTGGATTGTCACGGCCTCTGCCCTGTGCTAGTTTAGGAGCAATTCACGCCTAACATCCAACCGCGAGCCTGAGTTCTGTGGCCGCAAATTCGAAAGCGTGTCTGACAGGTGGTGCCATGAGAGACAATGTGCAATCCATGCCAGCCGAACGCCATAGTGATCCGGAATTCGCCAATCGCAAGCTGATTCGTCCTGCGCTGAATCATGCCGGCCACGCAAATCATTCAAGTTCAAACCACGCAAGCACCGCGGTTGTGGGGCGTGATCGCGGCGAGCGTTCCAGCTCGAATGGGTCGCGCAAGTCGCCACCGCCGGACCAGACGAATGCCGAAAACTTCTACTATCAAAAGCAGATGCAAGGCAAAACGCCGATGGTCATCGTACTTACCGATGGAGAAGAGGTCCACGGAATCATTGAGTGGTACGACAAGGCGTGTATCAAGGTGAACCGAAACGGGGCGCCGAATGTGATGATCTACAAACCTTCGATCAAATACATGTACAAGGAAGGCGAAGGGAAGAAGTAGCCCCGAGTGGCAGGAGCTCCCCTACGCGCTTCTTCCTACGGATCGGCCTAACATAATTGCTTCCCGGGTGAGTCTATCGTAGCGATCGAAAAGCTGGCGAGATGCGTGATTGGCCCCTGGAAAAAGTAGGTTGAAATAAAGCCGCGGCACCACCTTGGCCGCGTACCATCGCAACCGGGTGGCATTTTCGAACAATCTTCCCGCCGTCTCTGCCACCTGCGGATCAGCTGATTCGCGGGCTACGTCAGCGATCGTAACCAAGATCCCGGCATTGTGGTACGCCGCATGCACATACTCAACGGCAGCAAGCATGCGTTCCCGATGTATTCGTCGGAAATCACGAGCAGAGAGATGGTGGCGAAGATAGGCTTCCTCATCTTCATCGATGAGGTTGCGAAATGCTTCTACATCAATGACATGCAGGTCCGCTGGGGAGGGGACGGTCGTACTGCGGGCGAACCAGTATCCCTTCGCAAGAAGGAGTAAAACAACCAGGCTGAGCGCACTCAGGACGACTAATGAATACGCGAAGGTCATGAACAGCTGCCTAGGACAACTACATGCAGTTTAGCCGAATTGAAACGATCTGTCGTAATTTTTTGTGTCTCTATTCCTGGTTTAGGTTTTCCCCGGTTAGAAACGTAGGAGCAGGGGAATTCTGCTCCAGTTTGTGGGCGTTTTCTTGATCCTGGGCGCCGCCAATCTGTTCCTACCAGTGCGGGCCCACGGCCTGTACCATGCCGCGAACCAATGGGAGAGAGCAGTAAAACGGCTTTGCGATGATCGAAGGCTTCAACGAAGAACTGCGTCCTGCCGTCCCCCCCGCGAGGTCGGCCTTTCCAGACGTCGGCAATCAGGTCGGGACACCTCCCTAGGAAGTATCCGCTCGGGGCGGGGAAGACTAGGGAGTCGGGTGCGGTGTGCGAGCGTCCATGTTATCGATGCCCGTTAGTGGAATCATGCGACTGTGCAATATGGTAGGCTCGGATTCTTGTGGGCGCTGCCATCCTTACCGAGAACTTAACGCGGCGTTTCGGCGATTTCGCCGCGGTTGACGATGTAAACCTGCACGTCGAAACCGGCCAGTTTTATGGGTTCCTTGGACCGAACGGCGCCGGAAAGTCCACCACCATTAAGATGTTGACGGGCCTAATGGCACCCACCTCGGGCCGGATGCAGATCCTAGGACTAGACCTTGCCACTCATCTTGTCGACGTGAAGCGCCAGATCGGAGTGGTTCCCGAAGGTATGGCACTCTTCGGCAGGCTCACGGGTTCCGAGTATCTGAACTTTGCTGGGCGGATGTATGGCCTGGATCGCAACACGGCTGCACAGCGCGCGGCAGAGCTGCTCGAGTTCATGGAACTGTTGGACCATCCTAAGACGCTCATTACGGACTATTCCCATGGTATGCAGAAGAAGCTGGCCATGGCAGCAGCGGTGATTCACGGTCCGAAGGTTCTATTTCTAGACGAGCCATTTGAGGGGGTTGACGCCATCGCATCAGGAACCTTGAAGGCCATGCTCCAGCGAATGACTGCCCGCGGCGCCACTATTTTTCTTACCTCGCACGTGCTGGAGATCGTTGAGCGCCTGTGCACCCATGTGGGCATCATCAACGACGGTCGGCTCGTCGCGCAGGGATCGCTGGATGAATTGCGCTCTGGCATCACTGATGAAGCGAGTCCAGGAGAGCGAATGTCCCTCGAAGAGTTCTTTCTCAAGACCGTGGGCGGTCCCCGAACTTCGGCGCAGGAGCTTTCGTGGCTGGGCTGAGGCCGGTAGCTCGAGAGCAACTGCGTGCGTCGGCCACTTTGCGTTGGCGCCTGCTGGTCAATTCTCTCAGGTCGGTGCGAGGGCGGCTGAACCTCGTTTCCCGCTCGATCGGTGGGTTGGTTGTGGGCTCTGCCGCGCTAGGAGGCGCCGTCGCTCTTGGTGCAACAGCCTGGGAGCTTACTTCGAACGGGAAGGTCCAGTGGCTCGCGATCTTTTTCTGGATTATTTTCCTCTTTTGGCAATTGTTCCCCTTGATGGCGACAGCCTTCACGCAGAACGTTGACACCTCGGCGTTCCTGCGGTTTCCGCTCACCTACCGCACCTATTTTTTTGTCCGGCTAGTAATGGGAACACTCGACATCGCGACGGCGCTGGGGATCTGTTGGTCAATTGGTGTCCTGGTTGGTATCTGTGCTGCCGTCCCACGGCTCATGCCTTGGGCCGTCGTTGCAGTGTTGGCCTTCATGGCCTTCAATGTGCTGCTAGCGAGAATGACGTTTGTTTGGATAGAGCACTGGCTCTCGCGCCGCCGCAGCCGCGAAATTATGGGGCTGCTCTTTTTCCTGGTGATGATCGGATTCCAGTTTATTGGGCCGGCTCTCGACCACTACAGCAAGAAGCCAGCCACCCAGCGATTTCGGTATGTTGCGAAAGCGGCTCCGGTCGAAAGGGTGTTACCCCCCGGACTTTGCACAGAAGTGCTGACGGCGGCTGAAAAACGCAATCTCCCAAAGGCGCTGGGAGCTCTGGCAATGATATTCGCGTACTCGGGCACAGCCCTAGGGTTGCTGCACCTGCGATTGCGTCAGCAGTTTCGCGGAGAGAGTCCCGAGGACAGCGCAGCTGCAGCCGCACTGACATCCAGCAACGTGATCCGACCGGGATGGAAGCTTCCGTTTGTTTCCGCTCCTGTCTCTGCGGTGTTTGAGAAAGAACTGCACTACTTTTCGCGCAGCGGCCCTATGCTGTTCACCATGCTCGTGCCTTTGCTTGTTGTTCTCGTCGTGATCGGCGGGCGACGGAGTCTCCTGGCGCAACAATCCGAGCTATTTTTCCCAATTGGCGCCGGTTATTGCCTGCTGGTGATGACGAACCTGGTTTACAACAGTTTTGGTGGTGACGGCGGGGGAATTCAGTGCCTTCTCATATCGCCAGTTTCCTTTCGCCAGATCGTGTTTGCGAAAAATCTGGCGCAATTCACGGTTCTCGTAACCGAAATTCTGATTCTCTGGTTGGGAGTGTGTCTGATCTATAACCCGCCTCGACTCGTCTTTTTGGCACTGACATTCTGCTGGTATCTATTCGCCACGCCCGTTAACTTTTCGATCGGCAATCTCCTTTCTTTGTATTCCCCAAAGAAGATTGACTACGCCGTGTTCGGAAGGCAAAGGGCGTCAGAGACGACGATATTTGCCAGCCTGGGAGTGCAGCTCGTAATCATGGGAATCGGAGCCTTGACGATCTTCATCGGATACCGCGCTTCGAACTATTGGATCGGTGTCCTCATCCTAGCGGCGCTTGCGATTCCATCCATTACGGGATACATCGTTGTTTTGCGCCGAATCGACCCGATTGTAATGACCCGGCGCGAAGTGCTGGCGACTGAGTTGTGCAAGGCGTAACTGTCTGCCGTGGGAGTGGACTCCTTGCTCACTCGCGCTTCATCGCGACCTCCCGCGCGCCAACTTCTTTGCGGCTGCCGTCGAACGGGTTTCGCTGATTGTTTGGCGACGCGCATACTGGCCGCTCGCTTCTATTAGAATTTCCCTAACATGAAGCTCTTTGCTTGCTCGGCAGTTTCCCTGGCGTTCACGGCAGTCCTGGTATTACCCGCGGTTGCCCAGACCCAGCCGATGACGCCCGACATTCCACCGAAGTTCGAGCCTTCCCACACCAACTATGACTATGTGAAACGGATAGAAATGGTGCCCATGCGGGACGGAGTGAGGCTGTATACCGTAATTGTGATTCCTAAGGGAGCGCACAACGCGCCCATCCTTCTAACTCGCACGCCGTACAACGCGAGCAAGCGTGCGCAGCGGAAGGAGTCGCCCCACATGCTGGATGAGCTGCCCGAGGGCGATGACGTGTTCGTGGAAGCTGGCTACATCCGGGTATTTCAGGACGTGCGCGGCAAGTACGGCTCCGAGGGCGAGTATGTCATGACACCCCCGCCGACCGGGCCGCTGAATCCGGACGGCCCCAATGACACCAAGGACGCGTACGACACGATTGATTGGCTGGTGAAAAACGTGCCGGAGTCGAACGGCAGGGTGGGAATGCTGGGCTCCTCGTATGAAGGATTCACCGTCGTGATGGCACTTCTCGATCCGCATCCGGCCCTCAAAGTCGCCGCGCCGGAGAGCCCGATGATTGATGGGTGGATGGGAGACGACTGGTTCCACTACGGCGCGTTCCGCCAGAATAACCTGGACTACTTTACTGACCAAACTACCTTGAAACGAGAGGGTGAGGCCATCCCGAGGGAAGGGTATGACGACTACAGCAACCTCCTTCATGCTGGGTCGGCTGGCGACTTCGCTCGCTCCGGCGGGCTTGACCAGCTCCCCTTCTGGCGTAAGGTCCACGAACACCCGGCTTACGACGCGTTCTGGCAGGGGCAGGCGTTAGACAAAGTTCTGGCGAAGATTCCACTCAAGGTCCCCACCCTGTGGGAGCAGGGTTTGTGGGACCAGGAAGACATGTGGGGCGGAATCCATGCTTACGAAGCTTGGGAGCCGAAAGATCAAAGCAATACCATGAATTACCTGGTGATGGGTCCCTGGCGTCACAGTCAGGTCAACTACGATGGCTACAATCTAGGTCCGCTGCGGTGGAATGGAAATACCACTCGGCAGTTTCGCCGTGACGTCTTATTACCCTTCTTCCATCAATCCCTAGTGGACAACGCTCCGAAGGCAGATACGCCGCCGGTCTTGATTTACAACACCGGCGAGAACCATTGGGACCGCTTCTCCTCGTGGCCGTTGAGCTGCGGCACCGCATGCATGAATAAGCCGCGCGCGCTGTATCTCGCAGGGGCAGGGAAGTTGTCATTTCAGCCTCCCGAAAGCAGTGGCAACTACGATGAGTATGTCTCGGACCCTTCGAAGCCCGTACCGTATCTGCCCCGCCCCGTATATGCCGAAGACGAGGATGCCTGGAGGACATGGTTAGTCAAAGACCAGCGCTTCGTGGACGGACGTCCCGATGTGTTGACCTACGTGACTGAGCCACTGACTACTCCCGTGCGCGTAAGCGGCCGGCCGGAGGTGAATTTGTACGCATCGACGAGCGGCACCGACAGCGACTGGGTGGTGAAGCTGATCGATGTCTATCCGGACTCCGTGCCCTCGGATAAAGGAATGGGTGGCTACCAACTGGCGATTTCGCTGGATATCTTTCGGGGACGCTACCGCAACAGCTTCGAGCATCCGGAAGCGATTACGCCCGGCAAGCCTCTGCTCTACAGGTTCAGCCTACCCACCGTGAATCACGTATTTTTGCCGGGGCATCGCATCATGGTGCAAGTGCAGTCGACCTTGTTCCCGCTGTATGATCGCAATCCGCAAACATTCGTGCCGAATATCTTCGACGCGAAGCCCGGCGACTACCAAAAAGCGACGCAGAGAATCTGGCACGAGAAGGGTGCCGCAAGCTTCATCTCTCTGCCAGTAGTGTCACAGCAATAAGTTCGGCAATGCGATCAGCGCTCGGCAAGGGCAGTCTGCCCCGGTTTCAACAAGCCGTTGCGTGGACAGTCGCTTCGGAGACGCGGCAGGACATCGCCACCGCTTGCGCAAATGTTCGACCCGGCAGCGAAGCGTGGTGAGACTAAAATGGCTCGCCGAGGTTCTTCACCAGGGCGTTCAAGTTTCCTACTAATTTGAGTCGCCAGCGTTCGACAGACTGTTTCGCGGCTTCCTCCATGCAGTGCTCGAAGGCCTGCAAGGACTTCCCCGATTCAGTGCTGAGCGAACCGGAGAATGAGACCAGCATGTCATTGCGGGTAGTCCCCATGTTTTTGCTTGCCTCGGCGACTTGATTCTCACTGGTCTTGGCGCAATTTGCGGTTAGCTGCTCTAGGACTTGAACCACCGTGCTTTCGAGATGGTCGCGGGCGTCTTTGAGGACGTTACTCGACATCTGTCCGAGGCGTTTGTCCAGCCCTGACTCCAGGGAGCGGGCGGATTCGTTCAAGGTCGCAATGCGAGCTTCGAGGCCCTCTATCTCGTGTCGTAATCGCGAAGACTCCGCCGCGGCTGATCGGCGCAGCTCCTCAAGATCTTCGCGGCGGGCGCTGTACTCCGCGTTAAGGTTGTTCTGCAGGAACTCCAGAAGCTCTTCACTTAACCTTTTGAGGGCGTTGCCTCCGTCCAACAAGTTTTGCCGAAAATCGTCTACGCTCTGTACCAATTGTTGTTCGGCTCGAGAAGAGATTTCGGCGGAAACTTGCTGCGCGCGCTTTTCTACGGCCTTCAGTTCGTCTTCGACCCTGCGCAGAAAAGATTCGTAACCCTCAGTGGTTCGCTTATCAATGCTGGACCTGGCGGCTTCGAGGACGTCGGCGTACTGCTGACGCGACTCGTGTAGAACGATGGGCTGGAGATGCTTTCGCAGCCGCTCTTCGAGTTGTTGTTCGAGTTGCGGAGGGATGCTGGAGAGCGAGACATCGAAGCGACTAGGATTCGCTTCTCGTCGCGCCACGATCTCCCTGAGGACCGCCAGCTGAGCTTCCAGTGGGCGGAGAGATTCGGCAATCAAGTTTCTTAGCGGATCTTCGAGGCGCTGAGCAACCAAGTCGAGCTTGGACTCCAAGTTCAGATCGGCTTGGCTGGGTGCCGGCTGCGCGGCCGCTCGAGGAACAATTCGCACCTGCCCAATCGAAATGGGAGAGGTAAGTGACCAGTCCCCGGGACAATTGGTCAAGCCCCAGAAATTCTCTGGCCGGTCGAGCTTGGCTGCCAATTTCCAAGAGCCGTTGCCCGACCCAAGGGGTTGGCAGGAAACCACATGTGCGGTTGTCTCGCGACCGTCATCGCTGTGAAATCGCAGCGGAATTCCGGTATCAAATCTCATTGGCGTCTGCAGTGCGCAGCCGTGTGCGTTTACCACCAGGGTCTTACACACCTCGGAGAATCGTGCACCCGACAAACTAGTGACTCTTATCGGTAATTCGGCAGGCACCCGGGAACTGCGACGAAGTGCCGTAGGGAGATTTTCGCTCTGCATGTAAGTGTGCCTCGAAAGCAGGAATTAAAGGCCTGTGTTGCCAACCCGTGCTTTCTTTCACAATAACGTCAATTTCCACTCTTGCAGACGGGTCTGAAGTGCTAAGGGGGGGGCGTCCTATGGTACGAGGAGGGCGCGGAGATAGTACATCCTACGACCGGGTTGAACTAAAGATTTAGATTTCGAGTGAATGTCTCAAAGCGAAGCGGGCTGATTGCAAAGATGAGCGAGGACTCGGGACGTTTGGCCGAGAACCGATTCGACACGGTAAGATGTATGTCATCCACATAAATCATGTCGCATCGCACTGAAGACCTAAGAATTCAGCGAACGAAAGTGGTGCTGCCCCCCGTTTTTCTCGAGGAAGAACTGCCTACGAGCGAGACGGCGGAGGAGACCGTTTACAAGGCGCGGGCCGAGGTGACCCGCATTCTGGAGGGAAAAGATCACCGGCTGGTGGTGATCGCCGGGCCGTGTTCCATCCACGACACCCAGGCAGCGATCGAATACGCAAAGCTGCTGAAACGGGCGAGCGAAAAGTATTCGCGCGATTTATGCATCATCATGCGGGTTTACTTCGAGAAGCCCCGCACCACGGTAGGATGGAAGGGACTGATCAACGATCCTCACCTGGATGGCTCATTCAAGATCAATGACGGGCTGCGAATTGCGCGACGTTTGTTGTTGGACCTTGCAGAACTTGGGATCCCCGCCGGGACCGAGTTCCTCGACATGATCATCCCGCAGTACATGGTGGGACTAGTGAGTTGGGGGGCGATCGGGGCCCGGACCACCGAAAGCCAAGGACACCGGGAGCTGGTTTCCGGGCTATCGTGTCCGGTAGGATTCAAGAATGGAACATCCGGCAATGTTCAAATCGCGGTCGAAGCGGTGCAGGCTGCAGGTCATCCGCACACGTTTCTCGGGCATACCAAAAATGGGCAGTCCGCGATTTTCTTCACCGCCGGAAATCCACACTGCCACGTAATCCTGCGGGGCGGCAGGAAAACCACCAACTACGACGCCGTCTCGATTGAACAGGCATGTTTGATACTGGACAAGGCCGGACTGCCGCGCCGCCTTATGATTGACTGCAGTCATGCGAACAGCCACAAGGACCACAAGCGGCAACCAGAAGTGTGTCGGGACGTGGCCAAACAAATTGCCGGTGGGAACCGAAATGTATTCGGAGTGATGCTGGAAAGCAACTTGGTCGAGGGCGCGCAAAAATTAACCAACGGGCGAGCCTTGACCTACGGGCAAAGCATCACCGACGCGTGCATGGATTGGAATACTACCGAAGAGCTGCTGGGAGACCTTGCGGAGGCGGTGCGGTCTAGAAACTAGGCCCGGGGAGCGATTTTCCCGGAACCGGCGGCGTTTCTTCCACGTAATCTAGGTAAGAACCGAGCAGAGGACTGTTTGAGGTCGAGCACACTGGGGAGGCTCCTATGGCTCATCTGAGAATCACCTTTATCGTAATCTCCATCCTTGCTGCGGCGCTCGTCTGCCCGGCGCAGGAGTCGTCGCAGACGCTATCGATCGTATATCGGGACGGGCACCAAAAGAGCATTGCGATGCCTAGCGGTTCGCGTATTGATTTCAATGCCGGAAACATGACGGTGAGCCACGGCAGTAGCGCCGAGACGATTCGCGTCTCCGATGTGGCCCGCATCGATTTCAGCTCCGGCAGGTCAATAGGGTTTGGGGTCAACCACTTCGTGGGGAAGTGGGAGTTTGGGACCGGTGTGGGATCACAGACGTTCTTCGTCACGCTGGATCGAGATGGCCGGGCACACAAGACCATCGGTTCTCCTCACGGAACGTGGACGGTTTCCAATGGCGAGGCCCGGATCAAATGGGACGACGGCTGGACCGATGTGATCCGTAAGGTCGGAAATAAACACCAGAAATTCGCGTATGAGAAGGGAAGATCTCTCAACGACCAACCTTCGAACGTCGCCGAGGCGAAGACGCTGAATTCCGAGCCAATCTAGCTATCACAAGGCCCGGCTTTCTCGGAGATGCCGGGCCTTTTTGGGGACTCATCCTCTCGGCTCGTGCCCAAGTCTGGGAGCCCTTCTAGCTCACCAAACTTTACAGATCTTTTCTGGAGCCTTGGTCATAGGTTGCCCCTGCTTGCAGGAAAAGGCATTTGCAAACTCCGGCATGTTTACCACTACGCCGTTAATGCGGTGTTCGGGCGGTGAGTGTGGATTCGTTACCGCGCTCACCCGCAAATCCTCGGGCCGCTGATTCGCGCAATCCCATTGGGCAAATCCGATGAAGAAGCGCTGGTCGGGTGTTAATCCATCGGTGGTTTGCAGGTTTTGGCCTTTGGTGGCGTCTTTCCAAGCCATATAGGCCAGAATCTCTCCTCCCAAATCAGCAACGTCTTCCCCGAGGGTGAGAGCGCTGTTGATGTGAATATTGTCCACGACGATGTATTGGGCGTACTGGCCCCGCACGCACTTGGTTCGCGAATCGAACTTTTCGCGATCTTCTTTTGTCCACCAATTGCGCAGATTGCCTTTTGCGTCGAACTGGCTGCCTTCGTCGTCGAAACCATGCGTGAGTTCGTGCCCAATGGTGCCGCCCGTGTTGCCATAGTTCGGCGCAGCATCCGTCTTCGGGTCGTAAAGCGGCGGTTGGAGGACCCCAGCCGGGAAGTTAATGTCGTTCATTTGAGGATCGTAGTAAGCATCGACGGTTGGCGGCGGGACCTGCCATTCGCCGTGGTCGACTGGCTTACCAATCTTGTTGATTTGGCGATGGCTCTCGAACTCCGTCGTACCCTGGATGTCTGAAAAGAAGTTGTCGCGGCTGAGCTTGATAGAGCTGTAGTCACGCCACTTGTCTGGATATCCGATTTTGTTGCGAATGCCGTGCAGCTTGGCCAGCGCCTGTTCTTTTGTTTCCGAACTCATCCAGTCAAGGCCCTGAATGCGCAACTCCATTGCGCGTTCGATTCGCTCCACCATGTCGAGGGTGCTCGCCTTAAGCTCGGGAGAGAAGACCTTAGCGACATAGGCCTGGCCCAGGGCGTCGTCGAGGTTGTGGTCGGTGTAGGAGACGCAGCGTTTCCATCGCGGCTGCTGCTCCTTAGCGCCATGGAGATACTTGCGATGGAACTCAAAATTCTCATCTACGAAGTTCGAAGACAGATAAGGCGAGGCGGCATCGATCACGTGGTAACGCAAGTAGGCTTTCCAGTTTTCGATCGGTTCCGAGGCTAGTAGAGAATTGATCTCCTTAAAAAAGTCGGGCTCTTCTACGTTCAACACCGCAAACTTGGGATAGCCCCCTTCGCGGTAAAAGGCAGTCCAATTGAAATTGGGCGCCAGTTGCGTCAGTTCTGCAGGCGACATCTTGTGCTTCAGTTTGTAGGGATCGCGTTGCTCCACGCGGGTTAAGGAAGCCTTGGCGAAGGCCGTTTCCAGCCGCATTACGGTCGCGGCGTCCTGCTTCGCTTTGGGGCTATTCTCGCCGGCAAGCTGAAGTACTTTCTGGACGTGTTGCAGGTAATGGTCCCGCGCTTCCCGCATTCTCGCCACGTCCTTGACGTAGTAGTCGCGGTCGGGAAGGCCCAAGCCCCCTTGTGAGAGTTCTGCGATTTCCTGCTCGGAACTATCGGGATCCTGCGAGGAGCCGGAAGAGAACAGAAGGTCTTCCCCGTACGCGAGTTGGAGGCGCGAAACTAGGGGCGCAATTTCCTTGGTGGATTTGAGGGATGCGATGGCGTCAAGTTGCGGCCTCACGGGCGAGATGCCACGCTGGTTGACCGCGGCTTCGTCCATGCAAGCCGCGTAGAAATCCCCGATTTCCCGCGTGACCGTGTCACGCCCGCTGGCGGGTTTCCCCGCTTCTTCCAGGATGCCACGCAGAAATTTGAGATTGTCTTCGTAAAGCTTGCCGTAGACGGACCACGAGGCCTGATCTGGCGGAATGGGGTTTTGCTTCTGCCAGCCGCCACAGGCGTAATGATAGAAGTCGACGCAGGGGTCCACGGAACGCTCCATGGATCCCAGGTTCAGGCTGGGCGAGTAGGGGAGGACAGGCTGATTTGGGTTTTGCCCCCACAATCCCGCTATCCACAACCCAGATAGCCAGACAAGAGAACACCCCCGTGACATGCGCTTCGTGAAATGGACCATGGGAAGACTCCGAACGAGTTGCGGTTTTCGGACCTTTAGCTCTCTTTGTGAACTCGAGTTTTCCTTCGGCGACCGAGTGGTGAGACGCCGGGCCTGTTACCGGTCAGACCTAGAGGCGCTGGCGAATCGCAATTCTCGGTTCGTTTCACCGCCACTCAAAACAGAGATCTTGGGAATTCTAGCTGAAAGCCAGGCCGGAACCCTCCCGGAGACCAGCTCGCGGGGAGGGGTAACGCGCAGGGAGGGCTAGGACGAAGGTATCGCGCTACGAACCCAGTTCAGCATCCCTTTGTGCACCAGGGGCGGTGCAGGCTGAACTTCAAGTTCCATTTCGGCGTATCTTTGTAGCGAAACGGTTTGGGGCTGGTCTCAGTGAAGCTGCAGGCCGTCCGCAATCCGCCGTCCGGAAACACCTTAGCCCGCCAAAAGCGCTGGTGGTTTCTGAACGGTGGGAGCTGATGGCCGACGGCTAAGCACAAATCCGAAAATTTCCGGGGAGACAACTTGGAAGACGCCCATGTGGCTGTTTTGCTGGTCCGTCGCTGCATTGCCGGCGACGCAGCCGCTTGGGAGGAGATCGTGCAGCAGTACAACCGGCGGATTTACAACATTTGTTACCGGTTTACCGGTTCGGCGAACGATGCCGAAGACCTCACGCAAGAGGTCTTCATTAAGATCTACCGCACGCTGAATACGTACGATCTGAATCGTGGGGCGTTCATGACCTGGGTGACCACCGTAACCAGAAACCTGCTGGTAGATCATTTCCGCAAGGCCCGGCAGGAACGAATGACCGACTCTCTGGACACGGTCCAATCAGATCATGAAGATGCGATCCCCCTGGGGGAGAGGATTCCCGACCAGGCGCCAGCACCCGATTCCAAGGTTCAAAGCCGGGAGACGCGCGAGGCTGTCCATGCGGCCCTGCAGAAACTCTCCCCTGAGCTTCGTGAGGCAGTGATTTTAAGGGACTTACAGGATATGGACTACCGCGACATAGCGGAAACTCTCAAGGTGCCGGAGGGAACTGTGAAATCAAGGATCAATCGAGGTCGTGGGGAACTTGCGCGCCTCCTCCAACGTACTTATAGGCAGGTGATGTGATGGCAGGCCAAGGACATAACGGAATGCAGTGCAGCGAGTTCGAGGCACTGTTAAGCCAAGCCATCGATGGCACCCTGTCGGGCGAGCGACTCGAGGCTTTCGAGGCCCACGGGCGCAAGTGTCAGCTTTGCGGACCAATGCTTTTTGACGCCGAAGCTGGCCGGAGCTGGCTGAAGTCGCTGGAAGACGTCGAGCCTCCGGCGGCTCTCGTCAATAACATTTTGCTAGCAACGAGCGGGGTGCCGGCGGGCAAGGCGACAGCCCGGGCGACCTGGGGAGAGCGAATCGGACGATGGATCGATACGATCGTCTCGCCCGTTGTCGCGGTGGCACGTCAGCCTAGATTCGCGATGTCATTCGGCATGGCGTTCTTCACCTTGTCGGTCACCCTGAGTATTGCCGGGGTGCGACCGCGAGATTTGCGTCGTGTGGATTTGCGGCCGAGCGCAATTCGTCGCACGTACTACGAGACGCAAGGCCGGGTGGTGAAGTATTACGAAAACATACGGTTCGTATATGAGATCGAGTCCCGGGTGCGCCAGTTGAAGCAGGCAGCACCCGCCGAGGAGCGACCCGAGCCGCAAGGCAACAAACCGCAGAACAACAACAACAACAACAACAAGAAGAACAGCAGTGGGCAACCCGAAAAACAGGAACGCAACTACAGTCAGGAGGGGACGCAACCGGTGTTTGCCTCTCTTCCTGAAGCCGGGGACCTTCAACCAGCAGCTTTATTGCGAACGAGGATGGTTGATTCGCCTGTAGTGCATGGGGCCACTTACAGGAGGTTCGTATGAACTGCGCAAATCATCCAGACAAGGCAGTCGCCAAGTACTGTCGTACCTGCGGCAAACCGCTATGCAATGAATGCGTTCGCGAGGTTATGGGCATAGCGTATTGCGAGAACTGCCTGGCCGAGCGCGTGACGGGGAGCGCGCCGAGTTCACCTTACAGCGCGTCTGCAGCGCCGATCGCGCCGAGCTCAGGGCCAAATCCCGGGCTGGCGGGAATCCTAGGTGCGATCCCATTTGGCGTGGGCGCTGTCTACAACGGGCAGTACGCTAAGGGACTGGCGCATCTTGTCATCTTCATCTTGCTGGTGGTTGGAGCCAGCCACGGACACGAGCCGCTCGATACGATTTGCGGACTTGGCATCGCGGCATTTGTCTTCTACCAGATTATCGATGCGGTGAAGACAGCGAAGGCGATCAATGCCGGACAGGCCCCGCCCGATCCGCTCGGGTTAGGCACCATGTTCAGCCCAGGCGACCGGCGTGACATAACCCGCGGAGCTCCTGCCGGCGCGGTGATTCTGATCTTTCTCGGCGTCTTGTTTCTTTTGCAGAACACCGGGGTGTGGTTCCTGAGCGTCGATGCGCTCTGGCCGATGATTTTAATGGCACTCGGCGTGTGGTTATTCGCCAAGCGCAAGAGTGCGGCCGCACGAGGCGACGATCGCCACAGAACCCTTGTGGGGCCTGCGGTGTTGGTCACCCTGGGTGTGGTTTTTCTCCTCGACAACTTGCATGACCACTGGTACGAGGTGCCGGGCTTTGGACGCACGTGGCCTCTGATACTGCTGGTCATCGGGGTTCTGAAGCTCATGGAACGAGGGCATTTCGGAAATAATCCCTCCTTCACACAACAACCGCCGCCAGGCGCCCCTCCGGAGCAACAGCCTCCTGCTGAGGTGAATAGCGAGGTGAAAAATGGCTAGCACAATACAAGCACCGCCTCCTACACCGCCGATGCGGCCGGTGCGGCCGCCCCGCTCGTTCGCAGGACCGATCGTTCTGATCATCATTGGGATCCTAGGCCTGCTAGGAACGATGGGCATGCTCGAGTGGCACCGAGTATTCCTCTGGTTTGCTCACTTCTGGCCGGCGTTGTTGATCCTGTGGGGGATCATCAAGCTCATCGAGTATCAACAGGCGAACCGCTCCGGGGTCAGATCCGGGGGAATCGGCGCTGGCGGAGTCCTTCTCATCATCTTCCTCGTCATCGCCGGACTGACTGCGACCTCGCTTTCGCGAGTTGACTGGCAGCACGTTCGAGAAGGATTCAACATCGACGATGGCGAGCCATGGTGGGGACATAGCTACAACTACACCGACGACATTCAAAAGGCGTTCCCCGCGGACGGAACTTTGAAGGTTACAAACGAGCATGGTGCGGTCAACGTGAATGCCTCGGACGATAATCAGATCCACGTTTCCATTCACAAACGTATCAATGCGGAGCGCCAGGACCAAGCGGATCGCTGGGATAAGGACACGCGCCCGCAACTCACGGTGAACGGCCAAACCGTCACGCTTGACGCGAATACCAAAGGTGCCGGCGACCACTGGGTGAATACCGATCTCGACATAGCGCTTCCCCGCAAGGCGATGGTAACGATCTCGTCGCGGCATGGAGATATCAGCATCATGGGGCGAGATGGCAACGCCACAGTAACCAGTCAAGACGGAGATGTTTCGGTCACCGACCTGAAGGGCGGTTTGACCCTGAGCCTGGAAAGCAGTTCAGCTCACATTTCGCAGGTGAGCTCGGATGTGACCGTACAGGGCCGGGCCAAAGACGTCTCGATTGAAGATGTCAAGGGAGCGGTTCATCTTGACGGAGATTTTCGTGAAAGCCTTAAGCTGTCACAGATCGCGAAATCGGTCAGCTTCAGGACGACCCGCACCGAGATGGATATCACCAAGGTGGAAGGCTATCTCAATCTCGACTCGGGCGATCTGGAGGCGAACGCAATCTCGGGGCCGTTGCGGCTGAAGACGCGCTCGAAGGACATCATGCTCAATGGCGTGACCAACGATGTTCGGTTGACGAACGAAAACGGTGCGGTTGAAATTCACGTCACCAAACTTGGGCCGCTCGACGTATCCAATAGCCGGGGCGACATCCGGGTGTATGTGCCTGCCAAGGCCGGGTTCCAGTTGCAAGCGCAGGCACACGACGGTGAGATTCAGACAGACTTCAATTCCCTGAAGATCGAAAACGGCGACCGCGGAGGCAATGGCGCGGGATCGGCCAACGGAGGTGGTCCGCGTATGGTGTTGAACAACGAGCACGGATCGATTGAGGTGCGAACCGATACCGGTGTAGCGCCGGTGGTCCCGAATGTGCCGAAAGGTCCGAAAGCTCCGGAGACGCCGGAAACCTCGGAGAATTAAAACCTGTCCGAACCAGTCGTGCCTCAGCTCTTTGAATAGGCGCCCCGAACTTCGGGGCGCCTGTGAAGTACAACCTGACTGTGTGGTTCTTAATTTCCCTCCTCTTCATCCTCTGCAGGCAGAGACTTCAAGTACTCGACCAGATCGCTCTTCTCGCCATTGCTGAGGCCTAGCGAGAAACACGAGTCATAGTGGTTAACGACATCGGTGAGCGACGGAAAGCGTCCATCATGGAAGAAGCCACGTTTGGTGTGGGTCCATAGCCCTTCGAGCGGAGTTGTGCGATAGCGATGGTTTGGCGCCCGATCTGCCTGGAAGTTGTCGATGCAAATCTCGTTGCCTTTGTGTAGGTTCCAGCCGGGCTCCGTACCGGTTGGTTCGGTGTGGCAGGTGGCGCATTTGGCTTTGCCGCTGAAAAGCTCGTCTCCGCGTTTCGCCGCGTCCTCATCGAAACTCCCTTTTGGGGGCTTGGGAGCCGGGATCGCCAACTGGTAAAAGTGCAATGCGGGGAGCTTCGGCGAGATCAAGTCGACTTCGCTGTGTACGTGCCCGAATTTATTCGCGGCGGCGATCGGAAACTGCGCAGCGTTGTCCAGCCGAGGGTCGAAGAAGTTGCCTTTTCCGTGCATCTCCAGATTGGCGACGAAGGCATTCCAGTAGCTCACCGTCCCCCAGTCTCCGGTCCAGGTATGCAGATTGACGCCAGCTTTGCCGAATGCAGGCGGAATCAATGTCGCAGCTGAGCGCCCATTCGGCTGGAATGCTTTGCCATCGAGGAAGAGCTCGGCGTCGAACTTTCCGGGCCCCCAGCTCATGAGGACTTTCTTCACCGTAGCCACATCCGTACGCAAAAGCTTCGCCACCGGTTCGAGATTCGGAGCCAGCGCCACGATTTGACCAATATTGAGATCTTGGTTTGACCATCCATCGAGCCGATGTCCGATCACGCCTTCAGGAATTCCCGGAGCCGAAAAGGAGTTGTCGACACGGGAATGACACAACGCACACTGGATCCCCATGGTTTTGAGGGTTCCATCTGCGTTAAACACGCCACTGATACCAACCACCGCGTTGAGCTTGAGTAAGGCGAGAGTGACAGCAGGTTCATTTAGGTTCATCTGGCCCGCCTTGATGGCGGAAACGATCGGCTCCGGCAGGGCATCCACATCAATTCTCAATCCCACGGCGGCAGCTGTTGCCGGGCTCAGGCCTGGACCAACGCCTCCCAAGCGAGCGCCTTCGACGGCTTTGTGTAAGTGCAATGTTCCACCCCAGAAGTCTTCATCACCAAAGGCATCGAAGCGGAAAATCTGACGGCCGTCGGCAACAAGTTCTTTTGCATTGGCATTAACCGTGTGGTCAAACGGAGCCAATGGCGTAGAACTTTTTTCCGCCTTTAAGATCATCGTAAGGATCAGAGATCCTGAAAGCAGGATCAAGAGAGTGAGTTTCCCATGGACCTTCATTCTTTCTTTCCTCCGAGCTGGCCCTCGCGAGGTGGCAGCAAGCTGCACCACTTCTCGCCACGCAGGAAAGAGGCCTGGGGGAGGGATCGGTTACGCGAGTTTTGTCGTTAAGTTGTAAATACTTCGTGAGGAGCTAGTCTTCCTGGTTGCTGCTGGCTAGGGACTGCATCCATACTTGATATGGGCAGTTCCACGTTGCTGATATGAGACGAACAAAAACTTTTCCCATTGCGGGAATCCTGGCGTTGATGGCATTCTGCTGCACGATGTCGGCGCAAACGCGCCACGACATCGACGTAGAAAAATCGGTGCTTACCATCCGTGTATACAAATCGGGCTTATTCTCGGCCTTTGCCCATGACCATGAGATCCGTGCACCAATTCAGAGTGGAAGCTTCGACGAGCAGAAGCGCACGGTGGAATTCAAGGTCCAATCAGCCCAACTGAAGGTTCTCGATCCTGATGGTTCGGATAACGAACGCTCGCAAGTGCAGAACACGATGCTCGGTCCGAAGGTGCTCGATCCCGAGAGATTTCCGGAAATCAACTTCCATTCCACCTCCATCGACCCCGCAGGGGAAGGGAAGTGGAATGTGCAAGGGGAACTCGCGCTGCACGGGCAGACGCATCCCGTGAAAGTGGAGGTCGCAGGCGCCAACGGGATCTATCGCGGTTCAACCCGACTACGACAAACCGAGTTTGGAATCACACCGGTAAGAATTGGGGGCGGTTCGATCAAAGTGAAAGATGAAGTGCAGATCGAGTTTGAGATACGCGGAAAGTAAGCCCGGCACACCGTCTATAATGAGATGCTGCCAACCAAGCGGTTTTCAAAATTGACTTCCGATGG
>DATNEX010000131.1:0-22061 GCA_035606605.1 Terriglobales bacterium
GGAGCTCCGCCCCTCGCGCCCGCAAGGGGTGTCCCCAGGCTTCCGCGCTTCGCTTTGTGCAGCCCTCCGCTTCGCTCCGCCCTTTCCACTCGCGCTTCGCTACGTTTCAAGGGTGGGAGATCCCCCTCCCCTTGCGCTTGCTACCCCCCGCCTTCGCCAGGAGGCATTCGGCATGTATGTGACACGCCGCCACCCGATTTAGGGGCAAAGGCCGTGCAAGAATACCGCAACCGGGTCATCGAGAACGCGGGATAAATATAAAGGGCTGAGATTACGTGCCTCTCACCAACGTGCAGTGAGTCGAAGCAGTCTTCCAGGTGCCGGAATCATTCACCCAAGTGTCACTGCAGATGACAGTACGTGCGCGGTGTGTGCCCTTAAAGTCAGCGTCGTAGGTGAAGGTGTAATGAGAAACGGCGGTGTTTGACCCGAACGTCGCGACTTTCAGGTCGCTGATGTTGAGCTGCCCCCTTCGGTTAGTCCGTGTAAGTGAGAGCACTCGGGTTAGAGTTTAGCTGCAAATTCAGTTCGCAGCCGCCGTCGAGGCTGTGTAAATGCGGGAAGCGTTTTTTGCTTTCCACATTTGCATAGCCCGTCGCAAATTCCTCAGGTGTCAGGTAGCCCAAAGCGCTGTGTGGATGCACCTGGTTGTAATCGATCCGCCAGCTTTCGATGGTCTCCCGCGCATCGTCCAGAGTGAGGAACCAGTGTTCGTTGAGGCACTCCTCGCGGAACTTGCCATGGAAGCTTTCGATGTAGCCGTTCTCCATCGGCCGTCCTGGTGTGATGAAGTGCAGTGTGACCTTGTTCTCATAGGCCCACTGGTCCAGAGCCTTCGAAGTGAACTCCGTGCCGTTATCAATGACAATCCGTACTGGCATGCCTCGATTTGCCTGAGTCTGTCCAACACTCGTACTACGCGCAGTGCCGGCAACGAGGTATCGACTTCGATCGCCAGCATCTCCCGCGTATACGCATCTTCAATCGACAGCGTGCGTAGCTTGCGGCCGGAGGCCAAGGCATCCTGAAGAAAATCCATCGTCCATGTCTCGTTCTTCCTTACAGGCGCTGCCAACAACACACGCGCCTTGGCGCAAATCCGCCGTCTCCGCTTGCGTCTGCGCACCATCAGCTTCTCTTCCACGTAGATCCGGTAGACCCGTTTGCTGTTAACCGTCCAGCCTTCCCGCTGCAACAGAACATGTAGCCGGCGATAGCCCCAGCGGCGTCGATCTTCTGCCAACTCCCGCAAGCGAACGCGCAAACGACCGTTGGCTTCGGCAAAGCGCGTCTCCCGACGACGGTAGCGCAACATAGCCCGTAACACTTCCAGCTGCCCACAGGCATGCCGTTCCGAACAGTCCGTCGCGGTCCGAAATACCGCGACGGCTTCTCGCCTGGCCTGTGGGCTTACCACTTTTTTGATAGCACCGCCTTGAATCCGACGATGTCCAAAGCCTGTTCGGCTACCAGCTGCTTGAGCTTGCGGTTCTCTTCTTCCAGTTGACGAAGCCGCTGTGCCTCGCTCACTTCCAGCCCGCCATACTTCGCCTTCCAGCGGTAGAACGTCTTGTCGCTGATCCCATGCTTGCGGCACAGCTCAGCAGTCTCCAGGCCCGCCTCCGACTCCTTCAATATCCCTACAATCTGCTCTTCCGTGTACCGGCTCTTCCGCATCTGAAGTCCTCCTCCAAAGGGCTCTGTGGAACCCAATTTATCGGAGAACTCTCACTCCTGCTGGACTAAAGGGAAGGATGCAGCTCAATGTTGCCGCTCTTCCACTTGGTCGTCTTATTCTGCAGATCCTTGATGAATTCGTCCCTTGTTTCCCAGTCTCCTCAACTGTTTCCTGCCAGGAATCCGTCAGCCAAATGCTGCTGCGCCCAGGACACATCGTTCTTCATTTGCGCATCTCTGGAATCCTGCTGCAACTGCTTGATCTGAGGTGCGATATCGGTAGCATCTTGGGCGTGAAGGTTGATGGACAGACCGAGACAGCCGGATAGGCCTAAAGCCGTGATAGCAAATATTTTTATCATTGAGCGGGTCTCCTCCTTGGGAGTGATCAGGGTTCTACCTGTGGGTGAGCTATTGTGCACGACGTGTTCCAGACTTTGATGGGTCGAGAGTCTGGCGACTGGTGAAAATCGCGTCAGCGACGATCAATCCAGCGACTCAGAATTGCATCTCTACATGCCTTGGGTCGTACTTTCCTGGTGAAAGGCTGACATCCATTTACCCTTCTGCTTCTGCCAGACGGTCGTGGCGATAACACTTCCGGCCTGCTTCTTGCCGCTGCAGGTTGCATCTTGGGTCGCGGTGTACGTCATAACAGTCGTATTTTTATCGAGCCATAGATAAGAAAAATCGGACAGCGAGAAGCTGTTGACCACGCATCCCGGGTCAATCATGCTCTTCAGCACCTGTTGCTTTCCTTTGGCCACCGTCCCATCAGCAATGCTGACGGCGTTCTCCGGAGTCATACCTTCAACAGACTTCGCGTCGTGGTCTTTCCATGCCTGCCACCCAGCTTGCTCCTTACTTTGCAAAGCTTTCTCAGTGGCTGCATTCGTCTGCGAGTACAGCTGGACGCCCGATAATAGAAGAGCGAATCCTAGTGCTGTCAAAGCGATTCTTCGCATATTGATCCTCCGGTGCTTTGGCGCTTGTTCGGCCATTTCCGAAAAATTGCATCGCGAGCTGGAATAGTCTGTCTTGTTTTGCTCAACCTGCACTCCGTGTCTCACCGAACGGGGATCTACCCGACCGGAGCTCACATTTCGGCCCATCATGCTGCTTTGAGCGCACGTCGAATTTCAGGCTTTTGTGAGCACTTTCCAGACTAATTCCGAGATAATCCCCACAACACTGCACCCGGGGAGTATGGTTAACGTCTGGCCCCGCGACAGGAAATGCCGTTCCCACCTACCTGTCGGTTTCCCCGAGACCTTTGAAAGAGACAAGAATGAGAATCTCCCGACTGATCCTTTGCGCGGTGATCGCCGCGTCTGCAGTGACTCTCTGCGCCCAAGAGGCTGCCACCGGCTTTCACCGAGTCGCCTGCGTCAAACTCAAGGCCGGGATGGCGCACGAATTCACGGAGTGGGCCGCCGGCGATATGCGCAAGTACGCGCAGTCCCGTGCGAACAGCGGCGCCGTCTCCAAGTGGTATCTGCTCAGTTCCGTCATTCCTCAGGGTGAGTCCGCGCAATGCGACTACATCATGGTCAGCATCTATTCCGGACTTCCAAGCCCGCCTATGGAGCGTGACGACCTCGTTGCTGCCCTCAAGCAGGCAGGCATCTCCGCCACCGCCCAGGAGTTTGTTGACAAGCGCAACTCCATGGTTACCCTCATCTCCAACGACATGTTCCGTACCATCGCAGCCGTTGGCTCACCCAAAAAAGGCGACTACTTCATCGTCAACTACATGAAGGTGACGAACATGGACGACTACTTGGCCTACGAGAAAAAGGTCTGGTTGCCGTTTGCAGAAGGGTTGGCAAAGGATGGCTCTAGAACCGCCTGGTCGCTTAACAAGCGGGTATTCCCCTCCGGTGCAAATACGCCCTTCCAAGCCGTAACGGTCGACATTGTCCCAAGCTGGAAAGAGATATTCCAGCCCTCCGGTGACTTTGCCAGCACGTTCAGAAAGTCCCATCCCGACATGGAACTCGGCACCACCTTCGAGCAGTATGAAAAGCTGCGGACGATCATCTCCACAAACGTCTTTCACTTGGATGACGAAGTCTCGGCAGCAAAGTAATCCACCGGAACCGCTACGCCGGTGCCAATCGGGAACCAATGCTGGTATTTGACTTGATTGGCACGGGCCTACGTGGCCCCAAGCGGCACCAGTCGTACCTATAAATCGACGCGGCTTTCCGGAAGAGAATGTCAAACTTGAAGAGCTGATCGACTGAGATCAGAGCGCGAGATCCCCGAGCCCAGAAGCGTCGTACTCCAGTTCGCGCGATGGAAAGCCGATCGGCAGGTGTGAGGGACCCGATGTCGACGTTTGCGTGGCCTCAGCTTCAGGGAGCTTTCAAGCTGTGCTCGCTTGCAGCTTCCCCAACCGTGGTCCCAATTCTATGACGTATAACTGCGCTGTCGCTCTATCCAGCGGCATTATTGAGCTTCGGGTTGTATATGGCCAAAGCGTGTGGGCTTGGTTAATCATCAGTGCTGAGGCCCAGACATTGGACAGAGGCGTCGGAACCTCAAAAGAAGCAGCCCAACTATCGAGTCAGCGCGCGTTTGAAGAGCGCCTTAGATGGGCTGGCATGAACCAACAGGCCCCCAAGCGGTACGAATGGAAACGAGCATTCGAGCGAGACTGACGCGCTTCCGGGCTCTCCCGAGAGAAAATCAATGGCTACTCGCAGGTTGCCGCGTTCTGGCTTCGAACCTCTCCGGCTCCTTTTTCCGATGTCGCGCAACTATTGAGTTCTTGAGTGGACAATTTTCGAACAGGTCAGTGAGGCTCACTCGTCCAGTCCGCTCCACAGACCCGCCGCATTGATTTTGCTGCATTGACAGATCGCGGCGACTTTGTTGAGCCGACGATCCTGCTGCCGAGCACGCAGACTGGACCTGTTGCAATCTTGTCGGACTGATCTAGGGGCCGCACTCCGCCTGGGCCAGCGCATATACATGAGTAAATTCTGCGCCGAAGAAGAAGATTTGAGCTGAGTAGTAGATCCAAATCACCATCACTACTAGTGAGCCCGCTGCTCCGAAAGAATAGCCAGGAGCCGCTTGTCCCAGGTAGAGTCCGAGAAGAGACTTGCCGATCGTAAACAGCAAGGCCGTAAACAGAGCTCCGATTCGAACTTCCTTCCACTTTATCGTTGCCTCGGGCACGTACTTCAAGATCAATCCAAAGAGCACTGCAATGGCCAGAAACGAGATGAGAAAGTCGATCATGGTCATGAGGAGATGTGACAACGGCATGATGCGACGCAGGAATGTTGTGAGAGCAGCAAGCGCAGTGCTGACCAACAGAGAAATGATGAGCAGGAACCCGACACTGAAGACCATTCCAATAGAGAAGACACGCTTGCGGAGAATGCCCAATACCCCTAAGCTGTTTTGAGACTTTGTCTCCCAGATTGTATTCAACGCCGAACGCAATTCCCCGAACACTCCAGAGGCTCCGAATAGCAGAATGGCAAATCCTGCGATAGGAGCAAAGAATCCGGAAGATCTCTTCTGCCCGGCCACTAGCAGAGTCTGCACCGTACCTCGCCCCTCAGGTCCAACCAAAGTTTGAACCTGGTCGAGTAATTGAGCCTGTGCCTGAGAGCGGTCGACAACGGAGGAGATTATTGCCATCGAGAGGATAACGAGAGGTGAGATCGAAAGAATCGCATAAAATGCAAGGGCGGCGCCCAGCCGGGGCGCGTCATGTTCGCTCCATTGATTGAAGCTGCGGCGGAGTAAGTTCATCGGATTCTTTGGGCTGCTCATATGCAACTCCGAAACGACCGTGCCGGCGTGCCGCCTTCTTCCCGTCCCAACGTGCACATGAAGCGAGGCGCTCTAATCCGTCGTCTTTTGCTCATTCCCAAAGACAAGCTGCGGGATTAGCCCTAGCCCGTTCAGAGTCAATGTTCAGGAAGATGCACCGTTGAAGGGGACATTTGAAGATGCTGATCGGCAGTATCGGCTGGAGAAGAAGGTAGTAGCCTCTCATCAAAGCATAACCATGTGCGGTACCTAAGTGCTGGTCACTTTTGCTCACGGCGGTATCGGACAAATTGCACGTATGAAGGCTGCCGTAGCGTCCTGCTCGTTCTTCGAGGTCCTGTGGTTCACGATTGCCCGGAGTGCCAGATCATTTCATGCCAGAATGCCGGGACCGGTGAGGCGTCAACTTGGTTAGCGAGGCGTGCCCAGAAAACAAGGCAGCAGTTAGAAATGAAGGGCCGCGCGGGGTGCACGGCCCTTTCCCCTACCGAGGGGTGGCAGAGGAGGGAAGCCTTTGATTAGATCATCCCGTTGTTCCTCTTGTACGCCGCAAGCTGCTCATCTTGGATTGTAGATTCGGCATTGTTCCATGTGATGGCTCGCGCCTGAGTTTCTTTGGCCAGCGTCTGAAGGAAGAAAAAGAGATTCGCGCGGGAATCAACAATCGGCTTGTCATTCGATTGATCAATGCGGTCGTTCATCGTGCTCACGTACCTCGTATTGTTTCTTTGTGACTTTGCTACACTTTAGGCGTTCTCCATCCGGAATGTTGGTCAAAACGGCACATTGAGTTCAATTGCTAGATCGTGAAGCCGCAGCGGAGAACTTGGCTCGCCTAGCCGTTCGAGCGCGACCGGGCGGGGGATCGAGAAGTGTGGGCCGAGATGCATTTTGCTCCGGCAGCTTATCGTGCAGAACCATGCTGAGCAGCGTCTTGTGAACCTGTATGCGGCCGTTGTAGGTGATGTAGCCGAGGCTTCTGAACCGGTTCATAAAGAAGCTCACACGCGAACGTGTGGTTCCAATCATCTCGGCAAGCGCTTCCTGCGTTATCCGCGGAATCTGCTTCAAGGGTCCATCCGCATTGCCGTACTCCGCCATCAGTAGGAGTGTTCGTGCCAGACGCCTTTCACTGTTGTTAAACAATTGATCGATCAGATCAGCCTGAGTTCGCGCGCCTCGGCGCACTATGAACTTGATGAACTTGTCGGAAAATGCATTTTGCTCGCGCATGACGCGAGTTAGCTCCGCGGAAGCAATCTTAAGCACGACACAGTTTGAAATGGCTACAGCGCTGGTACTCCGGTGCTCGCTTGGCCCTGCCATGCATTCTTCACCGAAGAAATCGCCAGCGGCCATAAGGGTTACCGTTGCTTCTTTACCGGCTTCGGAAACAATGGTGAGCTTGGCCCGGCCGGTCCTTAGGTAGAAGAGACAGTCTGCGGGATCGCCCTGTGACGAAAAGGTTTGCTTCGCAGGCACCCGAATGGTGGTTCGTCCCGGTCCGATAGTCGAGAGGTACTTGTCAGAATCGAACGTACTTTGGCGTTTTTTGGCCATAGTCAAGCATCGCATCGTCCGCGCCAGGCGTCTGGCCTCTTTTGCTCATAAGTTGCGCGCACGAGACTGGACGTTCCCAAGGTGATGCAAGCACGCAAGTTACCATCTTTTCCAGCCAACCTTAGGGGTATGCGGTGAAGCCGTGATTGAAGTGATGCTAGTCAGGCATTTGCCAAAATCTCCTTTGCCTTGGACCGCATTTCGACACTTCAGGTCCTCCGGATTTGAACTTCAATGATTTCTATTTGCATTCTTGTTTGCGTGCTACATCGTTCCTCCCATTGCCGCCAAGTCCACGGTGCATCTATCTGCGGAACCAAGATGAGACGCAATTGTCCTCTACTGAATTCCGGCATAAGCTTCCAACGCTCTGCGATCAGAAATGATCAATGTCGATCCTCTTGATTCGAGCAGCTCCCGCGATCTGAAGTCGCTGAAAAGCCGGGTGACAGTTTCGCGGGCCACGCCGATACACTCACCAATCTCGGTATGAGTGAGTCCGCAGAATAGACGTGTTTCGCGTTTCGTTTGCTGGGCCACGGCACACTGGTCCAGCAGGAACCGGACAAGCTTCTGCGACGCGGTTACCGTCAGACCGAGTCTTCGCACCTGCTCGCAAGCTCTGGCACATTCCAGGCAGAGCTCGCGTGCCACGTTTACGTATGCAGAAGGATGCCGCTTCAGGAACCCAAGAAAGCGTTCACGCTCGATAGACGCGATCATGCATGGGGATACAGTCTCTGCGGTGATATCGTACGGGCGTCCGGAAAACGCAGAAGCAAGGCCCAGCGTCTCTCCGGGACAGGCGACGCCGAGGATCGTTCGCCTGCCAGCGCTCGAATTCAGGGAGAGCTTCACCTGTCCGGTGAGCAGAAAGAGGACGTTGTCTGGCGCTTGCTGTTCGACAAACAGAGTGGTTGCGGGTGAGTAGTCAGAGAAGGTTCGGATAGATTCGAATTCAAAGCACTCATCCGGGGTTAAGCGCTCGGTGAAATCGCCCCTTCTGGCGGCACTGGCGAGACGGGCCCCACCCAACCCAGGAGTATTTCTCATCGAATTCCTCCTTCATCAGTGAAGTATTCCAAGACCTGTCTCTTGATAATGCGCGCGTCTCTCAGCAGATGGAGCACCGGCGCATCATCTTGCCTCGGATGGCTGCACTGCCGGCTGCGTGCGAGATTGAAAACCCCAGAATATGAGTTACGTCCTACGCTCTTGGGAAAGAGCAGGATTATCTACGCCTATATGATGTCCTCGTTCTCGGCTGTCCAAAATTGCTCACTTCTTCTTTATGTGTGCAGTCTCAATCGTCAGCATGCTCGGCAACAGGCCGAGTCGTTGAAGTCGATCCGGTCTTGAGTTCGTACCAGTCGAGGGTGTGCCACAGGTCGTGGCCCTTTGAGACGAGTTGGTCCTCTGCGAGCCCCATTTCCGGTCTAAAGAACGTGTAGCTTCGACTGCCGCTCTTCTTTGCGTAATACATCGCGATGTCAGCGTTCTTGATCAACATCTCAGCATCAAGCCCACTGTCGGGATAAATGCTCACGCCAATGCTGGTTGTAATGCGAATCTCATGCGAGTCGATGGCGTGCACGTCTGCTACCGTCTTCAATAGCCTTTTCACGGTAAAGATCGCGTCTTGGGGATGCTTGAGTTCCTGTAGCAGCACGATGAACTCATCCCCACCCTGTCGTACCACCGTATCCGGAGCACGCACGCATTCGAGCAGCCGCTTAGCGACAGATTGCAGGACCTTGTCGCCGATGAGATGCCCAAGGGAATCGTTAATGTGTTTGAACCCATCCAGATCGAGGAATAACACTGCGGCAAGACATCTTTGGCGATGCGCGAGCGAGATCGCCTGGCCAATTCGATCGTTTAGCAGCACCCGATTCGGCAACCCGGTGAGAAAGTCGTGCTGCGCTGAGTCAGTTAACTCTCGTTCTAATGCTCGCGTCGCGCTCACATCGCGGAACACGATGACCGCCCCGGTTACCGTCCCTTCACCATCACGAATGGGGGCGACAGAGTCTTCGATGTTGATCTCGTGCCCGTCACGGCCGATGAGGACACAGTTCGATGGCAAGCTTCCGGCCCGGTTCTGAGAAGCTGCCTTTGCCATCGGATCCAGGATTGTTTTCCTTGTACTCGCATCTACTATGCGAACGCAATCTGCCATCTTCTGTCCGGTCGCATCCTCGCGTCCCCAGCCCGTCATCCTCTCCGCAACGGGATTCAAGAATGTGATCGTGCCCGAGGTGTCCGTGCATATCACGGCATCACCGATGGAGTCGAGCGTGAACTGCGCGCGTTCCTTCTCAATAGACTTGATTCCTTCGATGATTTTGCGTTTGGAAGCATTGAGCAGGGCTCGTTTCAATTCGCCAGCATCGATCTGGCCCTTGATGAGGTAGTCTTGAGCACCTTCTTGAATCGCTTGAGCAGCAATTGATTCGTCCTCGGCTTCACATAGCAGCACAATCGGGACTTCGGACACAATTGTTTGAAGCCGTCTCACCGCGCCTAGTCCGTCTACACCTGTCGGGCACAGGTCCAGCAGAATAATGTCGGGTGAATCGTCTAATAAATACTTTTCCGCATCACCAATGGAATCAACATGTGCCACCCGGAAAGGTGCTGAACCCAGTTCTTTGAACATTATGCGAATCGGGCTGGCTGGCGTGCTTACGCCTTCGACCAGAAGAACGGCCTTGGCTGGAATCGTCTTCATGGTTCACCTCTACCCGGCAAACCTTGCTCTCCGGAAGTCAGGAGTGGGGGACAGCAAAATGGTCCCGTCTTCACACGACTCCATGAATCACGATCATCTCAGAGAACGGCTCCGCAATCTGTTCTCTATTGCTCTACTGAGGTCCATACTCAAAAGCAGAAAATCAGGGTGCTTGGGCTCACCTTCCAGTGAGCCCAATTAAAGAGGTGATTGAGGTAGGAGTAGTACGAAGAGCGGTAAGCATTGTGGCGTTCGACGCCTTAGTGGCGGGACCATTGCGGAAGACTGTAAGCAGGCCTCTTTTACCGACAGTATTGCATCGTGACGATGTTCTTACTGGTCAATACTGCTCACTGACGAACTGGGCGTCCTGTTCGGGCACCCGGGGGCCTTGCGGAGCATGCAGATCTGATGCGAGGAAAGCTACCATCACCGCCGGTCGGGGCGAGATGAGTGTTTATGTCGCCTCTCGTAATGAGGCACTTAGGTCAGCCACCGTCGTTGCTCGGTGGCTAAACGTTGAGGAACTACGAGAGGCTGTCACACCTGAGCAAAAGAGCACAGAAGAAGATGTCTGTGAAGCCCATGCTCATAACGAGGAGCTTGCCATTCACTGGGCTAAAGGCGAAGCTGCACCGCAGTTAGCCCCAAGAGTGAAGTCGAGACCACCCGCGATTTCTGAAGAAATTCGCAATCGGATAGCGCACGAGATTCAGAGCTCTTGCCGGCACAGGTGTTCGGAGGTACTTCGTGGATATAAAGACTGCCCACAGCAATTCCATCTCGGAATCCGGACTCGATTCCGCAAATCAAACACCGAGGAAGGGCGCACCAATTGAATTGTTCGCCACGGGAATAGCAGGACTCGACGATGTGCTCGGTGGCGGCCTGGCGCGTAACCACCTTTATCTCATTGAAGGCGATCCCGGGACAGGAAAGACTACACTCGCCATGCAATTCCTGATGGAAGGTGTCCGGTGCGGCCAAAAGAGTCTGTATGTCTCGCTCTCCGAATCGAAGGAAGAGCTTCTTGAAATTGCGGAGTCACATGGCTGGTCTATCGATGGCATTGATGTCTTTGAGCTGGCGGCGGACGAGAGTGATCTGAAGCCCGAAGCTCAGTACACTGTGTTCAATCCCACGGAGATTGAACTCGCCGATACAACCAATGCTCTGCTTGAAGAGGTAGAAAGACTGCAACCGGCTCGCGTGGTAATAGATTCCCTCTCAGAAGTCCGTCTCCTTGCTCGTGACTCGCTACGTTATCGTAGACAGATCCTGGGACTAAAGCAGTATTTTTCAGGGCGCAAATGCACCGTCCTGATGCTGGATGATCGCACGTCTGAACGCCATGATTTGCAGCTTCAGAGCATTGCTCATGGGGTGATTCTATTGGAAAGCGCAGAGAGGGAGTACGGGGTCAAACGACGCAGAATGGCGATAAAGAAGTTGCGTGGCTCAAGCTTCCGCGAGGGCTTCCATGACTACAGCATCAACTGCGGGGGTGTGGATCTTTATCCGCGCCTCATTGCAGCGGAGCACCTTCTCGCCGTACATCCAACGCAATTGAAAAGCGGCATTGAAGCCCTGGACGCTTTGCTCGGGGGCGGCATTGATAGCGGCACCAGCACGCTTCTTCTTGGACCCGCAGGATGCGGCAAATCCACCATCGCTGTCCGTTACGCCGTATCCGCCGTTGAGTCCGGTGGAACCGCTGCGCTTTTCGCCTTCGACGAGTCTTTAGCTACTCTGCTGATTCGTGGGAAGGGGTTGGGACTTGACATTGAGAAGCATGTCAGATCCGGAAAGATGTCCCTCCGCCAGGTCAATGCTGCTGAGCTCTCGCCTGGGCAGTTTGTCCACGAGGTTAGGCAGCTCGTCGACAAGCACGATCTTAAGCTTTTGATCATTGATAGCCTGAACGGCTTTCTCAATGCGATGCCTGGAGAGCGATTTCTGGCGATGCAGCTACACGAATTGCTCGCGTACCTGAGCCAGAAAGGTGTGGCGACGTTGATGACCGTTGCGCAGCACGGTTTCGTCGGAACCAACATCGATACGCCGGTCGATGTGAGCTATTTGGCCGACACCGTACTTCTGTTTCGTTACTTCGAAGCGGCCGGCGAGGTACGCCAAGCTCTTTCCGTAATCAAGAAGCGCAGCGGGGAGCATGAACGCACTATCCGCGAATTGGTCATGAAGAAGGGTACGATCGCAGTTGGCAGGATACTCACCGAGTTCGATGGCGTTTTGACTGGCGCACCTACTTACCGCGGTGCTATGGAGAGTCTTCAGATACCACAACCCATCGAAGATCTCCCTGCTGCGGTATGACGGGCGCGGAACAGGAACTTCGCGTTCTGGTCGTTGCCCCGACTGGGCGAGATGGTGTGCTCATTTGTAACCTTCTCAGGAGCAGAGCCCTCGATTGTGCCATGTTTGCGACCCCTGAGTTGGCCCGGCTCGCACTCAGGCTCGGCGCAGGCGCAGTGATTCTGGCGGAAGAAGCGCTCAAGCTGTCTGAAATTGACGAATGGTCAGTGCAAATTGCTCAACAACCTTCGTGGTCAGACATTCCTCTTATTCTTCTCACTGTCCGTGGAGAGGTCGATCAGGAGAATCAACACAGGAGTCGCGTATTGGAGCCGCTCGGAAATCTGGTTTTGCTTGAGCGGCCAGTTCGGCCTGAGACGTTTCTTAGCACCGTCCAAGCCGCGCTTAGGGGGCGGGTCAGGCAGTACCAGGTGAGAGACTTTCTATCCCGGAGCCGCGCGACTGATGAGGCACTTCGCAAGTCGGAGAAACTGTTGGTGGCAGGGCGCCTCGCGGCTAGCATTTCGCATGAGATTAATAATCCGCTCGCTTCTGTCACCAATCTGCTTTACTTGATCGGCACCTCAACTTCACTGGAAGAAGCAAAAGCTCACAGAGATATTGCAGCCGGGGAGTTAGCGCGCATTTCTGAGATCGTGACCCAGACACTCAGGTTTTACAGGGAGCAGAGCAGGCCCTCAGTCGTGCAGATCACGGATATCGTGGACTCCGCTCTCCTCTTCTACCGTGGGAAGCTGACAAACGCAGGGATTGCAGTTGAGAAGGACTTCAGAGAGTGCGCCCCAATCGTTGCCGTGGGCGGAGAGTTGCGCCAGGTGATCTTAAATCTGATTTCGAATTCTCTGGATGCGTTACAGGGAGGTGGTACTTTGAGGATTCGTGCAGCCAATGCACATGAACGCAGCAATGGATCCCGCCCGGGCATCCGTTTGACCTTCGCGGATAGCGGATGCGGAATTCAGCCTGCCATCAGGAAGATGCTCTTTGAGCCATTTGTCAGCACGAAGGGGGATACTGGTACTGGTCTTGGCCTTTGGGTAAGCTCCCAGATTGTCGGCAAGCACGGAGGAACGATTCAGGTGAAAAGCAGGGCGCAATCCAACGACACAGGAAGCGTCTTTTCGATTTTTTTGCCATTGGGCCCAAGTTAGGGTCCAAGTGAGGATCAAGCGATATGGTACTTCCAGGCGAGTGCCTGCCATCTTCTTTCGTCAGCTTACCGGAGGCTGCTGGTGCCTCTGCTCCAGCTGCTGCGTCCAGGCATCGCTGACCGCCCTCTGAGCCATCCGTAGGTGCTCTGAATGCCTTTGGCGTTCCTGGTTCTGCCTCGTGAGCAGATCGTCCTGCTGCTGGTCTTCTTGCCAGCCTTCTCACTTCACGGAATCTGTTGGCTTGGGACCCACAACCCGGGCGTCGAGCGCAATGGTCGACCTCATGTGCTGCAAAGCTAATCAACATTGCACAGCCTGCCCGGAAGATCGCCGGCTCCGGTTTCTTCCTGAACTACCCAAACGTTGAGCCTTCTCCGCCGTTGCCTCGATACTTCTGAACAAGTCTAGCGATGAAAAAGCTCACAGACAAGGCAGCAGGTGAGCAATTGTGAACAGCTACAGCTGCTCGTCTGCGCGATCATCATTGATGACGCTCGATGAATCGCGAGAGCTCATATTCGCCTAAGTTCAACATCATGAGGGAGGGAGCAATGCGTAGCTTTTGGGAACAAACTGGCATCTTGGGCCCGATCTATGGGTTACTGGGTAGAGGCTTCAATAACGGCGATATTGCGGCGAAACTGAATATTACTCAGGAAAAGGTGGAAGGCTGCATTGCTTGGCTACTCCATTTCTTGACGCTAAAGGATCGCCAAGATCTGGTTCTATACGCCTCAAGAGGGAGATGAGGTGATCCTTCTTCCGCATTACTCAGCGTTCTGATGCTCCGGAACTCGTGCTCGGTGAGGGCAGGCAATTCTGGCAGAACGAATAGGAGCCAAGTCGAAGGTGCACATCATGGCTGCAGATTTCAGCGCTCGTCCACCCAACACAGGAATAGACGCATTGATACGAACGGCCGGTCTGGCGGAACCTATCCTGGAGATTGATCTGGAAGGAGAGCTATGCCAGTTACGGCAGGAAGACTCCGTACAGCGTGCGACGGGGCGGAGTTCTAAAACGCTTGCTAAATATCCAGATCTAAGAATCGTTCTGATTCTCATGAAGGGCGGCTCACTAATGCGCCAGCACAGAGCAGAAGGCAGGGTTTCCATACAACAGCTGAAGGGACAGACCCGAATACATTTGGACGCCAGTCGAAAGATAGATCTATGTGCCGGGCATCTGCTAGTACTCGATTGCGGAGTTCTGCATGACGTCGAAGCACTCGAGGAGAGTGCGCTGTTACTAACAATCTGCTGGCGGAAGGATGACACTTCGGCGTTAATGTCCTCCACAGAGCGAGTCTTGGACGAAGAGGCCATGTCACGAATGAATGATGAGGGTGGCTCCTCCGGCGCTCCGGTGGACGTTCCACTCCCCATCTGAATGGAACCGAGGAAGTGACAAACGACTTGGCCTTCCCTGAGAGGTTTTACGGGCCCGTTCCCCACATTCAGAGACGCAGCCCATTTGGATTGAATGGACTCCCCAGATTACCCGATAGAACTATCCTAGGGCGACACTGCAAGTCTTGCCTATCAGGGCCTTCTATTTCCTTGCGGCAAGCGTGCCAGCGCCTAAAACGTGTGCGTGAGCAATATGGGTCAGCTATTTCGCGACGAAAGTCAGAACATCTGGATGAGAAGTCAGTGCACTTCGTAGCTGATGTTAGCTCCTGAATCCGGTCTGACCACGTTTCCATGTACCGAGCTCGGCCGCGCAGCCACATCTACTTCTCACTCCGAGGTGGCACTTGGCTCATTCCTCTATCTTCGATGGTACGAGCAAAAGCAACCAGATACATTTCAGGAGCCGCGAGAAGCTAAGGGACCTCGGCTACATTGCAGGCAAGCGGGTCGCACTATACGGAGAACATTTCGAAATAGCCTCCGATCCATTCGTCGACGGGAATTGGGTGGCAGTTCGCGTCACTACCGAGAGCGATCCCACCATACAGACCATCCGGCTCCCAGTTTCACTTCTCGTTGGTCTGACGGATCTATTGCCGCAACTTGAAATGTAGTTCGGAAACGAAAGCAAAGGGGAAATATGCTGGCCATCACTGATTCACAAACGATGCAATCCGTTTCACTCGATCGCGCTTTGGAATACGCAGTAATCCAAAACTGGGATGAGCTGATGCCTGATCGAACCGCCGGATTGATTCACATCGAATATCAAACCGGAAGCGATGGCGTCATTGAGTTTCTCAAAGTATGGAGCTCGATAGCGAGAGGCACATGGAAACTGGTGTGTGAGATGTGGATGCGGCCGCTGTGGTCTCACGTAACAGGCTTACGGTTTGAAAATAGCTACCGCTCCGAGTCTCTTAGCAAGAACCTGGAGCTAATCATGGGGCAGGAGCAAACCTTCTCGAGAGTGTCTGAGCAGGCGGGACTCATTCAGATCCATCCACCTACCGAAGAGGAACGAAGGGAGGCAGACCAATGGATTGATCTGGCCTTTGGTCGTAGGGATTCCGCCAAACCCCATGTCACAGCATAAGAGGTTGCATATTAAGTCAAGAAGTCCGATATCGCGAAGAATAGCGAGAGACGCGAGTACTAATGGCAGAAAGAGGCGTATCATGGAACATGAGCGAGTCATCTTTCTCCTCTTTCAGATTCCCTGAACTAAGGCAGCTATTCTGGAGTCCTCCCCCTCTTAGCCTTGAGTATGGAGGATTTCCTATGATAGTCCCTAAATCCCAAAGACATCCAAAGGACACTGGCGTTGTCCATTGTCAGCCTTCCGCAAACACCGAGACTTCTAGTTCAGGCATTCGCGCTTCCCATGAAGACATAAGTATGTGTGCTTATTACATCTATCAAAAGCGCGGCAGCGCGCATGGGTGCGACACACAAGATTGGGCCCAGGCGGAGCGGCTGATCGCGCAGCGCTAAAGAGCCGACGATGGAGTCTTTAGCAGAGGAGTTCGCAGTCTTTGCGCTCTCCTGTCATGAGATCTCGACTTGGTTGCCTTGTAGTCTCGCCTCTGAACGCTTATGGACTGTGGTGTCGCTTTCACATGATTGGGCCGGGAGATCGGGCACATAAGAGCTGTTAACCGCAACACGGCAGGCAACTGCCCAAGGAAAACTAGTGAATATCGCATTGTCGTTGGCATTAGCCGGGGTACTCGGCGTGACTGGGCTTGTTCAGGTCAATTCGCAAACTCAGCCATCTGACCGCCACGAAGACCGTGCTCCAGGATTCCGAGTCCGGACGATCAATCGCACGGTCGAAGCAGTGAATTACCAGCATCGCGGCAGAAGCACGAAGCTTGATTTCGCCGGCACCGAGTTGATGCTGTCGGCCAGAGGCGAGGCCGAGGTCGAGAGCAAACGCGGATCGATTGCGATCGAGGCTGAATTCTCTAACCTCGACAAGCCAACCAGCTTTGGTAGCGAGTATCTGACCTACGTTCTCTGGGCTATCTCGCCTGAGGGCCGACCGGTCAATCTTGGCGAAGTTCTGGTTGGCGACAACAGCCGCAGCAAGCTCAAGGTGACCACAACGCTTCAGGCGTTTGCTCTCATCGTTACCGCGGAGCCTTACTATGCTGTGCAGCAGCCCAGTAATGTCGTTGTGCTCGAAAACGCCGTTCGCCCAGACACTCGTGGAACAACAGAAGAAGTCCACGCAAAGTTTGAACTGATGGAACGCGGCGGCTATCTTCCGACGGGATACAAGATTGATCCCATCGTTCTGAATGCAGGCTTGCCTCTCGAGTTCTACGAAGCACGCAACGCCATGCGCATCGCTAAATCCGAGGGCGCCGAGCAATACGCAGACGAAAGCTACGGCCATGCTCTCAAGCTGATGGACAACGCGGATCAATACGCAATCGACAGGCATCATCACAACAAACAGTTGATTGCGATATCCCGTGAGGTGGTTCAGACCGCGGAAGACGCACGCACAATCGCGGTCAAAAGGATGGACGAGGCTCGCAATCATGAGGAGCGCCGCCAGTTGGATAATGCGCTAGTCGATTCGCAAGCCCAAACAGCCGATGCAACGCGCCGTTCTGAACGCTCCGATGCCGATGCGGCCAATGCGCAATCCGATGCCGCTCTCGCCAATAACAAGGCTCAACAATCTGAAGTCGACAACGCAAGTCTACGGGTCCAGAGAGATAACGAGCGCAAGGCTTCCGCAGAAGCCGAAGCCCAGACGCAGGCGCAAATCGACGCCGCCACACGCCAAAGGGACAAAGCAGTGGCTGATCAGGCAAGCGCGCAAATAGAGACCAACCGTGCACAAGCAGATTCGGCGCAAACCAGGCTGGACATGGCGGCCAGTCAGGCATCTTCAGCCCGCGCCGTATCAGACGCTCAGCAGGACGCTGCCAAAGCCAATCTCCACGCCCAGCAGGCAGACAGCGAAAAGGCCGAAATGCGAGCCCGTCTTTCAACACAATTGAATCTGATTCTGCAGACGCGGGACAGCGCTCGGGGTCTGATCGTCAACATGTCTGACGTTCTATTCGATACGGGCAAATACTCATTGAAACCCGGAGCCCGCGAGAAGCTAGCCAAAGTTGCAGGTATCCTGCTTGCCTACCCTGGAATCAACGTGCAGGTTGGCGGCTACACGGATAATGTGGGCGGTGACGAGATGAATCAGGCGCTCTCAAAACAGCGAGCCGGATCGGTCCGTGATTACCTCGTGGAATCTGGTGTCAATTCCAATTCGGTTACAGCTAGGGGCTATGGCAATACCGAGCCGGTGGCTACAAACAATGACGCAACTGGACGTCAGCAGAACCGCAGAGTCGAACTCGTCGTGTCCGGTGAGATCATCGGAACCCCAGTCACACAGACGACAGGTAGTCTCCGCTAGGGTTGGCGTGCCTTAGAAAATGCGCGGATTCACAGTTGAATCCGCGCATTTTCGCGGTTCATAATGACAAACAAGGCTTAATCTTGCCGGACCCGACTTGCAAAGAGAGTTGATTGGGAGCGCGGTCTACTTGCTGCGATGATTGGCCACAATCACGATTCCAGTATCGGTGACATGGTAGCGGTTGCGATCATGCTCCAAGTCGTAGCCAATGCGCTCTCCGTCTAAGATTGTGATGTTCTCGTCCAAGATGGCGTGCCGAATCTTGCAATGCCGTCCGATGATGCAGCTGTCGAGCACGACGGAATCTTCGACGACAGCTCCCCCTTTGACGTAAGTGTTCCGACCGAGCACAGAGCCGCGGACTGTGCCGCCCGCAAGAATGCATCCACCGGAGACAATGGAACCAACTGCCTGGCCAGGCTTGCCTTCCTCATCGAAGGTGAACTTCGCGCTGGGATCGGGATAGCTTGCGGTATGGATCGGCCAATGCTGGTTATAGAGATTGAGAGAAGGTACGAGTCCGCAGAGATCCATCTGTGCGTCGAAGTATGCCTCGAGGGTCCCGACGTCCCGCCAATACACCGGAGCCGGCAGCGCCTCTCCGGGGATCACATTCGTCTGATAGTCGTACGCATAAATTGATGCTTTTCCAAGCAGTGAAGGGAGAATGTCGTGCCCAAAATCATGCTTGCTCTCGGGCCGCAATGCATCTGCTTTCAGCGCATTCAGCAGAGCGCGAGCGGAAAAGATGTAATTTCCCATTGACGCAAAAACTGTGTCTGGCCTACCTGAAATGGCTGGCGCATGGACTGTCTTCTCATGGAAGCCGTGGACGGCACCGTCCGCCCCCGCTTCGATGACTCCAAACTCGCTCGCAAAGCGAGCTGAAACGGGAATTGCGGCTATCGTCACGTCAGCGTGCATGCGCTGGTGGAATTCGATCATCTGAGAGATATCCATGCGATAGATATGGTCTGCGCCGAAGATGGCTATAAGATGCTCATCGAGATCGTCAATCAGATTGAGGTTCTGGAAGATCGCGTCAGCCGTACCTTTATACCCTGTGTCGTCGTGAGAACGCACCTGGGCGGCGACCGGGATGATGAAGTGGTCCTTCAATAGGCCACCGAATTGCCATCCATTGCGCAGATGCCGCAAGAGCGAGTGACTCATGTACTGGGTCAGCACATAGATCGAGTAGATGCCGGAATTGATGAGATTACTAAGAGCAAAGTCGATGATTCGATATTTGCCCCCGAAAGGGACAGCAGGCTTTGCCCGCGCCTGAGTCAGCGGCAGCAAGCGATTACCCCTGCCCCCGGCTAGAACGAATGCGACTACTCTACTTTGCATGAGAAGACTCCTTTATTAAGCATCAAACGCTCGAGATCGGTAGTTCCGCCCACACATTTGTGGCGGCTGGACGCTGCATCGTCTGGGGAGCAGATCGCACTTGAATAAGAGGAATAGTGCGGCGAAGCCCAACCCATAGTTGGCCATCTACCGGGTACCCTCCGGGCTGGAGCTGCTCACAACGCGCGTACAATGCTCGCATGCTGAGCAGTGATCGCAGAAGCGTTCTTTGTGATATGCCAGGATGCGGCAAAGAGGCTGTTGGCGGCTGTGAGGAGAGAATTAACGCTGGCCATGGTGGAGATCGAATCACGATCGCCGGTGATCTGGCTGCATGGTGTGAGTCTCACGAACAAGAGCTCCTTCAGAAGGTGGGCGACGAGTGCAGACCCCTTGATCTTGAGCAGCTCAGAGCAGCGTGCATCAGTCAAAGCAATAAACGCGGCAGATCAATGTGACAAAGCGGTGAGGTCGCAGCGACACGCGCTCCCCGCCTGAGGCGCACTGAGGTCAAGGTCGGCATTTTGTTGGTTACCATACGAGCGGCTGCACAGTTCCAACCGGCTGAACTGCCGATGGGGGATTGGTTTTAGGGTTGTGGGATCTGCGTCATTGCGCTCCCGAGAGCGTTTTGTGTTGACAATACTTCACCAGAGGACGTCATCCGTCGGCGCAACTGCCGAGTGCTTAAGCCGAGTGTGTTGCACGAATTGAACCGAGAGCCATGTGATTGCTTCAACCCCGTCGTAAATGTCAGGTGAGGGCGTTGGCATCTGTTCGTTGCATGCGGTGCATTTTGCAGAGATGGGGCGAATATGAGCATCGTAGACAAGAGCGAGTTCTGGTGGCATCCGCACTACTCCGAGAAAGGGTCTTGGGGACCGTTGCCGCTTCGATCTTCAACTGGCCTGAGATGGGCGTGGGGATCAGATGCAGATGATCCCGAAATCACCTTGCGGTAGCAGGTCGACGGTGAAGGAGCAATGATGCTCTCCCGTACGCACATCTGATTTGTTCAGATCGCGGCAAACGACCCCAGCCGAGTCGCAAAGTATGTAGCGCGATTCGGAACTAGGTTCAGGTCCCAATTCGACTCCAGCCTTGTACCTGGTCACGAATGTTTTCATAGATTCCACCTTCAGGGATCCTCGAGATCAGCTCAGCCCGAACTCCCGGCCTCAAATGCCGATACAGGTGCCTTAGCGTAGCCCACACGTATGGCACGTTCTGGTCAAAATTGCTCACGAACACTCTAGGCGCTGCACAACTTTGCTCGTGGTGAGTCCTGACGATCCCGACCACCTCCGTGCCCTGCACGAGAGATGCACTCGCCCCTGGGATCATTTTGACAGGGCACGACGAATCTCTTGCCTGGAAGCGACTCTTGGAGCAATGAGGTCTTTACATTAGAAGGCGCTGAAGAAGAAATCCCTGTTCTGGCGCAGGGAAAAGGCTTTGGTATAGGGTAAGACGGTCGCATTTGTGCCGCACTTCGTAGAGCTCTAGTTCGCCTTCATCCTTGGCTGAAGCCACTGTTGCGAAACAGCGTCGACAGATCGCAACATGGCTTCCATCAGCGTTGTGCCGATGTGGGAATGTTGCCGTTAGTGGTGAATGCATTGCTAACCTCTTCGAAGCACGGGCGAAGGTATTCTGAGGAGAGAATATTCCCGTCACGGAGATACGTCCGTGCAATCTAGCTCACATTGGAGAGATGTGTTGACGGCCGCGCGCGATAAATGGGAAGACCCTCTGTCCTTCCCAGAGCCATCTGCCTCGCGCTTTAGGAAGTTAGATGTCTAATACACAAAGGTGTATAAACCGGATCAGATCCCGAAGGATGATGAGTGGAAGAATCTGAGGATGTGAAGCCCAAACTCGACATCGTGGCTAATCACCTTCAGGCCTACAACTTCCGCACAAATGGTCTCGACCGTTCTTACGGCGCACTCACCCGCACCTGTCTGCAAGGCAACGATCTTCATGGAACCAAATACTTCTCCTGACTTCTCGGTGGACACAAAGACAGGCAGTCGCGACCCATGCGACGAAGAAATCGTGGTGGCTTACCACGAAAGAACGAAGCACCATTACCACCGTTATGCAGCCTCCCTCGGCTACCTGGATTGGGCTAAACAGCCAGATCCATTCCGCCGCTACGATGGAGCACCGCTGGTCAGCCTGCCTATACCCCCTGAGGGGCGTCGACTTCCGTTCTGGCAGCTCTATGTCCGGGACTCCGTCACGCCGGCTCCGCTCTCAGTAGAATCCGTCTCACTTTTCCTGCGATACGCACTCTCCCTAACGGCCTGGAAACAGTTCGAAGGAGCCGCATGGCCCTTGCGCGCCAATCCGTCAAGCGGCAACCTCCACCCGACCGAGGGATACGTCCTGTTGCAATCCATGCAGAAGCTGCACAACTGTCCCGGCGTATATCACTATGCTCCAAAGGAACACGGCGTCGAGCTTCGAGCGGAGATTGATCCGACTTCCTGGGCCTCGTTCTTAGAGGGTTCCTTCCTCGTGGGATTGTCGTCGATCTTTTGGCGTGAGGCCTGGAAGTATGGAGAGCGTGCGTTCCGGTATTGCCAACTTGATGTTGGTCACGCACT
>DATNEX010000180.1:0-7510 GCA_035606605.1 Terriglobales bacterium
GCGCAGATCAATTTCGTTCCTCCCGACACGAAGACATACAAGATTACGCAGGCGCGAGGGAACTCAAGGGGAGAAAAAATAGTTCGCGAGCTTTTAGACCGGGAAACCGAGTCGGCGAAGAAAAGAGGTGGCAGCGAGATCAGTCGGACGAACTATGACTTCGTTTTTCTGAGGCAAGAGAACTTCGGCGTCATTCCTGAGTACGTTTTGCGGATCGTCCCGAAGCGAAAGGATAAATACCTTTTACGCGGCCAGATCTGGGTAGATGCGAGCACTTTCCATATCCGCCGGATTGAAGGAGTCCCCGCCAAAAGTCCTTCCTTTTGGATCAAGGATATTCATATCACTCTGCAATACGCGGAACTGAACGGTGTGTGGATACCAGTTTCCTTCGACGCTATCGCTACGGTGCGCCTCATAGGACAGTACACGCTAGCTGGCCTCAATATTCGCGACACCGAACCGCTATCTACAGAGCCGAAATAGTCACGTATTAAAAATTTCGGGATTGTCCCACTCGGAAAGTATCAGTTTGTTTAGCGACTCAAGGCGAAGATCCGCAATTTGATAAGCGCCTTGTACTCGCACTCTATGGGATGGGAGTGGGCAGAGAAGAATCCCGTTCGTCCTCAAGGGTCAGCTGAAAACCGGCCAAACGTGGTCACTTCAAAACCGGCCAAGGTAAGTGGCCGGGGACTAGGTTGTTTTAACCTGCCGCCTCTTGGGGAGGCAAGTCTGTTTTCGTACGCCAACTGCGCGGACCACACTTAAGCACGTGACCATGGTGGAGAAGGCGATCGAGCATTGCGGTGACCGCAGCGCTGTCGCCCAACAGTTTTCCCCAGTCCTCAACGGGCCGATTCGAGGTGAGCAAAGTACTGGCTCGCTCATAACGTCGCATCACGATTTCGAGCAGATCTTCAGCGGCGGTCAAAGGTAGTTTGCGCATGCCGCAATCGTCGATGATGAGGAGCGAAACTGAAACTAACAGTTCCAGGTGCTCCCTGCGAGTCCCGTCGAGGGTAGCTTCGGCGAGTTCGTCGAGCAGTTTGTGGGTCTCGCGATACAGCACGCGATAACCCTGCTGAATGGCGGCTTGTCCGATAGCCTGGGCGAGATGACTTTTCCCGGTGCCCGGTGGGCCTAACAATAAGGAGTCTTCGTGGCGTGCTTCCACTGCCTCGTCGGACGGTGGCAACGACTTGAAGACAGCTCGTAGTTTTCTCGCACCGCGGCAGGTCATTGAAAGCGCACGCAACCGCTCCCTGATAAAAGGCCGAACCGCCGCATTTATCGACGGAGTCACGGAGTTCGAACCAACGATGGCCATTGTGGAATGACTTCAGATTTGCGTCATCTGCACATGCACTCACGCCGGCGAAAAAGAAAAGAAGAGAGCACAACGCCAAACGTTGTAGGAATAATCCTCGAGATCCTGGAGTGCATCGGTCCCTTCAACAGGGCACCATTCTACTCGACTAGACCATTGCTGAGTTGATATTGTGAGATGCTTGGGGAGATGCAAGCTGGCTGCTGGTTGGTTCGCAATCCTTACCCTTACCGATTACGGAAGGATTGCCCGTCATCCTGGCAAGAGATCTGCTGTCACGAAGCTAATTGCACCCGTGGTCGCGGCAGGTGCTAGTCTGGCGTGGGCAGCCGATGAACAACCGAGAGCTCCAGGCAGCTTGGAAGTATCACGATGGCACAAAGCACTCCTACTGGAGTATTCGTAACCGTCCTCACTTCCTGGACTGGGCGAATCGGCCGCTGCCTTTCAAAATCTATCCGAAGATAGAGCCTCTTCCATTGCCGCGGGACGTGCCGCAAACAGGGGTGGCCGTGCTGTCCGCAATCTCAGAAGCAGTGCCTTCACTGCGGGCTGATTCCGTCCCTGGTGTTCAGGATCTGGCACGCCTCCTGTATTTCTCGGCAGGGATTACCAAACAGCGTGCATATCCAGGTGGAGAAATCTACTTTCGCGCCGCAGCTTGCACCGGGGCTCTTTACGAAATCGAACTGTACGTCGCGAGCAGTGATCTCCCGGGCCTGGATGGGGGCGTGTATCACTTCAATCCGGCGGATGTATCGCTGCGGCTCCTGCGGAAGGGTGATTTTCGCGGAAACCTGGCTCAGGCGGCGGCGATGGAACCCGCGGTGGCTCATGCGCCCGCAACGATCATCTGCACCGGAACGTATTGGCGGAACGCCTGGAAGTACCAGGCGCGCACCTATCGCCACTTCGGTTGGGACAACGGCACCCTGCTGGCAAATATGCTGGCCGTGTCTGTGGCTTCGGGCCTGCCGGCCAAGATCGTGCTCGGGTTCGTGGACGCCGAGGTGAACCGCCTGCTCGATCTGGATATGCGGCGTGAGGTTTCTTTGTGCCTCGTACCGATCGGGTGCACATCGGAGAGTTCGCTGCCGGCACCCAGAGAGGTTCCGGCGCTTGACTTGGAGACAATCCCCCTTTCACAGCACGAGATCGAATATCCCGCCATGCTTGAGATGCACTATGCGTCTTCGCTTGAGTCTGTGGAGGAAGTAAATCAATGGCGCGGAAACCCACCAGTCCTTTCATCGTCCGCTCCGACGGGCAAGACAGTTCGCCTCCCGCGCCGGCCAGAAGAAGAACTACCTAAGGACACGATTGAACAGGTGATCTTGCGTCGCGGCTCTACCCGAATGTTCGACAAGACGGCATCCGTCACACTGGCACAACTTTCTACCACTCTGAACTACGCCACGCGACGTCTTCCGGCTGATTTTCTTGAGTCTCCCGGCGCGCAGCTTAACGATCTCTACCTGATCGTGCATTCAGTGCAAGGGCTCGAGCCGGGCGCATACTTCTTCGGGCGCGAGCAGAGCACCCTGCAGCTTTTGAAGGAGGGGGAATTCCGCGCCGAGGCCCATCATCTTGGTCTGGAGCAGGATCTGCCGGCCGACGCCTGCGTGGCCATCTTCTTTCTCGCGGATTTGAAACGCATTCTGGAGCGATACGGGAACCGCGGCTATCGGGCCGTCCAACTGGAGGCAGGCATCATCGGCGGCAGGATCTACCTGGCTGCTTATGCCCAGCACCTGGGTGCGACCGGGCTGACCTTCTTCGACGATGATGTAATTAACTTCTTTTCGCCGCATGCCAAAGACAAGAGTGCCATCTTCCTGCTCGCGATTGGCAAACCGCTGAAGCGCAAACCACAGTAGCACCAACTCCCGATTTGTCGGCGATCCGGGCGCAATCCAAACATCGGCGACGAGTTGCTTCTTTTTTGGCATTGCAAACTCGCGAATTTTCGGCTACTTCTCGCGTTTTGTCCGGTGGGGCATGGCGCCAATTTCATTCTGCGTCATTGCATATTTGAATATTCAGTATTTCCTGTATTTCGGCGGGAATGAGCGAGTGCTAGGTTGGTATGGGCTGCGGGGCTGCAAATGGTCTCGACGACATGACGAACTTAGGACATTTCCGTTTTCGCATGCTGGCCCTCCTGCTGGCCTGCGCCGCAACATTCCAGACAATCCCGGTGAGTGCTGAACAGGTACCCGTGCGCCACATGGAAGGCCTGATGCACGGCTTTCTTGCACTGCGTTCGCTTGATGGCAAGCGCCTTGCCGACGGTGAGATGACGCAAATCGCGGAGGGTGACCGGGTGACCAGCCGCCTGATTTTTCGCTTTAAAGATGGCTCGGTCTATGACGACACAACCATATTCTCGCAGCGCGGTGCTTTCCGGGTTTTGAACGATCATCTCGTGCAGCGCGGTCCGTCCTTCAAACAAACGATGGAAACCTCGATCGACGCGTCTTCAGGTCAAGTCACCGTCCGATATAAGGACCACAACGGCGAAGAGAAGACCTTGAAGGAGCGGCAGAACCTGCCTCCCGATATCGCGAATGGATTACTGTTTACCCTGGTTAAGCACATCCAGCCAAAGTGCCACAAACTACCGTGTCCATGGTGGCGACCACTCCCAAGCCACGGGTGATAAAACTTGAGAATCTTCCAGAAGGCGAGAAAGCGGTAACAAGCGGCAACACCAAACACGAAACGTACGCTACGTCGTGAAAGTAAAAATCGGAGGCGTAGCCGGACTGGTGGCACCGCTCTTGGGAAAGCAGCCTCCAGACACGCACGTGTGGGTTCTTACTGGCGACGCCCCGGCTTTCGTGAAATTGGAAGGTCCGCTCTTTCGATTGGGAAATCATTGTCTTCCGACGAGACCTCGACCACGGCTGCACGCTCGAGATCGAGCCAGCCCTCCCCGCCAGATGGAACAGTCCCTGGGGTGCGAGTAATGCCTCAGTTTACCTCTGGCCCCACTCGCGGCGATTATCGATTGAAAACACATGCTTTATTGAGCCGATTCTAAGCCGAATGTCATCTAAATAATATAGGCTGGTTTGACTCACCCGCAGATGAAAACCGGTTCCGCGCTTCCGCGTTGCCACTTCTTCACCGGTGTTGCGACTCCTTCTCAGCAGAACTTCCAGGCAACACAAGAGGCTATGAAGAATACAAAATTTATGGTGAAAGTGGTTCGTGGTACTCGCGCCGCTGAATATGTGCAACGGATCGATCGGAGCCCCGTCCAAACCACCCTCAAACGCAACCTGGCACTGGTCATGGGGAAATTGACCGCCGAGGACGTCGTCAACTCTCTGGGAAATTCCCGCTGCATCCCGGAACTCGTACCCGTCCAAGTTACCGAGTAGCACCACCTCGTGACCATCGAATGTGCCGCTTGCTTACTTTTTTCGCTCCCGGCGAATGCGGGCGGCTCCGGAAACTAGCGAATCCACTGCTCTCAGAGGCGCTGCCATTTACGCATCGAGTAGCCAAAGTCTGCCCGGTAAGAGGTCTGGGGCTCTTGTGCTCTTGTTAACCCGATTTCCACGCACTCCGACGATTCGGGGACGGGTCGTCGGCAATTGGGAAGTAATCACAAAATAGGGCAATGCGCATCGGGAAGCTTTGCTAGCGATGGCGGGCCAATCAATCGAGAACTCACATTGCGACTGGTATAGCAAATGGGGGCACTTCACTACCTTGAAAGAATTGGCGGGAGCGACGGGACTCGAACCCGCGGCCTCCTGCGTGACAGGCAGGCGTTCTAACCAGCTGAACTACGCCCCCGCATGCTACGTCGTCTGATTCCTTCCGATTCCCTCTCGTTCCTTCTCGTTCCCTCTGGCAGTGCCGTGACAGAGTTCCGAGAAACGGAAATACAAGGACTTAGAAGATGGCGTTGGGAATGAAAAGCGCTTTTAGGCACCGAAAGGAACGCTTATTGTTCCCGGATTGTTCCCACGCGAAATGGGTTGGCCGCCATCTCGAAGTCACGATTTAGGAACTCGCGGATAGCTCTTAGCAGTAGAGATTTACCTGGATTCAGTGCTGTCTGGCTGCCGGAACTTCGCCCATCTCGTCTTCTGAAGCGGCCGCAATTCTGCGTCTCGCGGCAGGTGAGAGAATGCGCGTTCCGGGCCCATCTGCGCGCGCGGATGGGTACTGCTACTTTCCCTTAACCATGGAGCAGTGGGTCGCAGCCGTTTTCCACGTCCCCGAATCATTGATCCAGGTGTCGCTGCATATTACGGTTCGCGCTCGATGAGTGCCTCTGAGTTCAGCGTCGTAGGTAAATGTGTAATGTGAAACCGCAGTGTTCGACCCGAATGTGGCGACCTGCACTTCGCTAATGCTGCCGCTTTTCCACTTGTTAGTTTTATTCTCCAGATCTTTAATGAACTCGTCCTTCGTTTCCCAATCGCCCCAACTGTTCCCTGCGACAAATCCGTCTGCCAAGTGTTGTTGCGCCCACGATGCATCGTTTTTCATCTGGGCGTCCCTAGACTGCTGCTGCAGCTCCTTGATCTGCTGAGCGGCGTCACCCTGAGCATGAAGGTTGACGGACAAAGCGACACAACTGAGCGCGGCAATAAAGACTAAAGCAGTTCCTCTGGTTGTCATTCTTAGGTTCCTTTCGAGGTTGTTCGTTTGATTACATTTCGATCGATGACTGATGACTTGCAATGCACTGCCACTGTCCATTCGGCATCTTCACCCATGTATCGGTAAAGCGCTCATGAGTGTCGAGAGGCTTTCCTAACGAATCGGTACCCTTCGCCTTGAAAACCCCCGTAGCGATCGCGGCATGCAAAAATGCTGTTACCTTCAAATCGTCGTAAGCGACAGCTTCGTATTTGGTCGCTTTCGCTGCAGCAAGCGACTCGGCCTTGCCAGTGACTTTCCCATCGCGTGCCGTATTTACGAACTTGTCGGCCAGCAGAGGGGCAACCAAGTCAGGATTATTTGTCTTCTGCGATTGAAGCCATTGCTGTTCCAGTGCCGCTACAGCTTTCTCGGTCCCACTCGTGGCACTGTTGTCTTGCGACAAGGCGGCGCTCCCCAATGAGAGCAACCCGACTAAACACCACATCCACATTCTCTTCATAAATATTCCTCACTTGTTGAGAATTAATAAACCTGGGCACTCGATTACCGGCAATTCAAAATGAGTCTTGGCCACGACAGCGCACCTCGCTCGGTAGGTCAGCTTGCAGCCGCTCTAGCTGGCGGGAGCGGTATATGTTCCCATGCAGTCGAAGGCGGTGGACTGGTCGGGATTGGCTTTTGCTTTGCAGGTGCCGTTCGCTTTGCCACCCTTCATTTTTCCGCCACCTTCGATCAGAGACCATTTGTTGGTACCGGACTCAAAAACTCCGTCCTTCGTGGCGCCGGAGAATTCGTACTTATAGAGGTTCTTATCACCGTTCTCCATGCTCTCGATGAATTCACCGTGACCGGTTATGTGATCGCCTCTGACATCGAGAAACTCGGTGCCCACGCCGGATTTCATTTTGTTTCCGCCGATGTCGCCTTTCATCGCCGTACAGTTGATCTGTTCGATCACATAGGCGTGCCCCGGCTTGTCGCCGACGGGAATGCTCTGCTGACCGGAAGGTTTGTCGCACTTCCACTGGACGTTCGTTTTCCCCTGAGCCAGCGCGAGACTCGACACCACGCACATGAGGCATAGAACCAGACAGATTTTCTTCATTCGTCCCTCCTGTTGCTGGACAATCGCCGCCGGTGGCAACCATAGGCCGGCAGCCATCGCTGAACTGTTCACAATTGCTCACTCTCACAACTTTGAAGCGGAAAATTGCGGACGAATAAGGCGTCCAAGGGAAGGAAACGATTCCAGAGGAGTAGAAGGTGCACAACATCGTGCAGGTCGCATCCCGGAGACCGGATGCAACGCATGTAGCGCGGGTTTTCAGACGTGGAATCGCCGAGTTAGGGTTGGTCTTGAATGTCCGGTTGGGCGACGAGCAGCAACACAATCCCAATGACCGTGAACATCCGAAAAGCAGCATCTTGACCATTCGAAGTTTTCGATTGCCACATCAAGAACCATTCCCCTCCGACGGCCAGAAATGCGACCAGCCACATCAACAAACTGAGTGCCAGCCCGGCAATGGAAAGTCGTTTGGCATATTGAAACGC
>DATNEX010000011.1:0-24939 GCA_035606605.1 Terriglobales bacterium
CTTCGCGACGATTGCCTCTGCATTCCTGAGGCGATCCAAGCATCGGAGCGCGTTCTCCAAGCACACCAGCAAGGTCACGTCCGGCAGTTGCCACGTTTCGAGCGTGCGGCGCCAAAGAAGCCCCGATTCTTGGCTCAACCCGTCCGGTGCTGTGGATCGATCGACTTCTTTGTCACTCACACTCCCCTTGAACCCGAAATTTCAATTTCGCGGATTTTCTTGTGAAAGTCCCAAACGGTCTCCACGCTTCCATTGCCAAGATTCATTACCCCGTACCCCTCCCGCCATAACTGCGAAGTGAAAATCGCGCGTTTTTCGCCGGCCAACGGTCTCCAGTAAAAGGGTCTGAAGATTTTGGTACCCCCGGTCTGAAATTCAGCGCCGAAAATTCGAGGCAAATCCCGGCGAGCTAATTTTTTGGGACAAAATGGGACAAAAAGAGTTTGGAAGTGATTGAAATGCCAATCTAATTCATGGCGGACGTCATCGTTCGCAACGATGAGGTCGTCGGTTCGATCCCGACTAGCTCCACCAATTTTTCAACAACTTGCGGGACCTGTTCGGGGCGGACTTCCCGTTTTGTGTCGTTGTTTGTGTCGTAACCGCCCGGTTCACCCTTCGAATATGTCTGCTCGAACCGCTTGGAAGAGAGCGCATCGAGCGCCGTCCGTTTAGCCTGCAGTCGCACGTGGGAGTAGTGCTGCAGCATCTTGGTCGAGACATGCCCAGCGATCGCCATAATCGTGCTGTCACTGGCTTGAGACTCGGCGAGTTCGGTGATCGCGTGGTGCCGTAGGTCGTGGAAGCGAAGGCCTGAGAGTGGACTTTTCAACTCCTCAATGGCAACGCCGCATTTCTCGTTAGCACAGGACTTTGCTGGCTGCTGCTTCGTCCCACATGCAGGGCAGGTTATTTGCCGGGTCAGATTACGCCAAGCCGTTCGCCAACTCGTCATTGGCTTCTACGATCGACTTTCGAAGCTTTGCACGATGGAAAGACGTAATGCTCAGGCTGAACTTCTCCGAGCTTCTTGGAGCGCTCGTAAAGCAAGAGAATAGTGCTCCAGGCATCTTTGTTGAGCGGGATTACCCTTTCGCCTGCCTCAGTCTTACTCTTGCCCACTACAAGTGTCTTCTCCATCAGATCAATATCGCGCCAGCGTAGCTGCTTAATCTCACAACCGCGCATCGTTGTATTGAGGGCGAGAGTGGCGGCCCAGGCCGCATTCTGCCACTCTGGACGACTCGCGGCAGTCTTTAGGAGCTTCAGCTTTTCTTCGTAGCCAAGAGCTTTGCCGACCTTCTGGCGGAGCGGTAGAGGCTTAATCTCGTCCGCAAACAAGTGCCAGCGTTTCGCTTTCTTCAGCACTCCACGAATGATGTCCAACTCCCGGTTTACCGTCGCGTTTGAGATTCCAGCAGCCTTCCGCTCTCGAATGTGAGCAGAACAAGCGTAGGGGTCATGCGAGCAACTCGAACGTCGCCCAGCTTATCGTTAATTGCCCTCGCCCGTTCTTTTTCGGTGCGAACACTTAACGGAGCAAGCTGCGGAGTGCGATCCTGCAGGAATTGTTCTGCAGCCTCCCAGTTTATAGCCTGCCTACCACGATATTTGGGGGAGAATGACGAAGGCGTGCTCTGATACTTAGCGTAACATCTCTATGTCGCTCATTGACACCAAGAAACACGCTGAGGCACCTAGGAGGCGGGTAGCCGGGCAACCATTGACATTTAGAGGGAGACAATCAAAATGCTTATGAAGTTTGTGGCTATTAGTCTGGTCATATCGTTCCCGTCTGTTCTCAGCTTTGCTCAATCGACGCCACCCAGCGCCAACGCGGCGGCCCCGGCTCAGCCCTCGCAAGCCTCGGCGCCGAAAGCGGCAATGCAAGGATTCGGTCTTGAAGACGGCACCCCTGTGAAGCTCAGGACTTCCCGCACTGTTTCTTCTGCGGACGCACACACAGGCGATACAGTGGATTTTGAGGTTCTCGAAGACGTGTTGGTAATGGACGTCCTCGTGGTGCCAAAAGGCAGCATCGCATGGGGAACGGTGACCGACGCACAACCGAAGCGCCGGATGGCAAGAGGTGGCAAGCTCGACGTTAACATCGATTCAGTTCGTCTGGCGGATGGAGAAAAGGTTCCGCTGCGGGCCGTCAAAGACGTGAAGGGCGGCGGCCATACGGGCGCGATGACCGGTGCTATGGTTGGCACCGCAATCGTGTTTTTCCCTGCGGCACCTCTGTTTCTTTTCATGCACGGGAAAGACATCACGATTCCGAAAGGCACGGAAATCACTGCTTACATCAACGGCGACACAAGATTGGAGGAAGCAAAATTTAGGGGCGGAAAACCGGATGCGACAGCTTCAGCCGTGACTGTGACCTCGGCTCTAATTGACATATCGTCTACGCCGTCGGGAGCTGATATTGAGGTTGACGGGAAGTTCGTAGGAAGCACACCGTCTTCTATCAGCCTCGCTCCAGGTGACCACGATGTCGTCGTGAAGAAGGCGGGCTTCTCAGCCTGGGAGAAGAAGCTCTCGGTCTCTCCGGGCCACATTAGTCTTGCTGCGGAACTAGCTGCAGAGTCGCACTAGTCGGCCTACAGATTCAGCCCGTGCGCTTCGACCAGTTCATCACACGCTGAGGAGCACAGATTCCAAGGCTGCCAATCGGGATCGTTGCCGCCTTCCCGCTCGAACAACTCCTCCCGTCCGACCCATTGCGAATAGTTGCGATTCCGAATCTTCAACCATTGCGCATGCTCAGGCAGGTAGGGATCGCCTTTCCGCTTTGCAACAATGCCCTCCAGGTCCTGCTCACAAATGAGCTTGAACAGTTGCTCGCCAGCTGCCTCGATGTGGTCGCAAAAGAGAAGTCGTTCGGCACGTTCCGAAACCACCCTGCGAAGCCGTAGTTTGCGATCGACGAGCGGCAAATACCGAATATCCTCTCCGTTGCGGAATCGGCGCGTTTCTTCTTCGTCGTCCGAGCGGGCGTGCTCGTCCCACAGAATGTCGAAGGCATAGAAGACAGGCTCGGCGCGGCGAAACAGCAGGTCACGGAACTGCGGCTTGCCAGCAGGATCAAGGCACACAATCTCTCCGTCGAGCACACAGCGGCGGCCCTTCAGGTCACGGGCTAAGCCTTCGCACAGACCGGGAAAGCTTTTGAACGTATTGCCATTCCGGGAGATGAGACGAATGCCATCGTCGTCGGAATGGAGCATAGCTCGGAATCCATCCCACTTGATCTCAAAGAGCCAGTCGGCATGGGTGAACGGCTCTGCTCGCCGGACCAGCGGCATGGGGTGGAAGGGCATCGCATTGATCATAGTCGGGGACTCAACCCCGATTCCAGTTGCGAAGAACAAACTGCGAGTACCCCTTGACATCGTCCTATAGTTCTGCGAATATCGAAATATGCCTAGCGCCTCTACGAAGAAATCCAGCGAGTCGATCGCCAAGTATGCGGACATGTTTTCGGCCATGGGCGTCGAGCCAAGGCTGCGAATCATGCAATTGCTGTTGACGGCCCATCCTGAGGGGCTCGTAGTAGGGGAAATTCAGGAAGAACTCGATATTCCAAGTTCAACTCTTTCGCATCACCTCGACAAGCTCCGAAACGAAGGACTGGTCAAGGTGCAACGTGAGAGTACCTTCCTTCGATACACAGCAGATACCGACGCACTTCAACAACTTCTTGGGTTCCTCTACGCGGAATGTTGCACGCGAAACAAAGCACTCAAACCAGAACAAGTCCTGCAGTGTTGCAGGTAAAGAGAATTTTGTGAGCAGCACCGATATCAAGACAGTAGTCCGAGAGAAATACGGAGAGGCCGCACTACGGGTGGTGAGCGGCGGGAGTTCCTGTTGCGGAGCAAGTCCAAGCAACGGATGTGCTGATCCGATCACTTCCAATCTCTACGACGCCGCACAGATCGGGCAGGTCCCAGGGGAGGCTATGCTTGCCTCTCTTGGGTGTGGCAATCCCACGGCCTTGGCGAGACTGAATGCTGGCGAAATAGTTCTCGACCTTGGTTCGGGTGGCGGTATTGACGTACTCCTATCCGCCAAGCGCGTTGGCCCGACAGGGAAGGCTTACGGCTTGGACATGACGGACGAGATGTTGGCATTGGCAAACGAGAACAAACGAAAAGCAGGAATCGAGAACGTGGAGTTCCTAAAGGGAGAGATCGAGAGCATTCCGCTCCCCGGTAACGCCGTTGATGTCATCATCTCGAACTGCGTCATCAATCTCTCAGCGGATAAGGATCAAGTGCTAAGGGAGGCCTTTCGAGTCCTGAAGCCCGGTGGACGTTTTGCTGTTTCGGATGTCGTAACGCGGGGTGAGATGCTGCCTGAGACTCGGCAAAGCGTACTGGCGTGGGTAGGGTGTATCGCAGGTGCTCTCGAAGAAAATGAATACCGCGGAAAGTTGGAGGCTGCGGGGTTCACGCAGATTGAACTGGAGCCAACTCGCGTTTATCGGGCTGAGGATGCACGCGAGACTCTCCTAAACCTGGGCATTGATATTGAAGCGATCGCTCCGGAGATCGAGGGAAAATTCATGAGTGCGTTTGTGCGTGCGGTTAAGCCCGCTGCCTCAATGTCTTGCTGCGCTCCAACCTGCTGCCATTGAGGACACCATGAAAGATCATTACAACGTCCTGTTCCTCTGCACTGGCAACTCTGCGCGTTCGATCATGGCCGAAGCAATCATGAATTTTAAGGGCCGTCCGAGATTTACGGCCTACAGTGCTGGAAGTCATCCGAGTGGAGCAGTACGCCCCGAAGCCATTAAGCAGCTCGAAGCAGCGCGGGTTCTGGTAAAGAATGCCAGGAGTAAGAGTTGGGAAGAATTCTCTACCCCCGAAGCTCCAACGCTTGATTTCGTTTTCACCGTCTGCGACAACGCAGCCAAAGAAGTTTGTCCTATTTGGCCGGGTCAGCCTCTGACGGCGCACTGGGGTGTTCCCGACCCCGCTGCGGTAACGGGCAGTCCCGAACAGGTTGCAAGAGCATACCGCGATGCTTTTGTTGCGCTTGAACGTAGAATTGGCCTTTTCCTCTCCCTTCCACTGGCGTCCATAGATCGCCTCGCACTCAAGAAGGAACTCGACAACATTGGACAGCAATAAATTCAGCCCATATGCACGGATCACCGCGGAGTTCGTCGGGACAGCCTTTCTTCTGATGGCTGTGGTTGGCTCTGGGATCATGGGCGAGCGGCTCTCCGGTGGAAATGTTGCGGTCGCTTTGCTGGCGAATACTCTAGCAACGGGAGCAGCTCTCGTAGCTTTGATCCTAACGTTCGGGCCGATTTCAGGCGCACACTTTAATCCTGCCGTGACGCTAACCGATGCATGGCAAAGGGGCATCCGTTGGGTTGAGGTTCCTGGCTACTTGGTCGCTCAAGTCTCCGGCGCCTATCTTGGCGTTGCTTGTGCGCACGTCATGTTCGGATTGCACTTGTTCTCTACATCGCAGCACTCGCGCAGAGGACCTTCGATGATTTTTAGCGAGTTCATCGCCACGTTTGGACTAATGGCAGTCATATGGGGTTGTTCACGCCTCCGTTCATCAGTTGTTCCGTTTGCAGTCGGAGCTTATATCACCGCCGCATACTGGTTTACGGCTTCCACATCATTCGCAAACCCTGCTGTCACACTGGCGAGAGCAATGACCGATACGTTTAGTGGCATTCGACCCGTGGACATTCCGGGTTTTGTCGCAGCTCAGCTAGTTGGTGCGGGAGCGGCAACCCTCCTGTTCCGATGGCTGGTTCCCGCTTTGCCCAGCGTGGCAAAAGACATTCTCGTATCTCATTCCACAAACGCCTAAGTGGGCTTGCTAATGCTGAAATAGGCCATTACCAGAAGGTATGCGCCGTTTCTTCCTCCCAAGCAGGGGAACGGAGCATTTTGCCGTCTGTATACACCACTCCCTCAAAAAGGATGCCCCTGAGTTTTGGAGTCTCTAAACTCGCCTCTGCACCACGCATCTTCCGTGGCAATTTTTTCTAAATTTTTCTGAACGCGACCCGCACGTGTACGAAAGGGTGGTGGGTCGGCTACCCCACAGACAACCGGACGGATTGCGGCCAATCGCCAACGCCAAATTTTGTGTCGTGACTTGTGTCGTAACCGCGTGATCCCTACCCAGGTCGCGCCGTATTTCCCGGTGTCGTTCCGTATCACATGAAGGGCAGCGAACAACGGCCCAAACCCGCATGAACACTGCCCTTCCATGCTATTCAGACTTCTTCGGTGTCTCGTCATCTCGCTGAGGTTTGAGAATTCGCAACGATGAGGTCGTCGGTTCGATCCCGACTAGCTCCACCAATCTTTCAAAGCGATTTATCGCCAACCATCCGCGCTATCGTTCCATTTAAGAGCAATATGGAGGTGCTGGAGAGGGGAATTATTGACCAGGAACGAGGTTATTTTCCGTCGAGCACCAGCGGCTTATTTCGGCAGCTCCATCTTGCGCATGATTTCGATATAGCGCGGGTCGGAGCGTAGCGAATCAAACTCCGGGCTGCGAATGAATTCTCCCACCAAGTCGTGATGTTCGTAGCCCGTCTGCAATAGACGAATTGCCAATTCACGGTCGGTGGAGGCGCATGCATCGGCAGCCGACGCATCGCGGTCGGCACTGTTGATGGACTGGTTCACCGCACAATATGCTTTGGCGTCGAGACTCTGAAATCCCGGCTTTATGAGATCTGACTTCGTCATCTCCTCCAAGGCATCCTTGTATCGCCCCATCGAGGCATACAGATGAGATAGCTTGAAATGCGCGGGCCCAAAATTCGGATCGCGCTCAATCGTCTTCCGATACTGAGCCAGAGATTCGTCATATTTGTGAGCCACCATCAGCGTCCAGCCGTAATTCGTGTTTATGATCGGCGACAAGGGATCGAGCGAAAGCGCGATGCGAAGCTGTCCGAGGGACTCATCAATGCGGTTCAACGGTAGGAGCAGGGTAAAGGCATAAAAATAGTGAGCCTGGGCGTTGTTAGGATTGACCTCAATGGCTCTCTGAAACTCGGCTTCCGCTTCGCTCCAGCGCCACGCGAACGACAAGTAGCTTGCTCGGGCCGTATGTACTTCGGACAGTGAATCGTCCAGCTGCACCGCCTTTTGCGACGCTTCATCGCTGAGCGACAGCCCCTGCTTCGAGCTAATCCCAATGCCATAGCTGCCAGCAACATTATAGGTATCGGCGAGTCCGGCATACGCGAGCGCATAATTCGGATCGGCTGCAATCGCCTGCTGAAATAACTCAATGCTCTTTTTCAATCCATCCTGCGTACGCCCCGCCCACTGCTGCCGTGCTTCCAGATACAGCCGATAAGCTTCAGGACTGTTTGTGCCTGCGCCACCCAGCTTCCGCTGCTCTTCACCGCTGAGCTGCACGTGCAGGCTCTTCGAGATGTCTCTCGTAATATCGCTCTGCACCTGTGTGATATTGGCTTGCTTTGGTGTGTACCGCGATCCCCATAACTCGCTTCCGTCGGCAGAGTTAACCAGTTCTGCATGGATGCCGAGCTCGTCACCATGCAGTGTGATGCGCCCGGTTAGCACTGCAGCCACTTGCAGCGCCTGTCCGACTTTCTGCGGATCGTCCTGGTTGTTCTTGAAGCGGAACACCGTGCTTCGCGCCATCACCTTCACGCCCGGAAGCCGCGAGAGCGTGCCGATGAGGCTTTCGGTCAAGCCGTCGCTCAGGTATTCGTTGTTCGGATCCGCCGTGGCGTTCACAAATGGCAGCACTGCAATCGATGATATTTTGGTGGCTTCAGTCTTCGGTCGTAGCCAATACGCGCCGGCGACAATTCCCGCCACCAGCACGAAAGCCAGCGCTGTCCACCAGAGCCGGCGCGCCGCTGTTGTGGACGAACTCTCAGCAGGCCCTTCCGCGACGGAGACTCTTGCACCACCCGAATCCTGATTTCGTTTTAGTCGCGACAAGTCCGCCCGCAGCTCTGTCGCGCTTTGATAGCGCAAATCGCGATCCTTCTCCAGCGCTTTGCTGATGATGCGGTCGAGTTCCAGGGGCGTCTCTGGATTCAACCGTAGCGCAGAAGACGGCTGGGCATCGAGAATTGCTTTGAAGATTACCGCCGAACTCTCGCCGCGAAATGGCAAAATCCCAGTAGTCATCTCGTAGAGAACGACGCCGAACGAAAACAAATCGGTGCGAGCATCGAGTTCCTTTGCTCGAGCCTGCTCCGGAGACATATAAGCGACTGTACCCAACGTCGATCCGGGGCTGGTCAGATGTGGTCCTTCCATCGTGCGCGTTTGCGTGTTGCCTGACCCCGAAGGAGAATTCCCCACCTCCACCTTAGCTAACCCAAAATCCAGAAGCTTGAGATGGTCGCGCTTAGTGACAAAGATGTTCGCTGGCTTTATATCGCGATGAACGATACCCCGGGAATGTGCGGCATCAAGTCCTTCAGCGATCTGGATGGCCAGTGAGAGCACCCTTTCAATCTCTAAAGGTTTTGCGGCAATGAGATGTTTCAGGGTTATACCGTCCAGAAACTCCATGACGATGAACGACTGCTCCCCCTGCTTGCCGATTTCATAAATGGTGCAGATGTTGGGATGATTGAGAGCCGACGCCGCCCGCGCCTCGCGGCGAAAACGTTCTAAAGCTTGGGGGTCCCGCGAAAGATCATCTGGCAGGAACTTGAGGGCGACGAAACGACCAAGCTCGGCATCCTCCGCTTTGTAAACCACGCCCATCCCGCCACCGCCCAGTTTTTCGACGATGCGGTAGTGCGAGATCGTTTGATCAATCATTCAGCAATGCCTTTTCGATAGTTGCTACATCTTACGGATGGTGGCAAGGGGCGGTCAACGAAAGCATTCTGGCGACCACAGGCGGATAGCAATGGTCAACATGGTGATGAGAACCTCAGTTTACGAGACCAGGCGTATCACTCATGTGTGCTTTTTCTTCGCTTTTTTGGGCCTCAATGAGTGCTACGACGATTTAACAACAACTATGACAAACATGTGCCTGATGACGCGAGTTGCAAACAATGGCCACCACTCACGTTACACGTCTATTCTATTGAAATGCGAAGGTTCTTTACCGTACTCGGACTGGCGAGTCTTGCAATTGCGTTCTACGTCTCCCCTACAGCCTCCCCTAGGTTGCCCCAGAGCGCAACTCAGAAAATCGGCGCTTTGATGACCACGTTATTTGAACGAGGTCAGTTCAATGGCGCCATCCTCGTTGCAAGAGGGGGAAAGATCATCTATCGCAAGGCTTTTGGGAAGGCGAACGCTCAGACGGGTGCCGGTTTTACGCCTGAGACTCCGTCCAATATCGGCTCCGTTACCAAACAAATTACGGCAATGGCGATCATGATGTTGGCTGACCAGAAGAAACTCGGTTTCGACGATCCCGTCTCGAAATATATTTCCGAGTTCTCCCACTCGACACACTTCAGCAAAATTACACTGAGACATTTGTTAACCCACACTTCTGGAATACCCGACTATGGCGATTTGGCGATTGACGATTCCAATCTTGATCAAGAAGGTCTCATCGCAGATCTATTGAAAAAAGAAGATACCTTTACGGCGCCAGGCCTGAGATACCGGTACAGCAACCCCGGATATGCGCTATTGGCGATTGTAGTGGAACGAGTCTCAGGCAAGCGCTTTACCGGTTTTCTCGAACAGGAGATTTTCAAACCTGTTGGCATGAGCGACACTTTTGTTTACGACGGTCCGGAAAAGAAAACTGCGCGGGCAGCTGTGGGATACGACCAATTTGGAAACGTAGATGACGGCGCGCCAACACGAATCCCGGGAGACGGAGGCATTTATTCGACGGTGGACGATCTATTCAATTGGGATCAGGCTCTATATACGGACAAGCTCGTGCGGTACTCAACATTATCCGAAGCGTTCACGCCCGGCAAAGTGCAAGAAGGCTCTTCGATCTACGGTTTTGGATGGAACGTAGTGAAAGAGGACGGCAATAAGTACCTTTGGCACCAAGGCAGTCAATCGGGGTTCAGAGCGTTTATTGAACGGCGGCTCACGGACAGGGTCACCGTCATCATGCTTACAAACAAAGGAAACAGTAAGCGCCAGGACATAGACGCTGCTATCCAGAACATCCTCGTAGCCAAACCGTACACTTTGCCGAAGCAGTCTGGCGCCGAGAGACTGTACAAAACTATCCATGAGTCAGGAATTCAGGCAGCGGTGCAAATGTACGATGCTCTCAAGAATGCGAGAAACCCCGACTATGACCTGGGGGAGTCCGAGTTGAATACGCTGGGATATCAGCTGCTTTACGGAGACAAGCGGGTGAACGACGCAATCGCGATCTTCAAGTTGAACACGGCCGAGCATCCCGCGTCTTCCAACGCCTTCGACAGTCTGGGCGAAGCGTATCAACAAAACGGGGAAAAGAACCTTGCGAGAAATTGCTATCAGACAGCCGTCAGACTGGACGCTACGAATAGCCATGCGGCGGCCATGCTAAGGGATTTGAGATAGCCGTAATCATGCTCGCTACTCTTGCCGAGCGAAGGTAGGCGACACGAGCAATCCGGAAGTCAATTTCTGAAGGGCAGGCGTTATCACTCTCTTGCGCTTTCTATTCGCCTTTTTTAACCGTTCTCTCGCCTGTTCATGTCTTCCATCTCCTCGTGATGCTACTCGGATATGATCGATGGCGTGTCTTACTTGATATCCAGACGATCATTTTGCAAGATGCTCGCCGCAGCCCCTCTCTCTAGAGCTTTCGCCGACGAGCGCAACATGTTTCTCTCCTTGAACAGCGTCCTGTTGCAAGGTCGTGTTCACTGGCCTGACTTCGCGCGCTTGGCCGCGCAAATTGGATTTCCCGGCACGGACATCATGCTGCGCCCGGCCATGCAAGCCGGCTTTCGCGCGACCAACGACCTACTTGCCCGTCTTAAGATCAGACCAGCCGTCATCGATTTTCCGGTGGAATTCCGGAAAGACGATGCAACCTTCAATTCCTCGCTCACCCAGCTTGACGCAGCCGCCCAGTTCGCAGCCGCTATCCACTGCCCACGCATGATCACCTACATCATGCCGTCCAGCGATACGCCAAAAGAGGAGCTGCGCCAAACCTATAAGCAGCGGTTTACAAAAAGTGCCCGCATTTTGGCGCGTTCCAACGTCCGCCTTGGCCTCGAGTTTCTAGGTCCCCTCGAACTGCGCAAAGCCCACAAATACGAATTCATTTGGCGTATGAACGATATGCTCGGGTTCGCCAAGGAATGCGGTCCCAACGTCGGACTGCTGCTCGATTCCTGGCATTGGCACCACGCAGGAGCCACCACAGAGGACATCATTGCAGCCGGGCGCGATCGCATCGTGCACGTCCATTTCAATGATTCGCCGAACTTGCCTCCAGAGCAGATCCACGATAATCAGCGGCTGCTACCCGGAGAAGGTGTCATTAACTTGACCGGCTTCTTGCAGGCGCTCCACCGCATCCACTACAGCGATGCGCTTAGTGTGGAAGTCTTCGGGCGAACGAAGGACATGACACCGGAGGCAGCCGCGAAAACCGGCCTCGACAGTTCACTTGCTGTGTTTCGTAAGGCCGGAGTTCCCGAAGGCTGAAGGGCGGGGAGCGCTAGGGTTCCTGCTACACGCCCCTCCGTCGTATTTTTTAAAAAGTTTTTCTGAACGCGACCGAGCACGTTCACGAAGCGGGGGTGGGTCGGGTACCCCCTAGACGATCGGAGGGCTTCGTCGGTTCGATCCCGACTAGCTCCACCAAATATTTTCAGTTCGTTGGGCCGCTTTCTCAGAACTTCCAACACTCCAAAAACAGCCGCGCTTTGCCTCCGGTCTTCAATTGGGGGAAAAATACGTTAAAATCTGTGCCTCGCAGTGGCTCACCTTTGCCAACGTTCGAAGATTGCATCTTGCGGGGTTCTTCTGGCGGCGTTGTGCTTCGGCGCGGGGAAGGACGACGCCAACCTGAAATCACTCTACGACAGCCATCAGTGGTTCGAGCTCCGTGTTTCCGTCAGGACAGGTGGTGCATCAGCGTTCTATCGGGGAGCTGTGGCTTGCGCATTCAATGATCAGCGTCAATGCGAAAAGGAGTTCCGAGCTGTCTTTAAGTCCGCCGGGAGGTCGGATGAATCGCTCGAAGCACACAGGGTTTTGGCTTCTACCTACTTCACCCATGGGGAATACAAGAAGGCGTTAGCACAGGTGGATGCCATCCTTGCTGTCAGACCCACTGATTCCGACGCTCTGGGCAGCCGCCCTGTGCTCACTGCCCTTGCCGACTCTCCCGACCAACACCTTGTGGGCGCACACACCACGGTGAAACTGCAGGATGGAGGACTACCATTCTCAATCAATGGTGTTAACGCGACGTATTGGTTCGATTCGGGAGCGGAGCTTTCGGTCATGACCGAGTCCGAGGCTAAACGCTTCGGGCTACAAGTACACCCAACAACTGCCAAAGTAGGAGATGTGAATGGAACCCAGTTCAACACACAGATTGCGGTCGCAGATGAACTTGCCATCGGCTCAATTCGTGTCAAGCATGTGGGCTTTCTGGTCTTGCCTGACAATCAACCGCCGTTCAATGAGGCGTCTCCAGGCTCGCGCGGACTCATAGGAATACCCGTGTTGCTGGGGTTTGAAAGGTTTGCTTGGCGCGCGGATGAGACTTTCGAGATCGGACCAAAATCCTCGCACAATAACGTGCCTCACGCGGATCTGTGCTTCGACGGAAACCATCCATTGGTGCAGATCGCCTACGACCAACGACCATTGACGTTCGCTTTGGATACTGGCGCTACGAATACCGACCTCTATCCACCGTTTGCATCCGCATTTCCCGAACTCATCCGCTCTGCGACCAAAACGGATTCGTACAAGATGGAAGGTGTCGGCGGTACCAAGTACATGGAGGCTGCAACTCTTGAGTCGTTGAAGTTCAGCATCGGCGGATTCCCGACTACACTCAAGTCAGTGGGAGTGCTCCTCAACCCCACCTCCGGGGCCAGCAAATTTTTCGCTGGAAATCTCGGGATCGACCTGCTGCAACAAGCACACAAGACGACGTTTGATTTCAAAGCAATGACTCTCACGCTCAAATAGTTCTTCGTTCAATCGGGGCAATCATCATTATCAGCCCTCTGCGCTTTTTGTTCGCCTCTCTTGGCGATGATGAGGGATATGGATATTTCGCCAATTGCCTATTCCTCCATGCCGGTTGGGGTATCATAGGCCGCCAATATGAAAAACACTGTGAACGTGCTGACGGTTATTCTGCTCGCTATAGGCGGAGCTTTTGGCATGGCCGGTACTTTCGTCGCACAACGAAATATTCAGGCGGCAGCGTGGGCTCTCGATGGCGTTGCTCTGGTTGTGGCTACCACTCTCCTGGCCTTGAAATTCTTGAGAGCGGGAAAGGACGTAACCGCCGCCGGCTTTCTAGTTTTCTCTATCGGAGAAAGCGTAATGCTTGTCGGGACTGCAACGAGCCTTACCGAAAGTGCCTCCTCATTTGCGGCGGGCACGGCATTATGGTCTGCTGGCCTTCTGCTCACCAGCATTCCTCGTGAGTTCGCAGTCTGGACGCGAGTGGTCGCCGTGATAGGCTCGGTTCTCTTTGCGGTCACATCTGCAAGAATCTTTTGGGGTGGCCAGATATTCCCGACCTCAAGGCCATTGCCCTTCTACGCCTACCCGTTTCTCGTGCTTACATTCGTGGGCTGGATCATTAAACTGCTGAAGGCGAGTTGAAAGAAACGAGTAGACCAATTGCAAATGGCAGCTCCGGCGACTCCGAGCGGTGGGGGCAGTGAGTGTAATAGAGATATCCGAACATCAGCCGCATATCGAGGGACATGTCCTTCCACTTCTTAGGGTAGCGAATATCAGACATCGTTGGTCAATCCTCATCTCATCACGGCACACGAGTATCGTGGCTGCACAATCATATCGAGATTTTTCACCAACTTTATCGACAACAATGAATACCTATCACATACACAACAGAGAGGTTTATGCAAGGCGTGCAAGAAGCACATCAGGGCGCCAGAACCCGAACCAGCCGGATCGAAGCTAGACCGGGAGTTCCTCCAACTGCACTGCGAATGAGCTTGGCCTCGATGTAGTACGCGCAGCACCCACCTAAGTCCTGACTTCCCTCTGATGGGCCTTGAGCGAACGAGAAGTTGAAGAAATTGCCGTCGAATATGGTTGGCTCTGGCTCCTGGAAGGCTGGCTGTGGCGGGTAGTGTTTGCTATCAAACGTCAGCAGTGTGGTTAACTGGCCTGTTCTCACATTGAATTGCTTCAACGTGACAATCACTTGAGCTCCGTTGCCGTTATCCAAAAACCGCACCATCAGCGCCCTGGCTTCGCAGCAAGGCTGGCTGATTGGATTTAGCAAGTCGCCCGCAGGAAGCACGTTATAGCGGAGGGTCACGGTTCCGGTTGTAAGCGAGGGTCTGACAGAGGCACGTTGGTCAGTGAACCGGTAGGTTAAGATGCTTGACTCGTCCACGCTGCCTGCCGATGCGATCCAAATCTGCGCTGCACCTATTTGCGACAGGGCGATGACGCAGAGCCCTAAAACTGCTGCGCGACCGCAATTTGCGGAACGTCGTAGTATTTTCATTTTGTTTTCTCCTCTCGGGAAGGAACTCTCCTCAGGCGATTTGGAAAAGGAGGGACGGAACAATACCGGGCGTCTTATGCAGAAAACCGTCTGCGGAGGGTTTGAATTAGTGGAAACGGTAACCGCAAAACCAAGGAGGACGGCACTGTAAAAATATACAGGTCCAAGAAATTACAGGCGACTTTTCAGTTTTGCCGGGTCAATGAGGGTACTCGCGATTTGCGCCATTTGCGAGGCCGCCCTGCCCTGCGCCAAGAACACTTGTTTTCGTTGCGCCTGCCTCTTCCTGGGGGGAGAAATTTCAGTCATACACCGATTTATCGCATTCGGAACAGCAAGGGCTTGCAGACTGGTCGCGACCCCTATCCGCTTTGGGGAATCTAGTTCATGCGTTGGAATGGTAAATCTAGGGAAGACTCCCAGCTAAGGACGTGCTTAGAAAATAGTCTTCTTGGTAGGTCTCGCGACCCTTAAGAGCGAGACTTGGTAGTTGAAACGGCGCAAGCCACGATGCCCAGTCTGCAAGAATGGCATAGCAAGTATCTCCCGGTTGGGTTACGAGTTAAGACCTTGCGAGGCAGCGGCTGCGATCGGTTGCTTCCGGCTGAGCCAGTAACCTAATACCGCAAAGAGAAGGACGGCGGGCAGGCCGGTCAGTCCGCAAGCGATAAAGAAAATGCCGTAGCCATGAATGAGGCCGTGCGTGGTGCTCAGGTTTTCGACCTCAGCGCCCGAAAACCCCTTCAAAATCTTTCCTAGCCAGGCATAGGTTGAACTCAAGAGCGCATACTGCGTGGCCGTGTATCCAATGTTGGTGAGACTCGACATGTACGCTACAAGCGCAACGCCTGCAAAGCTGATGCTGAAGTTATCGCCTGCCATAACTAGAGCGAAGAGACGAGTACTTGTGCCCGAGAACGCGAGAGTCGCATATGAGGCAATCGCCGCAGCCTGCAGAATGCCCCCGATGATGAGCGCGCGCATGTAGCCAAGCTTCAGCGAGCAGAATCCGCCCGCTGCGATGCCTGCGAACGTAGCGATGAGTCCGATTGAGCCGCGCACCTCTCCGACTATTTGCTTCGAAAGACCGATGTCGTGGTAGTAGGGATTGGCCATCGGTCCCATGATGAAGTCCGGCAAGCGGTACAGGCTGATTGCCGCCAACATCACAAGCGCAAGCCACCCATGTGCGCGGAAAAAGGCGATGAACGGTCCCACAACAGCGTCAAAGAAACCGCGCGGCGTCCAAAGAGGTGCTTCGCGCTCTTTCTTATTCATCACCGCATCTGCGCGCTGCGGTTCCTTTGCAAGCCAGGTCGCGATTATTCCAAGGGCCATACTTGCGCCGTAAATACCATAGGACAGGCGCCAGCCGACGGTTGCTGCGACGATAAGGATCACGGAATCGGTAGCCAGGAGCGCAAGGCGGTAGCTGAACTGATAGGCAGACGCGAGAAGGCCTTGTTCCTCTCCATCGTCTGCCGATTCAATTCGCCAGGCATCGACCACAATGTCCTGCGTCGATGAGGCAAACGCGACGACAAGCGCCAGAGCGCCGAGCCGGCCGAGCCCGGCTTTCGTGCCAGTTCCGCACATCGCGGCCAACGCCAACCCGACGAGAATTTGCGAGAACATCATCCATCCGCGCCGATGTCCAAGCCGCTTAAACAACGGCAAATCGACGCGATCCATTACGGGCGCCCACAGAAACTTCAGCGAATAGGCAATGCCCACCCACGAAAGAAATCCGATCGCCGTCAGTGAGGTGTGTTCATCGCGCAGCCAGTAGCCGAACGTATTGCCAACCAAAAGAAAGGGAAGCCCTGAAGAAAACCCGAGCAATAACATCGCAAGCGTTTTGGGTCGCAGGTAATCGGCGATCCGGTGCTTGTGCGAACTCACGCGTTCATTGTCTATCGGAGCCTCCCGAAACTCAACCATGTACTCCGGCCGTATCTGCTGGCCGCACCAGGCGCATCAACCCCTATCGAAAGCTTGCGGCTCGAAAAGCTCCACTCAGGTCCTCAATGAGTTCTATTGCGATTCTTCGCCAACTGCCCCCCATCTGGATTCAGGTTTATCTCACTTCGAGAGTCAGGAGGTTCGAGGAGACCGCAACTCCCTTGCCGTGGTACGTGGTGGTGCTATCGCTACGCCGAAAAACTCTCTCCGTCGTGATGTAGACCTGGTATTTCCCCGGCTTGCTCGGCAGATGTAACGTGAGCCACTCAGGATTTCGGTAACCTGAAGGGTTAGAACGGAAAAGGGTCGGAGACAATTTGTAGGGTATGCGAGTTCCTTCCTGACTTAACCATAGGTGGCGCGAGTCGCAACAAACGGTGCCGACTCGCTCTTCCCGAGGCTGGTTCCAGACGGTTCTGCCATCGGTGAGATGGACAACATCCGAACTTGTCGCGCTAGTGGCTTCGTTCCAGCCTTCGAGAATCTCTATATGCCACAGCCCCGAATATGTTGATGTGTAGAACTCTTCGAACGCGACTGGCTCCGACACAGCAAATTGTTTTCTGCCGTCGCGTGTACGAATTTCTAGTTCAACGCCAGAGGGATTCTCACCAAGGGCTTGTTTGTGTTGTCGCTGAAACTCAGAGTGCGAACAAGCGAAGAGAAACAATGCCGTTAAAAGCGCCCACAGATGAGCGTATCTGAACCGATGGCGAGGCTCCATAACTTCGATTAGATACCCATCAGCGTTGAACAAGGTAGCTACCTTCCGTAACGAGGAGGTGCCCACCTGAAATGAATAAGGTCAATTGAGGCAATCGGCGTTAGCGCTCAAATATCCCGCCCAAGGCACTTGAGTGAGGGTTCGCGGAGTATTTTTGTGAGACGCTTCACCGCATAAGCACGTGGTCCCTACAATTTTCTACCAGAATGCGAAGTTATAGCCGTCCTGCGCTGTTGTCTTCCCATCACCACGAACGACCCAGAGTTGCACAGGAACCCATCGATATTGAGACTTTGCCAACTCGGATGCGCTTGGGAAAGTGACGGTTATGGAATTATCGTTCCAAGAATTAATATTTGCGCCGACTACAAAGGGAGGCCAAGAGCCACCACCGTATAGAATTATGCCATTGGGTTGAGGCGGGTTCGTGGCTGTCGAGGTGGCGACGGTTTGCGTCTGCCCGCGTGGCGGTGTCTGCGCTTTGGGGTTCGCGACACTTCCGAATGAGCACCCCCAAATCGTGTACTTGCCACTCGGCATGAATGAATTGTAGGTTGCGCCGGTAACTCCCAGAATCCGGAATGAAGAGTCCTTCCCACACGCCACAGCTATTTGTGTTGGCATACCGGACGACAACCAAACCGCTCGGGTGGGCAAAGCCGTCGTTGCCGAGGGTGCGCCGCCTTGAAAGCTCCTCGTCTGAGCGGGGCCGATATTTGCAGGCGAAGCCGGTTGTATACCCGCGGCAATTGGAGAAGGTGCTGTGCCCAGCACACCGCCTGCGCTTGGGGAACGCTGAGGCGACATGACCGCCGTCATGCCCGATGTGCCGCGAGGCGGCAACGGCTGAGGATTCAATTGCACGGCGCTGCCCGGACTATTGCCCTGGACCGCCCCTCTACCCTGCGCTTGTGCAGCCGCACCGCTCTCGAGCATTCCTCGGCTGGGTGTATTGGACAGCAAGGTTGGCTGATTGGAAGATGAACCGGTTAGCAACGCGGCCCCGCTGTTGTTGCTGTTGGTGCTCATGATGTGCGCTGGCGGCTGCAGCACAAAATTCACGTTGTAGGCGTAATTTCCGCACGTCCACCATTGCGAAGTCAGATCGGATGGCGACGGTAGTGCTGGAGGAAGATTGTTACATTTTCCATTGATAATCTTGATAGGTTTGGTGATCGCGACGGCAGCTGCCACTATGGGCGAGAATGCCCGCGGCGTAGTTACGTTCACCTGCACTTGCACATCCTCGCCAACCGGTACGTGATTGAATCCGTAGGTGCAGACTCCATACGTTCCCACCTTCCCGACGTATTTGAAGTTATTGCTTTGGGTCGAAAGGGGCTTGAATTCCTCCTTTCCCGAACTGCCAAGCGGAGTCCCGAGGCTTACAGTCACCGAGATTCCATCACAACTTCCCGCCGGCTTATGACTGATAGTGCTCGCATTCCAATACACAAGCCCTTCGATTGTCCCTGTGTACGGCGCAGGCAAGTTAGTCGAAGGCTGAGCCATGGCGGTTCTTGGTACACCGCTTTTGGGTTGTGCCTGGGCGGAAGGGTTGTGCCTCTGCGGCCCCGGGGCAGTTGCGTTTGGGACCTGTGTGGGCGACACCGCAACCGGCTGCTGAGAGAATGCGCCGGCAAGCAAAGTGATGACCGCAAGGAAGCCGAAACCAAAACTCCTGAGCATAACGACCACCTCCGAATACTTCGGCATGAATAAAGGAGAGTCGTTTAGGGGTCAAATGAACCGAGGCTGAAATGGTAATGACTCACTAAACTGTCTGGCCTGAATGAGTTATGGCACCAACTGATTTGCCGAACGATATAGCGATCTTCGGTTTTGGAGCGCAGGTTTCAATGAGCAAAATGATTCCATGACAATGTCGGCTTTCGCCGGGTTGGTGGAAGAAGGCTGTCGCGACAGGCTCAGGCAGCTTCAGTCTCTAACGCCGCCAAGGCTTCTTCCGCGCTGCTGTACTGATCGCCACGCCCGGATATACTCCAATATTCGCATTCATCGCCTCGGCCTACATTAAATCCGATCAAAAAGACGCGCGCTCCCGAGGGCGATTCCACTTCGTAACGCTTAACAGTGCGCGAGGTCTCTCGGATTTCGTTGAGAAGGTGTCTTGTGATTGCCATGGTTGATTGATGCCCCCCCGCTCCTGCGGATCGACGCACATGGCAATAGTGAAGTAGGGTCCGGAATCGTTTCAATGCGCCCAGGGGCTACAAACGCAAGCGAACAAGTCTTCCGCGGTCGGTGAAGGGTCAATGAGTGTAATAGATTTCTCACCAATTGGCCCATTCAACAACAATTGTTCGCAAGAACGAAACCGCTGAGTTAGCATCAGCGTACTTAATCAGGGCGAATTCGTCGTAGAGGTGCATTTTGTCATGCGAACTTCACGTTCACTCACCGTCTTGAGCCTATTTTTTCTTATGGGCGCCGCGCTTGCCCAGCATCCCGCTGCGCCAGCAACATCGGTCATGGTCGTAGCTGACTTTCACATGTCCAATCCTGGCCAGGACCTACACAATGTCACCGTGGGAGATGTACTGACAGCGGAGCGGCAAACAGAGATCGCGACCATCATCGGTGCGCTTGCGGATTTTCACCCAACCATCGTCATGGCAGAGTGGCCGGCAGAGCAGGCGAGTGAGCGCTATGCCAAATATCTTGCCGGCTCTCTCCCGCCCGACCGTAACGAAATTGTGCAACTCGGTTTCAGGCTTGCGAAAGCAGCAGGGATCAAGCATTTCTTTGGCATCGATGTAGACGGTGACTTTCCCTACGGCGCTGTCACGAGCTTTGCTCAAACGCATGGGCAGTCAGGACTGCTCGAGGGTGCGAACAAGGAGATCGAAACGTTCATACAGACGCAAACGGAAACACTACGGTCCAAGGGTATCGTAGCGACCTTGTTATCTGAACGATCCCGAACGTCTCAGCCCACGACAACAACTTTTATCGACAGATGCTCCACATTGGTGAGGGTTCCGAGCAGCCGGGCGTGGATTTGTTGACAGGATGGTATCGTCGTAATTTTGCTATCTGCGCGAACGTGATTCAAAACAGTCATCCCGGCGACAGAATTGTCGTATTTTACGGATCCGGGCATGCCTTCTTACTTCGCCAATGCATCGCTGAGACACCCGGCTTTCAGCTTGTGGAGCCAAACAGGTTCCTGCCCGAGTGAATCGGCTGCGTTGCTGTATCGTTGAAGATACTGGCGGGTGTCAATTGGCAAAATCAAGCGATTGCACAAGATTGAGCCGTTTGTTCGCCTTTTTGCGTCAACGAGTGAAATCGAGATTTATGGCTACGAATCACCTAGCCACTTTATTCTGCGCCGAGCGTAAGAAGAGTGGGGCCGTTTAACGGAGAGCACTGGCGGGATGATTGGGAACCACCCCGCGCAGCGAGATCAGCTTAGCAATTACGGGACTGCGATTTTCAAAATCTGTCCAAGGCCAACCGGGGGCGGACCGAAGCCCACGTTCGAAACGTAGAGATTGCCGTCAGGGCCGAACGTCATTGCCGTCGGCAGGAATAGACCGGTAGCGATATCGGTGTAATGGTTCTTGCCATCGATGCGAACCACCTTCCCCGTACCGGGCGTCGGGAAGGTATTGCCTGGTCCAGTTGTATTTTCCAACGCATACAGCCTGCCTTTTCGATCAAAAGCCAACCCTAGGACGGTGGATAAATCGATGAACACTGTCGTGACCTCACCGGACGGCGTCACCTTGAGAATTTTCGACGAAGGCTTAATTGGAAACGTGTCCAGGTTGCCCACATAGAAATTATGTCCATCAGTAGCAATGGCCGTAGGAACGATGTGCCCTTGGGTCGAAGAAATATCCGCCAGCCTTCGAATGCTCCCGCTGGTTGTGATTACGTCAAGTTCGCCGTGATTTGGTTCCACAGCAAACAGCTGATTATGGGTAGCGAGCATGCTGTACCACGTTCCGTCTGGTTCAAAGTCACTCGGCTCGGGGTTCGCCACGGGATGCGCTTTTTGAAAATTGCTCAGATTCGCGATCAGTGTCCAATTTCCCGACGAGTCAACTCGAATCACGCCGTTGTCTGTGCCTTGCAGACCATGTGAACATCCGGCCCCGGCGAGAATTGCATACAACCTGCCCTCAATAAATGCGACATCTGCAACTCCACTGACCAGATTGCCCAGTTGGGGGTTTGTCTGGCTCGACGGAAGGCCATCCACTACCGTTGACACTGCCCCGTTGTGCGTAACCTTTAAGATACGAGCCGTAAAGTCACCGGTGTAGGGACCGACTCCATTGGCCTGTGCGCAAATTCCGACGGTTGAGAGACCGCCCCCCTGGCCGCCTTCAGCGACATAAAGATTGCCGTCAGGACCGAACTTGAGGCCGCGAGGATTATTTAATCCCGTAGCAAAGACTGTGACGTTCGACTGCGCCCATGCAGCGCAGGCGAACAGTACGAAAGCAGCAAGAAAACTGATTTTGTACCTGGAGGAGAGTTTCATGACGAAGGCTCCTTGCGGAAGTTGGTGGCGCTGCCAATTCCTGCTGGAAGACAATCTGGTGGCTGGCAGGACGAAGCAGTGTTAATGGAGGGCGTCGCTAAAGTCAAGACGCAAGATTTTGCATTACCAGATTCGCAGTAGCTCCTTTGCGCCTTTCCTTCGCCTGAGTTTGGTGTCAAAAGCGATATTTATCGCCAACTGGACACAGAAATGAAAAAAGAGTGAGCTTGACGGACAGGAATATGAACACTCACCACCTACGGCAATAGCCCGTACACATCCAACTCCGTACGCGATCCGATATAGACTTTGCCATTCGCAACAGTCGGTACAGTGAACTTGACTGCATTGCCGGCCTGGTCGCGGCCAGCCGCGGTCTGGGAGCTGTCCCACAGCTCAGTGCCGACGTTCGTGGCGTCGAACGCGTACAACACGGCGGGAGCTGTTCCGTAGCTGCTGGGGACGCCGTACCCACTGGTATCCACGGCCCAAACGATCCCTTGGGCGTTGCCGTTTGAAGAAACCACTGGAGTGGCGCCGGGGAATGGAAACATGTGGGCCGACGCCGGTGGCGCCAAAGTCGCAAAGAAACCCGTGCCCGTGTTGAAGCTGTATGCGCGCATGCTGTCAGTTGTGCCCTGCTCGGCGCCCGCGACGTAGAGCGTGTTCTGCCAAAAGGCGGGCGTCGAGAATGACCCGTTACTACCATGCCAGCTTTGCACAATCTGTGTGTTGCCCGCGAGCAGGAAGTGCCCCATATTGTCGCGGTTCACGAGATAGAGCACACCTTCCTTGCCACCGCCCACGAGGAGGTGTGCGACCGGGCCGGTCTGGTCTGGCAAGAGCACTACGCCTCCTGAACCGAGGTCCGCGTCCCACGTGTTGAGGAGGGATTGATTGTTCGGCGTGAAGTAGTCGGCTGCTGTGAGCCCGCCCGAAGTGCTCAGCTTCAAGATTGAGTCGCCGTAGTCGTTGTTCGGAGCTGTGGGCTGATCGGCGTCGAACGTGCCATTTCCGGTCTCAAAGTACAAGTTGCCGCCCGCGTCCGCGGCGGGAGCGCCGCCAGCCATCCAGACACCCGCCAGGCCGCCATTGGGGCTGGTGTTGAAGACAGCCACCTGCTGTTGCACGTTGGCAGCGTTGTAGCCAAGGATCCAGCCGTGATACGGGAAAGCATCTTCGTGCGATGCCCAGCAGATGTAGACCACACCATTGAGCAACATGAGAGCAGACCGGAAATTATGCGACTGAAGATTGAAGTTCAGAACACCGCCCGAAGAGCCGTCTCCCGTGCCGGCGACGGTCGCAGAGATGTTCACAGGAGCGTTGAGTTTCTCCGCTCCAGTTGCGAGGCTAATCGCATGCAGCCTCTGATGGAAATTTGATGCGCTGCCCGTCGCGCATCCTCCCGTCTCTGATTTGCTCGTTACGTAAATCGTGCCACCGGAAAGGTCAATCACTGGCGTACCGGTAACGCCGATTTCGGGCTGAATGTCCTGGAACCCGTTGCCAACGTCATACCAGCACACCGGGGTCTCGTTCGTGGTCCCGCCGTGCACCGTGTCGATGAGATTGACGTGCCACAGCTGCGCGCAAGGGCTGGAATCGGCGTCGAACGCATAGAGGCTGTCGTGCTGTGTGGCAACGAAGACCACATTGTGAACGGAACCGCCTACATTCAGCGCGGGCGCCCACAGGGGTTCGGTGTAGATTGCGCCGTCCACGGCGCAGGAGAAAAGCTTACCGAACGTGTTGCGATTCACGTTCGCGGTGGTGAGCGCGTACTCCTGCGAATTCACGCCGTCGCGTGCGAGATTGTAGTGGTAAGTCGCAATACCCGCGAGGTCGGTAACGCCGAAAGTTGCCGAGGCGTCCTTTGTCGAATCGGCGACGCTGGCGGCGGTAACGATGTGCGTGCCAGCAGATGCAGGCAGTGTGTAGAGCCCAGTAGTAGAAATTGTTCCCACCGTGGAATTGCCGCCGGTGACGCTGTCCACCGCCCACGTTACGCCCAGATTTTTCGCGTCGCCAGTGACCGCGGCGGAGAACTGCTGCGTCTGCGAGCCGACGACGACAGAGCCTCCTTGCGGATGAATGGCAACGCTGATTTGAGGAGGAGGCGGATCGCTGCCCGACCCTCCGCAAGCGGCAAACAGGGCTGCAAGAGTCAAAGCAAGTGCAAAAGCGAGAAACCGCAGGATGGACCTCTGCCGAATCATTTCCCTCCCAGCGAAACGATTCACCCGATGTGCAGGAATTAGTATGCGGCGAGGAGGTACTTACGTCTAGTGGCTAGTGGTTAGCGCGCAGTGGTGAGGGCGATCTGCCACCGATGGATTTCAACGAGGGTCGAGGCTCGGGAAAGCACTCAGCCAAACGCGAGAGTCAACCGTTGCCCTCAACGCTTGATAACACACATCATCACGCAATATCAGAAGGCGCCCACTTTTGCGGTAAGTTGTGAGTTGTTGAAACACCACACTTACCAAAAAGGAGCGCCTTTATGAATCAAGAGAAGTATATCGGGATGGACGTTCATGACGCCAGCATTTCCGCTGCCGAGATGAATGCTGAGGGTAAGGTTCTCATGGAATGCGTACTGGAAACCAAGGCAGCCACGATTCTGGAATTCATTCAAGGATTGCGCGGAACTCTGGCAGTCACGTTTGAGGAAGGGATTTTAGCTGCCTGGTTGCACGACCTACTGCAGCCCCATGTCAGCCGGCTGGTGGTTAGCGATCCGCGCAAGAATGCGCTGCTGCGGGATGGCAACCAGAACGATCGGGCGGATGCACGCAATCTGGCGGAGCTACTACGCACCAACCACGTCCATGGGGTGTACCACGGGAACCATGGAACCCGGACTTTAAAGGAGTTGGGGCGAAGCTACCTGGCTCTCACCAAGGACAGTACCCGGGTGATGAATCGGATTAAGTCGGTGTACCGAAGTTGGGCGATTCCTTGTACGGGAACGAGCCTGTATAGCCGTCGTCATCGTGCCGAATGGTTGGCCAAGCTGGTGGAACCAGGGGTAAGAATGCGAGCCGAGCATTTATACCAGGAACTGGAT
>DATNEX010000135.1:0-61458 GCA_035606605.1 Terriglobales bacterium
CCTTCTTATCTCTCCCAACCACAGCCTCCCTTAGCATCGATCCTGATTTTTAATATGCAATTTAAAGATGACGTTGCGTTGAAGAGGGATGATCCCGATAATACGAGCTCATGCAAATTCAGCCTGAAAAACAACTCGCTCTGTTCCTGCTGATAAGTGTCAGTCTGGTTTGGGGACAGACCGGCTCCAGCGGGCAAGCTGCTGATTCATCCGCACCTCCTACTTCTTTTCCCGCGTCAACGCCAGCCGCCCTCGCCACCGCCGCACACCCGATCTCAGGACACGACCCCGGCCCCACGGGCCCGAGTTCTGTCACGGACCTGCTGAAGCTGTTGCTGCCCAACGTCAACTCGACCGAAGCCTTTACGAACATGGAGGCAATCTGGGCCACCGACCGCTATTTTGACTTTGCCAGATTTCAGCAGACCGCAAAGAATGTCGCGGAGATGATGCGGCAGGCTGGACTGGACGACGTCCAGATAGGCCAGGGGCCCGCCGATGGTGTGACGCAGAACGGCTTTTGGACGCAGCCGATGGCGTGGGACGCGCATTCTGCCACGCTGGAAATCGTCTCGCCTCAGGTCCCAGAGGATATGCGCGTTCTTGCCGACTATCAGACAATTCCTACCTCGCTGTGCCAGTGGAGTGGTCCCACTCCACCCGGAGGCGTAGAAGGTGAGCTCGTGCTGCGGCCTGAGGACATTCGCAATGCAGACCTGAAAGGCAAGTGGGTGCTTGGCGGCCGCATGTCCAAGACCGATTTGAAGCAGGCCGGTGCGCTGGGCATGGTTCGCGAGAGCAGGGTGAACCCGACGCTGTTGGACGAGCGCGACTGGGAAAACGATTTCGGAGATAACGGCTGGGCCTTCAATAAAAACGACACGCCTACGGTGTGCTTCTCCATTACGCCGCGACAGCAACACTATCTTTATGAGTTGCTCAAAAAAGGGCCAGTGAAGCTCCGCGCAAACGTTGACACCCGCTACTACGAAGGAAAGTATCCGTATGTGAGTGGCACCATTCTCGGGACCGATGGTCCTGGCGCGGAGGAGGTGCTCTCACTCGGACATTTATATGAAGAGGGCGCCAACGATAACTCCGCCGGCGTCGCATCTATTCTTGAAGCTACAACCACCCTCAACCGGCTGATTAAGGAAGGCAAATTACCCAGGCCGAAGCGGACCATCCGCCTCCTGGCCATGGGCGAGCGCTACGGCACGCTCGCGTACCTCGATGCCCACAAGGATCGAACCAAGCGAACCATTGCCGCCATGTGCGTCGACACACCCGCTGGATGGCAGTACCTGGCAGGAACGCAGTTCATCTGGTCCATGAATCCGCAATCGGCTAGCTCATTTGTGGATGCATTTACTGTGCGCCTTGCCGCGGAATATTTCCCCATGGTGCGCCGCCCCCATTTATGGAGCGAGTACAACCGTGGCGCGTACTACGGCGGAACCGACGATGACCTCGGAGAGTCGATGGTCGGCATTCCCACGATCTCGGTAAATAGCGGCCACGGAATCCCTGCCCACCACACCAGCTTCGATACCCCAGCCCAGGTCGACCCCAAATCCCTGCGCGACCTCGCCGTCATGAATGCGGCTTACGCGTACTTTCTGGCATCAGCAGGACCGGAGCAGATGCACTGGATGGCTGAGGTAGCCGTGGAGCGCGGATACGATCAGATCAATTCGGGGACTGCAAACAGTCTGGACCTGGTGACTGCGGCAAAGGACGCCGAAAGCCTGGGCCATCTGCTCTACTGGGAGAAGGCTCGCGTCGATTACAACCTGGCGCGCGAAACCAAAGCGGTCAAACAGGCCGCCGATCTCCAGCAGGAGCTGGCCGCGCTCGCCTCCTTTGCCGCTGCGCAGAAAGTGCGGATCGAAGGCGCCATCGCGGAGCGTGCAACGCAACTGCATTTGGGAGCGATACAGCCGATGGCCCCAAACTTCGGTCCCGAAGCCGAAAAGATCATCGTTCGCCGCAAGCGAATGGGCGCCCTCCCACTGGATGAAATCCCGCCCGATCAGCGGGAAGGATTTCCTGACAGCGGCTTCTGGTCGCCAACTATGGCAGCACTTTACTGGTGCGACGGCAAACGCAATCTAGCCGAGGTCATCCAAAACACGGAAATGGAGCTGGGCCCGCAAGATAATTTTGACTGGGTGGGTTATTTTAAATTCCTGCAACGGCACGGTTACGTGGACTTCGTGCAGCAGTGAGCTTTTACAGCTTTTTCGATCCAGCTCGTGCGAGATACGAGTGATGTGCCGAGTCAGTCGATTGTTGGAACTACGGTCAATTGACCGCGAAGACGGGCGCAATGGCGATTTTTCATCAATCAGTGATCGGCTTGAACGTACATCTGCGTGGACGGCCGTGGCTATACTTCGTTGATCAGCGCGGCAAATTGCGCGGTGATTTGTTCGGGTTTAGCAATTACACGGGCGCAATCGCGGCCCTCGTGTTCATGCTCCGACTGGCGATCTCCAATGATCTCTCACTACGACGACTCGGCACTCAACGTTGGAAGTCATTACAGCGTTGGACCTATGCAGCCGTGGCGCTCACGTTTGCACATGGAGTTGCTTACCAACGTATCGAGAAGCGATACATCGGGTTGGAGGTCGTTGTTTGGGCAACAATGGTTGTGGTGTGCACAGTCCAAATTGTCGGGTTCTTGACGTTGAGGCGAAAAGCAGACGTTTAGGCCACGAAAACTCGATTTGCATCCAAGTGTTGGGGTGTCGATTCGCGTTGCGACGTACGAGAATGTTGTCGGCTATGCCAGTCGCACGCGCCGTAGCAGCTGCGCGTTAATCGCCACAATAACTGTACTGACCGACATCAGCACAGCACCGATTGCTGGCGAGAGCACGATGCCCCATTTAGCCAGGACCCCAGCAGCGAGTGGAATCGCCACGACGTTGTAGCCCGTCGCCCATGCAAGATTCTGGATCATCTTGCGGTAGCTGACCTTTGATAAATCAATTATTCGCGGCACATCGCGAGGATCGCTGCGAACGAGCACAATATCTCCCGCTTCGACCGCGACATCGGTGCCAGCTCCGATTGCAATCCCCACGTCTGCACTGACCAGTGCCGGTGCATCATTTACGCCATCCCCGACCATAGCGACGCGCTTGCCCGCGCGCTTCAACTCGGCGATTTGTGCTGACTTTTGTTCTGGCAGGACTTGCGAGAAAACGACATCAATTCCGAGCTCTTTGGCGACGGAATCAGCTACCGCATGTGCGTCGCCGGTCATCATCACAACTTGAACACCGCGATCGTGCAGGAGCCTTACTGCATCGTGCGATTCCGGTCGAACCACGTCAGCGAGGGCAAAGAGTGCCAGCACCGCATGTTGCTCAGTCAGGTAAATTGCAGACTGTCCACGACTACCTGCTTCGCCCGCTGCGCCACTGAAAGATTCAGGAACAGCTACTCCCAAGGTCTGCAGTAGCGCCGGACCACCCATGTACAGTTCGCGACCATCCACGCGCGCCTTCACTCCCTTTCCGGGAATGGCTTTAAACGCTTCTGCACGTGGGATGGTCAGTTTGCGTTCTTCAGCGCTTCTCACGATACCTCTTGCAATCGTGTGCTCCGAATCGCGTTCCACAGCAGCAGCAAGCCGCAATGCCGCTTCGGATGCAAGATTGGTCGCCGTCACAATGTTCACCACGCCAAACTCGCCTCGAGTAAGCGTTCCTGTCTTGTCGAACACGACAGCATTGAGATTCCGTGCGTCTTCAAGGCCACGACGATCACGCACCAGGAGCCCACTATGGGCTGCAAGAGTCGTCGAAATTGCAACTACCAGCGGAATTGCGAGTCCAAGCGCATGAGGACAGGCTATGACAAGGACCGTGACCAGCCGCTCGATCGCAAATGCAGGAGCAGCATGAAGCGAAAGCCAGACAATCAGGGTCAGGGCCCCCGCTCCCAGCGCCACCAGTGTGAGGACAAATGCAGCGCGATCTGCCAATGCCTGTGCTCGGGAACGCGATGACTGAGCTTGCGCGACCAATCTCATGATCCCGGCAAGTGCGGTGTGTTCGCCAGTTCCGGTGACTTCGATCCGTAATGAGCCTGAGCCATTGACCGTACCCGCTATCACTTTGTTTCCGACCCCTTTGTGGACAGGCCGCGACTCGCCGGTAATCATTGATTCACTAACGGCGCTCTCGCCCTGACGCACGACACCATCCGCTGGAATGTTTGCACCGGGACGAACAAGAACCAAGTCTCCCTCTCGCAAGTTGGAAACGGGTATCTCCTCCATGCGCTCCCCGATTACACGCACGGCGGTGTCAGGCAGGAGTTTCGCCAATTCCTTGAGTGCACCCTGCGCCTGCGCAATCGAGCGCATCTCGAGCCAGTGGCCGAGAAGCATGATCGTTACGAGTGTTGACAACTCTTCCCATAGCGGCATTCCTGGATACCCGACCGTCACCGCAGCGCTGAAGAGAAACGCAACCGAGATGGCGAGCGCTATGAGCGTCATCATGCCGGGCAGGCGGTCCCCAAGTTCGCGTATTGCCCCTTGGATGAATACCCAGCCACCAAAGACAAAAACTGCTGTTCCGAAGACAGGAGGAATCCACATGGCCCCGGGAAAAGGCGGAGCCGTGTATCCGAACGCCCGCTGCAGCATGTGCCCCCATACAAGCGTAGGAATCGTCAGGACGAAGGATAGCCAAAACTTGCGCCTGAACATTGCAATGCTGTGACCAGCGTGTTTGTCATGTCCTGCGTGATGTGCGTGTACCCCCGGCGCCTGTGCTCCCATATTCTTCTGTTTCGGATCTTCGGCCGGGCGGGGTGTGGCAGCGGGTTCGTGACTATCAGGCCCGTGACCGTGACTGTGGTGGTACATTTTATTGCCCTCTCCCAAAGAGACGAACCCGTAAGAACACCAAAGCCCCAACGGGATGGCTTCCGTACTGCGCTTTAAGCGTGTCCGGAGTCGAGTAGACCATAAGCTGTGCACCGGGAGCGACCGCGAAGTGTGGGAACATGAAATCTCGATCGTATCCGACGGTGTAGGCTTGCACGCGCCCGATGATGCTTTCCTGAAGATTCGGCGGCTCAGGAATATTACGGAATAGCAATTCGTTCGTGCGGTCCGCGTTTTCGATGCGTCCCCACACATAATTGCGTTTCGCGAAGCGCAAGGTGGACTCGGCCAGGTAGCCGTTCCACACCACCCCATCCGAGGTGCGATTGCGGCCCCACACCAGCGTACTGGCCCAATTCCCGCGGGTGATCGGGCGGTTGTACATAACCGATGCAGTCATGCGATCAACGTTTTCGTTTGGGTGAAGAGCCTCGGGACTGGTTAGGTGTGCGAAGGAATATTGGGCGCTCCAATTCTGCGCAGGGTTAACCGTCGCTCGAATCGACCATGAATCAATTCTTCCCGAATCGATATCCCATCGGAACTCGTCCGGTTCGCGACCGTGGAAACCAGAAGCTTCAAGACGAGCGACCTTGTATGTTAGGCCAGTGGTGATGACATCGTCCGCGATGTGAGTGGAGTCTTGCAGATGATGCCCCAGCGGCGCCATAGGATTCTCTGATGCCGAAGCGCGATGAGCATAAGCAGTTGGGCCCATGGCTGGGTCTCCCACAGGTGCGACATAAAACGACAGCAAAGTCTTATCGCCCAGATTCAGGTCATAGAGAGCTGCTAGCTCCATCACGAAATCGTGCGGGTGCTGACCGTCCACAATGGGCTTTCCATAAGCGGTCTCACCCTGTTGAAAAAGTTCAGGGTAGTACTGGTTCGTCACGGTTGCAGGTTCCAGGCTCAGCATCGTGCGCATCGTGAATGTGCCGGGGCCGAGTTCACGTTGTGCCATAGGCATGAACCAGTTGGTTGAAAAAACCTTGTCAGAACCACGATTTCCGCTCTGTTGCAACACATTCAAAAAAGCTTCGCCGTGGAACATAAGCATCCACTTGCCCCAAGATGTCATTAGCATCGGCATGGGAGTGGAGTTCGGTTCGGCACTTGTGCCAGATGTTCCGTGAAGCGTGATTGCCTCGACCAACGTCTTCGGCGGCTCGTTCATGTTCATCTGCGTACCGGCCACATGACGGCAACCCATTTCTTGCATATTCCCGTGCTGCTGAGGCTTCGCAGGCTGTTGCTGCTGGGGACACGGCATCTGCATCCCAGGCATTTGCTGGCGTTGCGGCTGTGTACTTTGCGCTGTTGAGTCTTGCTGTGTATCGTTTCGGCCGAGCTGCTGTGCCCAACAGTTAAGGGACATCGCAATTATTATGAGGGTGCAACGATGAAAGCTCTTTAGTCCTGACATTCCATTTCCTCAACCACTAGACTGACGGCGACCAGATGAACGGCGCAGCGGGACACCATTAACGTGTCCACAAAGCCTGAGGAGTATGCAAATGGATCAGATTCGAAGGACTAATGGACCTGGAGGCGAAGAATCGTTCGCGGCAGTTGAGAGAGTCAAGTCGGCAACTGACTGAGGGTCCATTGGCGTGCTGACCCATTCGGTAACGAAGGCTGCAACCACGGACGTTGGCGTGATAGGAGTGGCCGGTGGAATCTGCTGCCCAGCATAGCAGCAGCTATGGGCAGGATCAGGAATCTGGTTGTGGCCGTGGCAACCTACCGGCACCGAACCTTTCCGCAACGCAACGCCGCCTGATGTTAACCCAAAGCAGAGAGAAGGCAGCAGCAATCCCAACACCAGGATGAACGCAACAATCGCCACTGGCTTTGGGTTGCGCATGACTTATACGCTTATGATGCCATAGAACTCAATTTGGCAAAAAGGTCAAGGCCGGATCTGAAGCGCCCTCGCAAGCTCGCGTTCCAGCCTCGCAGACCAGGACTAGATCCCCGTCACCTAGATCTGGGTGGCGCAACGGGAGTTGCTGCAGTGGTATGCACTTCGCCCCGGGAATATGACCCACGGCAAATTCAGCTTCCGAACGCACGTCTACAATCTCGGGCTTCTGGCCTGAACGGCATAACTGCAAGAGCTCGTCTACGCTGATGGTGGCACTCAAAGATTTTTCCTCTCAAATAGGAAGAGCCCTGTAGGAAACAAAAGGATTCATCCGGTTCGATTTTCTCTGTGAAATAACCACACTACCAAAAACGTGGATTAAGCTCGCCAATTGGTGGCGAGGTCGATAGTATCCGTAGAATTCAGTACGCAAGGTCCAACGCTTGGAACAGAAAAGGGACGTGGAGCGCGACTTTGAAGACGATAGTTGCCCAGAACCGGACATGCTTCTTCAAATCTCAGCGATCACAACTTTGCGTTTTTGTTCGCCTAAAACCGAGTCGCTCCACCCCCGGAGGAAAGTGGCGGCCTTGGATTGCCGTTGTCAGCAGTTGCAGGTGGCCTGACGCGATTCTCTTCTTAAAGACGCGCTTAGGGATAGGGACAGAGTTGATACTGCTGTCCGCCGCTACAGCGTCTGCAGAAACGCTACGAGATCGGATTTCTGCCGGGCCGATAAATTCAGATTGAACCTCTGGTCATAAAACTCGACAACATCGTTCAGGGTGGCGGCTGCGCCGTTATGGAAATATGGTGCACGTCCAGCCAAACCGCGCAGAATCGGGCCTTTCACTTTTCCTATGTCAGCACAATTCCCTGATTTCATGGCGCGTCCGATGTCCGTGACTTGGATCGCCGGGCTTCCGTCATTGCACTGCACGGTGTAAATCGGCAGCCCGGAGATGTCTAATGCCGCAACAGCCGGGTACGCTGTGGTACCGATATTCAACGGCACCGGGAAGGAGTGATTCCCGACGTTCGGACTATCGTGACAAGTAGTGCAAGTCCCATTGTGAACCCTCTCGCCAAGAGCATCATTCAAACCAGCGACGCCGGTGATCGGAATAGGAAGGTTATTGAACAGCGCCTGGCCGCGCACCACCGCCTGCCGCTTCGGCTGGGAGGAGAGGCTTGCCCACTTGTTGTAAAGCGTAAATGCATTTGAATTGAAAGCTAAGCCATTTGGATCGCTACCGAAGGCGTCATTGATCCCAATGTAAAACTGCTGCGTCGACAGATTCTTCGCCCCACCAGCTGCTCCGAAGGCGGTGAGGTTGCCCGCATTTTCATCCTGGGCCTGCGCCGTATACAGCGCGGTCTCGAAAGCCACGATCTGAGCCACCTGTTGCGCAGTCGGCGCGGTCGCTGCCTGAGCATGGCCCAGGGTCGCGTCGACTGCCTGATTGCTCAAGCTCTGGGTCAAATTGATGGACTTGCCAGGGATCGATCCCGGAACGCTCTCCCGGCCGTCCCACATGACGGCGCTGAGGAAGTCAAGGTTCGTTGCTGGCAGCGGGCGGCGGTAGAACGCCGGCTGTGCCGCAGTTGTCTCTGGACAGGAGTACGGGTCCTGGATGTCGGCAATGGTGAACTGCGCATTGCCGGGTGTCGCCATCGAGATACGAATCAAGCCCTTGTTAAGCAACAGGCTGTACGCTGATTCCCGCAAGTTAAAGCTTGAGACGTCCGCGCTCGGGCAATTCGAGCCGTCAACCGGGCGAAAGATAGGATCGAACCCGTTGCTGGAATTGAAACGCGCCTGAATATCCTGTGGAGTAACCGTCCATGCATCGCGTGCGACGTGGCAGCTTCCGCATGTTCGGCCATTCGTCCCCAGCTTCTGAAAGAAAGGATTGCCTTGATCCACTCCCCCCGCGTTGCTGTAGCTGCTCAGCGTGCCAGTTGCATCGTGTGAATTCAGCGGATTAGGCGAGAGGCTGCCGGCAAAGATGCTGGCAGCGAAGGCCACGAGCATAACAAGAAGCAGTCCACCTCTTGCAAGTTCCGGGTTGCGCGACCAGCGAAACCTTAGTTGAAGTCTTTCTCTCCACGTGAACATTTGGATCCCCCTCCCACATCGGTCCTACGCTTTGGTTCCTCGCACGCGGCAGTGAACTGCATTCCCTCGTCATGGGATCGTCCGTTGCTGGTACCGAAGTCACGGTGCGCAGCCCTATTTGTTGTTCCAGAATTGGCTTCCATTTGGTGGTCGGGCCACATTGTGGTTGGAAGCACGGGAACGGTCAACCGAACTTGGGCTGATTTTCGGATAACCGTCGAACTAGCTGAAAAGGCGGGTTTTCAGGCGAATTCTAAGCCGTACATCTGTCTGACAGCGTGATGGTAAACTTCTACGCATTTAGGTGTCGGTGTATGTCGCAGTCACAGCCGAAGCCATTGATCGTGCGGTTCTCTGTCTTTGAGGTCAACGTTGCCAGCCGCGAATTGTTCAAGGGCGGCACTCGTCTCAAGGTCCAAAAGCAGCCGTTCGAAATCCTTTGCATGCTGCTCCAACGACCCGGTGAAGTCGTGTCTCGCGAGGAATTACGCGAGCGTTTGTGGCCGGAAAATACATTTGTCGAGTATGAGGACAGCTTAAATACCGCTGTCCGAAAGCTACGGGCAGCACTTTCGGATTCATCAGAACTGCCAAGATACATCGAAACGGTTGCGCGTCAAGGCTACCGGTTCATAGCACCGGTCCAATATCCAAATCTCCAGTCGACCTCCATCCCATCCGGGTCCGCAGAGAGTTCACCGACGCCTCGACATAGTTCTGCAGGGAGTCTGGTTCCATGGAAGATGTGGTCAAGTCCACGGCGTTCTATTAGTTTGGGCCTTCTGCTTATTGTGTTGGCTGCAACGGGTTTTCTCTGGAAGCATTGGCGGCGAAGCCTAGTGGTCCGGGAAGGCTCGGCGACAGTTGGCACCATCCCGAAGGTCGCCGGCAAAGACTTCATCATTCTCTCTGACTTCGTAAACAAAACCGGCGATCCAATCTTCGACGAAACGTTGAAACAAGCACTGTCGATGCAACTGATGCAGTCCCGCTTCTTGAGTGTGTTATCGGATTTGCAGGTTGCAGAGGTAATGCGCCGTATGGGACGCTCGCCTACAGAGGTACTGACTCCTGAATTGGCTGCCGAAGTCTGCCAGAGAACCGGCGGCAAAGCCGTCCTCGAAGGCATGATTTCGACTCTTGGCAGTCATTACATTCTGGGTTTAGAAGCACTCGATTGTTCGAACGGCGAAACTTTGGCGGTGACTCAGACTGAGGTCGAAACCAAGGAAAATGTCCTTCAGGCCGTGTCGCTGGTTGCATCGCAGGTGCGTGGCAAACTTGGTGAGTCCCTGCCTTCGCTGAAGAAATACGATTTCCCTGTAAACGCCACGACCAATTCGCTGGAAGCTCTCAAGGCGTTCAGCATGGGACTGGCGGCTGAGCGCAATGCAGGAGTCACAGCCTCAATCCCCTTTTATCAACATGCAATTCAGCTCGATCATAACTTCGCACTGGCCTATGCGGTTCTGGGCCGTGCCTATGAAGATTACGGCGAAGACGGAAACGCGATGCGCCACTATGACCGTGCATATCAACTGAGAAGACGGCTGAGTGAACGTGAAAGGTATCTTGTCGCGACCTTGTACAACGAAACCGTGACCGGCGACCTGGAACAAGCGAGAAAGACGGGTGAGCTCTGGACGGCAACCTATCCGACAGACAGCTACGCTCGAGAGAAACTGGCGACAGTGTACGCCGATTTGGGCGCGATGCAGGAAGCGTACAGTCAAGCAAAGGAAGCGCTTCAGTTGAATCCAGGTTCCGGGGTGAACGTCTTCAATATGGTGGAGGCGGCACTCGATATCGACCAACTCGATGAAGCGACGCGAGTCATAAGTGCTGCGAACTCGCGAGGTCTGGCTGGAGAAGAAATCCATGAGAGCTCATACGAGATTGCATTTCAGCGCGGGGACACAGCGGAGATGGAACGCCAGGTCGACTGGGCGATGGGCAAGTCCGGAATCGAGGAGTACCTGTTAGTGCTCGATTCACAGACCGATGCTTACTTCGGGCGGATTCATGCGGCAAGAGACCTGTCGCATCGCGCACGGGAATCTGCAATGCGAAACGAAGCGAGGGAATTTGCAGCGAACGACGAGGTGATGTGTGCGTTGCTCGAAGTTGAAGTTGGCAACACAGCGTTAGCCGGTCAGCACATACGTTCGGCTTTGTCTCTGGCTCCAACGCGAAACATCAAAGTACAAGCGGCATTGGCACTGGCTAGAAGCTCTCATGCTGATTCAGCACGAGCACTCCTGCGAGAGCTGGAGGCCAACAACCCCGCCAATACCCTGATCAAGTACTACTGGGTGCCAGCTATTAAGGCGTCAATCAGCATTCAGGGAGGCAACCCGCGTGCAGCGATCTCCCAGTTAACGATTGTGGCACCATATGAGCTGAGTCAGCCGGCTACGCTGAATGCTTCACTCTACATGTACCCTGCATACATTCGGGGAGAAGCCTACTTGGCGGTTCATGAAGGCAGAGCAGCTGCGGCAGAATTCAGAAAGGTGCTGGAACATCATGGGGTGGTGCAGAATGGGCTTCTGGGCGCCTTGTCGAGATTGCAGCTCGCTCGCGCCGAAGCTATGAGCGGGGATCTTGCTGAGGCGCGGCAGGAATACAGAGACTTTCTCTCCCTCTGGAAAGATGCTGACGGCGACGTCCCATTGTTAGAGAGAGCTAAGTCAGAATATGCAAGCTGCAATTAACACTATTGAGCCGTGTGGCCCCCGCCACTATCGGGCTGGGAAGTTGAGGAAAGCTCATAGCACATATCATTGGGCAAACGCACGTGACGCGAGGTTGACACGTCCCACCCCGGCCGCGAGTGGATTATGGTTCTGCAACTTTTGAACTAAGGTCAGTAGTCTATGGCGTTATATCGCCATAACACGCCTTGGCCCAGTTTCGGGACGACTCCTCGACCCAGGAGCTTGGAACTGCTAACGTCCATCGTAGGTCTGTTCGTAATTCTTTCGCCTGAACTTCTCATTAAGCACTCTTGTCTGAGCTGACGACTCTGATCCAACCTAAGTAGGTGGCAACCTAATCTTTACTCAGAGTTCATAACTTGCTCGCTGGAGAAAGTTTGAATGAAACGTTATCGACGGATCCTGTGCCTAGTAGCCGCGACCGTGTGTTCCGCCGCGTTCTCTCAATCCTCTAATCCTTACTATCACAAGTTTTACAACATCGAAAAAGCGAAAGGCTGGGCTGGGTATGCACTACTTTCTCCCAGTTGGTCAATCTGCAGTTCTTGTTCACCCACAGGAAGCAACATCAATTGGTCACGGGCGACGGGAATTTCGTCTCCTGCACTCAGCGGAACCACCTCCGTACTGCACAGTATCGGAGGCACGAGGCCGTATTCGGATGTTCTCTGGAATAATCACCTCGTAGGGTCGTTCTCCTCGCAAGGGCTGCCAGATTACAGCAATACACTGACCAACAATGCCCACAACTTCATCTATGACGTTTATTTCTACGCCAAGAATATTTCCTATTCCCAGGCTCTTGAGTTTGATATTAACCAATTCACCCAAGGGAAGGGATTCATTTGGGGACACGAGTGCAGAATTGCTGGCGGACACGAGTGGGATATATATGACAATGTGAATAAGAAATGGGTGCCGACTGGCGCTTCCTGCTACCCAAAGAATAATGCGTGGAACCATGTGGTAATACAGGTGCAGAGAACGTCTGACGGGCGCCTGCTGTACCAATCCATCGCTTTGAATGGAATAACTCATACCTTGAACATTTACAAATCTCCTGGCAGCACGAACTGGAGTGGCATAACAATCAACTACCAGCAGGACGGTAATAGCGGCATGTACGATTATTCGATTTGGCTTGACAAGCTCAATTTCACCCTTTGGTAGATGACGTTCTTCGTCGCAGTGCGTACACTTCATGTTCAGCGAAGCGCGGATCTTCACATTGTCGAGCTTACGACGACCTGCCACGTGAAGCATTATGGGCGAATAAACAGCGAAGGCTTGTGAAATTGTTTGTGCTCAGCAGTTGGGAAAAACCGCTGACGACTGCTTGATCGCACTGTCAAACCACTAATGGAAATAGTGATTCCGCTATTCCTCGCTGCACTTGCGGCGCTTGTTCTCCCGATTCGGGTGAGCTGCCGGACAGGGTCACCCATTCGGGGGGGCAAAGGTGTGATGTTGGAACGAGCAACCGAATTGGGTTGTGGTCCCAACCGTAGATCGATGCCCGCTGTGGAGCTGCTGCCCACGTTCCTTTGGTAAAGCCAAGCGTTGCACAAATACAATTTGGACCTGGCAGCGAATGTCAGGGAGCGTCAGTTAAGGCCAAAACCCCGTGCGTCCTAACCCGATAGATAATCGACGTCATAGGGTTAAGTATTCCGTGCGTAAATGTGAACCTCTCGAAACGCCCGAGTCCGAAGTAGCACGCCGGACCGGGGAGCCCGCCCGTGAAAAGATGGCGGAAAATTCCATTGGCGATGCTACCCGGAGACAGGCGCAGTCTGCAGGGGGCCATTTCCGTTCCTACTACAACGGACGTCTCAATGAAGCCGGTATTCGGACAACGTGTCGGGCCCACGAGCGCTTATCGTTCGCCTTTGCCGAGTAATGGAATCGTTTTTGGCTCGGTTCTACAATCGACCCATCGGGGAATCCGCTACCGTCTGGGTCGGGAGACTTTTCGGTTGTGTTCGGAAGCTTCCAGACGAACTATTCTTTTTCCCGGTTCTTAACGCTGTCTGGGTTGCTGCGAATGAATACAGCACATGGCCAGGCAGGCAGCGCCAATATTCGCCTTCGCTGGAACTACCGTCCGGATAGTGATCTACGTGATCTACACCGCCGGGCAGCGTTTCGCTAGCTCGGTTGCGGCAAAGCCGCCGCAGTTTTATGAACACGGCTTCGCCATCAACTTCACATACTCCTGGCGACCATGAAGCAACTATGAAATGAATTCTCAAGCGAGCAACGGAGACGTCAATACGTATCGCGACCGCTTCATCATCAATACCGCAGCGCTTCTGCGCTCGCTCGGCGTTGGCCTGATGGGAGTCGTACTGGGTATTTATCTCTCACGCCTCGGCTATTCAGCGCTGGGAATAGGAGTGGTTGTCGCCATCGGACTAGTTGGTTCCGCGATCGCCACTGCATTAGTAGGAGTTGCGGCGGACCGGATCGGCCGGAAGCGATTCCTGGTGACATTGTCATTGCTCACGGCTCTGGGTGGATTGGGGCTTTATGCATCAGTGAATTTTCCGCTCCTTCTCGTGCTCGCCTTCGTCGGATTGCTCAACGGCACTGGCACAGAACGCTCGGCGACTTACGCCTTGGAGCAAGCTGTGATTCCGGGCCTAGGTGCAGATGCGCGGCGAACCTGGAATCTTGCTGTTTACAACGTACTGATCGATGGTGGTGGTGCGCTTGGGGCACTCGGCGCTGGGTTACCTCTCGTTCTGCAAAACCATTTTGGCTCTTCATTGCTTAACTCTTACAAATTGCTATTTCTCGCATATTCGGCGTTGTACATCATGGTGGCAGGACTCTACCTACAGCTTTCGCCTGTGATTGAGATTAAGTGTGCCCCCAATTCGGCAGTTTCGGAAGCGATTTCGGCTAGAACGAAAAAGACGATTGGGAAGTTGACCGCTCTTTTCTCGCTCGATGCATTTGGTGGCGGTTTTCTGACTGACGCTTTGGTAGCTTACTGGTTCTTTCGGCGTTTCGGACTTTCGGAGCAAGACTTGGGTCTGGTCTTCTTCGTGGTTCACATCCTTAACGCCCTTTCGCATCTTGGGGCAGCATGGCTTGCAAGCCGAATTGGTCTCGTCAACACGATGGTGTTTACGCACTTGCCTTCCAGCCTGCTGTTGATGACTGTACCTTTCGCATCTTCGGCAAAACTTGCAATAGCACTGTTTTTTGCTCGGGAAGCTCTCGTTGAGATGGATGTTCCCACGCGACAATCATATGTTGCCTCCTTGGTCCGTCCGTCCGAAAGAAGTTTCGCGAGCGCAATCACGAATGTCGCCCGCGCCACGTGTTGGGCCATAGGTTCAGGTGTAGCTGGTGTCTTAATGCAAAATCTAGCATTCTCCGCGCCGTTGATTGTCGGTGGTGGCACGAAGATCACATACGACCTTCTCCTGTACAAGTTGTTTCGTCGCCTCAAGCCACCGGAGGAAAGCCGTGTCTAAGGGCGGAGTGGCCTGTGGCGAGGCAATGCAAGGGCGTCGAGCCGCTGTGACAGCGGTATGTAGCTGAATTCACGTGAGGGCAAAGGTTAAGAATGAGGGCAGGGAATCGCTATCGGAGGCAGAGAGTCATCCGGCACGTCATTATCGGAGCCAACAGTCTCCTACCTGGGGCCGTCGTCTGGTTCCTTTTCTTACGCCGCGATCTGATCTCGCGGGTTAGCATCGCATCGGCGTATTCGGCATTGCTCTTGACTGTGACAGCCCTTTTGCTCGGACCTTGGAATGTACTGCGACGCAAGGCAAATCCGATCAGCTTTGACTTAAGGCGTGATGTTGGAATATGGGCGGGCACCATGGCGGTGCTCCACACGGTGATCGGCTTGAACGTACATCTGCGTGGACGACCGTGGCTCTACTTCGTGGATCAGCACGGCAAATTGCGCGGTGATTTGTTCGGGTTTAGCAATTACACGGGCGCAATCGCGGCGCTCTGGTTTCTGCTGTTGCTGGCAATCTCCAATGATCTGTCATTACGACGACTCGGAACGCAACGATGGAAGTCATTACAGCGTTGGACCTATGCAGCCGCGGCGCTCACGTTTATCCATGGAGTTGCGTACCAACATATCGAAAAGCGATACCTCGCGTTTGAAGCCGTTGTTTGGGCAACAATGGTTGGGGTGTGCACAGTCCAAATCGTCGGGTTTTGGACGTTGAGACGAAAGGCAAACGCTTAGACTGCGAAAACACAGTTCGCGACCATCCACGCGCGCCTTCACTCCCTTTCCAGGAATGGCTTCAAACGCTTCTGCCCGTGGGATGGTTAGCTTGCGTTCTTCTGTGCTTCTGAGGATGCCGGTTGCAATGGTGTGCTCCGAATCGTGTTCAACAGGAGCGGCCTTTCTTTTTCCTTGACCTTTTCTCGGTGGGTGATGATAATTCGCGGCATTCGCCACGCCGTCGTCAATTGCTACCTCAACGTTGTTCCGGGGACTTAATCTCCGGCTCGCCAAGTGGGAAACCGAACCTTTACTGGGGGGTATTTAAGGGTCGTGAACCGCGAAGATAGCGGTGCAGAAACCCGTTTTCTCAAGCTCTCCATGAGCCATGAGGAGCCGTCCGGCGAGCGCAGCGACGCTCGGTTCATTCCCGGCCTTCCTCCGCCGACTCGCGGGGCAGTCTCGATCGGGCAAGCTCGCCCGGGGGCGCGAATTGTAAATTCCAATGGCGTACCCGGCACTCTCGGCTGCTTGGCGCGGACACTGCATGATGGCCAGCCAGTCCTGTTGAGCACATGGCATGTTCTGTTCGGGAACAAAGCGCCGGAGGCGAGCGCCGTCTGGTTGCAGGACGACTCCGCTTCCAAACCAGGCTTCCTAAGAATTGGGCGCCTGCTTTATGGAAAACTGGGCGTCGTGTACTTCGAGGGGCAGGAGTGCCACATCGACTGTGCTATTGCCGCTCTCCAGCCGTCGCAGACACGCCACAACAGCGCCGAGCGCACGGCGTTAACATGGGCGACAACCGGTTCTGAATCCCTGACGGTTGGGAGTATGGTCACAAAGCTGGGAGCTACGTCCGGAATCACCACAGGGCTCATTGCTGACATCGATTTTTCAGCCATGGTCTCGGTGAAGGGACGGAAGTACTTCGCCCAGCGGCAGCTTCTGATCAGACCAAGGGAAGGTCACTGTGCCTTCTCGGCGGAAGGCGATTCGGGATCCATAGTTGTCGATTGCTCAAATCGTGCCGTGGGCCTTCTTTGGGGGACGAACGTGCGCGGTGAAGGAGTGGCGAGCCCGATTGCGCCGGTGCTCTATGCCATGAACATCGCTCTAGCATAACTCAATGTAGTCTGCGATGAAGACGAACGAACAACTCAACGCCGAGAATGAAACTATTCGAGGGATGCTCGCTGCCGGCGCCGAGCGGAAACTTTTGGCTATTCCCAATGTGCTGCACGTCAGTGTCGGGTTGAAGGAGACCAGAGGCAGGATCAGCGATCAGCTCTGCGTTAGGGTGTACGTGAAGCAAAAAAAAGGCCCCGAGGCCGTGCCCGCGGCTGAATTGATTCCAGCACAAATTAACGGAGTTCCGACCGACGTCCACACCGTTGGGGTGTTTGAATTCAGCGAAGACAACACGAAATACCGACCCATCAAAGGTGGGATTGCAATCACGAACCGTATCGCCGATCTGGGCGACAACGGCAAAGTTCAGATCGGGCGCGGGACTCTGGGCTGCATTGCCATCGATACCACGGACAACGCGCCGGTGATTCTCAGCAACTGGCATGTCCTCTATGGAACCGTGGGTCGCAACGGTGACAAAGTCTATCAGCCGTCGCCAACGTCCGTGCCGGCGGCTGATCTTGCGGATCTGCCGCTTCGGCCGAAAGATGACATCGACAAGATAGCCGTGCTACGGCGCAAAGAGATCAGTGCCGCTGTAGACGGCGCAATTGCCGCTATCGATGTTTCATCCTGCTGTCACTGCTGCGGCATTCACTACTCCAACGAGATCAACGGGCTCAGCGTGGGCAATCGGCCTCCCCGCAATACGATTGTCGGCGATGAAAGGGCTGTAAGCGGCATGGCTGTTTTTAAAGTGGGGAAGGTTACGGGACGAACCGAAGGTGTTGTCGTGGACGATAACTATCCCACTTTCAGCATTGTCCGGTCCGGTACGACATACACATTCACGGGGCAGATCGCGATTCAAAACATCGATCACGCAAAAGCGTTCGGCACCCACGGCGATTCGGGGTCGGTCATTGTCAATCTCAACAACAAGATTGTCGGCCTCTACTTCGCGAACGGGACGAATCTCACGGTCAAGGGTGGTGCGCAGCCATTTGTTTCGCTCGCCAACCACATCAGCGATGTCCTTGCCGCGTTGAAGATCAAAATCCCCTATTCTCCCGACATTAAGGTCATTTCCGGTGAAACGCTGGCCGAGATGCCGTCCAGCGTCCTTGAGGCTCCGATTCCCGAGCCCTACCAAGCCTTTCGCGAGCGACTACAGGCCAATGACGTTACCGCGCGAATGCTTACGATCGGGCAAGGGCACAGCCAGGAAATTACCTATCTTGTCAATCATTGCCGGCCGGTTACGGTTGCCTGGCGCCGATGCGAGGGCCCCGCGTTTCTCGCGGCCGTGATGGGGGCGGTGCGCGATGGTCACTACCGATTGCCCCAAAAGATCAACGGAGTTGCGCCTCATGAAGTATTGGTGAGGATGCGGGCGGTGTTAAGTCAGCACGGCAGTGCGGCTTTGAAAGAAACAATGAACTCAACGGACGTAGACCTGGAAGAAATCTTCCGAGGATGCGACAACCTGCACGATCTGATTGAGCGCATCAACCGCCATGTGCGATTAACTGCAGCTGTCTAAAGGTTTTGCGGTATGGCCGAACCGACGAAAGACAAGGCGCATGTGCACGCCAATCCCGATGCTTTTCGGGAAGCCTATCTCCGTGCCCGAGAGGTGTTCAGGAAGCTTGACGGCGTTGTCGGTGTCGCGTTCGGACAAAAGAGAGTGGGTACGGAGTACCAGGACAATGTGGCCATCGTTGTTTTCGTGAGAGAGAAGAAAAAAGAAGAAGATATCCCGCCGGAGCAACGCATCCCCGAGTCATTTGAAGGATATCCGACCGACGTCCGGGTAGTGCGGAAAGGCGTAGCCGAAGGGTGTGACAACACGACCGCCTACGACAAGATTCAGGGTGGTATTCAGATCATGGTTGAGGCCGGAAGCAACACTTATGCGCAAGGGACACTGGGTTGCATCGTCAAGAAACGGAATGATCGGGGCCGCGAGAACGTCTATCTCCTGACCAACAAGCACGTCTTGTATTCCCACGAAACGGGAGCGGGTGCAGACGTCCGCCATCCCACGCAAAATGACACCACCCTTGGTCCGGTTCAGGCTGGCGGCTTATACGGAAATTTCCTCCTGCCGGCCACTGGTCCCGCTGCGACCCAATATTTCATTGACGCTGCTATTGCGAGAATCGACATCGACAGCAAATGCTGTGGGAGCACCTGCACGAAAGACCAGATCGAGGTCGAAGACACGCTGATCGCAGACCTGCAAGTGAACGGCGTGAACAGCCTTGCCGATGTAAGAGATGTAACCCTGGATCCTCTCATCATCAATAAAAAGGTGTTCAAGGTCGGCAGGACAACTGGCAAAACGACCGGCATCGTGAGGCTGGTGAACGCTCACCTTGATGCCGATCCGCCGCCCGATCAAACAACTGCGGTAGGGGTCTCTGCAGAAAACACAATCTATATTGAATTCGATGTCACATCCACCGCGAACGGCCTGAATTGCAAGGGGCAAGCGCGATTCACTGATACTGGCGACTCCGGCTCTATCGTGGTCGACGAGCAAAGCCGTGTTATCGGCCTCCATACTCATCGCGGGGTCCCAAAGACCCCGTTCACATTGATCCCCTCGCACGCTTGTCACATCGTGCCCATACTTGACTACCTGGGGATTTGCATTCCCGTCACCACCGGAACATCTCATGGCAGCAGCAAGGCCACAGACGGCAGCGGCCTCGACCCCTCGAGCCTGCCGGTTGGAGACTTCGAAGTTCCCGATGGCGAGGTCGTATTCGCCTCCCAGCGATTGGAAGCCACCCAGGCGGCGTCACCCGGTTTCCCGGATCCTGCCCCGCTCGCCGAAGAAGAGGTAGGCCACATGCAAGAACTGCTTGCCGCTTTGCGGGGAACCAGACGAGGCCGGGATCTGCACCGAATCTTTGGCGATGTGCGCCGCGAGATTGGATATCTGGTTCGAAACTGCCGGCCCGTAAAAGTTGTCTGGCATCGCAACCAGGGTCCCGCGTTCCTGGCACATGTACTCAATCACATCAAGGGTCACACGAATGCGGTGCCGCAACAGGTTAAGGGAGTTTCGAGAGAGACTCTGCTTCATCGCATGGGCGAAGTGCTCCGAGTGCACGGCGGAAACGGCCTTCGGCGCGCCATCGACGACTACGAACACGATCTCATCGCCCTTGCTCCAAAGATGAACAGCGCGCAGGAATGCATCGCCTATCTGCGCGAGAGCGAACACTCATGAGCGCAACGCCGGGCACACTCGAGCTGGTCGCGATCGAGCTCTCGAAGCTCCTCAGACCCGTACAGGACGAACTGGGCACTCCCGCCCAGGCGAAATCGTTCCTGGCGAGTATGGGATTCAAGCTCAACGATGGCCAGGTGAGCGGCCTGGCAGCTCAGATCACGGTTGTAGCGAACGATGCCGGCGACCTGATCACACTGGTCCGCGATCTGATTCAGGCCATTGAAGACGAAAATTACGCCACGGTAACTTCCAAGGGCATCGATGCGATCGCGAAGATTGCCGACATCCTGAATCATCTCAAACCCCTGAGCGACCAGATCAGCGGCCACGTTGGGGTTTCCGGCGCCGACGTCGCGCGGCGAATCTTTGATTTTCTTCTCTTTCGATATCTGGAGGGTGCCCAGGGCTTCAACGACATGCTGGAACTCTCCGGCCTGCTGGATCGCGAAGAGCACAACGAAGATTCCGTCGATCCCTCCGATCCTCCCTTTACCGTTACGACTTATCACTTCGATAAGATCGGAAATTGGTTTACGAATCCCGCAGGACAGATCAAGACGCTCTATGGCTGGGGCAACAATGACTTCACCGGGCTGGATTTATTTTCAAAGATCCAGCAAATCGTTGCTCGGACCGGGGCTCCCGTTGTCCTGGATGACTCAAATCCGGCCGAACCTCGTCTCGATGTCGTAATTGTCGAGATCGCGCCCAAGACCGATGTAACGCCCCATGGTTTACAGCTCCGGATCAAAAACAAGATCTCCTCTGGGCCCCAGACGATTCCTATCGGCGACGACGCTCACATCGAACTGACCATCGATGCTGCGACACCGGTCAATACGGGCCTCACCCTGTTACCTAACGGCCAGATTACGTTTGTGCCGCCGCCGGCCAGCAGTTCGATCAGCGGTGAGTTCACCATCAAAGTCATAGCCGCGCGAACCGATCCTCCCGATCCGTTCATTCTTTTCGGCCAGACGGGGGGCAGCCGTTTGGAACTCGGCAAGTTCACCCTGGCAACCGGCGCGAAGCTCACCTGGGATGGTAACAAAGCCAACGGTGTCTTCATGCTGGAGGCAGACGCCGAGCAGATGAAGATCGTCATCGACACGACCAGCGGTGACGGTTTCCTGTCGAAAATTTTGCCCTCGACCAAGATCGAAGGCGACTTCAGCATCCAGGTCGGCGTCTCGACGGACAGAGGCTTCTATTTCAGTGGCAGCAGTGCACTCGAGGTAAGGCTTCCCGCCCACATTGAGCTTGGCCCGGTTTCGCTGGAAGCACTCACCATCGCGGCCAAGCTCGATGGCGGCAAAATCCCCGTCAGTATCGGGGCCGACATCAAAGCTGCGCTGGGACCGATGGTTGGCGTCGTGCAGAACATGGGTGTGACGGCAACCTTCTCCTTCCCGCCCGGCAACAGCGGCAATCTCGGTCCTTTACAGTTCGATATCGGCTTCAAGCCGCCAAATGGAGTCGGGCTTTCCATCGATACCGGTGTCATCAAGGGCGGGGGATTTCTCTCTCTCGATTTCGATAAGGGCGAATATTTCGGCGCCCTGGAACTGTCGTTTCAGGACATCATCACCCTGAAAGCGGTGGGCATCATCAACACGAAAATGCCCGACGGCAGCCAGGGCTTCGCGCTGCTGATCCTGGTGACAGCCGAATTTACCCCGATTCAGCTTGGCTTCGGGTTCACTCTGATCGGCGTCGGCGGACTGCTGGCCCTCAATCGTTCCCTCGACACCGAAGCCTTGAGAGCAGGCGTCAGAACGGGCGCCGTCAATAGCATCCTGTTCCCGCAGGACATCGTCGCCAACATCAGCAAGATCATCAGCGACCTGAAGACCATCTTTCCTATCGTTGAGGGGCACTTCGTAATTGGTCCGATGGGCAAGCTCGGCTGGGGCACGCCCACCTTGATTTCGCTCGAAATCGGCGTAATTCTCGACATTCCGCAGCCGATGTTCGTGATCCTGGGCGTGCTGCGGTGCATATTGCCTTCAGAGGACGCGCCGATTCTCCAGCTGCAGGTCAACTTTGCGGGCGGCATTGACTTTGGTCAGGGCCTGATCTGGTTTGACGCCAGTCTGTTCGATTCGCGCCTGCTCATCTACACGTTGACCGGCGACATGGCGCTCAGGATCGGATGGGGAGCGCAAGCGATCTTCGTTCTATCGGTGGGCGGTTTCCATCCCGCATTCAACGAGATTCCGCCGGATTTGCGCAGCATGAAGCGGATGAGCATTTCGCTGCTCTCCGGCGACAATCCGCGGCTCAGCGTCCAAACGTATTTTGCCGTTACCTCGAACTCTGTCCAGTCTGGCGCGCGAGTCGAACTTTATGCCGAGGCCTGCGGCTTCAACATCTACGGGTTCCTCGGCTACGACCTGCTGGTTCAATTCAATCCCTTCCACTTTGTTGCGGCCATAGCCGCCGGCCTTGCCCTGCGGGAGGGAACCGACGTTTTGTTCGGGATCGGCGTAAGTGGCGAGCTTTCCGGGCCAACTCCATGGCGTGCGCGAGGCTCGGCCAGCTTCGACATTCTGTTTTTCACAGTCTCTATTGATTTCGACGTCACCTGGGGAGATGACGGGCCGTCGCAGATCGAGCAAACGGTGGAGGTTTTCCCGCTGGTAAAGGCCGCCTTGCAGGACGATCGTAACTGGACCGCCACCCTCCCCTCGAATACGCACTCCACCGTGACTTTACGCACAACCGATCAGCCTCCGGACCATGTAGTGCTGCATCCATTTGGCGTTCTGGCCGTGAGTCAGAAGATCGCGCCCCTTGGCATCGATATCAACAAATTTGGCAATCAGAAGCCGACGGGTGTCACACAATTTGATCTCACGTTTGGCGGCGGAGGAACCGACGAGGTTCGCGAAGAGTTCGCCATGGCGAATTTCCTGAATCTGAGCGATAGCGACAAGCTTTCGCGCAAGTCGTTCGAGAGTCTGCGCAGCGGACTGCGATTCTCAACGGGCGATAGCTCCAAGTATGGGGCAAACGTCCAAAAGGAAGTGAACTACGAGCTCAGCTACGTGCACAGAAGCAAAGGCACTACCGTCAGGGGCGGGCGGTTCAGCTTGTTCGGGTCGATGTTCTCCATGTTTTCCAAAGGTGGAGCGATTGCCAGGAATAGCTATTCGGTGAGCAAGTACAACGGTGGAACTCCCCCGGCGAAGGTGGAGACCGGAGATCCGGAGTTCCTGGTAGTCAATGCCGGTGATTTGTCTGTCCACGCAGCCGGCATGATGGCAAAAACATCCACCGAAGCTTACGCAATGCAGGATCAGCTTCTCGCGGCCGACCCGTCATTGCGAGGAAAGGTCCTGGTGGTCTCCAGCCACGAACTGGATTAAGCATGGCTATCAAAGTCGCAAATTACACGTTCAGTTCCTGGTTGCGGAAGGGCATCGCTAACCGGATCACCGAAACCGACAATCTCGGCGCCGGCGCGACCGCCACCAAAGAACGCTCCACGGTTCCCCTTGACGTCATTCTGAACACCGAAACGGTGCACAAGGACTTTTCGCTGATCGGCCCGGGAGACATCATCGGAATCAATCCGCAAGTCGTCGTACGGACCGAACCCCTGAATTGGATTACGAACTTTGAGCCAAACTATCTATCGTTCGTGGAGTTTTACGAGGAAGACTTTCTGTGGCGCTATACGCCGGCCGCGGCCAACGACAAGCGTCTTCGTCCCTGGATCGCGCTGCTGATTCTCAAAGAGGGAGCCACCCCCGACCAGAGCGAGTTCACCAAGAACGAAAAGCGCATGCCCGTATCCACAGTTACGATCAAGAGCGGCGGCGCATTGCCTCCCCATGATCAAACGTGGGCGTGGGCACATGTCCACACCAACGAGGGCTACGCCAACGCCACAGAATTCGAGCAGTTTCTGCTTTCCCTGCATGACCTGAACAATCCAAACGCGGACAAAATAATCTGCCGGCTGGTCAACCCCCGGAAGCTCGATCCCAATCAGGCCTACCGGGCTTTCATCGTTCCAGCGTTCGAGACCGGCCGTATGGCAGGCTTGGGCCAGGACGTTTCAAACATCGCTGCACAACAGCCCTCGTGGGTCGCCGGTGCCGGAAATCTTGAGCTGCCCATTTACTACGAGTGGTATTTCCGCACAGGCGAGAATGAAGACTTTGAGTCGCTGGTGAAGTTGCTGCAGCCAAATCCGGTCGATGCCAGAGTCGGACGTCGCGACATGGACGGGTCGCAGCCCGGATTTGGGATGGTGCAAGGCACCGACCTGGGGTTGATTCCGCCTCCCACCGAAAATCAGATGATCATTGGGCTTGAGGGCGCGTTGAAGTCGCCGCAGACCAAGTCCAAACCCGTGGCCATTGACACTTCCAAGCCGTTCTTTCACGAGCTCCAGGCGATTCTCAACTTCCCCTCTGTCTGGCAGGCGTCCAGCAATGTCGCCACGGATCCGGTCGTGTGCCCGCCCATTTATGGCGAGAATCACGCCATGACTCATGAGATCGACGTGACCGGTACTGGCTGGCTCAACGAATTGAATCGCGATCCGCGCAACCGCGTGCCTTCCGGTTTCGGTGTGAATGTCATCCAGAAGGATCAGGAAGACTACGTTGCGCGCGCGTGGGCGCAAGTCAAAAAGATTCTGGATGCGAACGTCCGTGTAAGGTTGACGGTGTTCGCGATGACCGCGGTCCGTGCCATTCAGAGCAACTTCGTAGACCACTTGAGTTCGCCTGAGAAATTCTCCATCTTTGCTCCGGTCATGAAGAAGGTGAAGGGCTCCCCCACGACGCTCTACAACCAGCTTCAAAACAGCAATATTCCACCCGCCGCCCTAGACACCGCCATGCGGCGCATCATCAGGCCCCGCGGTGCCTATGGCAAGCGGTTGCGGCAGGCCGACACGAGTTTCAGCCATGCCGGCCTCATCACCGATCTCAACAGCGGAAAAATCAGCGCCGCGCCGCCAAAGCAGGTGCCGCCCTCCTTGCTCACCGACGAAAAATTGGCCGCCCAGCTTCCAGAAGCCAATCTTCCGGGTTGGATTCGCTTCCTGATCAACAATCGGCTCTGGATTCTGATAGCCCTGCTAGTTCTGCTCCTGATTGTGGCACTGCTTTCGGGAGCGTTGATCGTCTGCGGATTGCTGGCCGTTGCGGCCGTGGTTGGCTATGTCTATGCAGGCCGCGTTCAAGCCAGGGCCGAGATCGCATCTGCCATTGAGAGCCCGGAAACTCTCGCCGCAGACCTCAGGAAGACTCCGCCTCGCGAAGCCTTTTCGTTCGTCGTCAGTGATCCTGTGGTGCCCGTAGCCGCTGTTGGATCCACTCAGGTAACCGTTTCTTCGGCAAGCACCTCTTCGTCGCCTCAGGCGCTGAAGTTTACCGATGTTGTGATGCACACCCCGGCGAGCGCCGGCGCCGACAGCCTGGAAGCTCAAAAGTTTCGCACTGCCGCCATCCAGTTGAACGAGAGACTGGCGATCCGCGCGCCACAACGCGTGCTCACGGCATTCGACATCGCCAACGCGGACGCCAAGCTGTCCACGGCCATCAACCCGGCAACCTCCTACGCCAAACTCATAGCGTCTCAAGTTCGCTTTACCTTCGATCCGGGATGGCTTCTTCAGCCTGAGCACCTCATTCCGGCAATGGCCTATCCTGATTTTCCCGACGCCATGTACGCCAAGCTTCGCGACATTTCCAGTGAGCTGTTCCTTCCCAACCTGCAATTGATTCCACCCAACACGATTTCACTGTTGGAGACGAATCCTCCGTTCATTGAGTCCTATATGACGGGGCTCAATCATGAGTTTGGGAGAGAACTATTGTGGCGGGAGTATCCCACCGACGAACGGGGCAGCTATTTCCGGCAATTCTGGGATGTAAAGGGGATCATCAGCGAAACCAGCACCCTGAAACCTGAAGAACTTGCCGACATGTACAAAGACATTGATCCGATCGATCAATGGCCGAGCCCGTCGGCTCTCGGAACGCACCGCAACAAGAAGCGTCCGCAGGGCAAGCAGCTTGTTCTGGTTGTGCGGGGAGAATTGCTAAAGAAGTATCCCAACACAGTTATCTACGCACAAAAAGCACACCTTTATAAAAGCAACAAAGGTGTCGCGGATCCCGCTCAAGACCCCGTAATCCACGAGATCAAAACCGAAGCTGATATGGAGAGTGAAGCGAAGTTTCCAATCTTCCGCGCCGAGATCGACCCCGACTTTCGATTCATCGGCTTCGACATGACAATCGAGCAGGCCAAGGGTGACGACAACCCAAAGCTTGACACCGACGATTGGGGCTACTACTTCATCATTCAGCAAATTCCGAGTGAACCCCGATTCGGAATGGACGTAACGTTCTCACCAGACGACGACCCCGCGACGCCGATCACGTGGGACGACCTCGGCTGGAACAATTTCGACGAGGGAATGCAATTCGTCAGCACGGCGATAAGGCCGAAACCTGCGTTTCTCAACCAGTTGACTCCGGCAGAGCGCGCTCAATGGGGTAGTCATTCAGCCGACATGGCATTTGTCCTCTATCAGAAGCCGGTCATGATTGCCGTGCACGCCAAAGAGATGCTCGAAAAGGAATCGAATCCAACATGACCTACTCCGACCAGGTAAAACAGATCCGCGCGGCGCGTGCAACACGCGACCAGAGTCGCGGCGAGCTTCAGAAGCAATTGGTCGAACAGCTGAAGCTGTTGCGGGCGCAAAGCAAAGCGGAGAGCAAAGAAACCGTTACCGATCCAGCCATCCTGGCAAAGATTTCGTCGCTGCGCGAGCGCATTGCTTCCGATTCAGACAAGCTACGCGCTATCGAAAACGATTTAGCCGCGATGGATCGCCTGTCATCCGAGCTGCAGAATGACCTGAAATTGTTGAACTCTCTTCTGGACGAGCAGAAAGCATTGCAGGCTGAGTTGGCGAAAAACGCTGCCGAGCTGGACGATCCCGAGATTACCCCTCAGCGCAGAGCTCAGCTTGAGTCCGAGCAAGCCAGTCTGATTACGAGAAATCAGGCGCTCCAGAAACGAATCTCAGGCCTGCAGGCTCAAGTCGCCAAACTACAGGAACAGTTGCGGGCCGTGCAGGGGCGGAAAAGAGAACTGGCACAGCAACGAGACCGCCTCCGAGCGGATGTAAGCCAGCTGCAAGGCGAGATCGATAAGCTGGCAAAATCGCGCCAGGCGGTCGAAGATCCCACTGGCGATCTCGACCAGTTGCGTCAGCGGATCGCGCAACAGCGAAAGGATCTCAACGCTCGCGAACAAGCCGTCGGTGTGCTTATCGACCAGTTCTTCGCCGAGCTCACGCCGCAAGTCCTGATCGAGCAATGGAGCGACGCTACGCCGATCATGCTCCTGCCGCTTCGCCTTGAAACGAGATTCAAACGGGTCGGCAACGATCAAGAGCTTTGGGTACGCGTCTATCCCGATGAAGTCGCGGTGACGACCCACGAGGCGATTCTGACCGACCGCGAGGTTGAGTTCGGTGAAAACTATTGGAAAGCCCTGCGTGCCGCCACAAAGGACGAAGACCGGAAAGATGCTTGGCGCGATCTCGCCGACAAATTCGGAGCCAACCGCGCGGCCTGGGTCGCTTTAGAGACCAAGCCTCTCAATTGGAGCGCTCCACCTCCCGCCAGCGACGATGACCTGAAATTTCCTGATATCACCGCGACGAAACCCGACAACTGGACCGAGGCGCCGCACTCCGTTGTCATGCCCGATCGCTTCGTATTGATGGCCTATCGCGCCGGCAAACTGGTTCACATGCTGGTCGGGAATCGCATCACCGACCGGCTGATTGTGGGTCCCGCGCCCCTGGTCGATGAGGGCAAACCTTCGATCACCCGCGACCCGGCAGACAACCGGCTGAAATATGGCGACGATTTTCTATGGATCACCGATTTCCCCTCCGCAGTGAACGGGGGAATGGGCTTTCGCGTTCCCTTGGACGCAGGCGACATGCAGAGCGGATTCGATCAGCTCCTGGTCATCGGGCTGAAGCTCACCGCCGATGACTCAGACGGACAAAAGCTCGTCGAAAACCTAATCGACAATCATCATTATTCGTCGAAGGGGTTCAGTCTCGTGAAGCAGGGGACGGCCACCAATAACACGGACGGCCAGGATTCTCAATTCAGCACCAGCGACTGGATGCACGATGCCAGTTACTTCGTCGAGAACGGACCGCCGCTCTTTACCGTCCAGTCCGACCCCATCAAGGCTACCGATGGCCAGCGGCTGGCTGAGTACTTGGGTATCGGCTACGAGCACCTGCAGTACATCTCAAATGCTGATGCCACCGATCGTTGCGAAGCTGTAGCCATGAACCGAGCGCTCTATGCCGGCACGCTTGGCTACTACCTCAACAGCATGCTCAACGAAGTCATGGGCATCCAGACGATGCAGAGCCTGCGCGAATTCTCCACTGACTATGTCACCGGACGAGGACCCGTCCCCACGATTCGCGTGGGCAGCCAACCGTATGGAATTTTGCTGACCAGCAACTTCTCAAAATGGGCCTATCCACGATCGGTTTTAGAACGCCAGCTCCCGTTCGATGAGCAGGTTCGCAAGGTTCTGGCGAACCTTCAGGCACAGTGGGAAACGTTCAAGCCCGGCCTCGGCCACATCACCAAGTCGGGTAGCGCAGCCGCAAATCTCATGAACGTCCTGGGTCTTCAGCCGACATCTGCAGACTATTATCATCGCGTCGGCTACAGCTATGATTACCTTCGCAATCTCGAACAGTTCCAACTAAACGGAAAGTATTTTGGCGACGTTCTTGCGGCGATGTTCGAAGCCTTTTTGGGCCGCCAATTTCTGCTGAGTTTCGGGTACCAGACCCAGCGTGCCGACGGAACGCCCAAGCCGCTCCCTTTGTTATTTCAGCTGATTTACCAGCACTATCAGACCAGACTCGACAATCAGAACCTGATCGAACCCCTTCCGCTGTCTGAGGATCGCGGCCTAAAGGCCTACGACACTGGTACGGGCAAGAACTACATCAATTGGCTGTTCGATAACTCCTCTGACACCGACAAGCTCGAGCACGAAGACTTCGGAACCGGCGTGACCAAGCCCAACTCGCTTCTTTACCTGATGCTGCGCAATGCGTTGCTGCTCGAAGCCGGCAACAGCATTTATTTTCTGTTTGCCGGCCAGGACATCGTGGCCGACGAGTTGGTCCGTAGCCGGAAGTTTATGAACATGAGCAGCCAGCCGGATATATCGCATTGGGAGGTATTTCGCGCCTCGGCCAATCGAGTCATTCCGGCCGAAGCCTCAGACCGGCCTCTGCTCAGCTACGTGCAGCTCGACCGCTTCAAATTGCTAGATATTGGCCGCTATATCAATCAGGCCAAAGATGCGCTCCAGACGCTGAGCAGTCTGCCGACCGCACGCCTGGAGCGGCTGCTCGCCGAACACATTGATACCCTGAACTACCGGCTCGACTCGTGGCAAACTGCGCTCTTTGACCGGCGAGTCCGCCAGCAACGTCAGCTGGATGTCCAACAGCAAACCCGCCGCACCGGGATCTATATCGGAAGCTATGGCTATCTCGAGAATGTTCAGGCGAACCCCGACAAGGGGAGGAAAATTCCTGAGGACGTGCTGCCCACCGAGCTGCACGAAGGCAAGGATAATCTTTATTTAAATCCCAGGAACGGCGGCTATGTCCACACGCCGTCGCTGAATCATGCGACGGCCGCCGCGATCCTGCGAAACGGATATCTAACGCACAGCTCCCCCACGGATCGAGCCAAGCTGGCCGTAAATTTGTCCTCCGATCGCGTGCGCCGCGCCAAGGACCTGATTGACGGAGTCCGCAATGGCCAACCACTCGAAGTATTGCTGGGCTACCTGTTCGAGCGCGGTTTACACGATTGGACCACGCGTCCGGTCGCTCCCGTCATTCTCGATCAACTCAAGCCGGTCTTCCGTGCGGGATTTCCAATAAAGCGCACCAAGATTCCGCGACAGGGGTTCGACTCGGAACCCGCCGAGGTAATCGACGATTTCTCCGTCACAAATGGGCTTGATCTAGCGCAATCGACAGCGGCCTTTCCCTATGGAATCACCGATATGCCGCCGCTCGACAACGATCAGGTCAATGCCATCAAGACGGAGAAGCTGAACCTGGAGAACGCGCTTGACGCGCTCCGCGACGTTTTGACCGCGGAGTGCGCCTACCAGTTGGCTCTGGGCAACTTCGACCGTGCCGCAGCGGTCATGCAGGCGGTATCCGGAGGCCAGCTTCCGGTCGAGATCGAGGTTATCAACTCGTCGCGCGGCACCGATCTGAGCTTTACCAACCGTGTCACATTGCAATTCGATCCTGGTGTCTCGGCGAACCCATGGCCAGCGATTGCGTTGACGCGTCGTGCCCGAACCGAGCCTGCATTAAACAATTGGGCGGGCGCCATGATCGGCGATCCGACATCCATCAAGTGCATGGTTCGGGCAGTGGACGCAAAAGGCATCACATTATTAGATGGTGGCGGCAACCCCATCCAGGGTGCGGTAAGGCTTGCCGATCTCGAGGTGCAGCCGCTCGACTTTGTCTATCTGATCCGGAAGAAAGTCGACGCCACCGGATATTCTGAAATCGAGAGCCGGGTGCGTCATCAGTTTGCTCGCTCTTTCTCCCTTTCCGACGGCACCATCGTTCAGATCGAGTTTACGAACAAGGGAGCCGGCGGCCCGGCTGATCGCTCGTTCGCCGAAATTCTGCCCTTCGCCAACGCAATCCGCGAAACCATTGGCAAGGCGCGTCCTCTGCAAGCCCAGGATTTTGCCCCCGCATCAAAGACTGTCGCCCAGCCCTCCGACAATCCCGGAAACATCGACACCGCCGAGTTGAAGTCACGGGTAGCCGACATCCGGGCGGAGTTTGACGGCTTGTTTGCGGATTTGGATACGGCCGCCGTCGACGCCGATACTCTGCAGACCCAAACGGCAGTCGAACTCCTGCGACAGCGGCTTTTCGACATTGCCGGTGCGGGAGTGCCGCACGCCTTTCCACTCTCCGCCACAGGATTTGGCGATACCGAGCGCTCTTCATTGGTCTCCCAGGCTAAGTCATTGCATGACCGGTATGAGACCGTGAAGTCGGCCTATGACGACAAACTGGGGCTGGTGAATGCCGCCGGGGCCAAGGCCCCGCAACAGTTGGGCCAACTCACCGCGATGGCAAGGGCATTTCTCGGAGAAGATTTTGTCTTGCTGCCGCAGTTCGCATTAACCGATCCCGCCGACGTCAGCCAGGCAGATGCTAACCGTGATCAGTTACTCAAGTACGCCCGCGAGACCATGAATGTGCCGCTGCCCGTCGAAGAGTGGCTACATGGAGTCTCCCTGGTACGACCCAACATGCACAACCTGGGTACCGTGCTGATGTTAAGCGAGACATTCAACCATGATGTCCCGCCTTGCAGCCCGCTACAACTTCCATTTCGGGATCAGGACACCTGGCTCGCGATCGAGTTTCCCGAAGGGACTGCAATCGTCCACGACACTATCGCAGTGTTGCAGTGTCTGCCGCAGGGCTTCAAGCCGTCGGGAACTCAAATCGGCCTCCTCATTGATGAATGGACCGAAACGCTTCCACAAAAAGAAGAGGTCTCGGGGATCGCCTTTAACTACGATCAGCCCAACAGCGCGCCTCCGTCGGCCATCCTGTTGGCCGTCACACCGCAGATTACGGGTAAGTGGCAGTGGGATGACCTGGCCAACACTGTGCTTGACACCATGGAACGCGCCAAATTGCGAGCCGTCGAACCCGATATGATCGACACCTTGGGAGGATTCGCCACCCTCCTGCCTCCCACAATCTCGGAGTTCAACACAAGCCGCAACGGAATCTCGCTGGACTATTTGTTCAACATCAAGTTCGTCAGCGACATGGTGACTACGCTCTCCGCCGCCGCGCTTAAAGGATGATGATCGATGGCAACCCTACTGCAGAACGTTTTCCAGGCCAGCGATAAGTCCGGTCCCAGCTTGTTGCTTGAGGCCTATCGCGACCCCGGGATCACCGCCTACAACCGCCTGGAGCCGCGGGCGCGTACCGAAGACTTTACGCGAAGTCTTCGAGCAGAAATCCGCGACCCTTTGTGGATGTTGACCCGCCAGTGGCAGATGGGTGAATTCGAGGCCGAGGATGCTGGTTCTGCCATCGACGCGCGCCTGCTGACCGCCCAGACTCACGTGGATCGCATCTCACTGCAGGGTTCTCCGGGACGTTCCTACGATTTGAGTCTTCCTCTGGAAACCATTGTCGAGCGCGAGAGCGTTCCTTACACGCATGCTCTGAGAGTGCAGATCGCCCACTATTTCCTCAGGCTTCACACCCCCGCGTTGCGTGCCAAGTATGCGTCCAAATATTTGGCGGCGTTCAAGTTCCCACAGAATCAGGAAGATAGTTTCCGCGGCCAGGTCGACGGCCTCAATCTCTATGTCGCCACAAAGACCCGCGACTTCGACGGCGAACAGTTGCTGAAGTCCGTTGCGAATGGCTCTCTCAACGCAGATGTGGGCATTGATCCAGGCGACCAGGTCGCTATCGCCAGCTTTGCCGGTCAACTCACGCAATGGATGGTTCGTCAATACGCTCAGCCGCATGATAAGGCTGACAACGCATGGGACCCGCAACGCTTGACGTATCGGTTTACCGCCGCGGCTCCGCAATCAGACCAAGCTCAGTTCGTATTGGACGCAAGCCGCTATCACGAGGGCAGACTCGACTGGTATTCGTTCGAAGTCGATCCCAACGGACAAAAGATCGCGACAGACTTCCCGCCGCCGCCGCTCGTTCCGGAAAAACCGATTTCTTTCCTCCCGGCAGCTGCCAGCTTTAAAGGAATGCCGAATCCACGCTTTTGGGAAATGGAAGACCGCCAGATCAATTTCGGCACCCTCAACGCCAAAACGACCGATCAACTGCTGCTGATATTTGCCGAGCTTGGTCTGATTTATGGCAACGACTGGTTCGTGATCCCGTACTCGATGCAGGTAAACACATTGTGCGAAATCAGGGATCTGGTCATCACGGACGTATTCGGTGACCGCACCTTGATCCAGGCCGCGGACGAGGGCGACGATAACAACTGGCAACATTGGAGCATGTTCAACCTCAGCAATAAAGGCGAGGTGGGCAGCTATAACCGCCAATTCTTCTTGCCGGCGGCACTCACGCAGAGTCTGGAGAGCGAGCCGATCGAGCAGGTGAACTTTCTACGCGACGAGATGGCCAACATGGTTTGGGCCGTGGAAGACTGGATACCCGATGCCACCGGCATGGGCATCAACGGCAACGACGCTGCCGACACAACCGGCGTGCAACCGCCACCCATCGTCGGATCCACCGCAAGCATTCGTTATGTACTTGGGACTGCGGTTCCGGAAAACTGGATTCCGTTTCTCCCCGTCCACAGGCCGGGCAGTGTACAAGACATTCAGTTCCAACGGGCGGCGATGCCAAAGCTGGGGTCCCCTCCCAGAGATGTGATCAAGGCCAAGGGCGTCATGCTCAATGAGGTCCCTCCTCCCTACTACGTCAACGAGGAAGAAGTTCCGAACTCCGGTTCTCTGATCATGCGAAGATGGCAGCGGACCCGATGGTTCAATGGCCGTACCTATGTCTGGATCGGCCGCAGTCGCGAAACCGGACGAGGCCAGGGAAGCAGCAACCTCCGTTTCGACCAGATCGATCCGTTGACAGGCTAAGCGGATCTTCGGATCGTTGGGGAAGCTCTGTGAGAATAACGGATCGTGCCTTCTCACTTCCATTCGCTGCTTGATTTCCATCTCACGATCTGCATTGCTAAGCACGCGAACGACAGGCGTGTACCCACCCTCCCGAATTTTGACGGTTCTTCCTAGCTCACATCGGATCGGAAATTCAGCGGCAGAGTATTTCGATACAGTGCTCGACCGACCTCATTCGAGACTATCCTGCGGGAAATTGAATCCATGGGCTCACCTCCGGCCACGCCAGGCAAAAAGGGTGTGCAACCACGGGGGTGGTATCAACGGATCTACGCCAGGGATTTACGCCAGCGAGTTAGCAACGCCAAATTCGCTTGCAACAGGACTACCGACAAAATACGACTAAAACCAGAGCAATAGCGCCGACAAGAGCCTGTCCAATCGTTAAAGGAGTTAACGTCTTTGCTCCAAATAGGCCAGCGACGACCCCACCTGCCAGCAATGCGATCTGTACGGGAAAGGCGCCTGGACCGGCGTAAACCGACGCAAACAACCCGGCAGCTACAATCCCGTTATAGATTCCAGCGTTGTGAACAACCATGGCAACAAAATGCGTTTGCTTGTGCGAGAGGTGTAATGGCTCGGGCCATTTGTGCACTACACGAACCATGATTTTTGGTCGTCCCCACGGTAAAAGCTCACCGACCATGAATCCTAAGTGAAGGGCGCCGATAATACACACCGAGATTTGCCCTGCTGTCCAATGCATTCCCACCTCCGGTTTCTAGGGATTCTAGAGCTTAGAATTGCTTCACTCCAGCTCTCTTTATGAGGGTTGCCTCTTAAGGTGAAAACGGGTGTTCAGCGAGATATAAACAGGAGCTGCCGATTTAGCCGAGACTGACAAGTGAAGGGGCGAAGGCCAAAAATTCAACTGTCCAATAGTCATTCCCAACCGTTTCTTACGACGTACTTAAGTAGCCACCCGCGTCTTGTAAGTTGTTGAAATTACGATGCGCTCTGGGCTCATAACCCAAAAGGTTCGCGTTCCAAATCCGCCCCCCAAAACCAAGAACGCCACTGTGCTGGAAGGGAAGTGTCGTTTGCCTTTTCTGGACTCACATCTATCTTGGAAATCCTAATTTGGTTAACTCTCCTGACGGATTTTCGACTAATGCAGCTTGGTTGTCCCTCAATGTCAGGGTTGCAGGCTTTGGGTATCAGCAGAGAAACACAGGTCATGCCATCGAGGTTTTCCGCGCGAATGTCCGGTTTTGGACGGTGACAGCCCAATCTCGGACACTTCCACATCTGAGTACCCCCCCAATCAAAACAATAGCTAGTCATCACGGGGCAAAAGAGTGGACGCCAAGGTGCTACCCTTCCATTCGATATGAGTGACGAAGCATGACTGGACTACTACGCGATCTTCGTCATGCAGTGCGCCAACTCCGCAAGAGCCGGGGATTTACTGCCGGCGCGAACACTGCCTTGTTCAGCGTCGTCGATATGGGATTCCCTCTTGCCGCCGCGAACGGGAAACTGATCTCCAGCATGCTGTTCGAGCTCAAAGCCCCCGACGTGACCACTTATGCCGGGGTGCTGCTCGCATTGACTGTATTTGCTGTGCCTTCAGCCGCTCTCCCAGCGTGGCGCGCCTCTCGAGTCGAGCCCATGGTGGCGCTGAAGTACGAGTAGAGAAATGGGAATTTTTCAGGATATTCGACTCGCCTTTCGCCTTCTCAAGCGAACTCCGTCAACAACCGTCATCGCTGTCATCTCCATCGCGCTCAGCGTAGCCGCCACGTCGGTTGTGTTTACGGCGATTAAAGCGGTGCTCATCGCGCCATTTCCCTACGCTCATCCCGAACGGCTTGTGCAAATCAGAACGGAGTTCGGCAATAGGTCGGAACCGTCCATCGTCGACTGGGGATTCTGGAACGATGCTCAGGAGATTGCTCAACGCACTCGGACGCTTGCGTCGGTTGCGGTTTACGGCAACGTGATCTTCGATCTCGCCGGCGACGGCCCAATCCCGCCCGAAGCGCTTTATGGCCTGAGTGTCTCAGCCAATCTGTTCCCCACGCTCGGCGTAAAGCCCATGCTCGGCCGCAACATCTTGCCGGAAGAAGACCAGCCCGGCCACGCAAATGAAATGATCTTGAGTTATGGGCTCTGGGCACGCAGATTCAACGCGGATCGCACAATCGTCGGCCGCAGTGTGCATGTTGACGGTCATGATTGCCAGATCATTGGCGTTATGCGTCCGGAATTCAATTTTCCATTGCGACGTGCCGCGGCGCACACGCCAACTCCGTACGTGGAGTTTTGGACTCCAATGCGACGTCAGCGGGGTCGTGAGCCAACCAATCAGGAAGGCGCTCTCGGGGTTGTTGCGAGACTTGGGCCGGGCGTCTCTTTGCATGAAGCTCAAGATGATCTTGCGAGCATCAACTCTGCGCTGGAGCAAGATTTTCCTGCCACAAACCGTGATCGAACCTTGCGGCTCGGTCTAGTGCGCGATCGCATGTTGGGCAATGCCGCGAAATCACTTTGGTTAGTCCAGGGTGGGGCATTTCTCTTCTTGCTGATCGGATGCGCGAATGTCGCCAATCTTCTCTTGGCGCGAGCTGGCGCGCGTCAGCGGGAGTTCGCAATCCGAATTGCAGTCGGCGCAAGTAACGGCCGCATCGTTCGACAATTGCTGCTAGAGAGTTGTGCTCTGGCCCTTCTGGGAGGAATCGGCGGTTACCTTCTGGCAGCAATTGCGTGGAAAGCCTTGCCGGCATTGGCTCCCGTTAGCATTCCGCGACTCGCTGCTGCTCGGGCAGATTGGTTTGTTTTTGTCTTTGCCGTTGCCATAGCGCTGGTTAACGGCGTTTTGTTTGGTATGGCGCCGGCCTTTCGGGCTGCATTTGCTCCAATCTCCGTTCGCGAAAATCAGGCAAGCACGCTCCCCAGCCGAAGCGACCGGCTACAAAATGTCTTGGTAATTTCCGAAGTCGCGTTGGCTATTGCTCTGGTGGTGATTGGGGCACAACTCACCGGCAGGTTCATCAAGTTGTTGCGCACGGATCCCGGCTTTGAAACTGACCACATCGTCGTCTCTGTCATCGCTCCATTGCGGGCAGCGTCCGATCGGCAATGGGGAGTTACCTACCGCCACTTTCTAGATGCCGTTCGCGACATTCCTGGAGTAGTCAGCGCTGGTACGGTCGATGCGTCACCGTTTAGCGGCGAGAACCACGGCGGCCTCGTAGCTACAACCGAGTCACAAGCCGTTCAGACAGATACCCAACCCCTTGCGGAAATCGACGTCGTGAGCTCCCAATATTTGCAGACGATGGGAGTTCGCTTGCTTCAGGGGCGATGGTTTACCGCGCGGGATATGAGCGAGTCGAGCGACACAGCCATCGTCAGCGATCTAGCCGCAGAGCATTTATGGCCTGGGCAAATCGCTATTGGCAAGCGACTCTGCGTTTACTGCTCGCCCGAACAACCGAATAACTGGAAGCAAGTTGTTGGCGTGGTTTCCACGATCCGGCACCGAACCATGGATGGTGCGCCGGACCTGAACGTCTACCTCGCGGCACGGGCACTGGAGAAGGCAATCTTTTTAGTGGTTAGGACCGATCGTCCGGTTGCAGGTCTTGACCAGGCGATTCGGCGGGCGATCGCCTCAGTAGACCCGATGCAGCCAGTTTTTCTCAGTGCATCCATGCGCGCCTTCATTGGTGAGTCGATAGCGGATCGCCGATTCATCATGATTCTGCTTTCGGCTACGGCAATCCTCGCATTGTTCATGGCTGCAGCAGGAGTTTATGGAGTCGTGTCATTCACCACCTCTCGTCGAACGCAGGAAATAGGGTTGCGGATCGCGTTAGGCGCAAGCCCTGGCTTGGTGCGCATTTTGATTTTTCGACAAGGGTTTGCCGCCGTTAGTTTTGGCATGGTCATTGGCGTTGGCTTAACGACGGTTCTGCTGCGAGTGCTGCGCGGGATGACCCCGGAATTGGGCTCGAATGGCGCTACTTCGTTCGTCGTGGCAATTGGCTTAGTTGCGGGAGCTGCGGCAACTGCCTGTTGGTTGCCCGCGCGCCGCGCGGCCAAAGTCGACCCCATGGTGGCACTGAGATATGAGTGAGGACGTAATGAGCACACTACTTCAAGATCTTCGTTATGGAATGCGCGGCCTTCTCAGAAGCCCTGTCTTCACTTGCGTATCGGTTCTCTCATTAGCGCTCGGAATTGGTGCTAACACGGCGATTTTTTCGCTAACGGACCAAATTCTTCTGCGTACGTTGCCCGTGCCTGACCCGCAACAGCTCGTGGTCCTACGCTCGCCTGGGCCACAGAACGGTCATTGCTGGTCCGATATTGATAACTGCGCGCAGTCGTTTTCCTATCCTATGTACAAAGCCCTGCGCGAGCAGGCGCCTTTTTTTTCTGGTTTGCTGGCATACCGCGGCATCGAGATCAATGTTTCCGGGCACGGCGCGACCCAGAGCGCGCATGGTGTACTAGTGAGTGGAAATTATTTTCAGACGCTCGAAATCCAACCTGCACTGGGCCGCGTGTTGACTGCGAATGATGAAGCCGCGCCAGGTGCGAATACCGTAGCGGTGCTCAGCTATGGGTACTGGTCGCGGCAATTCGGGGCCGATCCTTCCATCGTGAATCAGCCCCTGGTGGTAAATGGGGTTCCGCTCACCGTGCTCGGTGTGGCGCGCACAGGATTCGGCGGAATCCAGATCGGCGAGGCGCCGGACATCTTCATTCCCCTGACCATGAAATCCCAGATGATGCCGACAGAAGGCCATCGGCTTGAGGCGCGTGACGATTTTTGGCTGCCCGTGGTCGGCCGGCTCAGGCCTGGCATCACTCGCGGGCAGGCGCACGCCTGGCTGCAACCAATTTATGCTGCGCTTCTCGAAGAGGACGTTAAGGTACGCGGCGGGTTTACCTCTGAAAGCTTGAAAAGATACACCTCCAAGCCCCTGCTGCTCATAAGCGGCTCACACGGCCGCCTGGTCTTACAGCAGGATGCAGAAGAGCCGCTGCTGGTGCTGATGAGCATGGTCGGTTTGGTGCTCCTGATTGCTTGCGCGAATCTAGCGGGATTGCTGGTGGTGCGCGGGGAAGCACGGCAGCGCGAAGTGGCTATACGCCTGGCGATGGGTGCCGGGCGTGCCCGGCTGATTCGCCAGCTGCTCACAGAGAGTTTGCTGCTTGGCATTGCCGGAGGCGCTGCGGGAATTGCGCTGGCTTCGTGGGGCATAAACGCGATGGTTCACGCCATCCCGCCCGGCCAGGGCATACTTGGCCTTGAGAGTAGCCTCGATTATCGCGTGCTCTGGTTTGCCATCGCGCTGACGCTTGCAACCACCATCCTCTTCGGCCTCGCTCCGGCGTTGCGCTCGACGGCCGTGCATGTGCATTCTGATCTAAAAGAGCAGGGCCCAAGAGTATCCGAAGGACGTTCCGGTGTTTGGCTGCGCAAAGCCTTGAGTGTGGCCCAAGTCTCCCTCACAGCGGTGCTTCTGGCTGGGGCGGGACTCTTCGCGCGTACTCTCGCGAACCTTGAACACGCTAGTCTCGGCCTGACTGCCGACCATGTGCTGCAATTTTCGGTTTCGCCGGATTTGAACGGGAATACGCCCGCCCAGACGCAGCAATTTGCGGACGCAGCGCGGCGCGAAATTGCCGGACTGCCCGGCGTCGGCTCGGTCACCATTTCTACCATTCGAATGTTCGCGGGCGACGACATGGGGTTTAACATTACGCCGCAGGGTTACCCAATGACGCACGACGAAAACACCAATGTGGACGCGACATATATCGGCCCGAATTACTTCGCGACTCTCGGCATTCCGTTCGTGGCGGGAAGGGAATTCACTGAAGCTGACAACCTGACGAGTCCGAAGGTTTGCATCATCAACGAAAAGCTGGCGCAGCGGTTCTTCGCTGGACGCAGTCCGATCGGTCTGCACATCGCGCGAGGCGCCGGGGCCAATGTTCATCCCGATATCGAGATCGTTGGCATCGCCGCGAACAGCAAATGGGACGACGCGCGAAGCGAGGTTGAGCCGTTCATGTACATGCCGTACTCGCAGAATCCGCATCTTGGCGCTCTCACGTTTTACGTCCGCACCGAGCAGGAGCCGGAGCCTCTGGCCGCGACACTTCGTTCGGCTGTGAAGCGGCTTGACCCCAATCTCCCGGTTAATGACATGCGCGCGATCGCCGCGCAGATCAGCGATTCCATGTTCAATGCTCGGCTAGTCGCCACCCTGTCGGTCTCTCTCGCATTGCTCGCAGCGCTGATGGCGGCGCTCGGGCTCTACGGCGTACTCTCATACATAGTGGCGCGACGCACGCACGAAATCGGCATTCGCATGGCGCTTGGGGGGCAGCGTAGCGATATTCTGATGCTGGTCCTCAGCCAGGGCTTGCGGCTTACGGCGATTGGTGGCCTGATTGGAATATTTGTGGCGCTGCTTGCGTCGCAATCGGTCGCGAGCCTGCTCTACGGCATTGACGCGCGTGACCCTGCCACTTTTCTCGGAGTAAGCATGCTGCTCGCGATGGTCTCGGGCTTGGCTTGTTACTTACCCGCGCGACGGGCAACCAGAGTCGATCCCATCGTGTCGTTGCGACACGAGTAGCGCCCGCGATGGTGGGTTGCATCGACCTTCCCGATCGGATAGTTGCAGAAGGTCGCTCTCTGGACGCAAGTCTGGTCTCCGTCGAAGCCTTCCCGGAGCTCTTCAACCCTCCACCTCGTATCCTCCGAGTGTCCGTCTCTCGCATCACATGCGGCGTGTTATAGCTCGGAGTCGACTCAGAAGTTCGACGAAGGAAAATGGCTAGGTTAAGTCGTCGTCGATCCCAAGGTCGAAACCTGCAATGTCCCGAACCCCGTCTCTAGCGGTCAACATGATGATCAGTGTTCATTTCCACTCGACGAAACCTCCGAACAACCTCGGAATCATCACGTTCAGCACAATAGCGTCCAACTAAGAAGAGCACACGCAAAGCAATTGCCAACTGCTCGTAGACAACGACGAGAATTCTCATCCGCTGACGAATCACGCGAAAGATCTGTTTACCAACCCAGAGCTGCCTTCAGGCAATTTTCAGGTTCACAATCGATAATCTCAGGTGTTCGACATATGGACGACATGTAGTTGGTCGTTGTTTTCCATGCGGGGAATTCCAAATGGTGGAACCAAGAGCGTCGTCAGCGAAGGTGTCGTTTGATTGTCGAGTCTGAGACGCCGACCCTACAGGAGCAAGCGTCGCATTGCTCCGTCTGGCCTGTGCGACTTTTCTTTTGGGTTTTGGGCTTGACCTTGGCCGTCGCGCAGGCCTGGGTATTTCGTTACCAGAACACCGCGGACGCCATTTGCTATCTCGACGTGAGTGACGGCGCTTTGCCCGGGGGCGACTGGCACCGCCTTATCAATGGAGTTTGGAGCCCGCTCTATCCGTTATGCCTCGGAGTGCTGCGCTGGGTGTTTGGCATTTCCCGCTCCCATGAAATTGTAGCCGCCCACTTGTTCAATATTCTGTTCTTTGTTTTTGCGTTCGTCTGCTTTGAGCTTTTCCTGAAGCAGTTCTTCCCGATCGTAGAAAGCGTCGAAGAGCCTGCCAACCACCAGGTAATTCAGTTTCCCATGTGGGCATACAGGTCTCTGGTTTATTCGTTATTTCTTTGGGCTTCTCTTTCCGCAATCGCGATTAGAACGTTACGCCCGGACACGCTGATGTCAGGTTTCCTATATCTGGCGACAGCGCTGCTGCTGAGTGTCCGCGGGAAACCCGCCCGATGGGGCGATTACATCTTGCTAGGCTTGATCCTCGGGATTGGTGTTCTGGCAAAAGCGCCTATGCTGCCGATTTCGGTCCTCCTGCTTGCGGTTAGCGTATTCCTCGTTAAAAGTTGGCGTCCGGCGCTTCGAATGGCCGCGGCTGCTTTTGGTGTTGTCCTGCTTGTAGCGAGCCTTTATTTCGTTCCGCTTTCTCTGGCGCGAGGACACTTTACGCTCGGCGAGAGTGGCACGTTCAACTACTTGATGCACGTCGATCACGCCGGACCAGCCTGGTACTTTCAGAATCCTGGCCTGGGGAAAGGAACGTTCGTTCATCCCCCAACCAAGCTCTTTGACTCGCCGCCGGTATACGCATTCCGTATTGCGCCTCTGGTCACGCATCCTTTGCGCTTCGATCCATCGGAATGGATAGATGGTGTGCGACCACGCATTGTGGTCAGGCGTCAAATCGGCGAGGCGATCGCGAATCTCAAGCAGTTGACGCTCACGTTCGAGCCTTTGCTCCCGTTGCTCGGGATTCTATGGGCGTTATGCCTTCAGTCGACTCAACGAAAGCAATTGCTGGCGGGTCTGCGCCGAACCTGGCCACTCTGCATTATTGGCATCGCCGGGTGCGCCATGTACGTGCCTATCCATTTTGAACCGCGTTACGTCGGAGCATTTTTGCTGCTCTTCTGCTGCGGGTTGCTGAATGCGCCTCTGCAAATTCCACGCGCGCTGGGCCGGCCACTGGTCTTTGCCATTATGTTCACCATCGCCGTCGTTCTGGTGCTTCCCCTGGCAGAGCAGGCCCACCAGCGCTACTTCCAGATCGGCCAGGGACCGGATCAGGATTCGCTCGCCGCCGCCGCACTCGAATCCATGGGAGTTCGGCCAGGCGATCGCGTTGCACGCATTAGCTTCAGTGCCCTTGATTTGGGGATTGAACGAATCGCTCGGGTCGAAGTGGTCAGCGAAGTCGATCTAACCCACGCCAAGGAATTCTGGACTGCCCCGCTTGAGACGCAGCACACAATTCTCAATATTTTTGCCGCACAGGGAGTCAAGGCCGTGATCGCCACTGAACCGCGGCTCTCAGGTGCCAATCGGTCGGACTGGAAACAATTGGGCACCAGCCAGTATTGGGTGTGGTTAAGGACGTTCAACTCAAGTGCACCTTTGGGCTCGTGATGTCTCGGCTGGGAGTTCTCCAGAAATTCTCAGCATTCGAGCAGAGAGTGTTGGCAATCATTTAAGCCGGCTCGGGCACTCGATTCATCGGAAATCCAAGGCCTTCGAGGCATTCTCACCGAGGGGTTCTCGCGACTTTGCGGTTTATTATTCGCGAAATCATCTTCTTCGATCTTTATCTCTTTGTCTGATCTTCTTGCGGTCCAACGGAAACTGGGTTCTGTGGGTGCGCGGCACGGTTGCGTCGCGACCGAATCTCCACCCAGACCAAGAGCGCGACCGACATTCCGGTTAGACCAGCGACTAGGATGTGCGACACTTCCATGATTCCTCCCTACTCCTTCTCATTTTGTCTAACTAGGGTCGGCGTTGTCGCCCGTCACCCTACGCTCGGCTCAGCTCTGGTGCGGCCACACGCCCCACCGGCAGGAGGCAGGTTTCAATGCGATCTTTTCTGTACTCATCATTTATGCGGCTGCACTGACAGCCTGCGGTTGGTCTACCGCAAGAATGCGAAAACGCCGGATGCCGGATGGCACCTGCCATTCGACGGTCGTGCCAATGCTATAGCCAAGCAGGCCCGTCCCAATCGGCGCCAAGACGGAGATGCGGTTCTTCGCAACATCCGCATGGGGCGGAAACACAATCTCATAAGTAACCTCACGCCCACTGTTCATGTCTCTCACACGGACGCGGGAGTTCATCGTGACCACATCATTCGGAGTCTCTCCTACGACAATCGCTCGTTCCAGTTCCTGCTCAAGGCCATCCAGATGCTCGGCATCACGTTGACCCAAACGCCTGGATGATTCGATTAAGTGCCGTAGGCGCATGTAGTCTGCTTCCGCTAGTACTATGTTCTTCGTTTTCACGATTTTTCCTCCTAAGTAAATCTGCATAGGCCAGCATGTCGGCGCCGCCTGTCGTGCCGAGTTCCTCGGATAGAGTTCGACGTTCGGCAGTTGGTTAGGCCGCGAACCGGACTGACTCGCGGCTGACACGCGTTTGCCGAACTCTTTCGAGCTCGCGTCCAAACAAACGACCGATCCTCCCCGTTGCTCGATCGATAGCGGCGAAAAGATCGGCATCGCTCTCCTCGACCGCCACACGGCCGGACGGCAGAAGCTCGGCAGCAATTCGGCACCGAGTCTGCACTGGTCCGTCTATTCCTATTTGCACGGTCACCGGTCCGAGTCGGTTCCCAAAGCGGCTGAGTGCAAACCGTAATCGGCGATCTACATAGGAGTTGAGAGCCTTGCTAGCGTCAGAAGCGTTGACATGAACGGAAACCTGCATCTGGCTGTCCTCCTTGCCATGACTGATCTCACCCTAATCCCAGACCACCGTTAATAAAAGTAGATAAGAAGGAAGTATTTGATAACATTTCCTTAATAAAGAGGATTCAATGGAATGGCTGAATTATCATCACCTCCTTTATTTTTGGACTGTCGTTCGCGCCGGCAGCATTCACAAAGCCAGCGAACAGTTGCGCGTCTCCTCGCCCGCCATCAGCGTTCAACTGAAACAGCTTGAAGGCCAACTCGGAGAGAAACTGCTCGTCCGATCAGGGCGTCGACTGGTTCTAACCGAAATCGGGAGGACGGTGTTCGGTTATGCGGAGGATATTTTTGGGCTCGGCCGCGAACTGATGGACGTTGTGAAGAACCGTCCTATTGGCCGTCCCTTGCGACTGGATGTCGGTGTTGTTGATGTTATGCCCAAGGTCGTGGTCCAAACACTGCTGGAGCCGGCACTGCACCTGCGAGAGTCGGTTCGCATTGTCTGCCGCGAGGCAACTGCTGACCAATTGTTGGCTCGCCTGGCGACTCATGAACTCGATGTCGTGCTATCAGATTCCCCGCTGGACCCCTCGCTGAAGATACGTGCCTACAGCCATCTTCTTGGAGAATGTGGGGTCACCTTTGCCGTGGGACGAAAAACAGCAGTTCGCTACCGACGCGATTTTCCGCAATCCCTCAACGGCGCCCCCATGCTCTTGCCAACTGACAATACTGCCTTCCGGCGAAACCTCGATTTTTGGTTCGAATCCAAAGGGATCCATCCCGCCGTGTTGGGTGAATTCGAAGATTACGCGCTACTGCGAGCGTTTGGAGAAAGCGGGGCAGGTGTCTTTCCACTGCCGTCGGTGGTCGCAGCCCAGCTTCGGAAACAAAGAGGACTGAGAACGATAGGCGCAACCAATGATGTGCGAACGCAGTTTTATGCCATTAGTGCCGAGCGGAAGCTGCAGCATCCGGCAGTCCTCGCCATTCGCAACTCAGCGCGGCAAGACCTGTTCAGTCGGCGGTAAATGGCCGTGGAAAGATGGTTGCTGCTACGCCGACGGGGCGCTTCCTGGCCGGTCTCGCTGGCCTCAATTTTTCAAATAGCCCCTCGCGACCGAGCCGCCATTGGCTGGTCATGGCCCACTCTTGACCATGACGGTTGACCTGAATGCCGGGTTCACGTAGTCATTCGCTTGAACGGTGATCCGGTGTAACCCAGTGCTCAGCGCTAACCTGGCCATTATTGCCGATAGTTGAGCTTGGTATACCTTCGAGCCGTCAATGTAGACTTCGATCAGCTTGACCGGCGTGCTGTCGGTCGTGCCTGCCATAATTGTGACGGGCGACGTCACCATTGCGTTATCAGCCGGCTTGCAAATCGTCACCGTTCTGTTTCCGGCATTCAGAGCGCACGATGGTGCAATCTGAGCCGCAAAGACGTCATGATCGCCCGCGGCATTGGTCGTTAAGAACGCTCCCGGAGTGGTGGGGAAATCTTTCGAATTCGTCGTCCCCGTCACGTAGGCGTTCTCAAAGGGACCCAGAGTGATCCGCGATTTCGCAAAGGGAAAGATGAACGGTGTGGTGTCGGCGTCTGTGCCGCTGCCACCCAAATAGGTCGAGTAGCTCAGGGCATCGCCGCTTGATGCCAGCTTCGCCACGAAGTAATCACTCGCGCCGCGGAGCACCCGTTGAAAGCCCGTCATAGTTGTTGGAAAGTCTGACGAAGCGGTGCCCCCGATCACATATGCCACTCCGGAGGGCGTTACCGCAACGCCTGTCGCAATTTCGTTATTTGTCCCACCCAACAGAGTCGAGAAGCGCAAACCGGAACCGGCCGAGTTTACTTTCGTGACGAAACCATCCCACGTTCCCTTCATTACTCTTTGATATGCGCCAGCCGTCACGGGGAACCCTCCGCTAGCAGCCCCCACCACGTAGGCGTTGTTTGAGCTGTCGAGGCCGACCCCGTATCCGTAGCTCTGGGCGACCGGGGAGCTACCCGTCAGGAATGTCGAATACACCAGGGATGATCCGGTCGAGTTGAATTTCGTGAGGAATGCCGCATAATGACCTCCCCGGTAGGTCGGCATGAAGCTTCCGGCTGTGGTCGGAAAGTCCGTCGCATTGGTTGTCCCTGTGATGTAGGCATTGCCCGAGCTATCCACGACAATGTCTGAGATGGTGCTGTTCAGTGTGCCGACCAGATACGTGGCATAGACAATTGCGTCTCCCGCGGCATTCAGCTTCTCAACCAGTGCTTCCGGACACGGATTAACATCCGCATCGGGGGCTGCACAATTGGGCGGGCTCGGTTGGAAAGCACCTGCAGTTCCTTGCAGCGTCTTCCCGACTGTAAATCCCCCAACGAACGCTGCTCCTCCCCGACTGACGGCAATGGAGCTGACCACGCATGACCAGCAGAACCTGGCTGAGTAGAGGATCTGTGTGCCCTTTGGATTGATTTTCGTCACGAATATAAAGGAAGGAGTACTGCCATTAGGAGCGGGATCCAGAGCCAATCCGGGAAAATCGTCTGATTCTGTATGTCCAGTCACATAAACATTACCTGATAAATCCACCGCCACGCCCTGCGCGCTGTCGTCCAAGTCCCCGCCAAGGTATGTGACCCATACGCGCGTGCCTCGGGACGTGAGTTTAGCCACAAAAGCATCGCCGAAAGTCGCGCAACCTGGGCTCGGATCGCAGGTTCGATCTAGCGCTCCTGCGGTGGTCGGCAAATCCTTTGAAAATGTATACCCGGCAATATACGTGTGGCCGGAGGAATCAACCGCGATCCCGCCGGCAAATTCCTGGTTGCTGCCGCCCGCTAGCGTGGAGTATGAGAGTACTGGATCAATCAGCAACGGCTCGGTGCGATCGTAACTGTGAACTACCAGCCCGATTTCCGCGCGCTCATCGAGCGTGTACCTTGCCATTACCACCTGCTTGCGGCCGGCTTTCATCTGGTACACGTGAGGCTTTTTCATGATCACTTTCGTTCCGTTGCTGGTAAGAGTGAGTCCGTCACCCAGAGTCGGCTTAGCACCCTCGACGGCGATGCGAATACTTTCAGGATCGGCGCCAGGTTGCAACAAAAAGTCGAACTCAAACTGGCCATCGTTGCCGTGATAAATAAGATCTACTCCGGCATACAGTCCCTCATAAACGATGCGTGCGTAGTTCGGCACATTCGTCTTCCATCGGCGAGAATCGTTGCCAATCAGATAGTTGGTGTGCGTTACTAATCGCTTCAGAGGACGAGGAGGTGCTCCGTGGTCGGCACCGACAAATCGAATGCGAATCATGCTTATTGAGGTCTGCGAATTGCTGCTGTGGGAGAGAAGAGTCGCCGAAGAACGGTTCAATAACAAGGCGTAATTGGGGCCTCGTGAAACGTAGTCATATTCCGAGGCGACCTGACCTCGGTTTTCCTCAAAGCTGAGGGGTAGATGGTGCGCGGTAAGACTAGGTGTGACAAAGCCAGCATTCTCCACCTGAGCCGTGGCGCCCATTGGGAAACACAGGAAAACTAGGAAAGTGATCTTCGTAGGGGAGAACATACTAGACTCCAGAATCGCCGAACTTACGGGTCGTTGGCCTTATCGGGGGAAGGTTTGTTGAATTCAAGTCAGGCCCTTTGTCATCCTTGAGATCCTTTTGCCGGCGCCGACCCGATTACACCGGAATTGTTTCCGCAGTATGTCTCTCAATCTACTGACATTTCTGCCAGCCCCGTGGGATAAACATGGACTATTGGGCGATGAGCTTCCAGATAGCCCCGCTAAAGTCGACGGCGTAGAGTTCCCCGTTCTGGTCACGCCCGAACGCACTGATATTTTTTCCAGTGCTGGCCAGGAGGTTGCGACCCCAGTTCCCGGAATTCTCCTGTAGCCCCCATATTTTGCCCGCGACAAAGTCCCCAAAAACGTAGATCCCCTGCAACGAGGGAATCGCGCTGCCGTGATACACGAAACCGCCGATAACGGCTTGTCCCTCCCCGTGCGAATACTCGGTGATGGGCAGGATCAAGCCCGCCGAGTTGCACCCCGACGGTGGTTCGAAGCAGTGCGAGCCCTCCATGAGGTTCCATCCATAGTTGCCGCCTTTGTCGATCAGGTCGACCTCTTCCCACGATGCCTCACCTACATCGGCGAGAAAGAGACGACCACTGGGAGGATCGAAGGAAAAGCGCCAAGGATTACGTAAGCCGTACGCCCATATTTCGGGCTGGCCGCCTCCATTTGCAAACGGATTGTCCGAGGGAATCGCGTAAGGAAGGTTTCCCGTGGTGGAGTTGACATCGATCCGCATCAGCTTGCCGAGCAAGACTTGGGTATTTTGTCCGTTGCCGAGGGGATCGCCACTACTGCCCCCATCACCCAAGCCGAAATATAGAAAGCCGTCCGTTCCAAAAGCGAGTTGTCCCGCCTTGTGATTATCAAAAGCGGGCTGATTGACGGTGAGCAGAATTCGCTCACTTGCCGGATCGGCCCGGTTGGGATTGGCAGGCAAGGCGTTGTACTCGGCGATAGTCGATTGGCGCTGTGAGTTCACAATCCGTACATAGTTCACGTAGAAACGGCCGTTCTGCGCATAGCTGGGATGGAACGTTACTCCTAACAATCCACTCTCGCCCGCGAAGTGAACTTTGCTGCTGATGTCAAGAAACGGAGTGGCAAGCACGGAGCTGTTCTGAATGATCCGAATCAGTCCGCGTTGCTCGACGACAAAGAATCGTCCACTACCGTCATCGGATTGCTCCAATCCAAGCGGATTGTTTAGCCCGGTCACAAAAGGCGCAAGGCTAAGATGTGGAGGCGCTACTGCCGTTGCTGGGCGAGTTGCTCCTCCACAGGTGGTCAGCAAGTTTGAGCCGAAGGTTAGAAATACACACAGGAAGACGACCCGGTTGCGGCTCATGGTTCCCACCTGGTTTCTTAGAATACTCATGAACAAAAATGAGTAGCTTTTTTTCTTTTTACGGTTGCCCGCCAACGAAATGGGGTTCCTGTTTCCGCTATCGAGAGATCTGTCGAGACCTTTCTGGACGAGATCGTGATACGGGGTCGTGAGTGAGGGGTAGGAAAAGCGTTTGGACAACCTCGCACGAGTCAGAATGGCATGGCTTCGGCTTGTTGTCCCTTATTCGCCTCGCAGAGCCAGCATGGGATCCGTGCTCGATGCACGTTTAGCGGGTAGTGCAGAGGCTGCCAAGGCCAGCAGCAGCATTCCGATCGCGGAAAGTCCAAGCACACCCGGATCAAACGGGCTCACTTCGAACAGAAACGAACGCAGCAAACGGGATGCTGCCACAGCGCCCAGCAAACCCAAGCCACAGCCAACAGCCGCAAGCCCGGCGCCGGATCTCAGAATGAGCAGGATCACTCCGGAGCGCTGGAAGCCAAGCGCCAGGCGCAACGCCATTTCCTGTTCGCGCAATGCCACGGAGAACGCAATCACGCCGTAGATCCCGAGAACACTGAGCAGCACTGCAGCAACAGCAAACGAGGAAATCAGCACGGTATTGAAGCGCCGCGGCGCCTCGCTCTTCGAGATGGCGTGCTCCATCGTCTGCAGCTGGTGGAGCGGCAATCTCGGGTCAATTCTCCGCACGGTTGCGCGCAGCGAATCCTCCATCTGCTCCGGAGCCATACGGCTGCGCAGAACAATCCAGCCGTCGGTAGCACTCAATTCCCCGGCCGAGGCCAAAACCCCTTCACTGGCGACCGACTGTGTTACTGGCTGGTATACCTGTGGCGTCGTCTCCGCATCGCGCGATCCCAGCTTCACGTCATCGACCTCACCCACTACCGTCATCCATGGCGTCGAGGTTTCCGGCATGCCTCGGCGCAGTCGTCTGCCGATCGGGTCCTGGCCCGGCCAGTAGCGCTGGGCCATCTTGCGATTCACGATAGCCACCAACTGTGAGCCGACATTGTCCGACTCGGTAAAGACGCGCCCGCGGAGCACCCTAACCCCCAGCGCTTGGAATGGGTCGCCCTCTACCAGCGACATCGACGCCATATTCAACCCCGCGCCCTTGGGAGGAACATAGCCCTCGATCGTGAAAGCAATGCCCCAATTATTACCGACCGCAGGCAAAAACGAAGTGATGCCAACGGCCTCCACGCCAGGGAACTGCCCTAGATCGTTCAGGAGAGTTTTCGTGAATTCGTCGATTGTGGATTGCGTTCGATACTGCTGGTGCGGCAGAACGTAGGTCGCAGCCAACGTATTCTCGGGGCGGAACCCCAATTTCACATCGCGCATCTTTTCGAAGCTGCGCAGCAATAGGCCGGAGGCGGTAAGCAGCGTGAGCGCAACGGCAATCTCCGACACTACCAGCGCCGAGCGAAGCCTGGCATGGCCGCTGCCCGAGGTGCCGGTACGTCCGCCTTCTTTTAGTGTCTCATTCACGCTCGTCCTGATTGCGGCAAATGCTGGGGCCAATCCGCAAAGGAAGCCAGTCAACAGCGCCAGTCCCAGCGCGAAGAGCATGACCGGCCAGTCCAAGACAATCTGATTGACACGAGGGAGTGTCTGCGGTAGCAAGCTCACGCCCACCCGCAGAGCGACAGCCGCCAGTGCCAGCCCTATCGCGCCACCGGCGATACTCAAGACCATGCTTTCCACGATGGCTTGTCGGAGTAAGCTGGCGGCGCGAGCACCCAGGGCGAGCCGCACCGCAATCTCTCTTCGTCTGCGGATGGCACGTACCAACAGGAGCCCCGCCAGGTTCGCACAGGCGATCAGCAGAACTACGACCACCGCAAAGAGCAGGGTGCGAAGCAGCGATCTCGCCTGCTCCACCGTATCTTCCTGCAGCGGTGTGACCACCGCGTGAATGCGAAGACTGCGCATGAAGGCCGGATAGTCACGCATGGTCTCGCGGGCCACTCGCTCGGCATCGCTCTGCGCGTGCTCGACAGTGATGCCAGGCTTTAAGCGCCCCACCATGCGAGAGTTCCACGATCCCGCGCCGCCTGCGGTAAATTCCTCTGGCGGCAGGCTGAGCGGAAGCCAAAGCTCGCTCTGGTTCACATGCCCAGGATTGAGCGGAAACTCGAAATCGCGCGGCATCACGCCGATGACGGTATAGGGATTGCGGTAGAGAGTGATCGTGCTCCCCAGTACGTTCGCATCGCCGTGGAAGCGGTTCCGCCACATGCCATAGCTCAGGACCGCCACTTGCTGGTTTTCTTCCTGTTGCGTGAAAATGCGCCCCAGTAGCGGGGCCACTCCCAGCGCGGCAAAGACCTCGCCGCTCATCCGCGTCGCATTCACCGCTGCCGGTTCGCCCGTACCGGATAGTTCAAACAATCTTTGCCGATAGCCGCCCAGGTGGCTAAAGCTTTGCGTGTCGCGCATGTAATTTCGGATGTCGGGAGCGGTTACGCTGGAGTGAGCGCAGGACTCGCAGTGCGAGCCTTCCAGCACATCTCCCAGGGTGACCAGACGCTCCGGATCGGGGAACCCCAGCGGACGCAGTAGTACCCCTTCAAAGATGGAAAAGATCGCCGTCGTCGCCCCGATGCCGAGCGCCAGCATCAGGATGGCCGTCACTGTAAAACCGGGAGATTTACGCAGCAGGCGGAAGGTATATCGAGTGTCTTGCAGAATCTGCTCCAGCCCTTGGAACGCTCGCTCGTCGCGATGCAGTTGCTTTGCCTGCTCCACCCCTCCGTAGGCGACTCTGGCTGCCCGTCGTGCATCTTCAGGGGGCATGCCCTGGCGCAGATATTCGTCTTCGAGCAATGCTAGATGCGCGCCAATTTCTTTTGCCAGGTCCGCTTCCACTTTGGAGTTGGCGAAAACCTGATAAAACTTCAGAAAGATGCGTCTCAAGTGCTTCAAGGTCAAAACTCCTCAAGCAAGAGCCGTTCCACTAGAGCCGACATTCTTTTCCACATCTGGGTCTCTTCTCCTAAGGCTTTCTCCCCTGCCTTGGTGATTTCGTAGTATTTGGCTTCACGGTTGCTCTCGGTCCGTCCCCATGTTCCCCTGATCCACCCGTACTGCTCCAGCCGCACTAACGCTGGATAGAGAGTGCCCTGATTGAGGTTGAGCAGGCGATCCGAGATCTGATGGAGACGTGTGGCAATTTGATAGGCATGTTGTGGGCCCATCGTCAGGAGTGTGCGCAAGACGATGAGATCGAGGGTCCCCTGCAGCAGCTGGATGGATTCCTTTTCTTTATTAGACATCCAAGTGGTCTCTCTAAGAGGGAGACTACTACGTTTCACTTGTTTGTCAAGTGGACTGGGCGACAAACCCCGTAAGGGCAGAAACGCGCCGGGTGCACACCAAGTTTTCGCCCACGCCATCGCCAATTTCAAGTATGTCCCACCGCAACAACAGCGCGCGGATTACACTGGTTCCGCACTTGCCGAGCAAGATCTGATGCATCGCAAGTGAACGTGTGCTTGCGAGTATGAAAAATGAATAAGGGACGCTTGGAAGCCTTCAGCGACGGTGTTCTCGCAGTCATCATCACCATCATGGTGCTGGAAATGAAGTCGCCGCACGGAACGAGCCTCGCCGCCTTAAGACCATTGATTCCCGTCTTGCTCAGCTACGTTCTGAGTTTCGTTTATGTTGGCATCTACTGGAACAATCATCACCACCTGCTGCACGCAACTCAGCGGGTCAATGGCGCGACGCTATGGGCCAACCTGCACTTGCTCTTCTGGCTGTCGCTCATTCCATTCACGACGGCCTGGATGGGGGAGAATCATTTCGAGTCGTGGCCTGTTGCGGTGTATGGCATGGTGCTGCTGTTGGCGGGCGTCGCCTATTTCATTCTCACACAGGCACTGATCAAACTTCACGGGCGCGGGTCGTCGTTAGCGAATTCTATTGGAAGCGATAGGAAAGGCCAGATTTCAATCGCAATCTATGCGGCAGCAATTCCGCTCGCGTTTGCGCGGCCCTGGATTGCTGGGGCGTTCTATGTCATTGTCGCAATCATGTGGCTCATACCCGATCCCCGCATCGAAAGAAGACTGTCCCAGTAGGCATGCGTGACATCAACCTTGCATGCGCGACGGGGGTTCCCAGCGCTGTCCCCCACACACGAGCGAGAGACCGAGTCGCGGGAGAGTATCGCTGCGAGGAAATCGATTCTTGCCAAATACTTGGGACGGCCACAACCTGTCAAGTTTGTCAGTTACTCTCTGCCCTGACTATTCGGCAATCTGAAATGCAATGCCTGTGCGCATTCTCGTTGCGCAGCGGCGAACCGCACATGGGGATTAAGAGCTGGGATCCCTGTTGCTGACGCATCAGTGGCCACGTCGGCCGGCCGTCATCCGAGTGAACTTGATTCGTTGAATGACATCCTTGGATGGCGCCTGGACGATGAGGCTAGTGCATACGATGAGACATAAAAGACCGAGTGGGCCCGGAGTTCATGGCGTCCCCTCCGAAACATCGGTTGGATGCGGCAGCTTAGTCCAAAAGCGGGCGGAGTGGGTCCTCGGGAGTACTGCACAGGTTTTGCTACACCGATCCTAACGAGGGTTCTGATGACCGGCGTTGACCCTCTAGGGCATGGTCGGATCAACTCGATCTCGGAATGAAGATGATGCGTGAAGCAGCGCGGTTCCAGCCCGTGAGAGAAGCGCGTACTGAGAGTGCAAGGTTGTTAACCATTGCTTCGTTGATACATTCGCAGGAATGTCTTGCCCTCGGACCCAAAGAACTCTATGCCACGAAAAGAGATCCTTGATCGTACACAGAAGTACACTCAGCCGTTCCGCATCACGAAAGGCGAGGGCTTTGATCTAAAGAACTATGATCCCAGCGATACCTGCGGCCTGATGCTACGCAAGGGAGAGGCGTCCGAGCTCCTTCAACAGGGCACCCAGTGGCTAGCACAAGAGCAGGACATGCTTTACGCCCAGGACCGCTGGTCGCTCCTACTCGTGTTTCAAGCAATGGACGCAGCAGGCAAGGACAGCACGATCAAGCACGTGATGACAGGCGTGAATCCGCAAGGCTGCCAGGTTTTTTCCTTCAAGCAGCCCTCGCAAGAAGATCTCAGCCATGACTTCATGTGGCGGTATTGCAAATGTTTGCCAGAGCGCGGGAGAATCGGGATCTTCAACCGCTCCTACTACGAGGAGGTTCTCATTGTGCGCGTGCACGAGGAGATCCTGATGAAGCAGAATCTGCCCCAGCCGCTGATCGGAAAACGGATATGGGATGAGCGGCTCGCAGATATAGCAAACTTCGAGAGCTACCTCACTCGCCAGGGAATTATTATTCTCAAATTCTTCCTGCAGGTGTCGCGCAAGGAACAAAAGAAACGCTTTATGAAGCGGCTCGATACTCCCGAGAAGAACTGGAAGTTCTCTGTTTCGGATGTGCATGAGCGTAAGTTCTGGGATGACTACATGTCCGCATACGAGAAAGCTATTCGTGCCACCGCGTCGAAGCATGCCCCTTGGTTCGTGGTGCCAGCCGACAACAAGTGGTTTACACGGCTTGTGGTCGCCGCCGCGATTGTGGAAGCAGTGGAGGAACTCGATCTCACATACCCGAAAGTCGACGCGAAAAAGAAGAAGGAGCTGGCGACAATGCGCACCGCACTGGCCCGTGAGAGATAGAGCGGACCGGTTTATGGACCAGCTTCCACCGCTGTGATGGTCCTGCGCAGTGAATCCGATGAACGGATGACAAACTTCTCGGTCTCTACGACTAGGAAGAACACCAAACCGCCGACGAGGAGCCAGGGCCAAATGCGAAGTGGAATGGCTTCGTTGCCGAACACCGCTTGAAACGGTCTTGCATAGGTGAAAACAAGTTGTAGGACCACGACCGCAACTATGCCAAGGGGTAGATATCTGTTGCCCGCCTGGGCCTTCAGAGAGAGCGATGAGTCGAGCAAGTAGCGGCTGTTCAGCAGGTAGAAGACCTGACCGATGGCAATAGCATTGACTGCTACGGTCCGAGCGAGCGAGTCTGATCCACCCTGCGATTTTATCCAGAAGAACGCCAACAACGTGTAGGCCAAAAGCGCGAGACAAACAAGATACGCCAAATACCAAAGCCCGTCACGATCTGGCGGTCTATCGTGCGCGGAGGCCGGCGCATCACGTCGATCTCGTGTGGTTCAAAGGAGATTACCAGGCCGAGTGCGACCGAGGTGACCATATTAATCCAAAGAACCTGAGGCGCCGTAATCGGCATGGTGAAGCCAAAGAAGATTGCCACCGCAATGACTAGAGCTTCTGCGACGTTTGTCGGCAATATGAAAAGCAAGGCCTTCTCGATGTTGTTGTAAACCGTACGCCCTTCCTTCACCGCCTGGGTGATCGACGCGAAATTGTCATCCGCCAGGATCATCTCAGCAGCTTCTTTCGTAACTTCGGTGCCCTTGATGCCCATTGCAACCCCAATATCAGCCCTTCTTAAGGGCAGGGGCATCGTTCACACCGTCACCCGTCATCGCCACAATCTGGCTGTTCGCCTGAATGGCCTGCACCAGGCGAAGCTTATGCTCGGGGCTTGCCCGGGCAAAAACGCGAAGAGATGGACACTGCTGCGTTGCAGGAATGCGTTTGCGACGTTGACGTCTTTCCGTCGCCTATACCGAGCATCCTGGCGATGGCCGCAGCTGTGATCTTGTGGTCACCGGTAATCATGGTGACGCGGATGTTGCCGCCGTGACATTCCCTTACCGCCTCGATGGCCTCCTTACGCGGGGGATCGAGGAGGCCGATCAGACCGAGCATAATAAGAGTTTCTGGCAGGTCGTTCGGATCGAGACGACCAGCTTTCGCGTTCGGGTTCTCAAGCCAAGCGAGTGCCAGCACCCGTTCTCCTTGGGCGGCCAGCCTGTCTGCTTCCTCAGTAAAGTGCTCGCGGTCAAGCGGCGCCGGGTGGCCGTTGACAGTCTGCTGGCGATCGCAGTGGTTTAGGATTACTTCTGGGGCGCCTTTGACGAGCAGTACTTCGCCGCCCGAAGACTTATGAAGCGTGGCCATGAACTTGTGTTCAGATTCGAAGGGTATGGCGTCGAGTCGTGGAAACGCAATTTGTTCAGCCTGCGGGTTTAGACCAACCTTGAACGCGAAGGGCAAGAGCGCCCCTTCTGTCGGATCGCCTTCCACCTTCCAGGAACCTTCCGTTTGAACCAGCTGCGCGTCGTTGCACAGCAAGGAGACGCGCCCCATGAGCGAGAGTACTGATTCCTTTTCCGCAGGAATTCCGCCCTTCTCGATCTCGCCCTTCGGCGCATACCCATCACCCGTGACCTGATACGCCGACTCGGCGGTAATGGCTGACACCACCATCATTTCCATAAGTGTCAGGGTGCCGGTCTTGTCCGAACATATTCGCGATACGGAGCCAAGAGTTTCAACCGCGGGCAACCGTCGGATGATGGCGTTGCGCCGGGCCATGCGTTGTACGCCGACCGCCATTGTGATTGTGATCAGTGCGGGTAGCCCTTCCGGGATGGTTGCTACCGCGATGCTGACGACCGCCTGGAAGAGGGTCACAAAGTCCATACCCTTAACCCATCGACCATAGGCGAAGATGAGGATGCTGACGACTCCGATGACCGCTGTGATCGTGTAGCCAAATTTCTTGATCTGGCGCAACAGGGGTGTTTCCAGGGTGCTGACGCCAGCGAGCAACTGGTTGATGCGGCCAAGTTCGGTATGTTTACCAGTCGCAACAACCACCCCGGTCGCGCGGCCGGAAACGACCATCGTGCCGGAAAATGCCATACTCCCGCGATCTCCAACCGTCGCATTCACGGACACCGCATCGACTGTCTTTTCCGTCGGTACCGATTCTCCGGTGAGGGCGGCCTCTTCGGTCCGCAGATTCTTCGCGATGACCAGCCGCAGGTCGGCTGGAATCTTGTCGCCCGACTCGACGAGCACGATGTCTCCCGGCACGACCTTCTCTGCGCTAATGATGCGGGTCTCACCGGCACGTATCGTCCGTGCCTCGGGTGACAACATATTGCGGATTGAATCCAAGGCTTTCTCGGCCTTGCCCTCCTGAATGAAGCCCAGCAATGCATTGAGAACAACCACCGCGAAGATGATTCCCGCATCAATCCACAGGCTCAGCATCAGCTTGGTGAACCAGGCGGCGAGCAGCACATAGACCAGGATGTTGTTGAACTGGGCGAAAAACCTCGTGAACGGTCCCTGCTTCCTGCCCTCCGGCAAGCGGTTTGGGCCGTATTGCTGGAGCCGGGCGGAGGCATCCGACAGATCAAGACCGTTTTCAGAGTTAGTAGCAAGTCGCTTGACGACCTCAACTTGAGACAGGGCATGCCAGGCAGCTTTGTCATCGAGCGGGTTCGTATTCGATCTCGTACTCATAGACGAGGCACGGTGAATAGGCGGCTCCTCTTTCGCTGCCCCTGGAAACCAACGGGTGGGGAGGGAAGACCCAAGAGCGGCTGGTTAGACCTCCGGAGTCCCCCGTGAGGCCTGCGCCATCAGCGACACACTAAGACGCCTCTGCTTTTACTCCACCTGGCAAGTCTTACAGGTAAGAACCAACGGGGCCAGTCCGATGAGAGGAAGGAGAACCAGGACCCAGGTGTGCTGTCTGGAGATAACGGCCAGTACTCTCTTGAGCACCTCCGCGCATCTGCTAGTTGCTAGTCTTGGCTGAATCGCTGCGCTAGAACGCTGAACAACAAGGTGCGGTGCTCCAGCAGCTTTAGGGACTGGGGGAGACTAGGAAGAGCACTGCACCTTGTGGTCTTGGGGTTTTACTTGCACCTCAAAAGGTAAAGGCCTAGACATACTTGGGCCAAGCGTCAAGATACGCCAAAGGTCGTGGTCCACGACTCTGTCTGTTGAGCATTCACGATTGTTCGGGCTGAGAAAAGAACCGCCTCGATGATAGGGGGCTCGGCTCTTCATCGAGGCGGCATCAGAGGTACTTTGTTGTGTGTGAGGTTTCAAGAATAAGGTGCAGACATGTGGAACAAACCTGTCAATTCTTACAGGGGGGGACTCGCGCGTTGGGTTTTCAGGGTCGCCGCTTCTCTGGTGTGAATGTCTCCCCGCATTTCCCGGTCTTTGTGATCTCCCAGTCTCAGCCTCTGGCTTCGAGATGAGCCGTAGTGCTTCGCGGCTAACGAACGTCTAGCGGTGGAAAGCGTCTACTACCCTAGGGCAGTGGCGTGGCTTCGCTTCAAAACCACCTGTGAGCTTCGAAACCGTGAAGGCCACTGCTCAAGGTAGCGGCCTTCCCCTCCACGGGATGTCGCTCGTGCCCACAGGAGGCCATGGCCCTCTGCTTCAGGCAGCCTCATCCAGTAAGATCACATCTTTATCTTTGCTCGCGACGAGAGTCAGGACCTTAGATTAAATTCCGAAATGACGATAAAGACCCAATCCATGACGAGATGCGTCAACCGCGTTTGGCATTCGAGATTGTCTGTTGCCTGGTAATCAATGGAGACAGTCAGCCAGAACGTTCTTGTTGCCACCGCAGTGGTAATTGGTTCACTGCTGATTATGGTAGGACTAAACGAACTCTGGCCTGTGGGGCTGCGCCGGAATTCTAACGATCTGATCGGCTGGCAACTAACCATTTTAGGAACAACCTATGCAGTCATTCTGGGGTTTATGCTCTACACTGTCTGGACGAAATATGGCGAAGCTGATCTAAATGTGGATCATGAGGCAAATGCAGTAGCAAACATCTATCATCTGGCCGGAGGACTTCCAGAGCCGCAGCGGGGGCAACTGCAACGGTTAGCGCGGGAATATGCAGAGACGGCCGTCAATCGAGACTGGCCGCAAATGGCCAGCGGCGAAGAGCCAACGCAAACCGATTCCGTAAATTCTGAGATGTGGAACTCGGTAATGTCTGTCCGATCTACATTAGGGGCTGAGCAAACAGCGGCGGACCATGAGATCTCAGAATTGCGTTCGCTTGCACAGTACCGCCTAACTAGGTTATCGCAGAGCACAACTCGGTTGCCAAACGTGCTTTGGTGCGTGCTGATCGTGGGCGGTGCCTTGACGATCGTTTCAGCCTGCACATTAGGCATTGAGAATGGGAAGCTACAAGCCGTTGAGGTCTTTTGTCTCTCGCTACTCATCGGTCTTTCACTAATAGCAATCGCAGACATCCATCGACCGTTTCGGGGACTAGTTCACGTTCGGAATTACGCTTTTCAACGAGCGCTGCAAAGCATGAAAACTAAAAACTAACTAGTCGGCGACTTGGGTTCAATGAATCTGTTTAAAGGCGACGTCAAGAAAAAAACCTCGCGCGGTGGGCAAAACTGAGGGTGGTCAGTGTGAGACTACCCTTCCTGTCAGTTGGTTGCGTTTGTGACGAATCCCTGTCATCACCCAGGGAGCTAACTTAGTAGATTAGTTCTAAACCCAGCTGAAATACTCTGGGGTCCCACGCCGCCGTAACTGCACCAAAATTGCTAGCTCCCAGGTTAGTGCTGATGCCACCGTTCTGACCGGGGCCTCCGAATTGCGTGTGGTTCCAGGTATTGAAGCTTTCAGCGCGGAACTCCAACCGGCTACCTCGATCTTCGTTGAGGGTGAATTCTTTGAAGAGCGAGAGATTCCAGTTTTGTCGCCCTGGACCGCGCAAAGCATTGAAGCCAAGATTGCCCCAGGTTCCCGCCGCTGGAGCCGCAAATGACGACCCGCTGAACCAAGCATTAACCGTTTTGGGATAGGATACCGGCCCTGCAAGATCCGGTCGAACCAAAACATCGCCGCCTGGAAAAACGTTGGCCACGGTGGCGTAGCTCGCGCCGCAGGTCGAAGTGCAACCGATATTGAGCGGGGTGCCCGTTTGGGCGGTTACGATCCCCGACAATTCCCACCCTCCAACTGTTGCCTTCAAGAGATGGTTGCTGCTGTTTCGGAGCAGAGGAATTTGGTAGACGAAGTTCACAACGCGGTGTGCCTCCGGTCAAACGGTGAGGGGCCGTGATCATATTTCCAGCCAACATAAGGATTAGAAACTCTGTCGAGATCGAAGTTGTCACCACCACCCAAGTTGCCGGTCGTCGGGTCAGTGGCTTTCGCGTAAGTGTAAGCAGCCTGCAGTTGAAGATCACGCGTAACTCGGCCATGCACCTCAGTTTGCAGGGCGTTGTAGCTTGAGTTAGAGCCGGTAAACGCTAACAAGATGCTGCTGAAACCGGGATACGAAACCAAGCCATTGAACGGGGTTCCACTGGTTCCAGCTTTGGTGGTTGCGAGACTGGCCAGCTGGCTTTGCGGGGGAAGATTAATTTCTTGGGAATAACTCTGCCACCGATTCTGATTACCGACATAGGAGATGGACCAAACTGCGTTCCGGCCCAGCGATTGCTGAATTCCAAAACTGTACTGATAACTGGTCGGGACTTTGTATTGACGGTTCAATCCGACGATGGTTGAAACCGGGATGGTGTTTGTCCCCGAGAAGTTCCCCCCACCGGCCAACGCATTTATGTGCGGATCCTGAAGCAGAATATTGTTGATGTTCAGGTTGACATCAAACGGACTGTTAGCCGCCGCGTTGTACATGTCATTGCCTTGAATTCGCTCATACATGGTGCCGAAGCCGCCTCGCAGAACCGTCTTGGCGGCTCCAGTCAAATCCAACGCAAAGCCGATGCGTGGACCGAAAGCGTTCCACGTATTGTCGACTAAGCCCTTGGGGATTCCATTGCGCCCGGCGATTCCTATGCCGTTTAGGTAAAACGGAATGCCAGCTAGCGCCGGCACCGGGCTGGTGCCAAGGCCTGGGCTGGACGGAGAGATGAGATTGTGGTTGGTCGTACCGGTAAGTGGATCCGTTGCGAAAACCGCTGCTGCAGCGGGATTCCAGAGGCTGGGACAGAAATTGCCCATATTGCCATTCGCTTCATAGGTATGCGGGATGCCGTCCCAACGCAACCCTAGGTTCAGAGTGAGGCGATGGGTCGCGCGCCAGTTGTCCTGGATGTAAGCGGACGGCGATGTACTGTTCCACTGCCCCGCAGATTTGATCGCGAATTCCTGATACTGATGCGCATAACCGAGTAAAAAGTCGGCGTAATCGTTGCCCGAAAACGAACCGTCGAAGGTGATTGAACTGCGGGATTGAAATAGTTGCGCGCATCGAGAACATCGTTTCGACCGAAATACCACGCCCCGGCATGTAGCTGCTTGGTGCCTGACCTGACCACCATGCTCATGGTGCCGGCTGAGGATAGACCATACTCAGCGCTGTAATTCGAGGTCATGGTGCGAAACTCCGA
>DATNEX010000031.1:0-82887 GCA_035606605.1 Terriglobales bacterium
GGCGGAGCATGGCAGAGCACCGACTATCAGCCATTGGGCATACCTCGCGACCAGGAGAATGTTGCCACTGCGTTGATTTACGCTGAAGGGAAGTTTTTCAAGTTCAGCAAGACGAACCTCACCGTGAACGCGATGCTGCTACCGGCTTTGTCAGATCCAGGTCGCATTCGTTTCAATACTAACGCTTCTTACTACGTGAAGCTTCTCCGTGATCTGAAATGGAATGTATCGTTTTATGGTAATTGGGATAACCGCCCTCCGGTTGGGTTTTCAGGCAGCGACTATGGAACAAGTTCAGGGCTCAGCTGGACATTCGGACTGAAATGAGCAAGTGACGTTTTCCTATGGGAGGCGATGTCCGAGGTAACCGGTCCTTAGAAGCGAATCGTTGGCCCGAAAGTTAGGCGGAAATTGTGATGGGTCCCGGAATCCCAGTAGATCTCATCACCGGCATCGACTCGAATGCCAAGCGGTCCTGCGTGAAACCCGATCCCCCCTCCGGGATAGAAGACTCCTTCCGTGAACGTCGGGAGCGAAGATGTCGATGTGGTCACAATGATCGGCGTTCCCGCAACAGTCTGGATGGTTTGTTCGGGTCCATAGCGGTTGGCACCACCCTTAAAGAATAGAAAGAAGCTTCCGCCTGCGGTCTGCAACTTCAAACCACCGTTCATGTGCAGGATGCCAAGCCTGCTATTGGTCAAGGTGGCAGAAGCACTCGACGCAACGAGCACAAAACTTGCGTACTTCACGTCATACGCGGTCTCAAACTCAGCCTGCAAGAATCGGTGCAAGTTGATGTTCACCCGACCGCCGGCACCAAAAGCGTTTTCGGGAAATCCAGGAACGTTGGGTCGGCCGTAGCCAACAAACCCACCGAGCTCGACGTGCTGCGCTGGCAACGGTCGTGCGAATAATGCCGATATAAGGAGCACGGCGATTGGTAGCGACGGGTTGGCAATTCTTTGACTCATCAGGGAAGATTACTTAACTGAGTAACCCTTCGGTTCCATACAGGCTGCAAACGCACGGCGCAGAGCGTCGGTGCCCTGCTGTTGTTGGGCTGCTTGTTGCTCTTGCTCTTCCTTTTTGGCCTGCTTTTTCGCCTGCCGTCTTTTGTGAGCTCCAGCCATTGCGCCTCCGGTAGCTCCGATAGCAGCACCTTGGCCTGCATCTCCTGCGATCGCGCCAATCGCGGCACCGGCAGCAGCGCCTTTTGCGGTTCCCCCTGCTACAGGAGCTCCTTTCTTCTGCGAGGAGGAGTCTTGAGCAGTCTCAGTCGGTGGCTGATTTGCGGCTGCGGACTGTGCCCACTGGAAACACTGCTGTTCCTCAGACTGTTGCTGCTGGGGAGACTGCCCTTTGGCTGGATAAACGAAGACCTGCAGCTGCTTTGCTGGATCTCCGGTATTCGCAGGCGTCGCCTGCCCATTTCCCTGTGGCGGCGTTGTTGTTGAACTTTGCTGCGCAGAAGGCACCTGCGCTCCCTGCGCTGGCGGATTTTCCCCGGAAGTGCCGGCGGCTCCGGACTGTGCTGAAGATAGAAGGGAGGCGCAGACGATCGACAAGCTCACTACACAAATCCAAGACTGTCTCACACGCCCCCCAGGGAACCAACGTCACGGGCACATTCGGCTGCAAATAGATTCGTCCGGTCTGACCCGACTGAGGAAGAGGTTGTGTGTGTAGTCCCCATTTCTTGCGCACGAGAATGGAGGAGGAGATTGCACACAGTTTCGAACCAGACCGGACGAGTCCAAGGTAGCTAAACCGTCCTGACAGGGGACACTGTCAAAAGATGAAGCCACATTGCGCCCAGAAAAGCCGCAGCTACCTACGTCAATGTTGTCAGTTGCCGCTGCAAGGCAACTTGCGCACTTTATGCAGAGGAGTTTGGAGACATTATGACCGCTAAATGCCACCTGCTGATTCTCGCCGCCTTGGTAGGGGGGGTGTTCTCGAGGAACGCCCTGCCTCAAGTGCAAATGTCGGTGAATTACCAATACGCGAATCTGGCGTATCCCGGTGCTCTTTTGACTTTGCCGAACGCAATTAATAACGGCGGGATGGTGGTGGGGTCTTATTTTGACTCGTCCAGCAATCAGCACGGATTTCTGTTTCGCGATGGCAAGTTTCACTCGATTGACGTCCCTGGCGCGACTGCGACAGAAGCAATGGGCATCAACGACTTCGGTGACATTGTCGGCGATTACCAATTACCCGGTCCGTTGAACTTTCACGGCTTCGTCCGTCATCGCGGCGAGTTTTCAAGGCTCGACGACCCGAACGCGGGGTTTGGCACAAAAGCACTCGCAATCAATAACTCTGGAGTAATTGTGGGCAGTTACGACGATGCTCACGGCTATATTTATCGCAATGGTCAGTTCAAGACCTACGACGCACCACAATTGACGGGCGAAACACCGAATACCCAGCTAAACGGAATCAGCAACTTGGGCTGGATTGCCGGCCAAGTGTTCACCGGCGGGATATGGAGAGGCTTCTGGATTGCAGGAGGCGACTTCGGTTTTCTCGAGTCAGCCCGTGGGGTCGACAGCGAAGTTACCGCTATCAATTCTCATGGCGACATTGTGGGTTGCCACGACTCCAACTCGGGCTTCATTTCGTTTGGGCTCGAACGTAAAGAAGCCAAACAAGGCGTTGCCGAGCCATTCCCAAGGCAACATAGACTCGCATCGTGCACGACCGGAATCAACTACGCTCGAGCAATCGTCGGGGTTTATTTCACGGTCAGCAGACCGTACGGATTTCTCGCGGTGCCAACCATTACATTGATCGCGTCCAGACCACTTGACCACTCTGTACAGACCAATCCCGTGAACCTTGTTGCGACCGCTTCTGGAACGCGCGACATTACCCAGATCCAGGTGTGGGTCAACTACAAACAGGTTTTTCACGTGAATGGCAATAACTTGAATACGACGCTCACTCTTCCAACCGGCCCTAATCAGCGTTTGGTTATTCAAGCTGTAGACTCACAACACAGGACTGCGAAGATCGTCGCGAGTGTAACGGTGCAATAGGCGGGAGTTTTAGACAAATCGACGCTACGAAAATATCCGAAGCCTAGGTCCGTTCGAGGTCATGCTTTCAGTTTTTGGTGTCTCCCTGCTTTGGCTCCGCTTCGGGTCGCCCGACTCGCCGCCTCAAGGTTGGAGCTCCTGGCTTCTGGTAGCTGCCATTTCTCCGGTTTTCGTATTGGTTGAGCTGAAATTTCACCTCTTGAAACTCTGATGTATCCACTTTGTACTCCGGCTTGCTTGGCAGGAAGAGCTCGATTTCCTTCGCCATCTTCTGAATTCTTTCCAGACTCCGAGGATGCGTTCTAAATGCCTCCACAACGCGGTTTCGCTTGGGACCGTCGCCACTCCTCACCCGCTCAAAAAACGCAATGAGCGCCTGGGGATCGTAACCAGCTTTGTAGACATATTGAACACCCAGGAAGTCTGCTTCGGATTCGAAGTTCCTGGAATATTTTTGGGTGGCAAAGGGACTAGCGATGGAGAGTCCCTGCAGGGCAGCGTAGCCGATGGGGCCACCAAGTATGGTTAGAGGGAAAGACGCAATGTCCATCCATTCCTTTCGCGTGCGTACGCGAACCGCATGGCACGCTGCAACATGAGCGATCTCGTGAGCCATGATGGCCGCGAGCTCTGCCTCATTATCGGAGGCAAGAATCGCTCCCGAAGTGAGATACAGGTATCCCCCGGGCAAGGCCAGCGCGTTCACTTCATCAGAATCGATGATCTTAATCTTGAAAGCGATGTGAGCGTCCGAGTTCCGCACGATGTTCTGCCCCAAACTGTCAATATAGGCGGTGACGATTGGATCAAGCACAAAGGGGTTCGTGACGTCGATCTGCCTGGCGTATTTCTTTCCCATTTCCGACTGTTGTTCGAGGCTGTACCAATTCCCCAGGCCTCGACCGCAACCAACATTGCGATCGCCTATTTGTTCCACATCCCGGATGCCATGCTCATGTGTCTGCAACGCTTTCTTCGGCGGGGGAGCGGCAGGGAGGGGTGTGGCTCCGGTTTGTGCAAAGGTTACGGAAGCCGATTGGAGAGCGAAAAGGACCACTACGATTAACCTGAAGTGCATGGGGGCACCCCGAAAAGCACACAGTGTGCACCCTTAGGCCTATTCGGCGTCGGGGCTTGACTCAACTGCAATTTCTTACAGGTGAGCCTCCGATCCTCGATCGAAAATTGCTTTCCGACAAAGGATGCCGCCCCCACGAGATTAGCGAACATGCGCCAATCTAGGGACCCTATGTTTGTGCCGGGACAAATCCATTCACCAGAGGTAATCTTTTTTGGTCGCTGGTCCTCGGGGGTTCCTGAAAATGCTGGAAGGATACTTCTATCGTTCAATGTGCGCGCAGAAACGCCGCGCACTCCTGGCGCGGCACAGGAGTAGCCATGCTCATCGTTTCTTCCGGGAGCAGCGTTTGAAGAAGACAAGGCGGAGCGACTCTTTAGTGTGTACCGAGAATCTCACGCCCCTCGCCTATGAAATTACGACCACCCGGCGGTGGCCTCGCTCTAAACTTAGCGGTCAGCATTACACCTGACGCCGGCTCGGGGTAATGGAAGAACCGGCATCGCGCCAACGGCTCAACTAAGGGAACCAGCCCAGTGGTCTAGTTCCGAGCCGTGAATCGCAGCATGCTCCGCGCATATCCTTCGAAACAGGGGCGTACGCTGTCGGTACGGAAAGCTACCCCAAAGGTACCCACAGAGTGTGTCGACGGAATAAGTACTCAAGAGCCCATCCCATAGATGTTCCAGGCGAACTGCCCCTTCCTCATTACCGCACCTGAGGAGAGTCGCGGCGCATTCTCCGCAGATCGCGACCCGGCCGGAATCCGGGTTGCCACGATTTGCAGCTTCGAGAACCAGGTCATCAAGCACCTTGGCGCAATGAATAGACTCCGGAACTTCCTTAATCATGATTTTGGATAGGACGTCGACAGAATCACGTTCAATAAGTCTGCCAGCCCTTGTCACCACTTCGATATCTACGCCGTTGTTGTTCAATTCCCTATCGACCAGCCTGCGATGAAAGTCAGTCGCGATAATGACCACGAGATGCCCTGTCCTCAAAGCCGCTGTGGCGCTTTGAGCGAATCCATGTGCCAAGGCAGCATCATCTTCATAGAACGCCACTTCATGGCGAATCGCGTTGGACTGGGAAGGCGACAGGACCTCGTCCCCATCCGGACTTGAGTGGTCACCTAACGCCGCGGAATCAGGCCACGACGACACCAAACTGGAGCTGATAAATTGCTGGTTCTCGAGAACCTTGCTAACCGCTGCCAACAACTCGCGGCCCACATCAGATTTAACGAGGTAGCCTAGCGCACCGATCTGAAAAGCCTCCTGCGCTATTTCCCAGGAGCGGTTTTCACTTACGAAAAGGACTCTCGCTTTCGGGGCGCATTCTTCGATGAGTTTCAAAGCTTGAAGGCCGCTCAATTTTGGTAAACCGACATCAAGGAGGATCAGCTCCGGCTGTAGTTCCTGAGCTTTTTGTACAGCGTCCAGGCCGTCCGCTGCCTCGCCAACAACCTGTACGATGTGAGTCCTTTCAAGAAGCGACCGCAATACCTGTCGCCACTCCCCAAAGTCGTCCACGATGAGCGCACGAACCCTAGATCGCGTCACAGGCCCCCTGAGCTGAGAACCTACATCGTTTGTCGTCAGGTGCTTCCTGGGGCTGGCATTCCGGAAGGGAAAGATCTATGACTAAAGCTGAATTCCCTGCCCTGGCATCGAAGAGCCACCCTCAGCTCTCCTAGGACGCACGACGATGCGCAATAATAGCAGGCATGGGCAGCGTATTCTCACAAAATCTCGCCTCCAAGACCCGAAGATTATGGCGTTAGCAGTAGGCCGTCGCGGGCTCAGCCCTGAGCTGGCACCGGAGAATTATTGAGAGACGGCACAGCAGGAAAGCCAATCTTTGGTGGAGTCCCGCGAATCAACAGAATCGAATTCCGGCCTTTTCTCGGCCAGTCTTGCATGTTGCTCTTGCCACAAGGCAATCCGGATTTTCGCGGCGCTCACTTGGCGCTTCGTCATGATCTTCTCAATGCTCCCACGCGCATCTGCTGCGTCGTTCATGTCTTGCATCGCGGCCAGGCTAAACCATTTATAGGCTTCGATGTAGTCGAGCGGTACACCCCGAGCGTTTGCGTACAAGTCCCCCAGGCTAACCTGTGCGAAAGGATTTCCCTTTTCAGCTGAAGCTTTCAACCAACGCGAGCCCTCCGCGAAGTCCTGTTTAACACCTTGGCCTGTGATGTAGAGGTATCCCAGGTTATTTTGTGCTGAAGTGTCCCCTCCTTGTGCTGCAACCGTGAACCACCGAAATCCCTCGCCCGCATCCTTACGAACCCCTTCTCCTCGCACATACATCACGCCGAGTTCATTTTGCGCGCGGGCAAAACCTTGCTGCGCTGCCGCGAGGTGAAATTTGGCCGCACGGCTTAGGTCTCGCTGTAATCCTTGTCCTGTTTGATACATGTATCCAAGCGCGAACTGGGCTGCAGCCAGGCCCTTGCCTGCAGCCCGCCCAAACCATTCAATCGACCGCGAGTTGCTGCGAGTCACTCCCAGTCCAAGGTGGTAGAGCACTCCTAGATCGTTGGCTGCCACCGGGTCCCCCTTCTGGGCCGCTTTGGTATACCAAAGCGCCGCCTGTTCGTAACTTTGAGGTACCCCGCTGCCGAAAGCGTAGGCGTCGCCCAATGCAATCTCTGCCTTGATAAAATTCTGGTCGGCAGACTTTCTGAACCACCTATACGCCTCGGTATCGTTTTTCGGGCCGAGAAGGCCGCCCTGACGGTAAATAGCGCCAACGACAAATTGAGCTTCGGCTTCGCCCGCTTCAGCTCGACGCTGCATATCATCGACCTGCTTCCGCTTGAGGACCATGACCTCGCTGATTCGCGACGTAATGCGCGGAGTAGCTTCGCTTTGAGTGAAAGAAAAAGTCGTGATGGATAGCTGCACTAACAAGATAACCAGTGGCAAAATAGCGACTCTCATGATGAACCCGCTCACCAACTGCTCGAACTCATCAGGAATTTTCGCTACTCAGTAGACCCCCGTCATCTGTCAGAGGTGGCAGTTTTGACGGTTCCAACTGTCAGCCTGGCACCATGGGGCGCTTGCACGGTCGGCTAGGCGAGCAAGAGTGATTCGGTAAGTACTCAACTTCCAGGTATTACAGCAATCATCCGGTTCAGCGGCTCTTCAGTATTCGTCCCCCAGCGGCATAGCTTGGTTGGATGAACACATCCCACCTTGCGATGGCAACCAGTGTGCGCCATTGACATCCAGCGTTAATACGTCGATAGGGCCACCGACATAGTGCGGAACCGCTGCCTTTTCGAACTCCACTAGCTGACGCGCGATTTCTTCGTCCGAATTCCGCGTCATGAACTCTGGATTTTCTCGTTGCCTACGCAAAGCTTGATCGCGCTGTCCCACAATCCAGACTTTTTTCTTCTGTCGATCGCAGTTCCCAGGACACTCCTCTTTGTGTGGAATGAACTTTAAGGACGCCCGACTTTCGCCAACTTGCTGGAGGGCGACCCTAGCAAAGATAGGTACCCCCTGTTCTATCCCGAAAAATACTGCCTCCGCGCATATCTTCTTCCGACACATGTCAATAGTTGATTGGGCTTCGTGCGCCGCTGTTCTCCTCGCCATCTGGTCGGCATGGTGGAGGAAGCTCTCAGCAGCTTGGTTCACCGAGGCTGAGGCGGCCATTGCTTTGCGAGCTATGGCTCGCACCTCAAGCGCGTCTGTATCGACCGAAGATACTGCGAAGTAAATATGGCCGACCTGCATTAGTTTGCAGGCAAGGAAAGGGTGGTAGGTCTGCCAGTCGGAGCTTGCAAACCATAAGCTGTCAGCCGCGACAACAATGTGTTCGGACGTGCGAATGACAACGACGGTCGTTGAAGAACCCGGAACAGACAAAATGAAAAGCGCGAGGGAATTGAAAATGCATCGCTCGAGTCTCTTAAATGGCACGTGGCGAAGGATGGGGCGAGCATCGCAAAAAGCCAACTGTTACTTCTGGCAGCTAGCTCCTTACAAATCCGTCTAGTCACGCGTATCCCAGGACGGGCCTTGTAAGCGATGCACGAATTTGCCTGCCCTACTGCAACAATCCAACGCTGCTGCGCATCTCTGGTATTGCTCAGGACGCTCGATAGGAGCTTCCCCTGTTTCGCAGCAAGCGGCCAAGTCGGAGGTTACACCTGGTTAGGAAAACACATTTGAGACTCATTCTTGCGGCGGCACAACTGATCGCACTTTCGTCAACTCTCGGTGCCCAGGAGGCAGAGTCGACAGGATTGCGTTTTGACCTCAGTTCGTTCCTGGGTTATCGCACGAGCATGAGCTTTCCCATTGAGCCAGAAGTCACGAACGTTGGGCCTCGCGTTGTTGTAGACGCAAGTCCCAGCTACGGGTTTTCCTTCGGTGTACGTCCCCGCGAAGAAGACCTGATTGAAGTGCGGTGGGCGAGGCAGGATTCATATGTACACGCGGAGCAGTTTGTACCCCAGCCCCCTATTCAACGAGTTGTGATTGACCAGTTTCATGGAGATTTCAGCCACGAACCTTTCATCGAAAACTGGCCTTGGCGGGCGAAACCCTTTGTACTTGCCAGTGTCGGTGCCACTCATGTTTCAAGCGCGAAGAATATCAACTTCACGCGCTTCTCGTTCGGAATTGGAGCTGGAATTAGACTCTACCTGAATCGTCATTTCGGCTTTAAGCTCCAGGCGGAATGGCTACCCATTGTCGTGAATCCGGAGGTCGCTTTCGTCTGCGGTGCGGGTTGCATTGTTCGCGTCCGTGCGATTGTGGCTTCTCAGGGTGAAGCCTTCGTTGGGCCAATCTTCCGGTTCTGATCCGCGGTCAGATCAGCGACGCTGGTACTTATGACAGTTTCGAGTCAGAGCTGTGGCGATTGATATTGTTGTCACGAAAGGCGCCGGGTTCTCGTTTCCCCGGTACGGGCATGCATGCTTTGCAAGGTAGCCACAACTAAACTTTTTGTCTGGTTAGCTACGGCACTGATAGCAACAAGCCTCCCGGCCCAAAAAGTAAAGGTCGGATATGACAAAAGCGTAGACTTCTCTCGGTTTTCCACCTACACATGGTCTGACATATCCCCAAGGCCCGCACACCCACTTCTCTGGCAGACGGTTGTGACGGCTGTAGATACTGAGTTGCAAAGTAAAGGCTGGCACAAGCTTGAAAAGGACGGGGATTTAACTTTGATGCCGGAAGGTGGAATCGATTTCAATCTTAGCGGCGCTTCGGGGACACCCATTCTGCCGACTTACAGCGGTCCTCCGCCAGCGATCAACGCCACGATGTGGACAGGAGCAGAAGGTGGCACCAATGTTGCCACCTGGGAATCACAAGGAACTTTAGTTTTGAGCTTCGTGAATCGAACGGACAACAAGATCATCTGGCGTGGCTCGGTCAGCCAGAAGCTCGACAACACTGACAAGGGAAAGTCGCTAGAACTGGCCAGCAAAGCGGTATCGAAACTACTCCGGACCTTCCCCGCAACGAAACAGTAGACGCATCCGGACATCGTTGACTTGGGTATGGTGCAAACGCTAAGCGAAAATACACAAGAAACTTTGATAACTCTGATCACGAAAGGACAGGCGATCACGCTCTTGGGGATCATGGCGATGTTATTGCTAGTCGTGATCCTATCGACCGTACATCTGGGGTACTTGATCGTTGAAGAAATCCGAGAGCCACCTCGCTTTCTCATTCCAGTACAAGGGCTCCTGGAAATCTTCGGCTATTTTCTACTGGTATTGATCGGCGTAGAGTTGCTCGGCTCGAGACATTAAAGACATACTTGAAGAAAGATCTCATTCAAGTGCGAGTGGTGATTGAGGTAGCCTTGATTGCAATGGCTCGAAAGGTGATTACGGAAGAGCCGAAGTTTGTTTCAGGCGTGACCCTCTTCGGAATTGCTGCGTTGATTCTCGCCCTGGGGATCACCTTCTATTTCGAGCGGCAAACCCAGGACGGAAAGACGCAGGCGTGAGAATCCTGCCAAATATAGAGCGTCCCGGAGACCAAAACGCAATGACTAGTCTACAAAGCGCGCTTCAATTGCTGCGCAACGAGCGCGGCCAAAAAACGTCCGACCTCCAACAATTAGACACCGCCATTTCAGCAGTACAACTTTTGACGAGGGCCGGAACCAATTCGCCCAAACGTCGCGCGGGCGCCAAACGTCGCAATATTTCACCAGCTGCCAGACGTCGCATAGCCGCTGCACAGAAAGCGCGATGGGCGAAGTTCCGCGCCCAGAAGCGCCGTCACCGACTCGGCTCCCGTCAGAAATGAAGCAATGCGACTCACACGGTTGCGCCACCGGATTCAGTAACCGCCATTGGACAATGTGAATACGATCCCGGCTGAAAAATGAAAGTTGCTTTGGTTGCTCGTTTTCGTGAACGGATTGCTGTATCGAGTTAGCAGATAAGCAACCTGCGCGGGGCGAAAAGACACTATCCTGTTGATGGGGATGTCTACACCGCCTCCGAATTCCATCGCAAACGCTTCTGCGGTTGGTGCCTTGGTAATCGCGCAGGTGCCAGCGAAGGGTCCGCATAGCGTTTTGAAAGCATTACCGTAAACATTGGTATGTGCTCCTCCGAATAGAAGATGGGCAAACGGCTGGATCATGTGAGCACGAACCTTGAACTGCGGCCCAATCAGATAAGTGAAGAGATTGCTTTGAACGTTGCCAGTTAGGCCGTTCGGGAAAGTTAAATTGGGGGGGATGTTGAAACCTGTCTTATTGCTGGTATAGCCCTGCAGGTCCAACTTTATGCCTAGGTACTCGTTCCAGTTGTAGCCGATGGACCCTCCGCCCCCATTTAGGCTATGTCCCTTTGTATATGGACCGCTCGGAGCAAACCGAAGGTAGGAATAGTCCGCTCCAATTTCGACCTTTGGCCATTCCTGCGCCCATGTCACAGTGGCCGTCAAAAACATGACGAGAAGCAGGGCACGTGCGTATTTCATTTGCAATCCTCCGCCTGATCTCTGACTTGATGTCTGAGTTCCTGCCAGTTCGCGTCCCCGTAACGATGCTTTGGTGCAACGAGGGGCCGAGAGATGAACTTAGCGTGTTCCTTGTGTTTCGAGCGTAAGAGCGGGCCGCGATGGACAACACTGCCAGAAGTGACAGCCGCCTATGGCCGGGAATGCGGGTCAGCAGGTTGGCTGTAATTTATCGCAGTTCCTGACCACGTTCTTCTTTTGCTAGTTCTGGAAGAGGTTGGGGGGGAAATTGGCGTGTTCAGGGGCTTGAAGAGCAGCAGCCTTCAAAGAGGCGTACTCGTTGAATTTGTAGCGTACATTCTGATCACTTCATCTGGACACTTCCTTAGCTCTGTTTCTTTCGCCAAGGAAACCGACCCCTTAGGCAGTTACTCGTCCGAAGATACTTTCGAGAATCCCTTCCCGAAGATTACCGGACGTACTTCGCCGAGCCGCACCCCTTCGTCAACGCGGTCCTCTCAAGCCAACCCTGCTCCTTCTTTCATCGACCCGCAAGACGGTTCTTCTGCGCTTCCAGTGATTCCCCTGTCCTCTGAGAGTTCAGAAGACCGAGTCCAATGGAAGCCGCTCATGAGGGCTTCGCTGCTCTATTTGGGAGTCATGCACTCGTATCGACTGGCCACCGAACCGGGCACGCGCGCTGGGTTACACAACAGCGTTTTCGGAGGATACTTCAAGGCTTTAGGGGCAATGCATGGATGGTCCGACGGGGATTCCTATTACGAGAACTACTTAGGTCACCCGCTCGAAGGGGCCGTTTCTGGTTACATCTGGGTTCATAACGATCCGCGATATCGAGCTGTGCAGTTCGGAGCTGACCGCGACTATTGGGTGAGTCGATTGCGCGCCTACGCGTTCGCTTGGGCGTTCAGCGAACAGTTCGAGATCGGGTTGATGAGTGAGGCGTCCATCGGACAAATACAGCGCTACTGCTGCGCCTATGGGTTCGTCGACCATGTGATCACGCCCAATGGCGGCCTGATTTGGATGGTGGCGGGCGACGCTGTCGACCGCTACCTTACGGTTCCGATTGAGAACCGGACCCGGAACACTATTCTACGTATTCTCGCTCGTACAATTCTCAATCCCCCACAAACGTTCGCGAACGTAATGATGTTGCAGAAGCCTTGGCACCGAGACAACCGGGGAACCACCCGCCAATACCAGGGACAGATGTACCTACGACCTTCCCAAACTCTTTTTGAGTCCGTAAGCACAGCGGACACTCCATCCGGTTTTGGCATAGTGCCAAAGTTGGAAATAGCTGCATCGGTTCCCAGCCTTCAGCGCTCTGGGAACCTTGGTTGCCTGGGCGGGGGAGCGGTGGCGAGTGTCCGAGCTACTGATTTCTGGCAATGGACCATGGAGGTAAGCGGATGTACGCTCGGCAACTCCCTACCCCAGTATTCCAGTGGCGACTCGCTGACCTTCACGACCGGACCGCAATGGATCGTTCACACTGCCGGCAAATGGAGCCCGCATGCCCATTTTCGAATCGGGGGACAAAAGATTACGCAAGAAAAAGTGGATCCCAAGAAGCGGCAGGAGGTGCTCTCCCAACGTCATGCGGGCACTCAGATCGACCGTGATCTGTTTACGCAGCACTGGGAAGGTACGGGGGTTTCGGTTTCCGTAGGCGGCGGACTCGATATTGCCGTGAATCGAGCCATGGCGCTTCGAGTCGTAAACTTCGAGTACCTACATTCCTGGCTGGGCAAGATAAATGGGACTGACTTCAGTCAAGGTCTGCGTTTCAGCGCCGGCTTAGTATTGCGTCTGGGCTCTTGGTAGGTCCAAAGCTGCAAGCTGGCTAGATCACTCGGTGTGAATTTGGATTCCCAAGAGGAACGAGGGCTCCGAAACACTGTCCGATCCTCTCAAACATCTGGCAAATGGCTTTCAGTCGGTTGCGACCGACCGTTTTGGGTGGTTCAACCCCGTAACGCCCCAGACTGTCACGCAAATATCGCTTGCCGTGAGCCGGGCGTTTGGCTGACTTCCCATGCCGCCCATGCCGTGGCCTTCACTGTTTGAAGGCGAACGATCGCCGGGATACGAAAGAATCCATGTCCATGATGGCTTACGCGCGGGTTGATCATGTCCCCGGACACCGATTTGAATGGTGAAAGCGGGCATCTGGTCGGCCTTTCCATAGAAGGCGATTCCGTCGCATTCTTTGGATTCTTTGAACGCCGCCAAGAATTCATTCATTAGCAGAGTTTCGTGGACGGCGCGCCTGCCTGGGATAAAGGAATTTTGTTGAATATTCCTTTGCAATGCATTTTCTTCCGCGAAGGCATCGACGTCCAAGACCGGTGAAACGCTTTCAACATGCGCAAAGCCGACGGACGGATTCTGCGGCGAAGAGTGCTGTTGATTTCTTTTAGGCGGGCGCGGCATGGTCGTAGTGAGCAGAACCGCGACCAGAAAACACGATACACATGTGGTTTGTGCCATGGATAGCTAGAGCGCTCTGCAAAACAGCAACTAGTGGGATTAGTCGCGATCCTATCCCGCAACTCTGAACCTGTCAATCAAAGGATGAGAAGGGGCGACGGAGCGAATCGAATTCAAAGAGGAGCAAACCGGGATGATAGCGAAGCCGCCTCTTAATGACATGTTGGGGGAGGGAGATAGGCGGCTTCGGCCCCCGTTATGAACGATGTCAAATTTAGGGTTGAACCACGCCTTTTGTCGTTGCCCTCGCGCAAAGATGCCCTACCGGGACTAATTTTAGAGAATGCCAGGCAAAATGATTGCGCAAGTTACGTGAGTTAACAGTTCCCACCCACCGGAGAGGAGTGTACGGTCGTATCGATACAACCCACAGGAACTCAGGCAGCTAAAAGCCTGAGGATTTGAGCCGCTTCGAGGACCTGGGCTCTCACTCACATGGGAAATCCGAAGCGGCTCTTATCGCGTCGGCCCACGGAATTGCTTGGCGCAATCCCGCAATCGTTCGCCAAACTTCCCATCGGTTTATTCAAGCTCTTTTCCCCCCCCGACGCCAACCATCTCTCCTATTGGCACTTTTCCACCTGCTACTTCTACCAGTTCCTTACCAGAGGCGCACCGGACTATCTTTGTCCCGCAATGGATGAGAGTCGCACGCGCAATTCCGACACTGGACCTGCATTCAAGGTAGAAGTCAGGCGGATGCAAACCCTGATTGAGGGCGCATTTTGGGTTGTGGGGATAATTCTATTGGCTTTCTACTTAGGATTCAGAGTTCAGGGCGCAATGTTCTCGCGACTTGCCGTGCGCAGTTTCGAGGACTCGGTGCACTACACACCGATCTCAACCAACGAGCATCGCGACCAACTCCTTGGTATCAATATTGGCCCATGGTCTCAACAGCGGATTGAGGCTTATAAGCAGAGCCTCTCCCGCCACTTCCCACCTCCCTTGGCGATATTGCGGGTGGCAAGGATTGACCTGGAGGTTCCGGTTCTCGATGGAACCGACTCCCTCACGTTGAACCGCGGGGCTGGTTGGATACGGGGGACCACCCGCCCTGAGCAGTGGGGCAACATCGGGATCGCTGGGCACCGAGATGGTTTCTTTCGCAGGCTAAAAGACGTCAATGTGGGGGACACCTTGGCATTGGCGACCAGCACGAGGACAGACATGTTTGTGGTGGACAAGATCCGAGTGGTGAACCCTGACGACGTTACTGTATTACGACCCGGCAGGCCCGCTTTGACCTTGGTGACTTGTTATCCCTTTTATTTCGCGGGCAGTGCCCCTCAACGCTACATCGTCCATGCAGCGTTGACCCATTCCGTATCGCTCAATATGGACTCGCTGGAAAGACCAGCAATCAGGAGGAACCAGAAATGAACTCAAGAAGAGCAGTAGCAATCCATGTGCCCGCGGGAATCATTTTTTGCCTGTTGATTACCATGGGGTTGAGAGCACAAGTAAAAACAAACACGACTACCGCCAGCGGAGAGGCAACGACACAGACGACCGTAGAGCGGGGAGAAGTAGTGTCGGTCAGCGGAAACGACTTAGTGGTCAAGATGGAAGATGGTTCGTTGCGCCACTTCGCCAACGTACCAGAGAGCGCTCGGGTTACCGTGGATGGAAAGGAACTGGGGATTCACGATCTAAAACCGGGGATGAAACTCCAGCGAACTATTGCAACGACAACCACCCCGAAGACGATCACGACCGTCCAAACCGTTACAGGGACCGTGTGGCAAGTGACGCCTCCGAAATCCGTGATCTTGCGACTCGAGGACAACAGCACTCAGCAGTTCACAATTCCAAAAGGACAGAAGTTCACCGTGAACGGTCAGGAAACAGATGCCTTTGGCCTAAGGAAAGGAATGAAGATCTCTGCGACGAAGATCGTCGAAGTGCCCCAGACTGTGGTTGAAGAGCAACGAAAGGTTACAGGTACGATGCCGCCACCGCCTCCACCACCGGCGCCGGATCAGCCAATTCTTGTGGCGGTTGTTGCAGTCCCGGTTCATGCTCCCGTTGCGGCAGCCACCGAGCCCAAGACATTGCCGAAGACGGGCAGTCCGATCCCGCTACTCGGCATTCTTGGGCTCTTGTCCCTGGCAACGGCCTTTGGGCTTCGAAGTACCGGATTCAGTAGGAAATCCTAAAGGCTCACTTGCGGGTATAAAAACCAAACAAGCACTGGGGAACGGGCGGTGCCGTGTCCTCAGGTATGCAGTCGCGTTAGCGATAGGAGCTTGGGGTCGTTTGGAGCTGCCGCAGAAACGGATCACCGATTTTCGTCCGTTGGGGTGAAGCGGCAGTCAGCTATCGAGCCGCACGTTCGCCGGCAGCATAGTACCCACTGCGAGTGCGCACGGTCAGCTCCTTATGACCGCGCGACTTTGCTTCCACTCTGATGCGGCGATATCCGCCGTTTGAGGGGCGATTGCTTGGCTTGTACGCAATCGTGTACTGGCTGCGAATGTCGTGCGCGACCGTTGCGCTAATCTGGTCGACACGGTCCACGGTTTTGGGTGTAAAAGCGATTCCACCCGTTCCTTCCGCAATCGCCTCTAGAGCCTGCCGGGCCCTCTTGGGGCTATCAGAAGCTAGGACACCTATGGCGTACACCGTGGGCCCGTTCTCGCGTTGGAGGAGTTCCACGGTTTGGTGAAGCGATTGACTGCTGACATTGTCTTCCCCATCCGTCACGACAATCAGTATCTTTTTTTGCAGCGGGGATGTTTTCAAGTGGTGCGCCGCTGCGATTAAGGCGTCGTAGAGCGCAGTTCCCCCCCTAGACTGGATTTTCCCCAGGGCCTCTTTCAGCTCCGCGATATCTCCAGTGAAATCCTGGTCCATATGGTAATGATCATTGAAGTTGACCACGAATACCTGATCCTGCCGGTTGCTTGCAAGAATTAGATTCAGGGCTGCCTTATTAACCCGGTCGCGTTTGTCCAGCATGGAACCCGAGTTATCTATGACGATTCCCATCGCTACAGGAACGTCTTCACGCCCGAACGAGGTGATCTCTTGTGCCTTGCCGTCCTCAAACACCTTGAAGTTGCTTCTTTCGAGATCCATCACCTGACGTTTCTTCTTATCCGTGACGGTCGCGTGGAGCGAGACTTCCTCCACTTTTGCTTTGAATAGGAACTTGTCGTCATCGTTCGCGGCTTTGACTTCACGTATTGGTGCGCCGGATAGACTTGAACAATTTGATGGAGCCTTGTTTCCTGTCTTTCCGAGTTGATCTTGCCCGAACAGCTGATTCGTCCACAAAGCTCCGAGCAGTACACAGCCGGTCAAAAGGAAGGTGCCTCTACATGTCATCGCTGCCACTCCGCCCGAAAATTCGCTTCGCAAGGCGAATACAGGGATTCGCCCAAGGAGCAATGCTTTCGGTGCGAGACAATTCTCGGAAAAAATCGTAAGTTCGCCAGCTGATAGGTATTACAGCCCCCGCGTTAACGAGTTGTTGGCGAAAGGCAGCCGCTCCTCGCCAGCGCCCCTCAATTTTGACAGTCGATCCCCCTACTTTCTTGCGAGTAGTTTGAAGATGACAATTCCGTCCGTGAGAGGGCAAGAAGGATCCCATGAAACATCCTGTGGCCTCGCTCTTGTTGCTAGTTCTGACGCTGGTTCCGCAAGTGACTCATGCACAGGAAGAAGCCGACGACAATCCCAAGTTCAACACCAACCTTGGATGGCCAATAAGCACGCCCCTAGGCGCCGCGTCGCGGGTTTCCGGTGTAGGAACTGGCCTGACATACGGTGCTGGATACAATTTCACAAGACGTCATGCATTGGTCGGTGAGTTCCTGTGGGATTGGCTTAATGCGCACGGGAATGGGCACAGTGACCTTTACACGTTTACAGGGAATTATCGATTCGAGCTGCGCGGTCGATTGCTGGGAGGGTATCTGATCGCAGGCGGCGGATGGTATTGGCGAAGATCAAGCATCCCCGACCTGGCGGTGTTCGGCTCATCTTCGACTGCCCTAGGTGCGAGTGGAGGCGCTGGGTTCACGATCAGAGTTAGCGACGCGCCGTACAGGCTCTATTTCGAGTCGCGGTACCACTACGCGCCCACGAAGCCCCTCAACACGCGATTGATTGTCACCACCATAGGAATCCGATATTGAAGCACACCGCACGGTGCGCGCCTTTTCATTCTCGAAATTGGACTATGGGCGTCGATCGATATCCCTGCGAGCTTATGTGGAACGACATAGAACTCACCAGGTTTTCTTCAAAGGGGTGTCGACTGGAACTTGTACCAGTTCCTTCGGGCTCTCTGCCCATGTGTAAATCATCGTGTGTATTCGAGTGCGAACTGATCTCAGCTCAGTGGAAGCTACTGTCTCTGTCGCCAAGCCTGCGGCTGAGGGTCTGCACCGGGAATACGCGCTTGGCATATCATGCGATTCTTACCCGTACTGTGTGCGGCGCTTCTTTTAAGCGGCCGACCCGTCGTTACACAATCACAGGAAACGACAAAAGGAAACGCCGAGGAGCAAAAGGCTGCAAAGCTGTCACCTGACCAGCTCGATTCTCTGGTGGCGCCGATTGCGCTGTATCCAGACCCATTACTGGCCCAAACTTTGGCGGCCTCCACCTACCCTCTTGAAGTCATTCAGCTCCAGCAATGGCTTGTGAAGAATCCCAAACTCAAGGATAAAGAGCTTGCTGACGCCGTGGCGAAGCAGCCCTGGGATCCGAGCATTCAGGCAATGGCGGCTCTTCCGGACGTTGTAAAGCGGCTAGCCGACGACATCCAGTGGACGACGGATCTTGGTAATGCCTTTTTGGCACAACAGAGTGATGTCATGGATGCCGTCCAGCGCATGCGGAAGAAAGCAAAGGACAAAGGCACGCTAAAGTCGAATGAACAACAAAAGGTAGAGACCAAAGTCGTTGAGAACAAGAATGTCATCGTTGTGGAGCAGGCCAATCCGCAAGTCATATACGTGCCTTCATACAATCCTGTCGTGGTGTATGGAGCACCTGTATATGCCTACCCACCGATCTACTACCCGCCGCCAGGCTATTACGCGGCGGGAATGGCGATCTCCTTTGGCATGGGTGTCGCGATGGGAGCAATGTGGAGCGGCGGCTGGGGATGGGGCTGCGGCTGGGGCGGCAACAACGTGCAAATCAACAACTACAACAATTTCAACCGAAGCGCCAATATCAACCGCAGTGCTAACGTCAATCGCAGCGCTCGCAGTAATGTTTCAAATAGAACCAGCAACTGGAGTCATAATCCTCAACATCGCGGTGGGGCCCCCTATCGCGACCGGGCGACCGCAAACCAGTACGGCGGGGCAGCGCGGGGCGAATCGCTTGCTAATCGGCAAGCGAACGCGCGCCAAGAAATCAGCCAACGATCAGCCAACCCATCTGGTTCCCGTAGTGCCGGAGGTACCGACGGCCGCCCTGGCGTAAGCAATAGCGCAACGAGTGGCAGTGGGAGAAGCCGCGATGTATCTGGCGGCTCTGGAAGCCAAGGTGCGTTTGGAAGCCGGGGAGCATACAACGGATCAAGTGCCCGGGCCGCGAGTAGTCGCGGTTCTTCCAGCATGGGAGGGCGGAGCGGCGGTGGGTTCCGCGGAGGTGGGCGGGGACGTAGGTAAGTACCTATCACGGGGAACATGGAGAGAGTTCATGAGTTCCGCAGATGTCAATCAGGGAATTTCCAAACTTCGTCTCACGATCGCAACAATCCTGGCGTGTCTCTGTTTGTCATCACTCGCCCTCGGCCAATCTGACGCGAGCAACAATCCTGCGCTTCCTCATGGTATCCAAACCTTCGATTCCCCTGAGCGTGCCGCAGCGGCGTTGATCGATGCAGCCGACAGATTCGATCTCACTTCTCTCTTCAGGATCTTCGGGCCCAGCAACAAAGATATTGTTCTCACTGGTGAATACCCACTCGACCGTCAGCGCGCCGTCGATTTTGCAGCCGAAGCTCACGCAAACAACACGATCTCACGCGATCCAAAAAACGCAAGCCGCGCATTCCTGCTCGTGGGGATGGGAAGTTGGCCGTTTCCTGTCCCGATTGTAAAAAGCAGTAGGGGATGGTTCTTCGACGCAAGAGCGGGACGGAGAGAACTTCAATACCGGCGTATCGGATACAACGAACTTGCTGCCATTGATGTCTGTCACAACTACGTCGATGCTCAAGACGAGTACGCATTTCGCCCACGCGAGGGCTTCGAGGCTAATCAGTATGCCCAACATATCATCAGTACTTCCGGCAAAAGGGACGGCCTGGCGTGGCAAAATCCTGACGGCAGTTGGGGAGGCCCAATTGGCGAACAAGTGGCACGAGCCATCGAACAAGGGTATGGGGTAGACCTGCTGCCGTATCGCGGGTATTTTTTCAAAATCTTGAAAGGGCAAGGACCTGCAGCTCCCTTGGGCAAACTCGACTTTGTTGTAGACGGGTTAATGATAGGAGGGTTTGCCCTAGCAGCCGCACCAGCTGAATACGGGGTGACCGGCATTAGCACATTCATCGTCAGCCACGATGGAATCGTGTATCAAAAAGATCTCGGCGCAGGATCGCTTGCGGAATTTCAAGCAATGGAGCGCTTCAATCCAGACAGCTCGTGGACGCCAGTCCAGGAACAACCCACCCCCCAGAACTAGCAGTTCAGGAAACTCGGCAGAGAGTTGGTTCGGCTGTCAAATGTGCCAGTTGTTAGTTCTAGCACTGTCAACTGATTATGGAAGCCACTGCGGGGGACTCTCGACGACCGCGCATTAACGTGGAGCGTCATTTTATGTAAAGCACTTGGCGTAACGCCCGCTAAAGCGCCGCAGCGTGAAAAAGTAACTTGCCGCCATGCAGAGTCGCCAGACAAATTGCAGTGCGTCTTTTTTAGGCCATCGGAGCTCTTGAGATGAGCGCACGCGTCCCCCTTTCAGTCGCATTGAGTGTTGCGCTAGCGGTGCCTATTTGTGTAGCTCAAGACTCCGTCAACTCAGACCAGAGAAATACTCCGGAGGCAATTCAAGCTCTCGACAAGCTCATTGAACAGAATGAGCAGGTGGAAAAGCAAAATCAGCAACTTGAAATGCAGAACCAGCAACTGCAAAAGCAAAATCAGGAGTTGCTAGAGCAGATCAAAGTGCTACGCGGCACATTGACGCAATCTGACAATGGAAGCAAGAAGCCGGCCGGCCCCTCCCAAACCGCCGGTGCCAAGCAGGTATCGCAGAAGGCGGAATCCCCCACCCAGGGCAAGAGCGACAACGATGACAAGACGCGATACCCCCAAGCGGCAGAGGGCAATCCTGCCATTTTTGGGGAATTCAACCCCGGACGAGGTTTTACGGTTGGCAGGAGTGAATACGGCGAGCTAAATCTCAGCGGTTATATGGTGGCAAGATTTTTGGACCAGTTGCCAGCAAACCAGTCAGCAACCGATCATTTGGGACGGCCCATCCTTGTGACTCCTCGCAAGGACTTCCAGTTCCATCGAGTCATGTTGTTTTCACAAGGATGGCTGCTCAGCCCCAAATTCCAGTACTCTACTTTTCTTTGGACAGTTCAAGACACAAATCAAGTAGCCGTAGGTGGTGCTCTATATTACAAGTTTGGCGAGTACATGACGCTAGGAGCGGGATGGAATGCCTATCCGGGCACAATGTCTTTGCAGGGTTCGCACCCTTATTGGGAATCCTATGATCGAGTGATGGCCGACGAATTCTTCCGGCCTTACTTTTCGCAAGGTGTGTTCGCCCAGGGGAATCTACTTCCGAGGCTTCAGTATCGATGGATGTTCGGGAACAACAACAGCAATTTGGATGTACCGGCCATCAAACTGGACCGTGATCTTTCCGCGGGCTTCGCCTTGACCTGGCTGCCAACAACTGGTGAATTCGGCCCGCGAGGGGCTTTCGGAGACTACGAGAACCATCAGAACTTCGCTACCCGCTTCAATTTGGCTTACACCTACAGCCCTGAGGACCGCCAGGCGCCAATCGGCTCTTCATCCGGCATCAATACGACCCTGCGTCTCACTGACAGTCTCAACGTATTTGACACGGGTGCTTTGGCAGCCGGAGTAACCGTCGAGAAGGTACATTACCAAATGGTATCCGCCTCCGCCGGGATGAAGTACCACGGCGTTTGGGTTCAGGGAGAAGGGTACGGCAGGAAACTCGACAATTTTGTTGCCGATGGAAAGTTACCAGTCGATGCCGTTCGGGATTTTGGCTTTTACGTTCAGGCCGCAGGTATGGTTGTGCCGAAGAGGTTCGAACTCTACGGTGGTACCTCGTTTATTTTCGGCCAATATGGGCAACCGAAAGAATACATTTTCGGAAGTAACTATTATCCCTGGGACACGCGCAACATCAGGCTCAACAGTCAGTTGATCTACGTAGATCACTCGCCCGTTAGTAGCACTTTCGGATTTTATACCGGACAAACCACCGGACCTATTGTTTCATTTGGCATAACAGCGATGTACTAAGGTTGTGCATTGTAACGGCTGGTCTCGCTGTGCAAACAACTCTCCACGCTCCACAACTCTCCACGCTTTTGACATTGCGTTGTGGAGAGTGCAAGATCCAAAACCCGAAAGCCGCGCCGCTGACGTCCAGCTCTTTAGAACCTTAGATTTCTTCCAGTCTTGCGATGGTCGTCCCCGCCAGCGAATCCATAATTGATTTCCGGAAAAAGCAACCCTGCAGGCCCGTAATCAGGATGATCTTCCGAGCCAGCGGCACCGACCGTAAGGGCCGCGAATTCCCCGGCAAACCGTCTCGGGTTTAGCGCGAGTAAGCAAGGGGAATAGGGGACAGTCTAGGCGATGATCCAGGCCAGCTCCCTTATTGCCGTCGACTGTCAACCTTGCCGGTTTCGATCGACCTCCCACTTGCTTAAGGTGATGGCAATGCGTGGTCGTGACTTTCGTCGCGATTCAAACCTGGAAAGAACAAAAATACATAAATAAATAAGGAGCAGCCATGAACGAACTTATCAGCCAAATTGCACTGAGAACTGGGATCGGCGAAGACAAAGCCCGCCAAGCACTTGAAACCGTTGTGTCTTTCCTGAGAACAAAGTCTCCCGGCCTTGGCGGCCAACTGGACAGCCTGCTGCAGGGAGGGGGCATGGCAGAGAAGGCAGGTGGAGTAACCGAGAAGGTTAAGGAAAGCGTGGCGGGCGTGTTCGGAAAGAAGACGGCGTAAGGCTCCCGTTTTGATGTAGATACCCTTAGTAGATAGTCTGCAGTTTAGAAAATTTGAGTGGTCCCGCTCGAACCATGGGGCCACCATTTTGAGGAGGCTGTCAGACTTGACAGTAGGACCGTCACGGCTGAGTAGCTCACTCTAAGCGAATCGCGGTTTGATTGAAAGGCCGCTCTTCGGGGAGAAGCGGCCTTTCTTGCTTTCATTGGCAAATCGCGGGGTACCAGGCTGTATCTTTACGCAATCCTAAGCGGCTCTTCGCAAACCACTCTCTCCACTCTCTCCCCCGCCTCCCTTGCTTTTACCAACGATGAGACGATACAGCAGGGTTAATATCACAGAACCGCCGATTGCGACGAGAATCGTGTAGATCATTCCGCCCCTGCCCGCGAAGCCGATGGCGCGCATAATCCAACCACCAGCAATGGCCCCAGCGATTCCAATAACCACGTCCATTAAAAAGCCGTGGCCTGGACCACGCATTATCTTTCCGGTCACCCAACCGGCAATGAAACCAACAATGACCCACCACAACAAAGCAACCATATGGCCTCCATCTTGTTACCTAGCGTTCTATGCCATAGGTACCACCCGCACATGACGCGGTGAGCGGTCAACTATGGTTTGGCTACTGTCCTCATCATTCTTTGTCCACGTTTTGTCCACGCCGAGTGCCCAAGTTGGCAACCTCGGTATGTACTCAGGTAATGCTCTGATACTCTCCGCGATTCTTAACGAGCGTGAATGTCTGTGCCCCCACAACTAACTCGTAACTACCGTCCTGAAAGCTATCGTCCCCGTCAAGTACCCTAATCGGCGCTCCAAAGAGTTGAAGTGAATCAAGGGGAACAGGATTCTTGATGGCAAGGACCATACAAATTCTGTGTTCGCCATGTCCTCGGATCAATGCAGGAACAAGCCTTAGCGCTTCAGTAGAACCCATAACACCCTTCGTGACATGTAGAAGCCCGCCTAAGCAAAGAGACAAACCTCAAGAAATTGGCATGTGTAGGCGCTTCCCAAGCCGTTCTGAAGAAACGGCTGACGGTTCTGATCTCCCGCGGATCATAAGTCAAGTCGCCGAGGATGCAACTGACAAGGATGACAGGCGCGTTAGGCGAATAGAAGGTTCAAACCTCGTTAGTCCAGCTTGAGATGGGTTTTGGACATAGGTAGATGTCGAGTCGGATGAGTGAAGACCACCCTTGCCCCGATCTCAAATAACCAGGAGCTTAGGTTCGGACCCACGAAGTCGCTACCGGACGAGTCGCCGTTCAACTCTGCCTAGAGAGCGCCGAACGAGCGGCGTGATACCCGCACATTCCGTGCACGCCGCCTCCGGGAGGAGTAGAAGCTGAGCAAATGTACAAGTTTCGTGTCGACGTCGAGTACCCACGCCAGCTCGGGCGAAGCACAAATTGCCGGAGATCTGCGGCTCCGCCTGCAATATCCCCACCGACGAGATTGTTGTCGCCACGCTCAAGATCAGCCGGGGCCAGCACTTTCCGAGCTAGGACACAGTCGCGAAACCCGGGAGCGAAGCGCTCTATCTGATTCTCTAGTCGCGGTAGCATGTCCTCCGTCGACCCGTTCGGAACGTGACAATAGGCCCAAGCCGTATGCTTGCCGCTCGGAGCACGTGATCCATCAAACAGGCTCGGCTGGACCAACAGAACGAAGGGCGCGTCAGAATGATGCCCGTTCCGTACCGCGGCTTCCGATTGGGCAATCTGTTCAAAGTCTCCTCCCAGATGTACGGTAGCCGCGCGAGCGCACTCCCCACTCTTCCAGGGAATCCGGGCATTGAGCGCGTAGTCGACTTTGAAGGCGCCGGCCCCGTAGCGAAAGCGTCGCAAGATTCTTTTATAGCTCTCCCTGAGCTCTGCGTCAGCTAGTTTGAGCAGTTGTCGCGGTGTTACATCACAGAGAACCAGATTGCAATCCGATAGTTGTTGCAAGGTATCGATGGGTCTTGATGTGATCACCTTTCCTCCCAATTGTCCCAGATGCAAGCATAGGGAGTCGGTAAGCGACTGAGATCCACCGCGAGCAATTGGCCAACCTACGGCGTGAGCAGAGACGGCCAGCAGTATCCCGAAGGCACCACTCAGGGATTCATCCAGGCTCAGGAATGAATGCGCTGCAAGCCCGGCGAATAACGCACGTGTGCGTTCACTCTGGAAACGGTTCACGATGGACCGAGCTGACCGAAACCCATTCCACCCAAAACGTGCCATCAGCAAAGGGTGCTTTGGCAGCAACGGAACTGGGCCTAATATTTCCCCTGCGAATTCCGGCCATCGTTCAACAAATGGTTGCAGTAGGTCTGTCCATGCTTGGCCGTCGTGATCGAGAGATCGCTTTGCATCTTCAAGACTACGTTCCAGAACAACTGCCGTCCCGTCATCAAGCGGATGGGCAACGGGCGCCAGCGGCTGGATCCACTCTAGTCCATGTTTCTCGAGCGGTACGGAGGAGAAGAACGGGGACCCGGCACCCAATGGAAAAACTGCGGCTCCGAAGTCGTGAAGAAAACCAGGCAAGGTCAGTTCCATGGTGCGTACTGCTCCGCCCGGAGTCGATTGGGCTTCGAACACTTCAACGCTGAGTCCTGCTTGCGCGAGAACGATGGCCGCGGACAGTCCGTTCGGCCCCGAACCGATCACGCAAGCGCTATTCGGCATGAGTCAACGCTCTCATCAAGGTTCTACACCAGTTCTCTCGTAGTGCCGTGAATCTCCGCTCTACTCCCGTGGTGCAACATTCGGCCATTCGGTCACTTGGATGCTCCCGTCAGATTCCCGCTCGAGTGTCGGCGCGTACAAACCAAGAAATTCGCGGCGCCACCAGAGTCGAGTACGACGCTTTTCTGCCATGGTGGTGAACCAGTATTGCCACAGTATTACTCGAATCTGTTTGGGCGGCTCATTCGGGAATGGATTGCTCGCAAACAGGCTTAGCACATATTTATCATTCGCGAGCAGTCGGACGGCGGCATTAGGCACAATCGGATAGTCCCGCCACTGCCCGAGTGATGCGAACCACAGATTCCAGTCGAATCGAGGTTGATAGGGGGCATAAATCCCCGGAGGCTGGTCGAGGGCCTGTGGCTTAAATCGGAACGGATAAGCGAACCAATGTTGTCCGTCGGAAGAACCTTGAAACTCGATTTCGTACCGGCCGCGGGTCATGACCGCGAAAAGCCCATACTGATTTGCGATGCGGAACGGCTCCAAGGCCACCACTGGAACCACGGGTAAGCGGAGACTACGCTCAAACATCAGGATCATTTTCGCCGTGGTTGCATAAAAGATCCAGCTCAGCATCACCGCATTAAAGGAAAGAGAAAGCAGGTCACGAATTCGGCCGATTCCTCCGATCTTCGTTATCGATGACGATTCGACCGGCGTCCCCTTCCCGATCGCATTCGCGAAACTCGCAAACTCCCTTCGCGACAAGCTGATCAAAAAGTCGTCATCGAGCAGCAATATGCCCATGGCGAGAACCAAATAGTTGAGGAATGCATAGTTCGCGGTCAGGATTACAGCGATCTGCCAGGGCGTCACGATCAGGAAGAGCACAATTCGCCATCGTCGTGGTAAGAAGAGCATCCACACCAACCCAAGCTCCATCGCCAGAGTTGCATACACCGTTCCGGCATGGAACCAGTGCGGGAGATGTTGTGCATACCAACCAATCCAAGTGGGTAGTGGTCCATTTTGGTAGTACTCGTCCATGGCCGTAAAGTTTCGCCATTCGGGATCGCCACTCAACAGCTTCACCACGCCGGACTGGAAGTAAATTCGAAACCATTCCCACTGCAGCAAGAACAAGCTGGCCCGTGACACAGGCTGACTCCTCGCCAGACCAGGGCGTAAGCCGGCTGGAGCGAAGAACAAGGATATGAATCCAGCCTCCAACAGCATGCCGTCCGACTGATAACCGGAGAAGTCCTGAGCAGCCGCTACGAAGGAAAGGAAACCGACAAAGCAGAGGGCGAGCATCAGCCGCGGCCAGAAATTGATAATCAGGAACAGTGATGCCAGCAGGCCCACGCAGCAGATCACGATCAACATCCAAGACCCACTTGAAAACCACAGCAGAGTTGGCGCGTACCAGATTCGTTGCCAGTGCCCCAGGCCGCTAGTGACTTCGGCTAAGTAGCGCTGGGCGGAAAGGATTCCGGTTGGACCGATGAGGCCTCTCCCTTGAAAGACTAAAGAGAAGAACGCGGAAAAGTAGATCAAACCAAGGGCGCGCAAGAACATCCAGCGCGGCAGCGTGCGATTTGTTGGTCCATACGCCGGATCAAATGCTGTCCTGATCGCGTACTCAGACCAAGCAAACATGCGAGTGATTATAGTGGCGTTCTTTTGTTTACCAGCTGACAATGTACTTCTTAGAGGACGTACGCTGGACTCTCATCGCGGTGCGAGTACCCGTCGAGCTCGAGGGCTCGGACAGCAGGATTCCCCCGACCCGTGCAATTGCGACCGAGCGGAGCGAGCCAGTTGCCGGTCGGGCGAAATCCAGAGCTGACAAATTCTCGATGCCGTTGATGAATGGGGATATATGATGTGGCCGCGCCCATATGCGTCTGTTCGTCGTATCTACTCACTAGGAGGAAACCATGTCCACTGTGCTTGTGACTGGTTGTAGTTCTGGAATCGGGCTCGAAACAGCGCTCGCGCTAGCAAGAGCGGGGCATTCCGTGTATGCCACGATGCGCAGGCCTGAGAAGGACCAAATATTGCGAGAGACGAGTGAGAGGGAAAACCTCCCAATCTCCATTCTGGCATTGGACGTAGACTCCGATGAATCTGTATCGGCGGCGTTTGCTGCTGTCCGTTCCAAAGCAGGATTCATCGATGGACTGGTGAATAACGCTGGCATTGAACGCCAGGGGTCAATCGAGGAACTGCCCTTCGAAGCCTTCCGCGCCACCATGGAGACAAACTACTTCGGTAGCCTGCGGTGCATTCGCGCATGTTTGCCGGACATGCGAAAACGGCGGAGAGGATGCATTGTGAACATAACTTCCGTTGCCGGGCGAATCGCGACTTCTCCTCTTTCTTCTTACGCAGCGTCGAAGTTCGCGTTGGAAGCTCTGAGTGAGTCCCTCGCTCAAGAGCTGAAACCCTTCAACGTCCGGGTTGCAATCGTCGAGCCTGGAATAATCGACACGCCCATGGCACGTCGCGTCGCAGAGCCCGTAGCGGGCTCGGAATATTCTCATGTCCGGCGCTTTGCGGGTATGTTTGTGGCCGCCTTAGAGACACCTGCGGAGCCCTCTATTGTGGCGAACAAGATCGTCCAGATCATCGAGGGCAATTCGTGGCAACTCCGCTACGCGGTGGGGCCGGATGCACAGCCATTTCTCGATTGGCGTGCATCCATGACCGATGAGGAGTGGGTGAACTGGGGGGCTTTGGATGACAATACTTGGTACGATCGCGTCTCCCGCGATTTCGGGTTGGATGCCCGCCCTAAGGGCCAAAAGCGTTCCGCATAGAGTACGTTCTACCTGGGAGAGAAAATACGAATGCCGCCGAGGAGAGTGCAACCCCGCCAAAGGAGTGCACTAGCGCAGCGGCCTGCACAGAGGATTCAGGCGCTTTGCCCCATCAGAACCTCGAGCTCGCGATCTACCGCCCAGTTGTCGAGCACGCCGCAGTTGGGCCGGTAGGGGTTCGATTGCACGGAGCGCCTTACGATTACGAAATGCCCAGAAGACACCAATCACTTCCGCTTTTCGAACCGGGACCCGGGCCAGCGTAGTCGGGTCGTGCTGGATGATCAAATCGGTAATCTCAGGCTGGTCCCGGTTCCAAGTCGCCAACCTTGGGGCAGACTACTCTAGATCTTCGACATGAAAAAGTCTCTTCGCTGGTCAGGCGATCGGACGGCACGAAACCGGAGCGGAGGCGTTCGACGAGAGGCCCCGCGGGTAAGTCATGCTTTCAAGAAGCTTTTGCGCTCGGGGAAAAACTAAAAAATCTGCGCCAGGCGGGACCGGCTAATCTTTGGAGGCCTCTGTGGTTACTTTCGTGTCCACCTCGAGCTAAAGTTTTCCCGGCCGCCGTTCTATCCTTGAAACTACGTTCCCGAGCGAACCGGAGCCCCGTCGCGCGGAAACGTATGCCTGTCTGCAAAGGAGTGTTGAGGGGAAGACAATGAGAATGCCTCGCGTGGGCTCTTGTTGTATAGGATTTCGGGCATTTCGTTACAAGTGGAATCGTCTATTGCTGCTAACGCTTGTTTTTTGCGCCTCTAGAAGTCGCGCATCGAGCGGAGCGGCAATTGGGTCGCAAACACTTCGCACGGTCGCGCACATCCGCCATCTCGCGGCCAATGCGCTCAACCAACGCCCCGAGGTCCGCATCCGGGGGGTCGTAACCTACTACGACCCGATCGTCCCGAATCTGTTCGTGCAGGATTCTTCAGGGGGTATTTGGGTCGATCTACGAAGCACACCGACAATTGCGCCGCAACCCGGTCAACTGATCGATCTGTCGGGCTACGCAGCACCCGGGTTCACTCCCTACATTGATAGACCGAAGTGGAAGGTGCTTGGTACTGGAAAGGTGCCAAAGCCTGTTCCTTTGACATATGAGCAAGCCCGAACCGCTCGCTTCGACAGTCAGTGGGTTGAAATGGAAGGTGTGGTTCGATCCTTCATCCAGCAGGCGGAAGGAGACGTTCTCGTCATCGACGTGGTCACTCCGGGCGGAAACTTCAAAGTGCGTGTACCCGGTTATCATGCTCCGTTCCCAATGGAACTCGTGGATGCGAAGGTTCGCTTTCGTGGCGTGTGCGGTACAGCGTTCAACCGCAGGAATCAAATCGTTGCGATTCACCTTTTTGAGCCAACGCTGAAGGACTCGATGGTCCTGGAGCCTGCCCCACCTGATCCTTTCAATATTCAAGCTACATCGATTGCCGATGTGGGAAGGTTCTCCGCAGACTTGAGCGACCTACATCGGGTGAAAGTGGTGGGGACCGTCACAGCTCGATTCCCGCAGCGTGGACTTTTTCTAATGGACGCAACGGGTGGACTGTACGCAGAAAGTCAGGACGGAAGTCCGGTCGAGCCGGGCGATGAAGTTGAAGTGATTGGCTTCCCAGCGGCTGGCAATTACACACCGGTTCTGAAATCTGCAGCCATTCACCCCCTCCGCAGTCATCACGACCTGGTTGCAGCGAAGATCACTGGACGGATGGCGCTCAAAGGTGGTTTTGACGCGCAGCTAGTGACCATAACCGGCACGGTTCGCGGGTATCACCAACAGTCGGGGGTCTACACGCCGGTGCTCGAATCGGAAGACCACGTAACGTTCCAGGCCGTGTTTCGGGGCCAACTGGCATCAGACTGGTTGGGTTCAATTGGCAGCAAAGCGAGCGTGACGGGTGTTTGTTCGATTAAGGCCGACGATAACGGCAACCCATCAGAATTCCAGATCGTCTTACGCACCCCGGCTGATGGAAAAGTGCTGTCCTCTCCCCCCTGGCTTACAGCTCGCAGAGCCCTGCTGTTGCTGAGCGGTTTCGCCATTCTGATCTTCGTAGTCGCTGCCTGGGTCCTGGTTCTTAGGAGGCGAGTCCGACATCAAACTGAGGTGATCAGGCTGCGCCTAGAAAACGAAGCAGCCTTAGAGGAGCGTTATCGCCGTACTTTCGAGAGAAATCTCACAGGGCTCTATATTGCCAATCGGGATGGAACGATCATCGATTGCAACGACTCTTGCGCTCAAATTCTAGGGTTCGACGGCCGAACCGACTTGCTTGAACATCGAGAAGAGGCGCAAACGATCACCCGTCAGTTCTACAACAATGAAGCTGCTTTGGTTCCCGGCGGAAAGCGAATTGTGAACGCCGAGCACCGATTTCAAAGACGGGACGGCCGTTGGGGGTGGGTACTCAGCAATACGCGTCACGTTCAGCAGAAGAATGAAGGTGAGGACATCATTGAGGGTGGTCTGGTCGACATCACGGATCGCAAGAGCGCCGAAGAACGCGTCAAGTTCCTCGCCTATTACGACTCACTGACGGGAGTGGCTAACCGAACCTTGCTCCAAGACCGGCTCTCCAAAGCCCTCGCCAATGCCAAACGGCATCGGGAAAAGGTGGGGCTCCTGTTCCTCGATCTCGACCGTTTCAAGAACATCAACGACTCACTGGGTCATTCCTATGGCGATATGTTGCTGCAGGAAATCGCAGTACGGCTTCAGGCCTGGGCACGTGAGCAAGATACGGTAGCTCGTCTTGGTGGCGACGAATTCATTGTCGCCCTCGGTTCCATTGAGGATGGGTCTGATGCGGCTGTCGCGGCAGAGAGAATCGCTCGGGCCATCGGAACTGAGTTCCACCTCCACGATCGCGTGTTGAATGTCACCTGCAGCATTGGGATCAGCATATATCCAGACCACGGAGAAGACGTCGAAACGCTGATCAAACATGCCGACGCGGCGATGTATTCCGCCAAAGAGGTGGGCCGCAATACGTTCCGCTTCTTTACTGAAGGCATGAACGCAGAAGTCTCAGAACGCCTCACCCTTGAGAGCAGCTTGCGATCCGCCCTTGAAAAGCAGCAGCTCTACCTGATGTATCAGCCTCAGTTCAGCCTGTCGAGTGGAGCGATCACCTGTTTTGAAGCGCTGGTGCGCTGGAAGCATCCCGAACGTGGCCTGGTACCACCAGAGAAGTTTATTGAAATCGCCGAGAATAGCGGCATGATCGTAGCCATCGGAGAATGGGTTCTCAGGACAGCGTGCAATCAGGCCAAGGAATGGCAGCGAGCAGGCGCAAGGTCCGTGCCGGTTGCGGTCAACGTCTCAGCCGTGCAGTTCCGGCAAGATGGTTTTTGCGCAATGATCAGGAGCGTGCTAAAGGAGACAGGGCTCGAGCCTCGCTTTCTAGAACTTGAACTCACGGAAAGCCTCCTGTTGTCGAACGAAGATGTCATGTTCAAGGTCCTCGGGGAACTTCAACAGATGGGGTTGAGACTGGCGATCGACGATTTCGGAACCGGGTATTCCAGTTTGAATTACCTCAAGCGCCTTCCCGTCAGCAAACTTAAGATCGATCGCAGCTTCATCCAGGATGTCGCTGACGGACCGGATGATGCAGCCATAACTATCGCCATCATCAATATGGCAAAGTGCCTCGACTTAAAAGTCACGGCTGAAGGGGTCGAAACTGAAGCTCAGTTGTCACTGTTACGCAGACATGCTTGTGACGAAGCGCAGGGCTTCTTCTTTGGGGAACCGTTGGAATCAAGTCAAGTCGCCAAAATGCTGCGCAACAAAGGCGCTGTTATGGCTGGCAGGGCAGGTTTCTGACGATGAGCCGCACCGTTTCTTGAAGTCCGCACGGTCTTAAGCAGCGAACGGTCGCCCCTCGGTCCTCACCTCATTGCCGTTGCCGCTCGTGAGTGGGGCCATAAGGATTGCCCAGAAACCGCGAACTGACTCCTCTGCTGCTCACACGTTGTTAGCGCCTATCGAGTGGAAGCAGGGTTGATTTTCTGTTCACTCGTTCCGCAAGGCCACCATAGGCTCTACGCCGGCAGCGCGTCGTGCCGGCACCACTGACGCGAGCAGCGCAGCCGAGGCAAGCGTCAGCACCGCCATCATGAGCATGATTGGATTCCATGGGGTGACGCCGAACAGTTGATTCGTCATTAGCTTGCCAGCGCCAATCGCTGCGGGAACCCCAAGCGCTGTTCCGATGCCTATCAAAAAAAGAGCACTCCCCATGACCATCTTCAAAATCCGCATGCGATCCGCTCCCAGCGCCATCCGAACGCCAATCTCCCCAGTGCGCTGTTGCACGGAGTACGCCATGACTCCGTATAGACCGACCGCAGCCAGGAGCAGCCCCAGCACGCCGAAGAGCGTGGTGAGAGTTGCAATCATTCGCTCTTGCTGGAAGTCTGCGTTCACAACTTTGCTATAAGGGTCTACGCGATAGAGAACTAGATTGGGATCGATGGTCGCGAGCGTTTTGCGCACGCGCTCCTCGATTCCCGGCGGGTTACCCGGCGCCCAAATCACGATGTCGTTCAAATAATGAGACCAGATTTCGCCGCCCACGTATGCGGGATCGTCATACTCCACACTTTGCGCCTCTGGCAGCCAGTACATCGGCCGCACAGGATCCTTGTAGTCGTAGGTCATATAGCGCATGTCTCCCACGACACCAACGATTTCAAACAGGGAGGAATACTTCATCTTGTCGGGCCCGAAATGGAGTCCGATCGGGTTCTGATTCTTGAAGAATCTCTTCGCAAACGCCTCATTGACCACTGCTACTTTTCTGGTCGCTGAGGTATCCTCCTCCGTGATGGGTCGGCCTAATACGATTTTGGCACCCAAAGCATCGAAAAACCCCGGCATTACGCGGACGAATCCCGCCGATGTATCGTCTTTTGCCGCTGGCTCAGGCTGGCCTGCTATCCGAATGCCGTTATTCCAACTATCACCAGACATTGGCGCATAGAGCGAGGTTGCGGCCATTCGCACGCCGGGGATCTGCTGCAAGCGATCGTCGATTTCCCGGAGCATTGGCTCCATTTGCTCCTGCTTGTAATTCCCCAGTTGGGGATCGATCCACGCGATAAAGCGGCCCTGCGTCTCGAATCCGAATTTCTGGTGCTGTAAGTTCCGCAGGCTCTGTCCGAGCAAAGTGGCCGCCGAGAGCAGCACGAGGGACATCGCTGCCTGCGCGATTACCAGTGATCTCTGCGCCCACGAGCGACCGCCCGCCACCGAACGGTTTGCCCCACGAAGCGCCTCGATTGGGTCAGCATGCGAAGTCATCCATGCCGGCGCGATCCCGAAGAGTACCCCAGTTAAAACCGACATGCCCAGCGTGAAGAGCAGCACAGGTAAAGACGGATTCGCGCTGATTGGCACGTAATCGTTGGCACCGCCAGCCTGGAACACGAGATGCAGAATCACCCTTGTTCCGCCATATGCCACACCTATGCCCAATGCCCCACCGATTGCTGCCAGCATGATGCTTTCGACCAAAGACTTGCGAACAAGCCGCTTTCGCGGGGCGCCGAGCGCCAGCCGTATCGAGGTTTGCGCGCGATCCTTCAACCCGCGCGCCAGCATGAGATTCGCCACATTGCCACACGCAACCAGCAGTACACATCCAGCAGCCACTAGGAGAAGCTTCAGTCCATCTTGATACTGATCCCGCAAGGCGGCCACGCCCGCGCCTCCGGGAACAAGATGCAGCGTTTGCTTTTGCCAGAGCTGCTTCTCGCCCGGCTCCATATCGGGAACGTGACTCGCCAGCCAGTCATAAAATTCCACCTTCAGCTTTGCTTCCAGCGATTTGGGATCCACCCCGACGCGGACCCTTCCGATCAAGTCTAGGAAGTTGGTGTTTGGCCGCTTCAGCCGCGCCGTCTCTCCATCGATCAACGGTTCGGCGGTCAGTGGCAGCCAAAAGTCCGGCATGCCCCAACCAGCCAGCTTCGCGCCAAAGAATCCGGGCGCAGCCACACCGATCACCGTGAACGAACGTCCGTTGATTAGATAACCAGCACCGACCACAGAAGGATCGGATCCGTACTTGTCATGCCAGATGCGGTAGCTCATCACCGCGACAGGCTGCGAACCCTCCTCATCGTCCTGGTCGGTCAATAAACGCCCGATCCACGGCTGCACTCCAAATGTTCTGAAAAAATTCCCGGATACATACTCCCCATTGCGTGTGTCCACCGGTGACTTTGATCCCACTCTACGCACGCCAAGGGCCGCATTGCCCGCCTGTAAAGCGGCAAGCTCTTCGAACTCCGGCGTATGGGCACGAAAATGCTTGTACGCTTCCCAAGAGAACAGGGCGAAATCACCGTCTTCTCCCTGTGTGTATCCGCCCCAATTGCAGCAGCGAACCTTGTCTCCGATCCGCCACAGTTGGCCGGGCTTAGCCACCGGCAGTGATTTCAACATCACTTGGTGAACCAAGGTAAAGATTGCTGTCGTGACCCCGATCCCGAGTGCCAGGGTGATCAAACCTGTGGCGGTAAAGCTTGGGGCCTTTCTCAACTGCCGGACAGCGTCACGCAAATCGGTCAGCATTCGTTCCCTCGTATGCAGTTTTGACGTAGCTCAGGCAAATCGGTTATTAGGACGTTCATGGTCATGGTGGTATAAAATTCCGCCGATCTAGAATGGGATCGAGTCTGGCAAACGGTTCCTCTCGCCAAGCACTGACCTCAGGGCCAGTAGATAGCGCTTCAAGAGTTTCAGTCACAATCGGAGAATGGCCATAAATGCGGAAAAAGTTCTGTATTCTCGTATTGCCGATTCTGCTTGCATTCCTTCTTCCCCTCCAGGGACAGCATCCTAAACTGATCGTCGTGGTTATCGTCGATCAAATGCGAGGCGATTATCTCGAACGTTTCGGCGCCTATGAGACGGGTGGACTCCATTTTTTCAACACTCAGGGAGTGAACTTCGTCAACGCAAATTACCAGCACACGCCGACAGAGACATGTGTGGGGCATTCGGTCTTGCTGTCCGGTCGAAATCCCGCCCGTACCGGAATCGTGGCCAATGAGTGGTACGACCGAGGAACTGGGCGAATGACGTACTGCGTGGAAGACGCCAACTCGCCATTGCTAGGTGAAACCGGAACCGCAGTCTCTCCAAAAAACATCTTGGGAGAAAATTTCGCCGATTGGTTGCAGTCGTCCTACCCCGGTGCCCGCGTAATTTCCATTTCTCTAAAAGACCGGTCGGCAATTGCCCTGGCAGGGCATCACCCGCAGGCGGTTTTGTGGTTCTCGCATCAGACCGGCAACTTTACTACCAGCCGCTACTATGGCGATCAAGTCCCCGCCTGGGCCCAGGAATTCAATGGCAGGCACATGGTCGATTCTTATGCGGGCCAGAAATGGGCGCCGCTCCTGGCGAGTGACTCCCCTGCGTACCACACCGGTCAAGTTGATGGGCAATTCCCGCATACCATGCCTAAGGATTCAGGCCCGATGCTCAACGACGCGGTCTATGGATCACCGTATGGTGACGAGGTGCTCGAAGCCTTAGCCGAGCATGCAATCAAGGCCAATCATCTGGGAGAGAATCAAGCCGGTGCTCCGGATCTATTGGCGATCGGGTTTTCGTCAAATGATGCGGTCGGACATGCCTATGGGCCCGACAGCCCCGAGATAGCAGACGAGCAGATTCGACTGGATCGAACCTTAGGTCACCTGATGGAGGTTCTCAACCTGCGATTGGGTGCAGACAACATCTTATGGGTGTTGTCGGCTGATCACGGTGTTGAACCCGCTCCCGAAGCTGAATTGCAGCTGAGAGGGAACAAGACGGCTCGGCGCTTGCCGTTTTCTGCAGCGCTGGAATCGATCCAATCACAGCTCAACGCAACTTTCAAAATTACAGGCGAGATGCATTGGTTTGCTCAACAAACCGACACGATGCTGTATTTCGATCGCGCTGAACTCGCGCGGCACAAAATTTCCCTTGCGGCTGCGAGTCGGGCACTGACCAAGCAGGTAAAGAACGTCCCGGGCATCGATGGGTTTTATGATGTGGCTCACTTAAACTCTCCCCTGGGATGGATCGGACCGATTCTTAGAAATAGCGCGTTCCCCACGCGTAGCGGCGACGTTTACTATCTGCCCAGCCAATGGACGTTGTTTTCCTCCAATCCCACCGGAGCATCACACGGAGATCCGTGGCCTTACGACACTCACGTTCCATTAGTGCTAGCGGGGTGGATCGTCAAAGCCGAACGTATTGCAGAAGCGGTTCAGGTGGCCGATCTTGCGCCTACGCTGGCTGACATCACGGGAGTCCATTGGCCAATATCGGAAGCTCTCGATGGAAAATCGAGGAAGGATGTTCTCAAATTGGACCAGAGATACATCAAGCCGAGCTCAACCCAACTTGGCAGGGTGGAATCGGCTCGCGATCCATAGCACCAAGATCGGCAGGACCAAGGTTTCTACTTGCCGTCCATCTGCCTTCACCGTCGGCCGACTCCCAGATGGTGGGGCTGTTCTACCTGAGGCGGGCACAGCTAACCCAGGCCAAGCAAGTCATTAAGTCATTGCATTTCGCGGTCGGAAAACGCGGCCCCACTCTCGGCTGTTAGCACGCCTCGCATCAAGAACCTGAGGGAAGGGGCGAGTTGGCTCGTTCTTCGTCACAGGCTCATTTTGTAATGCCGGAACCGTGATAGCGTTGCGCAGCAAAGTCGACATTTCCTGTCTGAGGGTCTGCACCCGGGCACGAAGTTCGACACGGGCAGTGCGGGCCTCTCTGCGCAATTTTTGCGCTTTAGCATTCGAGGCAACCACGCCAGGTACACGCTTCAATAGCTCGGGACCCCTTATCCACCCCGACGACATGGCTGCGCTTGCCTCGAACTGGGCGGTGAACCGGCAATGCACGGTTTTCCCAGCGTTGCGCGGTGCGCGTACCGCAGTGCAGATAATCCGAAATTTCCTTCCAACCGGAGTGAACCATGGGGATTCGCCTCCAATCCGGTCGTTTGAATTCCTTTGCGCAAGAGAATTTGCTATCTGAAGTCCCGAGGAGAGTGCCTGGACGGCTTATTTCGGAACGAACAGCCGGTGTGGGCCGCCGACAAGGCCTCTACAATAATGCTGAAATGCTCATTCGTAGCCCAAATCTGTCCTTCATGTACGCGGACTATGCATTTGATCAACATTCTCAATGGCGAGTCCTTCGAGAAGATTCCCCGAGCGCCAAGACGAAACGACTGGACAACAACATCCTTCTCGTGTGACTCGAGCAGGACCACCACTTTCAACGCGGGACGCCACATCCGAAGATCTCCCATGAGCTCCAACCCTGCGCTTGGTTTGTCATCCAACTTCGGGGTAATCAGTAAGACATCAGGATGAGTGTTCCCAGCAAGGGAAGAGATCTCGGCATGCTGTACACCCCACCCCACTGCTACAAACCTTCGATTTTTGTTGATTGCGTCGGCCAGCAGTTCGCTCTCAATTTCGGTGCGGTTAGCGACCAGAACACGAATCGGCGGCTCTCGCACCTCAACCTTAACGCTTGAAATCTCGCGGTGAGAACGCACGTGATTTCGGCGATCCACCTCTTCAATTTCGTAGCCAACAACCTGAAGTGACATACCCTGAATCGAACCCCCAAACCTGAGATACAAAAAGTCTCCTTTCTCTCTCGCAAAGCCGAAACTGTCATAACTCGCAGTGCCCTCATCGCAGCTTCCGACCATTTTCACCCGTTTTTTTCCACTGCTTAGTCTCCGCATTGTGGTTGGAGTTGGCGATCCATCCCGTCCCTAGAGGTGGGACAGAAGCCCGCACTAGGTGGCCGTTCTTACAACAGGATTAGGTTGCTCATGCACCAGCACACGGTCTTGGTCTCATTCTGCTAAAGATCTCTCGCCTACTTTCCCGAGCGCGCGCCTCGAGCGCCTCCCGCGCTCAACGAGCCAATTTTCTAAGCTGGCTTTTCTCCTCTGTCCCAACCATTTGCAGGCCATCGTGCTCTTGAGAGGTGCATTTTCCAACCTGAGGTACACACGCAAAAGACAAACTCGTCTGAGCAGACAATGAGTGGGAGTCAGCCAATGTTCTTCTGCCCAGTTAGAGAAATCCTTCTCCTAATTGAGAGATAAACAACTAGGAGCCGTTGCCTCTATTCCAGAGGTTCAGCCAGCCTCAGAGAAGTTTGGGTTCTTGCAGGTTTCCTCGGACCTAAATAACTTAAGCCCTGTCATGCTTTTTGCGTGGCACTGCACGGCTGTGACCCGGAGGGCGAAGCTATGGGTACTTGCTCAATCTTGAGCAACGAGCAAAACATTACTTCCAGCAGCGAAAATTGGTATGCAGTCCGCACTATGTCGCGTCACGAGCGAGTTGTAACCAGTCAGTTAGCCCAGCGAGGAATAAAGACTTTTTTCCCGACATTCAGGGAAGTCCATCGCTGGAGCGATCGAAAGAAAACCATAGAACTTCCCTTGTTCCCCGGTTACCTATTCACCTACGCCGCAATGTCACCCGCCGTGCAGCGGTTCGTTCTGTTTGCGCGAGGGGTTGCCGGCCTAGTCACGATGGCGGGAGAGCCGGTACCGATTCCCGCGTCTGAAATTGAAACCGTCCAGCGGCTTCTTGACAGTCACGCACCTTGCATGGCACATCCTTTTCTAAAAATCGGGCAACGAGTACGGATCCGAGGCGGATCGCTCGATGGCGTCGAAGGTGTGCTCAGTGCCAACAATGGCCAAAAAGGCCTGGTAATTTCCATCGAGGGTATCCAGCGATCCCTTGCGATCAGCATCGAAGGCTACGACATCGAAGCGCTTTGACGCGCCTTCGATGCTGAAACCATAAACGATCAGCAAGTTCTTGGCAGGCATTCATGCGTATCCCGAAAACAATCTCTCACTTTCCGGACTTCACGCTTACTGTGCCGTACAGAATTCATAGTGTGCGGCAACTCACAAAAGCGGCCATCTGCGTCGCATTGCTTGCCGGAGCATGCATGGCGGGAACGGATCCACCAACCCCACAACAAGAATTGCAACTCACAGGCACCGACAACCCGGCCACATCGCACTCCCCCACCTTTCAGCAGCGGTATCCACGGTATCAATTACGCCCCGGAGATACATTTAGTCTCGAGTTCGCTTTCACTCCAGAATTCAACCAGACGATCACGGTTTTGCCGGATGGGTTTATCAATTTGCGAGGAGCAGGTGACCTGCACATTGCCGGCAAAACGGTCCCAGAACTCACGGCTGCCATATTGGGCGCCTACGACAAGATCTTGAACAAGCCCTCGATCATTGTGTCTCTTAAAGACTTTGAAAAGCCGTACTTCATCGCCAGCGGGCAAGTTCAACACCCAGGGAAATACGAATTGCGTGCCGACACGACCCTGGTAGAAGGAATTGCAATTGCCGGCGGTCTCACCGATAGTGCCAAACACTCGCAAGTATTGCTTTTTAGAAAAGTTTCCAGCGATTGGATGGAAGGCAGAATTCTAGATGTCAAGAAAATGCTGAATCAGAAAAACCTCAGCGAGGATCTTCACCTCAAACCTGGCGATATGATCATCGTGCCGCAAAGCAAAGTTTCAAAGATCCGACGCTACATCCCTGCAACCGGGCTCGGTATCGGCATTAATTACTAATCATCTCCGCCTCTTGACCCATGCCTCTGGTCGTCAATCAGGAGCATCTATGGTGGGCAACCAATTAGAAGAAAAGAACACGCAAGACGCATTGATCCTGGTTGGAGGGAATCGACCCTTTTCGCCTTGGAACACACGCGATCTGCTATCGACAGCGTTTCGCCACAGCAACCTGCTGATAGGTTGCTTCAGTGCAATCTGTGTGCTCGCGGTGCTCGCGGCGATCACGCGGCCTCCGGAATACGCGTCAGAAGCGAAGGTGCTCGTGAAACACGAGCGCTCGGATCCGTTGGTCACCCCGGGAACCGAACAAATCCAATCTCCGGACCGGAGCATTAGCGCGGAGGAGCTCAACTCAGAACTGGAGTTGATTCAAAACGATGACCTTCTCAGGGGGGTAGTGTTGGCCTGCGGCCTCGAAAAACGCCCACGCAATGGGGCTAGTGCCGACCGCAACGTTGCCCTCGCGGTTTTGCGTCTCCGTTCCCGGCTCAGAGCCGCGGTAGTTCGCAAGACGAATGTCCTGTCCCTCAGGTATACGTCGCCTTCCCCGGAGACGTCTGCAAAGGTCCTAAGCACCGTGCTCGCTTACTATCTTGACAAACATGTGACAGCTCACAGCCTTTCGAACCAGTTGGAGTTCTTCGATCAGCAAGTAGAGCGTTATCAGCAGGATCTGGCAAAAGCAAACGAAGAACTGGAGCGATTTACCCAAGTAGATGGATCAGTCGCGCCGGGCACGCAGCGCGATGCCATCTTGCAACGCGAGAACGAATTTAGTGCGTCCTTGCAGCAAACAAACTCTGCAATTGCCGAGACCCAAGAACGAATTCGAACCCTGAAAAAGCAGGCGGCGAACACCCCGTTGCGAGTGACTACCCAACTTCGAGATTCTGACAACCCCCAATTGCTTCAGGATTTGAAGGCCACCCTGCTGAAGTTGGAGCTTAGGCGCACCGATCTTCTCTCCAAGTTCCGTCCGAGCTATCCACCAGTGCAGGAACTAGACCAGGAAATCGCCAATACAAAAGCCACTCTTTCGTCTGCGGAAAGTTCTCCCTTGCGGGACAAGACCACCGATGTGAACCCCATTCGTCAATGGGTCGATTCCGAGTTGAAGAAAGCCGAGACTGAGCTGGCGGCCCTGCATTCGCGCGCTGAGAAAACCGACGGCATTGTGCATAGTTATGATCGCCTCGCCCGCAACCTGGATAGCCAGCAATTGCGATATGAAGCGTTACAGAGAAGTGCGAAATCAGCTGAGGGCAGTTACCTTCTTTATGTCCGGAAACGCGAAGATGCACGCATCGCTAGCGCGTTGGACAAAAAGCGCATTTTGAACGTCACCGTAATAGAGCCGGCCACACGTTCGGTTCTGCCCACCACCTCACGATCGTTCTATCTTTTGGTGGGAGCAATGCTCGCTTTCGTGCTCGCCGCCGGGATGATTGTCATCCTGCAACACATCGACAATACGTTTCGCACGCCGAGACAGCTCGAGGAATCATTGCAGGTTCCCGTTCTGGCGACTGTGCCCTTGGACCATTTGCTTTCTTCAAACGCTATATCTACGCGAAACAGGTCCACCTGATGAGTAAGAATTTTGAACTGCTAGAGCAACTGAAGAACGGCAACTGGAAGCCCGCTTCCGTGTATTCACGGGAGCCAAAGACTCAGGCACAAGCTCTGCCCGAGCCGAACCTCGAAACCCGTGCTCACGCAGAGCTCGGCAAGCTAGTGCACCGCTTGTTTCTTTCTGGTACAGCATGCACTTCTCGCCGGGTGGCATTCACCGGGACTGGCTCTGGCGTGGGATGTACTTGTGTAACCATCCACAGTGCGGAAGTTCTTGCCTCACAAGACGCGGGAAGTGTTTGCCTGCTTGATGCAACCAAAAACTCCTTGGGCCTTCGAGCACATTTCAGTCTCGGCGACAGTCCTGGACTCGGTGGTGTGCTCACAAGTAACGAGCTGGCGAATGACCTCCCATTACACAGTTTCGCCCGACAGGTAAGAAACAATCTCTGGGTGGTCCCGGGAGACGGCAACCAGGCCGACTATCCCGTGTCCTCCCGCCCACGGCTTCAATCCCATTTGTTGGATCTGCAGAGCCAGTTTGACTACGTTCTAATCGACACTCCCCCGTTGGTGGTCGGGTCCAATCAGTGGAACCTTGCCGTGCTCACAGACGGTGCGGTACTCGTTTTGAAGGCAGGGCACACGCCTCGGGCAGTAGCTCGCCTTGCAATTGCGGAACTCGAAGCTGCGGGGGTGAAAGTCTTAGGCACCGTGCTCAATCAACGTGACTACCCGATTCCAGAGGTTATATATAAAAGGATCTGAACCACTCACATCATCTTTATTGTTGATCTCCCCGAAATGCGCACCGCACGTTCCTATTCTCCATCAATTTATCTGCCGCTGCGACTCGAGAGCCCGAGTCGGTATTGGCTTACATGCCTGGCACTTGGAGTGTGGTGGATCGCGTCCCTTTACCCCTTGATGGCACCCCAAGAAGTTACGGAACAGCTACAAACTTCCGCCGACGCTACCGCTCAAGGGTCACGTCTCAACCAGGTGATCGACGTCTCTTTTGCCGCGCTAGGCGCAATCTACTTGCCGGCTGCGATTCGGCTGCTTCGAAGCAGAAAGGAGGTACGGCTACCTTTGTACTTCCTTGGTGCCTACCTGGCGTGGAGCGGCCTGACCATTTTGTGGAGTGACGCCCCCAGTCTTAGCATTCGTCGGCTTGGTCAGTTTGTGCTATTAGTCATCGGCGTGGTAGGCCTCGGTGCCGGATTCTACTCGCGAACCGGAAAGGGAGTCCTGACCTTAGCCAGACATGCCGTTTACGCGAGCTGGCTGGCAATCTGTGTATTGGTCGCATCCCGGCTATGGAACCAGAATTTGGCTGACCTCCTCAGTCCTGATTGGAACCTGAAAGGCGACACCGCGGCGCAGTTCTATATCTATCCGGTTGCTTATGGCTTCGTTGCCGCCTTGGTCATTTACGAAAATGCCCGCGCGAAACAGGTTGCATCCCTCTCTTTGTTGATATTCGTGCTCCTGCTCCTGAAAGGGCGCAGCATGCTCGCGGGAACCATGGCTGCATCTCTCCTCGTCTTCTATCTTCGCTCTAAGCGCGCGAGCGCCACTGGACCGGGTTTAGTTGGGTTGATTTTGCTCGTAGGCCAACTCGATTTGGCCACCGGCGGTCGATTGTTCCTTTCGACGGTGAATGTCATCACCGAGCGGTTGTCGGAGTGGCTTCCTTATCTCACAGTGGGCAATGGAGTGGACGATCTGCTTACACTCGATGGTCGAATTCCTCTTTGGCAAACCCTCTGGTCGTACTTTACCGACCGCCCGCTCGCGGGCCATGGTTTCGGTGCTTTCTGGAACCCTGACCGGTTCTATGAGATCTATCACGCAGCCGGATGGCCTGCCGTTGTCGCTCACAACGGTTTTCTCGATGAACTACTCGCGACCGGTGCGATAGGACTAGGGCTATGTCTGCTTTTCTGGCTCACTAGCCTACGAACATGCCTGGACTTGAAGTCCTATGACAGCCGTGCGAAACATCTCACCTTCGGATGGCTCGTCTTGTTCTTGTGTTTCAACAGCATGGGAAGTCTGCTGCAGTCGTACTCCGAGGCGCCCACCCTGTTTTCGTTAACCGCCTTGTTCGCTCTTCTCGCGCAACCATTGCAATATCGTTCATACCCCATCACCGTCGGACATCAAACTGAGCGCGCCATGGGTTCGCGATATGTGGTGCCCTCAACCGCCTGAAATGGTCAAACACCTTCAAATGAAGATTGCCTACGACCATCGAATCTTTTGCGGTCAGCGCTACGGCGGAATCTCTCGTTACTTCTCTGAGATTGCGACAAGAATAGGCCGCATCCAGGACTGCGAGGTAAAGATTTACGCGCCGCTTCACATCAATGTATTCGCCAAAAATGTCTCGCAAGTGTTCGGCGTCTTTACACCCGCCATCCCCAAAACCCAGAGACTTAGGCAGGCGTTGAATGAGGAAATCGTCCGAAGGCACCTGGCACAAGATCCTCCCGACATTCTGCATGAAACCTACTATGGCGAACGCAGCGTTGCTCCGCCCTCAAGTCAGGTTGTCGTAACCATACACGACATGATTCATGAAAGATTTCCGGAACTCATGCCGCACCATGACACCACGGCTCGTTTCAAGGCCGCCTCCGCGCGACGGTCGGACCACATTATTTGTGTCTCTCAGAATACGAGAAAGGACGTGATTGAGATTCTGGGTGTCCACCCAGGTAAGGTGTCCGTCGTTCATCTTGGGAGTTCGCTCTCCGTCTGCAAACCACGGTCCAGAACGCAACCTGCGAATAACCGGCCTTACATCCTTTACGTCGGTGTGCGAGCCGGCTACAAGAACTTTGACGGGCTGCTGAAGGCCTACGCAAGCTCCTCCACACTGAAGCGAGAACTCGATCTGATTTGCTTCGGTGGTCCACGGTTTACACCTGAGGAGAATCGCGAGATGAAGGCTTTGGGGTTACAAGGCCATGTGCTTCGAATGACGGGAACCGACGAGTTGCTTTGCCACCTTTATTCTTCCGCTACATGTCTGGTTTATCCATCGCTGTACGAGGGTTTCGGAATTCCTATTGTCGAGGCGATGGCCTGCGAGTGTCCGGTCGTTTGCAGCGGCACGAGTTCCATGACGGAAGTGGCAGGGGATGCAGCGCAATACTTTGATCCCTACGATTCGGACAACATGCAACTGGCCATCGAGAAAGTCGTTAATTCAAACGATGCAGGCGATAATCTCCGGTCACGCGGCAGAAGGCGTGCTGCTCAGTTCTCTTGGGAGCACTGTGCCAAACACACTCTAGAAATTTACTCGTCACTCTCGTCTGGCGTTCCGGGGCATCCGGCTGAGACCGTGAAATGGGTGCTCTCGTGAATGATTCCCTTTTTCGCGCGCATCGCATGACCTCCAATCAGCGCGCCAGCAAGCGGCAGCGAAACGCCGCATACACGGCGATAGCATCGGTCTTGGCTCGAATGATTGGCGTCGCGACGACGCTCGTGACGATACGGATCGCGTTGTCGTACCTGGGTAGCGAACGATTCGGACTCTGGATGACCATCAGCTCGCTGCAAATGTTCTTAGCTTTTGCCGACTTTGGGATCGGCAACGGGCTTCTCAACGCAGTGGCAGAAGCAAGCGGAAGGGACGACGTCCGAGCCATGCGCAGATATATATCCAGCGGCATGCTGCTGCTCGGTTCAATTTCGATCGTGATCCTGACGATCACCATAGGCGGTTATCGCTACTTTCAATTGGGACCATTCCTTCAGTTGCGTTCAGCCCTGGCACTTTCGGAAATCCAGCCCGCGGTCGCAATTTTCGCAGTGTGTTTCGCGTTCGATGTCTGTTTGGGACTAATACAGCGAGTGCAATTGGGGCTTCAGTTGGGATTTCTCAGCAATTTGTGGCAGATCGCGGGAAGCGTCTTGGGCCTGCTCGGGTTGTTGCTCGCCATTCATTTGCGACAGGGATTGCCAGCACTTGTACTCGCATTTTGCGGAGCGCCTTTGCTTGCAAAACTCGTAAATGGAATCTGGTTTTTTGGAAAGGTGCGCCCCGAGTTGATTCCGGCGTTCAAGTTGGCCTCATGGAGCGCAATGCGACGGCTTGGCCAACTTGCGTGTTTGTTTTTTGTTTTACAGGTAGCGGTCGCTCTTGCCTACCAGTCAGACAATCTGATCATCGCTCACATCGAAGGCCCTGAGGCGGTTGCGCAGTATTCCGTACCCCAAAAGCTATTTGCACTCATCTCCATTGGAATCATGACTCTGGTTGGACCACTATGGCCGGCGTATGGAGAAGCCATTGCAAGAGGAGACCGGCGTTGGGTGAAGACGACCTTAGTTCGGTCTTCTCTAGGCGCATTCTGTCTCGCCTCACTGGCGGCAGTTTTCATGTTCCTCCTTGCTCCACAGCTCATCCACCGCTGGTTAGGCAATAGCATTCATGTCGATACGGTCCTTTTGGCCGGACTGGCGTGTTGGGCGGTCGTTGATTCGGTGGGAAACTCCATTGCCATGTTCCTGAATGGTGCTAGCGTCATTCGACCGCAGGTCATCATTGCGGCTGCCTTTGCCATCTGCGCATTGGCCGCCAAGATCGGTTTCGTGCAACGCTGGGGCGCTGATGCAATGCCCTGGGCCACACTCCTTGCCTATTTGAGCCTTACCGCTCTCCCTTATCTCTTCATTGTCCCTCGCGTTACAACCAGACTATGTGGAACGCGAGTCGAGGACGCTCAATCAGAGATTGGTCCGTATTGCGAACCAACTATTGCGGGCTAATCGAAAAACTTTCACGCGTCGTATCTCAATATGCATTCGCATTCTGACCTGGCTAATTTTCTCTACATCGCGGCGCAAGGAGGTCCCAAGTGATACGTGCTTTGGTGACAGGAGTTACTGGTCAAGACGGTTCTTATCTCACAGAGTTCTTGCTGTCGAGAGAGTATGAGGTCCACGGGATTATCCGACGAGCGAGTTCGTTCAACACGAGCCGTCTGGATCATGTGTATGAGGACCCGCACAAGCCAGGTGCTCGCCTATTCCTGCATTACGGCGATCTCTGCTCAGGCGAGCAACTTACCAACCTGATCTATGACGTGCAGCCCAACGAGATCTATCATCTGGGAGCACAAAGCCACGTGCGCGTGAGCTTTGACATCCCAGAGTACACCGGGGACACCACAGGACTGGGAACGACACGTATTTTGGAGGCGATCCGGCGCAGCGGAATCAAGGCCAGGTTTTACCAGGCGAGCTCTTCCGAAATGTTTGGAAGTTCACCCCCTCCCCAAAATGAGGGCACTCCGCTTCGGCCGAGAAGCCCGTATGGGAGCGCCAAGGTGTATGCCTATTGGATGACACGGAATTACCGAGATGCGTACGGCTTGTTCGCGTGCAATGGCATTTTGTTCAATCACGAGAGTCCACGTCGCGGCGGCACATTTGTCACCCGCAAAATTACCCGAGCGATCGCGCAAATCCTGTGCGGCAAACAAAAAAAACTTTACCTCGGGAATCTGGATGCCAAAAGAGATTGGGGTTACGCCCCCGAATACATCGAAGCGATGTGGTTAATGCTTCAGCAGGACCATTCCGACGACTATGTGATAGGAACCGGAGAAGCACATTCCGTCAAACAATTTGTGCAAGAAGCATTCGACTACGCGAGTCTAGACTGGCGCGAACATGTTGCGTTTGACCCGAAATACGTGCGCCCGACCGAAGTGGACAGTCTGGTTGCCGACCCCGGCAAGGCGAGACGCCGATTGCCTTGGAGTGCGACGATCAAGTTTTCCGACTTAGTTCGCATCATGGTCGACGCGGATTTGGAGGCGACCGGCCTACAACCCATCGGAGAAGGAGTTCGGGTCCTGCAATCACGGTTTGCAGACTGGCATAAATGGCAAGCGTCTGTGTCCAGCCTTTTGCAGTCCCTTGAAGGAGCTGCCATGGAGCAACCACATGTCTAACACTACTTCTTTCTGGCCTCGCGCCCGCGTGCTGGTCACCGGCGGGGCGGGATTTGTGGGTTCGCGTGTTGTCGAGAAGCTTCGCCAGAGGCACTGTGATGAAATCTTTGTTCCCCGGAGCAAGAATTACGATCTGCGTAACCGCGAGCACGTTGAGGCTCTGTTTGAACAAGTTCGTCCGAGCCTTGTGATTCACCTCGCGGCCAAGGTGGGCGGAATTGGCGGGAACCAAAAACATCCCGCGCGCTTCTTCTTTGATAACGCGATGATGGGAATTCAGCTTCTTGACTGCGCCGCGCGTTTCCACGTTGATAAGTTTGTGTGCATCGGAACCGTCTGCTCCTATCCGAAGTTTACCCCCGTGCCTTTCAAGGAAGAGCACATCTGGGATGGTTATCCCGAGGACACGAACGCACCCTACGGGCTGGCAAAGAAAATGCTGCTGGTGCAAGCGCAAGCATACAGGCAGCAATATGGCTTGAATGCAATCTACTTGATCCCAACGAATCTATACGGTCCAGGGGACAATTTTGACCCGGAAATGTCCCATGTCATCCCGGCGTTGATCCGAAAGTGCGCGGAAGCCAAAGAGCTCCATGAGAATCGGATTGTCGCCTGGGGGACTGGCAATGCATCTCGCGAGTTCCTTTATGTGGAGGACGCAGCCGAAGGGATTGTTCTGGGAGCCGAGTCGTACAACCAGCCTCAGCCCGTCAACCTCGGGTCCGGTAAAGAAGTAACGATTCGTAATTTAGCTTCTCTGATCGCGTCCGAAATTGGTTTTGAAGGAGCCATCGACTGGGACAACTCCAAGCCTGACGGGCAACCGAGACGACGTTTGGACACGACACGCGCGAAGCAGGAGTTTGGGTTCGAAGCCAGAACAGACCTGCAGGAGGGCTTAAGAGAGACCATTGACTGGTATCAACAATCGACCGAAGCCCATAGACCACTTTCATTCGCACCTACGTCTGGAGTTTCCCTTTGACTCGCAATGACTTCTATCCAGTTTTGAATGTCGCGACTTCAGGCCGGACCAGTCCGCAAGCAATGGCCTTGGGGCAACCGTCCCCGAAGCTCTCGATCGTTGTCTGTTCCTACAATCAAGCTGCGTTTGTCAGGGACGCGCTCGAGAGCCTTGTCAATCAGGAAGGACTAAGACCTGGAGAATTGGAAATTATCGTAATTGACGGTGGGTCCACCGACGGCTCCACCGAAATCATCAACAAATATGTGGAGTATTACTCCTTTGTGGTGAGTGAACCAGACGGCGGACAAACCCAAGCCCTAAAGAAAGGATTTGTGCATGCCACCGGCGACATTCTGGGATGGCTTTGTTCCGATGACCTCCTGGAATTAAGCACCGTGCGGTTCGTCCTGGACTATTTCCGTGAACACCCGGATGCGGATTTTATGTATGGAGATTTGCAGATAATCGGTCCCGGCGGCGAGGTTCTGGGAACTAGAAAAGAGATTCCTTTTAACTGGTTCATTTGGAAGTATGACTACAACTACATTCCTCAACCCTCTGCATTCTGGAGACGTCAACTCTATGACAAGGTGAACGGCCTTGATGAGACATTTGATCTTTGCATGGATGGCGACCTGTGGGCGCGTTTCGCCGAGCACACTCGCCCGCGCCACGTGAGGCGAGTGCTTTCCAAGGCCCGATATCATCCTCAGACCAAGACGCTAAGACTGGGCAGAGAAAGCGAGGACGAATATAGACGAGTCTGCAGCCGCTATGGCACGGACCTAGCCGATGTTCCAAAAGTTCGTGCTTTGAGGCTACTAGCAAAAATGTGGCGTGTCAGCTGGAAGCTTGCAACCGGACGTTATCAGTGAAGTTTCCCGGCATCGGGTTGCAACCTGCGAGACTGCGAGCGGCAGCGCGGGATTGAAACCCAGGGTGTCAATCCCGCCACTGAATCGGTTAGTGGGCAACTGCCGTTAGGCCGGTTGGCGCACTGGGTGCAGCGGTGGTGCTGGCGCTTGTATCTTCAAAGAGAACTGGCCGTTCTCCTATCGCAACCGCACCACTCACCGATGACGTATTTCCCGCGAGGTCACGATAAACATCGTACTGACTAGGCGGGGTATAGGATTGGGTTGTGCTGGACTTGAACACATTCAGCCACACTGCCAATGCAGGATGTCCGTTAGCCAATGTTAGTCCACAGGTCCAAATGGAGTTGGAAAGGGCGCACTTACTCGTCATCGTCGCTCCAGACATCCAGTTATAAACCTGCTGATAGGCGACCCCAGCGGGAGTAAGCGCTCCGGTACCCGTGTTGACCAACGTTCCCTCTGACTGATTGTCATACGCATACCAGTACGAGCGAGGAATCCCTTGGGACCAGAAGTAGAGATGCGACCTGCCAACAAAAGCTACTTGATCTGTCGAGCTTGGCAAATAACTATTCATCGACCAGCTAAACTCAGTGTTCCATATTGGCTTACTCCCGATTCCGCTGCTGTTCATGCTGCACTTTGCATTCGCAATCATGACCCCAACCGTCTCCGGTGCGGGGCCCGCGGATAAGGGGTAGGGATACAAGTGCAAGTCAACGACATCGAAATTCGCCGTTCCATTCGCGGAAAAAAATGCGCCCGTTCCATAGGAAGCCGAGGAGTTGCTGCAGTCTCCCGATGTCGAAGAAGACCCTAAAACCGGGGTGTGCACGGTCGCATTCGGGTCAATTGCCTTCACCGTGGTGTAGACGTCTTTTTGCAGCTGGGCCAATTGCCCCATAGTGCCAGTCCAGAACGTGGAAGAATAGGGCTCATTCCAGGTTTCGTAATGGGTGATCTTGCCCTTATAGCGCGTCGCCAGCGCACTTATGAAGTCCAGAAAGTCCTGATTATTGCTCGGGGGCAATGTTGCCGCAGGGCCAGCCCAGGAAGGCGTATACCCGAAGGTGTAGATGATGTCGGTTACGCCGTGCGAATTCAGCAAGCTTATGAAATTGTCCAGATTTCCCCAGTTATATACACCACGCGAAGTTTCCAGGTCCCGCCAACGTGTCATGCCAGCGAGATCCCATAGACGAAAGGATCCAAACTTCACGGTTGGATAGGGCGAGCCATACATATAGTTGTTGTCGTGCATCCCAAATTGCGTTGCTGGAATCGCGCTTTGACCCAAGGCGAACGACGGCAGGAGCAATATTGCCGATGTCGCCTTTAACAGCTTCATATTCATAGATATAAATCCCCAATAACCTAGCAAATTTTTTAACGCAGAACGTCTGGCAAAGGTCATGGACGCCCCGCCCTGTCGACCACGGCAAACGGAAGTACATTTTGGAAGAAGTGGCAAATAGCGGCGGCGGTCACTCCCCTTTCAGCGAACAGCGAATGGAACTGGGGCCAAGTCTAGAGCGCTCATGACTCCATGAGGAGATTACGACGGTTTTGAAACCCTCGTGTCCTTGCTCTGGAGCAATCAGCCTAAGTACCTTCCGGGAGCCGAGACCTTCATTCGATGCCTCGCGACTTCAGCAGCACCCTCGGGGGAAACCATAACGTGCGTGATGTTCACCCCCGGGCACAAGATCGGATTCAATTGCACGAGACGGGTCTGTGCTCCTCACTAGAGCAGCAGCCACTTCTCACGATCAGCATTGATGATGGACATGTGTTGGATTTTTCGACGGCCGAGCTCCTTTGGAAATTCGGCTTGAAAGCCACGTTCTATATTCCTCGGTCGAATCCCGAGCGGCCGGTTATGACCATACCGCAGATCAGAGAACTGGGAACTGCCTTTGATATCGGTGGTCATACTCTTAGCCATCATCCTCTACCACCGCTCGATGGAGAACGAGCGTGGGGAGAAATCCGAGGGTGCAAAGACTGGCTTGAGGATGTTTTGGGGCGAACGATCCACTCGTTCTGCTATCCCCGCGGAAAATACAATCACCGCATACGTAATTTGATAAAAAAAGCTGGCTTCGTCGGCGCTCGAACCTGCCGTTACAACCTTAACTTCTTGCCACGTGATCCCTTTGAAGCGGGCGTCAGCACCGAAGCATTTCCGCATTCTGCTGCTGTGCATTTGCGGCATGCGGTCCTCGGAAGCAACTACAAGGGACTCATTGACTTTTTCCGGATTCATAGCATGGCAAGAGATTGGGAACTCCACTTTGACAAAGCTATGGACTGGGTAGAGGCCCATGGCGGGGTCGCGCATCTGTACCTGCACAGCTGGGAAATCGAAGATCAAGGTGCATGGCGCAAACTTGAACGAGTTATGCAGACGGCCTCGCGCAAGCGACTAGTTCCGGCCACGAACACAGACGTGTTTAGCCTCGCCACCACGAAATATCAAGAACAGAAACCCTTCTAATCCCATTACTCCTTTTACGGAGCGTCGTCATGTGTGGAATCGCAGGTTTACACGTTCGAACCAAGGATGATGGTGTTCTCATGCTCGATTCCATGCTCGATATGCTCCATTACCGTGGGCCCGATGATCGCGGCCAAACGCGAAGCGGGCCCTGGCACATGGGTATGGTTAGGCTGGCGATCCTTGATCCGGAACGTGGCAATCAACCCGTTTTTAGCCGTGATTCTCGATGGGTTCTCGTGTTCAACGGTGAGATCTATAACTTCCTGCGATTGCGCGAAGATCTTCTTCGTGCGGGAACAACTCTACGGACCAAAACAGATACAGAGGTTCTGGTGGAGCTAATTTCGCAGCGAGGAGTTCTGAAAACGCTCGAAGCTATCGAGGGGATGTTCGCTTTCGCCGCTCTGGACGGGCAACGTAATGAGATTTGGCTGGCGCGCGATCGCTTCGGGGAGAAGCCGCTGTTTATCGATCGTCGTGACGGAGATTTTGCATTCTGCAGTGAAATCTCGCCATTACTCAGCGTTCGATCCTGTGGGCGACAAGCTTCCGCGAGAGGCCTGACGGGGATTCTGCGGCACGGTTTTCCATACCCAGGAACCACTGCAATCGAGCACATTGAAGAACTAAAACCCGCCTACTGGTTGCGGAGAACTGAAACAGGAACAGAAAGCTGTGGCGCTTATTGGGCTCCGCCTCCATGCGTAGATGACGAGGTGGGTCCGCTCAATCGATGCGCCACGAAGCTGCTTGAACTCCTGGATGAAAGCGTTCGAGATCGTTTGGTAGCGGACGTCCCGCTGGGTCTATTCCTGAGCGGAGGGATCGACTCAGCCGCCGTAGCACAAGCTGCTTCTCGGACCAGACCAGACATTGAAGCGGTCACCGTCGGCTTTCAACATACCCGCCACGACGAGCGCCCGTTGTCGCGAGCCACAGCGAGGTCTCTTGGAATCACGCTTCACGAAGAGCAGGCAAACACTGCCGCGTTCTCACCGGCACTGGTCGAGGAATTGCTGCTTCATTATGGTCAGCCCTTCGCCGACACCAGCGCCATCCCGACTCGGATTGTTTCTCGTGCGGCTCGACGACGCTTTAAAGTCGTTCTTTCCGGTGATGGTGGCGACGAACTACTATGCGGCTATCCCTCCTTCGTGCGTCTTCGTCGTTTCGCTCGTTGGGGTGGTGGCCGTGCAGGAGCAATTCTTTCGTCGATTGTTAGCACTCTCCTACCCGATTCTGGAAGGTGGGAATCAGCCTCGCGGGCTCTCAAGCTCAATGCAAGCCTGAAGGAGGGCCTCCTCGCCTACATATCCGACGGGGTTTTCACGGACGAGCAGGTCCTGAGCTTAGTGGAAGGAACTGAGTGGTCGCGGCCAACTGCCGAACAATTAAATGAGAATCGCAACGACTCTAGGAGAACTTGGTTTGCCGCGAACGATCCACTCCTTGCGCTTTCACTTCACCAGCTTCGTACATCGTTCCCTCAGGACATCCTCATGAAGGTCGATCGTATGTCCATGGCTGAGTCGTTGGAGGTACGAGCTCCGTTTCTAGATTCCAGGTTTGCAAGTTATGCGCTTTCTCTTCCAGCGCATTTAAAAATGAACGGCCTTTTGGGGAAGTTTGTGTTGCGCCACGCCCTCAAAGGGCGGATTCCTGAACCTGTTCTCAGCGCCCCCAAACACGGCTTCACCTTGCCGGTGCGGGATTGGATGGGACCGATATTCTGGCAGGAACTTCGTCGCGAACTCACTTCGTATGCGACAGACTCTGCCGCGGAACTAAACACAACTGCACTTCGACAGATGGTGGAGGTGGACGAACACCGCTGCCGTACGTTTGAAAGCTACCGCGCCCTACATCGGGCTTGGCTGCTGTATACCTACTTTCGTTGGCGCAATCGATGGTGCACCTCCGCGCAGGCCTCTCAGCTGGAAATGGTTCCCAGTCTCGCTTGACATCATGCGGATTATCTTTGCACAAGACCCGCCAGATCTTTACGGTGCGAGTCGCTCGTTGCTACGGCTCACCTCTCGTCTGGTAAAAGAAGGCCATCAAGTGCTGGTGGTTGTACCACAAGACGGCCCGCTTTGTTCGCTGCTGATGGAAAGCAGTATTCAGGTGGAGATCTGCCCTCGACTGACGTCGATTACCCGCCGTCGATGCCGAGGTCCACGAGGTCTGCTAACTCTGCTCTGGTCGTTTCTCAGGTCCATCCCCGAATTCTGGCGACTGGTTTCCAGATTTCATCCCGACATCATTCACACCAACAACTCCCTCATTCTTACACCGGGAGTAGTCGCAAAACTGCGGCGAATTCCCCACCTCTGGCATGTCCGGGAGATCTTCGCCGATTTCCCTCGGCTTTGGTCGTGGTACCAACGCTACTTGTGCTTCGTTGCAGACCGAGTTGTTTGCGTCTCTGGAGCCGTCGCCTCGCAGTTCACCTGTTCCGCCGCAAAAAGGAAGGTGCAGGTTCTGCATAATGGATTTCCGGCTGTTGAATTTTCAGATGTCTCATCGGAGCACGGGAAAGAATTTCGTCAACGACACGGCCTTGACGGCAACCTCCTGATTGGTTCAATCAGCAGGATAAAGCTGGGCCGAAAAGGTCAGGATGTGTTGCTTCGGGCCGCGGCAGTCCTAAAACCCCGCTTCCCTGACGTTCGCTTTGTTTTGGTGGGTGGAGTTTTTCCCGGAAACGAAGCACATCTGGAGCAGCTGCAACGTCTCAGCCAAGAACTAGACCTCAGCGACCGGGTCATCTGCACTGGAGACATCCATGATGTGAAAGCTGCGTACGCGGCCCTAGATATCTCGGTCCAGGCTTCGGTCATGCCCGAAGCCTTCAGCGGGGTTGTGATCGAGTCTATGGCCATGGGAATCCCGATTGTGGCAACCAGCTGTGGGGGTACGACGGAGCAGATCGAGGACGGGGTAACGGGTTTCTTGGTTCAACCCGGAGATGCTCAGCAAATGGCGTCTGCCTTGGAACGGTTGCTCAGCGACCCGGGTCTTCGCCTGCGCCTGGCATCGCGAGCAAGAAAAGCTTTCCTCGAGCGATTTGAGTTTGAATCGTTTTATCGGAACCTTCGGGCTATTCAATGCTCCGTCACCGACACGAGGAGCATCCCGGCCGCCCAAACGGCATTTACTCGGAATGTCCTAGAGGAACTTCCTCTCTCTCCCGACTCATTAGCCTCCGCTAACAAAAAACACTCGGTGGGATTTCCTCATTAAAGTTCCCATCGCTGCGATTACCGCAATCAAGAGCTACTGCGCGCGGTCGACTCCCTTACAAACGAGAACAAGATGATCAAGATCAATAGGGACTCCACTTCTGTGCTCATCGGGATCGTCACCCACAATCACCGGCGGCTTATCCCTGCCTGTCTCGATTCGATTGCACGACGGAGAGACCAGCATGTAAAGGTCGAGGTAGTTGTGGTTGACAACTGTTCAAATGATGGATCGGCTGACCTCGTACGAAGCAGCTATCCCTGGGTGCAACTCATCCGCCAGAGCAAGCGTTGCTCGTTTGCTGAAAACAACAACCTGGCGTTTGCCGCAGGCTCTAGCCAATATTTCTTGATGTTGAACCCCGACACCGAACTGCAACCGGATTCCGTCAGCGTGCTCGTGGATTTCATGCAAGCTCGGCCCGCCTGTGGGGTGTGCGGGCCTAAACTGGTGTTCCCGGACGGATCCTTGCAGTTTTCATGCAGGCGCTTTCCAACCGCATGGTCTACGCTTCTCCGCCGTACTGCAATCCGATTAGTCGTGCCCGCCGAAAAGAGGGGAATCAGGCACTTGATGGCCTCTGAACCGCACGAACGGGACATGGAGGTGGATTGGATGCTGGGGGCGTGCCTCTTAATCCGCCGTGAGGCGATCCCCGGGCGGAAAGTATTGGATGACGGGTTTCCCCTCTACTGTGAAGACATCGATTTGTGTCTACGAGTGGCGATGGGTGGGTGGAAGGTTTACTACGTACCACGCACGACCGTCGTTCACCACCATATGGCGAGGAGCGACTCAAAGCTGTTTTGCCGAGAGAGTTTCCTCCACGCACGAAGCATGCTGCATTTCATCAAAAAACATTACTTAGTGCCGTCCCGCAATTCAGCTCTCTATCCGGGCGTCACCAACATTCAGCGGACTGCCGCGTAATTTCGTCAAGGCTACTACGATGAGCTCATCTGTCCAGGTAACACCGACGGAATCGGTGCGACCACTGCCTGTCGCGCCAAGAACCAATTTAAGCTGCCCCAACATGCCAGCTGGCTCCGATTTGAGATGCGAACTACTTAGCGATTTCGCCCAACTGGAAGATCTCTCAGAGCATTGGGAACGCTTGTGGCAGAGTTCGCGATCCGGGATTTTCCAGAAGTTCGACTGGGTTCGCGCTTTCTGGAAGACGTTCGGGTCGGGTTTGTCTCTGTGTTCATTGATTGTGCGCAACGGTGGGACTGTCCTCGGGATTCTGCCGCTCGCAAATGACGGGAAAAGAATCCAGTTCCTCGCCGAAGGCGACTACAACGATGTCCTTTGCGAGGAACACCATGCGCCAGCCGTACTCAACATTGCAATCAGAGAACTCCTAAAAATGTTGGGATATTCGGCAAGTTGCTTGCTGCGCAACTTGAGTTCCGATTCCAGGATCGTTCGACATTTCCTTTCCCTTCCCCAACCACTAAGGCAAAATCTCGCATTAACCTTTGCCTATCCATGCCCAGCCATTGTGGCTGGGAGCGATCCAGACATATTCCTTAGGGCAGCGCGAAAACAAAGCCTTTGCCGCCACGAAAAGAAGCTTCGGCGCGAAGGACGGTTGAAGTTCAGGCACATCGAATCGCGTCTCGAGATTCATCAACACCTGCCAAGATTCTTTGAGCAGCAGATTGCCCGTCGAGCTCTTCTGGGACAACACAGCCATTTTCAAAACCCCAGGGAACGTGCGTTCTACAGCACTCTCGTCGACCAGCTCAACCCATGTCGCGATCTTAGATTTTCGGTGCTTGAACTAGAAGGTAAGCCGGTTGCCTATCATTTCGGCTTTCAACTCCAAGAGAAGTTCATTTGGTATCAGACAAGTTTCGATGTGAACTTGTGGCAGTGCGCACCGGGAGAGGTTCTGGTTCGAAACCTGCTGCAATACGCCCATCGAGCAGGACTTCGTGAGTTCGATTTCACTGTCGGGGGAGAGAGCTACAAGCATCGCTTCGCAAATGTCATTCGGAACAACTTCGAACTTTACGCCGAGCGCCAATCCCTGGGCCTGGCCACCCGGGCCCGGCGTGCGCGCGTTCTTGTTCGTGGCGGGGGGCGACGTATTCGGGAACGTTTGAAGGAGTACCCCCAGTTTTATGGGCTGACCAAAAAAGCCTGGCTAGCTGCTGCTGATTTCATTTCGCGTCAACGGCGCTTGTTTCTGCGTTGCGGATTGAGCGGGTACAGTCTGCTCGCACTCAAATCTTTCCTGACAAATACAATCTATTCGAGGGATGCAGCCCTGGTCTTTTCGATCGACCCGCACGATTTCCCGCCCGAGATTGCAGATCTCGGTTCTGCTCAAAAAGTGGAGGTCAGCCAGGCCGATCTCAGTGATTTGGCCCTGCTTTCGCTGTCGTTTCCAGACGAGTTTCGCTGGACTGACTTGCACTCTTGGCGCAAACGTCTGGAAGGAGGCGATCGCGCCCATCTGGCGCGATTGGATGGTCACCCCGTTTATCTGGCATGGCAAACGCGTCAACCCGCGTTCACCAGTTCGGTGATGAGCGCATCCCGCGAGCATCGACCCAACCCTCTTGTAATTGAATGCTTTTGGTCGGCGTCCTTCTTGCGTGAGTCGCCCCAGTTCCTCTGTGTTCTCCGCCAGCTCATTCACGGAGCCAACGGCCATGAAACCCACTCCGCGTATTACCTAACCCCTCATCCGGAAGAGCGGCAAGAACTCGAGGCCGCCGGCTTTCGCTACCTCGAGCGAATCGTACAACTTCAAGTGCTGCGCATTTTTCGGAGGAGCTGGGGAAGCAAAGCTTAGAAGGATCCGCGCCCAGGAACCGCATGGAGAGGACGTAAGCATCTACTGAAAGGAGGACACCGCCACGTGTCGTCGTCTAGCACTATTTCATCCCCGCGAAAATGTTCTCACCCAACAATTCTCACGATGAGCCCCTCGTGCGATGTGGCAATCATTGGCGCCGGCCCATATGCCTTATCGATTGCCGCTCATCTGCGAGCGAAAGGCATCGACTTTCGCATGTTTGGGAGTCCCATGCATAGCTGGAAGACGTGCATGCCCGCCGGCATGTTCCTCAAATCCGAGGGATTTGCGTCAAGTCTTTATGATCCTGACGGGAATTTTACGCTGAAGCATTTTTGCAATCAGAAGGGCATTGCCTACAACGATACGGCCTTACCTGTACCCCTCAGCACCTTTATTGATTATGGGCTTGCTTTTCAGCAACGGTTCGTTCCTGACCTCGAACAAAAACAAGTAGTTGACGTTACCCAGCTACGCGATGGTGAATTCCTGATTCGCCTTGATGACAATGAAACCGTCGTCACTCGACGGGTCGTGGTTGCCGTTGGAATATCTTACTTCCCATTTGTGCCAAGCGTTCTTTCGGGCTTGCCTTCGGAATTACTTTCGCACAGTTCCGAGCACCGCGATTTCAGCAGGTTTAAGGGGAATGAAGTAACGGTACTCGGCGGCGGCGCGTCCGCTCTCGATGCTGCCGCCGCTCTCCATAAAGCCGGAGCAGAAGTCCAGATTCTCACCCGCCGTTTCTCTTTGCGATGGACAATGGCCGCACATCGGCCGTTATGGAAAAGGTGGTACCCAAAATGTGGTTTGGGACCTGGGTGGCGTAATCGCTTCTACGAATATGCACCTATGCTGTTTCGCCTCCTGCCACCGGAAAGTCGGCTTAAGCTCGTTCGCACCTGGCTTGGCCCATCCGGAGCGTGGCCGGTGAGAGACGTGGTCGAGAAACTGCCTCTCTCCTACGGACTGACTCCAGTCAGCGCGCAACGGCGTGATAGTCGGGTGTCCCTAGTGATGGTAGGTATAAACGGGGAAAAGCATCAGCTCACAACGGACCACGTTATCGCGGCAACCGGCTACAAAGTCGATCTTGGCAAGATCGCTTTTCTCAATGAACACCTTCGTGCTCAGCTTGAGTCGTTCGATTCCGAGCCGGTACTTTCCGCCAATTTCGAGTCCTCGATCCCAGAACTCTATTTCGTGGGCCTGGCCTCTTCCCTGACGTTCGGCCCTTTAATGCGATTTGCTCTCGGTGCGCGATACGCGGCGCGTCGGCTAGCCTGGCACTTGTCAAAGACGTCTCCTCGTAATGAGCTTCGATAAAAAAAGAACTCCTGCTGTCGTGGTCGGTGCGGCGGGCGCTTGCGGACTCGGAATGGTGCGCAGCCTGAGTCAAGCTAATGTGCCGGTCATCCTGGTTGACATCACTCCCTATGCGCCGGCCATGCATACGCGCTTCGCGCGCAAGGTTTTGGTTTCTCAGCTGGCTGGACCGTCTTTGATAAGGGACTTGTTGACGCTGGCAAGCACATTCTCCACCCCCGCGGTCCTGTTTTTGACAAGTGATGAGGCGATGCTGACAGTTTCTCAATATCGGTCTGAGCTCGCGTCGAAGTTTCGATTCACGCTGCCCAGCCATAGCTGTCTTACATTCTTGTCGCAAAAGAGGACATTTCAAGACTTGGCAGAGTCGCTGGGATTCCTCGTTCCGCGCTGCGTCAGGATACGAAGCGCGGACAATATGGACAAGCTGGCGGATTTGCGTTTTCCAGCTGTGGTCAAGCCTACAACCAAGACCGCGGCCTATGTTATTGCGCATTTCGCACGCGGCTACAAGGTGGACACCGTTGAAGAGGCAAAGGCCAAGTGTCGTCTGATCCTGGGCGCTGTGCCCGAGCTGGTAGTGCAGGAATGGGTCGACGGGTCAGACACCGATCTGTACTTTTGCCTCCTATATCGTTCCGCCGACGGTTCAACGCTATGCTCCTTTGTCGGACGGAAAATCAGCATTTGGCCTCCGGATGTCGGGCTTACCGCTAGCTGTACCGCGGCTCCGGAGGTAGCAGATGCGCTGGTTTCGTTGACCGAGGCCTTCTTTGACCAGGTCTCGTTCGTGGGAATCGGAGGAATGGAATTCAAGCAAGACGCTCAGACCGGCCGCTTCGTAATGATCGAGCCAACCGTAGGTCGCGTCGATGCCCAGGAGGAAGTGGCAACCATTCACGGCATCAATATCCCATTGATCGCCTATCTCCACGAGGCTGGGTTGCCATTGCCTCCGGTCCCCACGAATCATGTTCCCAAGGTATGGCAAAACAGCTGGTCACATTGGCGTGCACTGCGTCGCAACACGCCCCAACATTTCAACACCCGAGGTTTAAAGGTCGTGGATGCATACTGGCGCGTCAATGACCCCATGCCGGCCGTAATACACTCCTTCGGTTGGTCTCTCAAGCTCCTTGGGACAGCGTTGTCGCACCGCAGCAAGCCTAACGGTGTTTCCTCCCCTACGGGGCCGCAGACTGATAGCCAGATTCGCGTTGCCACCAGAAACTCCAGCTTTCACATTGGGCGACCATAAACCGTCGCCACCCTTCGACTGCCACCTAACTACTAACGTTTCTTCTGGGCAAACGTTTATGAGAACAAATCGAACTAGATTTCTGGTGAGCGCCTTGAAGCTGTCCGACATCGGCGTAATGCTCGGCTCCATCTTGCTAGTCCTGTATTTGGTAGTCCCCGACAAGAGCGTCATCGGGATATCGGGCTTTCTCACGATGCGGATCAAGGTGCAGAATTTCATCGTGTTCTTCGCCCTCGTGGCGCTTTGGCATACGACCTTTTCGATGTTTGGTCTTTACAACTCCCGGCGAATGCTGGGACGCCAGGCAGATTTGATCGATTCAATCCGCGCCACCAGTCTCGGCACATTCTTTTTTACGATGGCTACCCTGACCTTTCATATAAGGATGATGTCACCCCGTTTTCTTGCCCTGTTCTGGGTCACCGTGACCACGGGCGTGGTCCTGCAACGTTTCATTCTACGTTCCGTATTGGAGCGGGTTCGTCTTCGAGGACGAAACTTACGGCATGTGCTGATCGTCGGCACCAACTCACGCGCGCTGGATTTTGCAAGAAAACTGGAAGCCAGGCCGGAGCTCGGATATCACATCACCGGCTTTGTGGACAATAACTGGGTTGGAGCGGAAGCAGTCGCGGCTAGCGGCTACACGGTGGTTTCTGATTTCAACAGCCTATCAAATGTGCTTAGAAAGACGGTTGTCGACGAAGTCATTCTTGCCCTACCCGTTGCTTCACTGCACCGGCACGCCGCGCGTGTTGCCTCCATCTGTGAAGAACAAGGGATTACTACTCGCGTTCTGTCGAACATCTTCGATCTGAAGCTTGCGCAGGTCCGAGGTGAAGAGTTCGAGGGTGCCTCCCTCACCACCAACTATATCGGTATCAGCGAGGGCTGGCCCTTCGTCGCGAAGCGAGTCCTTGATGTGTGTATTTCCTCGATCTTATTGGTCGGTCTTGCGCCACTGTTCGGCATCGTTGCACTCCTGATAAAGCTCACTTCAAGCGGGCCCGTTTTCTTTGTTCAATCCCGACTGGGATACAACAAGCGCAGGTTCAAACTGTTTAAGTTCCGGAGTATGGCCAAAGATGCAGAGGAGAAAATTGTCGACATCGAACATCTGAACGAGGCGTCCGGACCCGTCTTCAAAATCAAGAACGACCCGCGCGTCACGGCTTTAGGCAAGTTTCTGCGAAAAAACAGCATCGATGAGCTTCCTCAATTGTTCAATGTACTCAAAGGAGACATGAGCCTCGTGGGTCCGCGGCCACTGCCGGTAAGGGATTACGAGGGGTTCAGTGAGGATTGGCACAGGCGGCGCTTCAGCGTCAGGCCTGGCATTACCTGTTTGTGGCAAATCAATGGAAGGAGTTCGGTTCCATTCGACAAGTGGATGAAACTTGACCTTCTCTACATAGACCGTTGGTCCCTGCGGTTGGACCTGGAGATTCTGATCAAAACCATCCCCGCAGTGTGGAAAAGCTACGGCGCAGCCTGAGCGCGTATTCTGCGGCACCCGTCGAAAGCATCAGCATCATGGCAAAGCTCATAACGCTTGGCTCGATCTCCCCATACCCGGAACCGGGGAAGCGCGAGAATGCTTCCCGAGAGGTACGGCCTCCAGATGAAGCCGGTATTGCCGAAATTCTCTTCCAACGCATCGGCGTTCAAGAGAATCCATTCGGATTTACACCTAATCCGAAATATTTATACCCAAGCCGGAGTCACGCCGAGGCACGAGCATCGATGATCCTCGGCCTGGAGTGTGGCCTCGGTTTCCAAGCCTTGATAGCTCCTCCAGGCATGGGTAAGACGACCGTACTCTTCGATATCTTGGCGCATTTCCGCCGCGTAGCCCATACGGCTTTCTTGTTTCAATTGCAGGGAAATGCGCGAAGCTTCTTACGTTACCTGGCGCTCGAACTCGGGACCGAAGTGAACGACCAGGATCTGGTGCACGTACAACAGGGTATTAACCGCCTTCTAGTGCGCGAGCGCAGACTCGGCCGTCGAACCATCATCGTGATCGATGAAGGCCAGACACTCAATTCAAGTGTCTTGGAAGTTGTACGTTTGCTATCAAACTTTGAAACCGCTTCCGATAAACTGCTGCAGATCGTTCTAGCCGGACAGCCTGAATTGGCCGAAAAACTAGCCTTGCCTGGGCTGGCTCAGCTTTCGCAGCGAATCTCGATGATCAAAACCCTCGTGGCCCTCGACCTGGGCGAAACCATGGGCTACATCGAGCACCGACTTGGGGTTGCGGGCTACCAAGGGCAACCACTCTTCACCCCGGCTGCACTCGAATCTATCTGGGCAGCCAGCCATGGCGTGCCGCGTGAGATCAACACTATCTGCTTCAATGCTCTCCTTCTCCTGACGGCGACGGCTGGGACACAGGTTGGCGCTGAGATTGTGCGGGAGGTCCTTCATGATCTTCAGCCAGCAAGCGAAACAACCCGCCCGGTCATAACGGGCGGTCCTTCTTCATTTACGACCGATGAGTGCCTGAACAAGGCTCGGAGAGGAACTTCTTCCTTCCCTTCAACGCGCGCCGCTTCCCACCCCTACATCCGCTTCTACAACTTCAAACAGGCTCCGTTTGAAGCCTCTCCGAGCCCTTCCGTCTTGTGCTTTACATCCACGCATTCTGGTGCCCTGGCAAAGCTGTACTCGGGGCTTGCGCAAGGCGAAAGGGTGATGCTTTTGAGTGGCCCGCCGGGAATTGGCAAGAGCCTCGTATCCCTCTGCCTTGCCGACATTCTGATGACCGCCAAAATGTCGCCTGAATGTGCGTCGGGCGGCCATTTGCGGGCTTCCGATCTATCGCACTTGGGCTCTCAGTGCTCGGAACCTACCGCACAGAACCGGGGAATCAAAGCCACACAGTCGCATCACGCTGCAGACTGCGGCGTCCCCCAAGGACGAATCCTGCTCGTCGATGAGGCGGAAGACCTCTCCATGGACAGTTGGAAGGAAATCCAATTTTTGGCCGCATCGCCCCTAAGGAACTCCCAGCTACAGATCGTCCTGATCGGCCGTCTGCAGATAGAGCAAATCGTTCAGCAAGAAACCCTGCGCGAATTGCTGGATCGAATCAGAGGACATTGCTATCGCCTGCAGATGCTCGACGAAGAAGAAGCAAGCAAATACATTGCCTGGAGGATCGGGCTCGCGCGTGAGAATGGACAGTCCAGCGCCGTCTTTACGAATGAGGCCCTGATTGCGATCGCCCGTCACTCTTGTGGGATTCCGCGGATGATCAATCTCCTCTGCGAAACTGCCCTAATCAGGGGCTATGAGCTGAACCAGAGGACGATCCCTGCCGCCATCATTCATGAAGCGGCTGAGAAATATTCCCGAGATAAGAGTCTTTTGGACAGAGATTTGCCTGACCCTGAAGAACAATCCAGCGAACTACTGAACGCCACAACCGCGCTGGTCGACTTCCACACAGCATTGAAGGGCGTTCGCGCAGAAAGTGGGCGAAGGCGCTGCGATGGCCGCAAGCACTCTGATCGAATTCGTGAAGCCTAAGGGCACTCGCGAGTAAGCAAACCCGCGAGCGCCAAAATCCTGAACCAAAAACCCAAGCTTCTCCGTAGCTTGGGTTTTTTTGCGCCGAATGCTATGGAGATGGCACGACCGCTTGCGACACATTGGAATATCCACTCTCCGCGCCAGAACTGTCGACCGCCGTAACCACGTAATAGTACGTCTGCCCACTTTTGACACTTGCGTCTGTGTACAGCGTAGACGCGACCAAGCCAACGCTGTTGATCTTGCCATAAGGTCCGGAGGAATTTGTCCCTCGATAAACGTTGTAGCCACTGATGTTGGCGGAGGAGGCATTATTCCAACCGAGGTCAACGATGTGTTGAGTCGTCGGCATTGAGGCAGCAGTCACAGTGACTGATGCGGTTGCCGCCTTCCTTAGATCAACGATGCTTGTCGCTTTAACGTAGACGATCGTGTTCTGAGTTACTGCCGGCGCTATAAACGAACCGTTACTACTGACCGTTCCTGCAGAGGCAGACCACGTCACGGCCTGGTTAGAGGTGCCGGAGACGCTGGCCGAAAACTGCTGACTGCCAGCTGAGGGAACGGTTGCGGCGGTTGGTGTTATGGCTACCTGGACACGCTTGCTCGCTCCTGTCGCCAAGAGCGATGAAAGTAGAGGAATGAGAACGGTGAGAAAGGATTTTCGCATCTTGGAAGCATGACAAAACCCGTTGCTGTATTGAAGGTCACGGGAGGGCGAATCGGGGGTACGTATCGAAGGTGCTTCGGCGGGAAACGCAAGCAGGGGAAAGCAGATGACTTGGATTCCCCTTGCCGACAAGGAACTTGAGGTCACCGATTAGCGAAGATTTTTTTGGCAGATTACTGCCCTCGTCAGCCTACCTCTTTCAGCTCTGAGCTTTGCGAGGCTTCTTCGGCTTCAAACTCTACCGCGTTGTCGTGGCTAGCTACATAGAGGGCAAGCTCGACGCGGTTAGAAATACCGAGCTTGTCGAAGATCTTGAAAAGGTAATTCTTAACCGTATGCCCACTGAGGCCCAACTGGGTCGCGATCTCCCGGTTCGGCATGCCTTCTGAAATCAAGCGGGCAATTTTACTCTCCTGTTTGCTCAATAACTTCATTCCCTGGGCATTGGTGAGTGAGAGTGGGCGATGTTGCCGAAGCGCTTCCACCATCTGCTCAAGGTCCGAGGTACTCGCCCAAATCTGTCCCGCATGAACCCGGGAGATGCATTTCAAGAGCACATCGAGATGATGTTGAGACCTGAAGAACACTCCCCTCGCTCCGACACGGAACGACTCCGCGACCAGATTCGTTTCGAAGCGTTGCAAAAGGACGATTGCGCGTACGTCAGGCCTGGCTGCCCGCAATAGTTGTATCGCGTGCAAGCCGCTCCCGGTCCCATCCTGCAAGTGGGCGCCTACGAGAACCACATCGATGGTTTCGTTTTGCGCAGTTGCTAGAAACTCGCGAACGGTAACCTCGCATCCGACCACTCGGAAGGCACGCCGCCGTCGCAGCGCTCCGCGAAGCAGCTCGCAAAGCATTGCATTGGCCTCTGCAATGAGCAGACGGATCGGAGGCTGATTCTTCCTCGCACTCACAGGAAACTCTCAGGCATACAAACGACCAAAAGTCCTCTCCTTTTGGCTAGCCCGATTCCCCAACTTCAGTTCCCGATTGGGACTTCCCGACACAGTAGACTGGGAGTGCTTCGATCTGGAAGGAGTTGTATTTAGAGCTTGGCAATTTTGCGTCGTTTCTACAACTTTTGGGAGAAAAGAGGATCCTGAATAGACTTCGGGAACTCCGAAATCGAACAAGCCCTGCCCTTCCTATTTTGCAAACTCTAAAAGCTGCACGATATAAATCACTCCAGCGCGCCCGGCCAACCAAGCTTCTGCGACGACTTCGTGCAAACCTCTTGGCTGCCTGTCACATTTACATTCCAATTTGGAGTCATACGTGTCCCCGGTATCGAGACTTGCCCTGATCCTCTGCCTCAGCCTTCCTGCATGTGCCCAAACCTGGTTCAGCAACCTAGCCCAGAACCCTACGACCAGTAGCTGCTCTGTAACTTGGACAACCGCTGTTCCCACAACTGCACACATTACCTATGGCCTAGCAGCCGGATCCTACACAAAATCTACGACCAACACCGCCCAGTACTCACGTACCGCAACTCAGGTAATCTCAGGCCTGACAGCCGGAACGACCTATCACTTCAAAATCGTCGCTTCTGACACCTCGCATTCATGGGCAACCAGCATGGATTACGGCTGCACGACTACTAAGACAACAGCACAGCATTCAGTTCAGCTGAACTGGAAAGCTAGCACTAGTACCGGAGTCACGGGTTATCAGGTTTATCGCTCCACCGTGTCGGGCGGCTACTATGCCGTGTTATCGAATGCCACGGGCCTAAACTTTACCGATACCTCCGTAAACTCAGGAACGACGTACTACTACGTGGTAGCCGCCTTGAATGCTGCTGGGCAACAGAGTCCCTACTCAAATCAAGTAACAGCGCCCGTTCCGTGAGGCGACAGCTCTCCGGCATGCCGCCCGGAAAATTGAGAGATGATGCTCACGGCAACGGACCGCGGGATAATGAAGTCAGCGATAGCTCAGCTGGATAGAGCCGTGGTTTTCGAGTTGGGCGGGGGTCCTCTTCAGAATCAATTCAAGAACTTACAGTAGAGCGGGAGCACCGACTTTCGTAGGTGCTCCGCACTTTTTGTTTGCTGGTGTGTTCCGAGACTCCATAACTGGGTTGCCACACAGCTTTATTCGGTTCCGAAAAACCACTTCCAGCTCTGGATTTTCCATGTTATTCTTCGCGGCACTATGTCGACCCCGCCGCCCCAATTTGGAATTGCAGAATACGCTGGCGTACCAGGTACCGAACTCTGTCAGTTTTGCCATCAGCAGATCGGGACCAGGTACTACCGGATCAACAATGCCATGGCGTGTCCCGGTTGCGCCGAGCGTGCTCAGTTCGAATTGCCGAAGGACAGTCACAGTCGGTACGTGCGCGGGCTGATTTTCGGAATCGGAGCAGCGGTACTCGGGTTAATCCTTTACGCAACATTTGAAATTGTGACTGGGTGGATCATCGGCTACGTTTCGCTCGCGGTCGGCTACATTGTGGGTAAGGGTATCAACTTGGGCTCGCGGGGTGCGGGCGGCCGAAAATATCAAATCACTGCTGTGGTATTGACCTATGCAGCCGTGTCGCTGGCGGCCGTTCCGGTCATCATCTCCTATGCTCGAAGTCATCGGGATCCGCAAAACCATCAACAGGTTCAGCAGCAACAAGCAAACTCTGGTTCAGTTCAAACGCAACCATCCAGTGAGGCCGCAGGAAGTTCGAGAGGTCCGTCCATGAGCTTGACAGAAGCGCTGCTTCGCCTGAGCCTCATCGGACTGGCGTCGCCTTTCCTTGAGCTTGCTGAAAATCCCGTAGGAGGCCTGATCGGGCTAGTCATCTTGGCCGTCGGCATACGTATTGCTTGGCGACTCTGCGCGGGGACCGAGACGCAAATCCACGGCCCCTTTGAGAACGCCGTCAAAGCCGCTTCCACCTCGTAGAATTATCGTGTCTGCCACTCGTCCTGAACTCGTGCGAATTTGTCAGCGTTGTTCATCTGAACTTACACTCGGATCCTTGGCCTGTGGGAAGTGTCACACTTTGGTGTATGCAAGCGAACTAGAGGGAATCGCCGCGGAGGCAAGAAGCCTCGAATCAAGCGGAGATTTGAGGAAGGCTCGGGAGTCCTGGCTTTCGTGCTTGCCGCTTCTGCCGCAACAATCGAAACAGGTGGCTTGGATTCTCGATCATGCCAAAGCCCTCGACGATGCTGCAGACCAGATCCAGGCACCTCAAAACGACAATAAGTGGACGCAAAAGCTCGGACCCGTCGGGCCGATCGCAATTCTTCTTGCCAAGAGCAAGGGATTACTCCTGGCGTTATTCAAATTGAAATTCCTTTTGAGCTTCGCCTCGTTTTTGTTCGTTTACTCGGCGCTCTATGGAATCAATTTCGGATTGGGATTCGCCGTCCTGATTCTCGTTCACGAATTAGGCCACTTCATTGACATTAAGCGGCGTGGTCTTCCTGCTGACATGCCGGTATTTCTACCCGGCTTGGGCGCCTATGTCCGATGGCGAGGCATGGGTGTCTCCACGCAAACGAAAGCGGCCATCAGTTTGGCCGGACCGCTGGCCGGGGCGCTTGCTGCCGTTGGCTGCACATTGATGTGGTGGAAGACGGGTAACGGCCTTTGGGCAGCACTGGCGCGCTCCGGTGCGGCCCTCAACATTTTGAACCTAATTCCGGTGTGGGCCCTTGACGGCGGTCAGGCCGCACAGGCGCTCGGCAAGTTGGAGCGTATCGGTCTGCTGACCCTGTGTCTTGCTCTATGGCTCATACTCGGCGAAGGTATTTTCTTCCTGGTGGCTATTGGAGCAGGTTATCGCGTGTTCACCAAGGATCTCCCTCCTCGCCCGAGTCTTGCAATCAGTCTCTATTTCGCCCTTGTGCTCATCTGCCTAGGAATCACCATCCGCAGCCTGCCCGGACACGGATTCGGCGGACAATAGGCAAAGTAGAGCCCTTTTCTCCGACTTTGGATCGATCCCCCCGCACCCTCAGCGATCTTTCCGTCCGGAATCTCCTCGAAAGGGGTTTGTAACAGAGCCGCCGCAGCGTCCGCCGACGGACATGTGGATCGAACGCACTCGATGAATTCAACCCAATCTGCCGGAACGGATGGGTTACCTGCCGCGGAAGTCTCGTGAATAGACAGACTTGTGGTGAGACACACTTTGAGAAGAGGCTCCGCTTCCCTCCCCTTGCCAAACTGCTGAGTGAACGGGATTTCAGGTGGCAAGACGAAAGTACCTTCTCCGCCCGAGATTGCTGCTGGCCTCTAAACCCCCAGATTTTCCCTCTAAACCCCTAGATTTTCTAGGTGAGTCAGGCATCCACAGGAGGCTTGCCAAATCTGGATAGAAAAGCTGGGGTCAGGTCTCGTTTGCTAAGAAACTCCACGTTTTTCTAATCGTTGTTACCTATTACTCCCGATTGCTCACCCGGGCGTTCTTTCCCTAGCCTTGATGTCGGAAGAGCGAGAAGCGTGACTATTCACCCCTACTCACGATCACTGCTCACTGCCGCCGCCATTCTGAGTGCAAGCTCCTTTGTGGCGGCTCAGCCGCAACCAAACCAGCTCTCGCCAGCTGACCTGGTCAAACAAGTCATCTATAACGAACTGCATCCCACGGCGGGTTCCACTTTGCGTTGGCGTTACCGGTCGCAGAAGCAGGTAGATGGTAAGCAGGAAAGCAGAGCTGTGGTCGAGACCAAATCCGGGTCTCTCGACAGATTGCTCATGGTCTCCGGACGACCTTTGACTCGACAGCAGGAGAATGCTGAAGCAGAGCGGATTCTGCGCCTCGCCCATAGTCCGGAGGAACAACGGAAAATCGAACAGGCCCGCCAAAAAGAAGCGCAACAATCGACCACGTTCCTACAGGACATACCCAACGCATTTGTTTTCGAATACGCCGGACAGAAGGAAAACGCGATTCGTCTGACGTTCAGGCCGAGTTTGCAATTTCGGCCGTCATCGCGCGAGGACAAAGTTCTGCACCAGATGGCAGGCGAGATTTGGGTAGACGGCCGCCAGAAACGCCTGATTAGCATTAGCGGACAGCTCATGGATGACGTCAAATTTGGCGGCGGACTGCTGGGGCACCTCGAAAAAGGCGGACAGTTCAAGGTCCAGCGGGGGGAAATCGCTCCGGGAGACTGGGAAGTCACGGAACTCGTCGTCAACATGCGGGGAAAAGCCCTGATGCTCAAAAGCATTTCGGTGCAGCAAACGGAAGCGCATAGCGACTTCGCAAGCGTACCGGACGAGCTCACAATTGCGGATGCTGCCAAGCTTCTTTTGCAACAAACCTTCGTAGCTTCGTCACAGCGACCACATTGACTGTTCTTATCTACTCCCAACTTCACGACGTTTTATCGAAGTTCGGAGTCAAACGAGTCATTGCTACAGAAAAACACAAAGCACACCGGTGCCGAGCAAAGTCGTCGCCCATACCAGATCGAGGTTGAACCAAGCTTTTCGCAAAATACCGACTCCCACTTTTTCGAAGACGATTACTGCAATGATTGCTGTCACCAACAGATACCCGAGCGCATGGATGATCGTCGCGAGCAGCGCACTCATGGGAGTCATGGTTGCCCCCGCCATCGCGTGACAGTGGGCGCCTTCGGTTGGCATACTCAGGAATAGTGGTACGACCATCAAGCCGGCCCCGTGTGCCGACGCCATCAGGAAGGACCAGAAACTGAGGGCACCAAAATTTACCCGCATGCTTGCCCACCGCGGGTGTCGATGCCAAAACAGTCGGCTTACGCCAAGAGAGATCAGTGTCCCGGCAAGTATCCAATGAAGCCAATGGATGGGAATGACAACTCCAGCAATAACGGCAACCCCGACGGCAACCCCGACGGCCAGAGCATGGCCGAGCCCCAACGGCAAAAGGGCGGCGAGTACGGCAGTGCGGCGGCGCTCCTGCATTCCCAGCGCCACCGCGAACAGCCACCCCATGCCCGGGTTGAGGCCATGAAATGCCCCGAGGCCGAGCAGTACAGCCCACGACATGGTCGTCTCATTCATGATTTCAAGCCTCACGCAAAGCAGTAAGAATCCGACGACGCATCTCCGCCTTGCAGACGAACCTGGTGGGGACGGAAACCTTCGGTCTGGAGCAAGAAACCGTTATCGGTTCGTATGCCGCCAGCCGGCTCGGCATCGAGCATGGTCAACCAGCCTCGGATTCCATCGGGATAGAACTGCTCATCCCAGCTGCGGTAGAGTGAGTTCGTCACGAACACCCGCTTCCCATCTCGGCTGATCTCGACCATTTGCGGGCCGCCATTCAGCTTCTGATCGGGCTGGCTCGGATGGGCTTGACGCCGCACTATGCCGCCGAGCGCTACCGATCCTGTCAGCACTGGGTTAAACGGATCGGAAACGTCGTACTGACGAAGCTCGCCCGAGCCCCAGCACGAAACGTAGAGAAACCGGTCATCGAGCGAAAGATTGATGTCGGTCACCAAGGGTGGAACCGCTTTGAATCCCTTCAAAAGCGGCGGCAGCATTTCGGGATCGGCGGCTTCGGCAGGAATATCGATCACCTTGCGAATTTTCCAAGCGCCGTTGCCTTTAGAACCCTCGTGATGCCACAGCCAAATCGACGATGAAAGATCTTTTAGTGACGTAACTACGCCGACAAAACCGTAGGCTTCAGTTGGATCATGGGCGGGACGAAGTTCGAGCGCCATCTGGTACTCCGGCCCCATCTCCAGAACTTGTCGGTGGCGTCTCTTATGGAGGTCCCACACATGCAGAGCGTGGCCGTACTTGCCGGCGAGCAGCAATTCTGGATTCACGCCGTTTTCCACCATATCGGGCGTTCCCCATTCGCTGGTTATCATGGTGTCGTGTCCTAAATGCCACCAGAAGTCATACGCCAGGTATTGCGGGCCGCGATCCACCTCCCACGCTCCCTTGACTTCAAAGGTCTGGGGATCGAGAACGAAGATTCCACCCGGCCCCTTGCCTTCAACCGATCCAAGAGCGTTCATGTAAATGCCATCGGGACCGCAGTGGGATGTATGCGCCCGGCTGTAGCCCGACCGCGCCTTGACCTCTTCTGGCTCGATTACTTTGACTAGCTTGGGTTCCCGCGGATCCGGCTTGGTATCGAGAATGTGGATGCGCGAGGAGCGCAATCCCGGCACGACGAGGAAACGTCGCTCCATGTGCGGATGCGCGGCATACGGGCACAGGCAGGAACTACACGCATTCCACCCGAAGTGGTGCAGCTCATCGCCGGGATTCGGCATCTTGACCTGGTTGACGATTTTGCTGTATGTCTTCGATGCCGGATCAAGGTCCACGACTGCCATCGCGTCTGGAGAACCGGGATCCCCATTCAGTAGAGCAACATAAGCAAACTTTTCCGAAGGGGCTTGTATGGCCATCTTCGGCGAGGGATAGAAGCTTTGGTCGGGAAGTAGTTTCGGCATTGCTGGTTTTCTCCTGCGTGATTTTTCCAATCGCATCCGAGACCCTAGAAGCCCCCGATGCTCTTCTGCATTAAGCACTCTCGCCTTTTCGCAAGTCCTTTCGGCACTCTGGCTTTTCTGTTACTTTTTCCTGAACCCTATGTCAGAAGCTTCGGTCTACTATCAATTCGGCCCTTTCCAGCTGGATGCCACCGAGCATCGGTTGCTGCGCGATGGCGTGGAGGTTCCCCTCCAGCTAAAGGCCTTCGAGACCCTCTGCATACTGGTTGAAAATGCTGGTCGGCTGCTCAGGAAAGAAGATCTCTTACGGCGGGTGTGGCCGGATGCGGTCGTCGAGGAGAACAATCTCAACAAGAATGTCTCTATGTTGCGTAAGGCACTGGGCGAAGGTGCCACCGGACAGTCGTACATCGAGACCATACCCCGAGTTGGCTACCGCTTTGTTGCACCAGTTAAGAGCATCGCGAGTTCAACAGAGCTGGAAGATGTAAGAGGGAGGGACCTGTCCATCAGTCCACTACCTCGCCAGGACATAAGGTTTTCGATTACTCAGGATGGCGTGCGCCTGGCATGGGCGAGCACTGGCGACGGGCCTCCACTGGTAAAGGCCTCCAACTGGCTCACCCATCTCGATTTTGAATGGGGAAGCCCAATCTGGCAGCACTGGTGGACAGAACTCAGTAAACATCATCGCGTGATCCGGTACGATGAACGTGGCAATGGCATGTCCCAGCGTGATGTTCCTGATGTGAGTTTTGACACCTGGGTCCGCGATCTAGAGACGGTGGTGGATGCCGCGGGGCTCGACCGCTTTGCTCTGCTCGGAATTTCAAGAGGCGGTGCAATTGCCATTGCCTACACGGTGAAGCATCCTGAACGGGTAAGCAAACTAGTGCTCTATGGCGCCTTCCCCATGGGACTCTATCATTACGGCAGTCCGGAGCAACTCGAGGCTCGGCGTGCACTGATCAGTCTGACGCGGGTGGGCTGGGGACTTCAAAACCCCGCATTCTGCAGAATGTTCACCAACCGCTTTATCCCGAACGCCAGTCCTGTACACGAGAACTGGTTTGACGATCTGCAGCGGATGTCGACCTCGGCTGAAAATGCCGCGCGGCTTATGGATGTCGATTCCGGCATCGACGTCCGTGGGCTGTTGCGAGAGGTGCGAGTCCCAACGCTGGTGATACATTGCGACCGCGATCATGTCGTCGCGCCCGAGCAGGGCCGAACGTTGGCCGCGGAAATCCCCCACTCCCGCTACGTTTCCTTACCCAGCACCAATCACCTTCTTCTTGCCGAGGAGCCAGCCTGGAAAATGTTGCTACAAGAACTGGGCTTATTCCTTGGGTGGCACGATGTTGCGGAAGCTGGGGGATGAGTACAATGCGCACGAAAGTGCTTTGAACTTCGTTTACACACGCTGTGCCCTGCCGAACTTTTGCCTTCGCAGCTCAAACAACTTTGGCGAACTTCAAAAGCGATTCAAAAACCATCTCAAGACAAACCTCGTGTTGTTGACTGTGACCTTCGATCCGGTTCACGACTCGCCTGAAGCTATGGCAAAATACGCGCGCAGGTGGAACGCCGATCCAAATGCCTGGCATTTTCTCACCGGATCGGAATCAGCGATCCGCCGCGTGTGCGATCTTTTGGCGAAGATTATTTCCCCGATGAGATGGATCATTCCCTACACACCGCGATTATCGATCGAAGCGGGGCGTCTCGTGGCAAATTTGGAAGGCAATGAATTTAGCGCTGAACAACTCGGTGATCTGGTGGCGACGGCTCTCAGTAGAGTGCAATCGGAATACGATGAGAACCCGACATTTTCGCCGATTCGGACCGAAGCTCGAGCAGCCATTTTGGGCAGAATCACTCCTCAGCAGTCGCTACACACCCGATCGAAATCAACAATCCTTTCGGGAGCGGGACCTGCATCACCATCCGTGCGGGGGGATCGTTCGGAAAGAATTCAGCAAAAAGGCGATTCAGTTCAGCGAAGTTGGCGATATCCGTCACGAGTACGGTGGTGTTCACCACTAGATCCAGTCGACTGCCGCCAGCGCGAAGAACGGTTTCAAGATTCTTGAACGCCTGCGCCGCTTGCGCCTCGAAGGCAGAGCCAGCCACTTCGCCGCTCGACGGGTTCACGCCCGGCTGACCAGCGACGAACAGCAACCCCGCTGCCCGTACTGCCTGAGAGTAGGGCCCGATAGCCTTAAGCCCCGGGACCTGGATCGCCTGTCTATCGAGCAATGTGATCTCCTCTAGGACCAACGAAGCCAATCCTATGTAGTCTTCGCAGCACGGTTGTCATCCCTTTGTCACATCACGGTTCTCAACTAGCATGGGAATTTGCTCGCCAGCAAAGGTATACACCGCGTGGAAATGATGAAATGAGACTTGCGTTTTTTCAGATTGGGCAACCAAGGGTAAGCTGCGCCGGGTTACCGTTTTTGCTCAGATACGGAAACGGCCTCGCGCGAGGGAGGCCGTTTCCATTGCTAAGACACGCGCTCTGGGTTCAGTGGTGAGGTGCTGCGCGACGCCTCAATGTCGGTCACGGCCTTTGCCTCGGTCTTCTCCTCGCCCCTGGCCGGGCGCGCCGGAGTGCGGACCAGCATTCGGCCCATTCGGATGTTCGTGATAACCGCTGGGGCGAAGTTCAGGCCGACCGTGGCTCTCGGGCCGCGGTGCGTTGTACGGCTGTGCTCCGCGGTTGCTGTGATCATCTTGGGGGCGAGCTGGACGGTCTATGTTGTGCGCCATCGGATGAGGCGAGTCGCGGTCCATTCCGTGATTGTCCCCTCGGTACTGTGGTTGCGGATGTGATGGCATCCCGCCCCGTCCATGAAACTCGCTGGGCCGCGGCGTGGCCGCAACTTCAGGGCGCCCATGATTGACAGAGGCCCAGGAAGCGCGATTGCCTGCGGCAGCGTGCTCATGCTGCGCCTGCAGGTTCGTTCCGTTGAAGCGGCGCTCGCGAAATGCGCGTTCCTCTTCAGGACGGGGATGCACATTGATTCCGCCTGCGCCACCGTTGTAACTGACCCGGTGCACGGTGACGTTATTTACAACCGTCTTGTTATAGATGTGAACATTAGTGATGGTCACATTGGTCACCCTGCGGTTATAGAAAAAGGTGCGGCCCCGCCAATATCCGCCAGCGTAGCCGGCACCGAAATATCCGAAGCCGTAGTTCACGCCACCATAGAAGCCGACGTGCGGTCCCCAATATCCGGGATGCCAGACGTAGTACCCGGTTGACCACCCCCAGTATCCCGGCGTCCAAAGCAAGCCAGGTTCAGGCGCCATCACCCAGGTTCCGGGAACCCAGTAGTAGCCATCCGGACCCCATGCCCAATAGCCGGGCGTCCAAATGTAGCCATCTCCTGGACAGGGAGGCTGCGCGTAAACCGGCAGCACCGGGGGCGCAACCGTCACAGAGACAAATACTCCGGCAAACGAGGAAGCCGGAATAACGACGAGCATCAGCGCAAAAAACGCGAAGCGGATCAATCGAGTAGTACGCATGTTCTCTCCTCTGGCCCAGTACCGCCTGTTGAGCAGGACGGGGCGATTGGGATCGAGTGGCGAAACTGCGCAGCCAATGTTCACGTGAACCTCGCATATACAAACGCGAGTTTCGGGAATATGTTGCTGACACGCAAATCTTGTTCATAATAGGAGGTTTGCGCCTTGTCGGGAGGGGCGTGATTACTGAAGACAATTACGTAGGTAACGGCCGGAATGCAGGTGTGGAGATTTGACGCAAAAGAACGGTAGTCTGCTCTCCCCTTCACTCGCGGTTACCGGCAGTCTATAGAATGGTGCTCCAGCGAAAGCTCCCAGTGTGATGGATCAAATTCTGCTGCCCCAGACTGAGTTACGCAGAGAGAACCCGCCGACAGTCCAGGTGCTTTAGATTGTGCATGGCGCGTCACTGGTGGAAACTGAACTTCGAAGGCCTGCAGCTGCTCGATCATGCACCGAGGTCAGCTGTGATAATAGTCTTACGACTGAACTTCTGATTTGAGGCGAAACGCATGAGCCAGGAGACAAATGGAAATACTTTAACCCGGCGTCATTTCGGCGCTCTGTGCTTAGCCGGCGCGGCTACGGGGCTAGTTGCCCAGGAGGCGCCGAATGCCGCCCCGACACGACCGGCTCCAGGATCGTTCCAGCGACCGTTGGTGCCGGACACTCCCGCATTTGACGGACCGCTTGAGTTCACTCGTCGAGATGTCGTCCCGAGGGCACAGCCCTTCCCAATGAGTCAGGTTCGTCTGCTCCCTAATAGTGTGTACTTCGATTCCCAGGAGTGGAACCGCGACTATATGGCGCGACTCGCGGCGGACCGCCTCCTCTATACCTTCCGCGCGAATGCAGGACTGCCGCCGGGGTCGGCGAGACCGCTCGGGGGTTGGGAACAGCCCGACAACGGTCAACGATCGAGCGAACTTCGTGGTCATTTCGTCGGCCACTTCCTTAGCGCCAGCGCGCAACTGGCAGCGATGGGAGATCAGGAATCCAGAGCCAAGGGCAATTACATGGTCGCTGAGATGGCGAAGTGCCAGGAGAAGCTGGGGGGCAAATATCTTAGCGCCTTTCCGACAACGTGGTGGGACCGACTCGAAAAAGGCGAAAGGGTCTGGGCTCCTTTCTATACGATTCACAAAATCGCAGCCGGAATGTTTGATATGTACCGACTGGCCGGGAACCAACAGGCGCTGCAAGTGCTCGAGGGCGTGGCGGCATGGGCGGACGAGTGGACGGCCTCAAAGACGGAATCGCACATGCAGCAGATCCTCACAATCGAGTTTGGCGGTATCGCGGAAAGTTTTTACCATCTCGCGGCAGAGACGAACGACGATCGCTGGGCAAAATTGGGCGATCGCTTCCAGAAGAAGAGCTTCATCAATCCGCTGGCAGCGCGGCGGGATGAGTTGCAGGGATTGCACGTCAACACTCATATCCCGCAGGTGATTGCGGCCGCGCGAAGATACGAGATCTCGGGCGAGAGTCGATTTCGCGATTTAGCAGAGTATTTCTCTTACGAGGTCATGACAGCTCGTTCCTATGTCACGGCGGGGACGGGCAATGCAGAAGCCTGGCTCGCTCCTCCGCGGCGCTTGGCTGCCGAGTTGAAGCAGAGCGTAAACACGGCCGAATGCTGTTGCGCTTACAACATGCTGAAGCTGACGCGATACCTCTATAGCTGGAATCCGTCGTCCACCATGTTTGATTACTATGAACGCTTGCTGCTCAACCATCGTATTGGCACGATCCGGCCCAAGCTTGGATACACGCAGTATTATCTCTCGCTGGCTCCGGGCGCTTGGAAGACCTTCAACACGGAGGATCAGACGTTTTGGTGTTGCACGGGTACAGGCATTGAGGAGTATTCAAAGCTGAACAACAGCATTTACTGGTGGGATCAGGAGGGGCTGTATGTGAACCTTTTCATTCCGTCGCAGCTGGATTGGGCAGACAAAGGGTTCACGCTCCGGCAAGAAACCCGCTACCCAGAGGCGGAGGACGTCACACTGACCGTGACGGCGGAAAGGCCGGAGCATATCGCCTTGCGTCTTCGCATTCCGGGTTGGCTGCAATCGTCGCCGACTGTGAAGCTGAACAATAAAGTGCTCGATGCCTCGGCGGCGCCCGGCTCCTACCTGACTCTCAGGCGAGTGTGGGAACGCGGAGACAAGGTGGAGATGCGGCTCCCCATGCACTTACATGTGGAAGTCATGCCGGATGATCCTCAAATGCAGGCCTTTCTGTATGGACCTCTGGTCCTCGCTGGAGACCTGGGCGCGGAGGGTCTGACCGAAGCCCACATCATTGGACCAAACTTGCGAGTGGGAGCGCCAATTCCCGAGCAGCACGGCTCGCCGCTGGGGCCGACGAACAGGACGCCTCCTGTGCCTGATCTCGAGATTCCAAGTTTTAAGGCTTCAGGTTCCCACCCGAGTTCGTGGATCATGGCGGCAGATAAGCCGCTGACATTCCGGACGTCGGGACAGCGGAAAAATGTCACGCTAGTTCCGCTGAACAGCCTTTATGACAAGCGCTACGCGGTGTACTGGGAAGTCAACTGACGTACCGGCGCCGCGCTCTTGTACTGGTTGCAATCCGAATGCGCTTGCTATGATCTAACCCTTGGGTATGTCAGCGGCGATCCAGAATTCTGCGTCCCTCGAAAGCAAGTGCACTGAGATTTATGACATCAGGTTCGAAGTGTTATTCTGGATGACCTGCCCCCTATCGACAGTCAAGTTTCGTTTTTCCGTTGTCGTTGACGCCGATGGTCCCGGAAAATGGGATACAGATATGCAACAAAATCCCCGTAAGTCATTGAGGCCGACGTAGCTCAGTTGGTAGAGCAGCCGATTCGTAATCGCTCTTCTTCCCAGACTTTTCAAGCACTTTCGAGACACGAGCAGACCTGAGACGACCCATGAGAATCTTTGAGTTACGGAGTCATGGGATGCGCGTATCCTAGGCGACAACCGTTCAACCACCACCTTCCGGGATCTCTGTCTCTCTTACAGTTCCGGAGTGACACGCGACGGGTATTGACTGGCATCGTTGCGACACACCATTGCTGACAACTCGACTGCGCAAAGCAGGACCATAGCGGACCGATAGCTGACGGTTTTCGATCGCCGCATCCGGCTTTATTGCCTCAACCTTGCGCTTCTCTTTTTAATGAGCGCGACGATGGAATCGAGGATAGGCGACGTTATATTCTCCTTCTTCAATTCGTCGTGGAGTTTCGTCGCCTGATCGAGTGTTGTTTCGGCCATTTCGGCCAGGTTTTTTTCGACTGCGTTTCTCGCGCCGGCAGTATCAGGTACGAGGCGGTGCCAGTGGCGCAGGTAAACTTCGTCAGGTTCGTACTTCCCGCCGATTTTCATTGCCATTTTCCTGGCGAGTTCCGGGTAGACCGCAGTGCTCAGGAGGTCATAGGCGGGGGCAAGGCGCGGTCTTCCTTTGTCGTACAGGAGAGAGAAATTCTTGCCGTGTGCGTCGGCGTTGCCGATGAGATAGTTGAATATCACGATGTTCAAAAACTCGATCCGGTCGGGCAGGGGTTCGACGCTGTGTTTCTGGATTGAATCCAGACAGGCCGATATCCCAGGGCCGCCTTCCCGCTCATATTTGTTTTCCGGAGGAACGGAGAGCGCCTGACAGAAATCTTCCTGGTGCAGGCGGACGGGGGCGTTGTCCTGAGATGTTCTGTCGTATCGCTTCACAAGTAAGTATGGCTGCCTGGGCGTGCGCCGCATCTCTGCGTGAGGAACAGAGAGACCGCAGCGCGCGGCAAGCATCAGGCAGAAGAGTTCGTTGTGGACGCTGTCCGTCACGGCGTGCCTATCGGAAATCAGTGTTTTTAGGATGTGGGTGGTGGGAGCACCGCCCCGCATGAGCGCAAGCTTGTCTCCGATCATCCGGACGGCGAGCTTGTCCTGCGCTCCCGCAAGAGAGAGCCGAATGCCATCTTCGCCGGCAAACAGAGGGCGGCGCTTGAGTTCTTCGAAGATCTCGTCCAGATGTTGCTCGTCCAACATGTTGATGTCATCAGGATTTTCCTTGTGCGGCGGTGTCCCTTGGGCGTATAGGGAGAGCGCGCCAGCGCATTCGCCGCCGATGGCTTCGAGCATCGAGAACGGGTTTTTCTCAGAGACGCCCAACAGTTTCGCGACTTTTCTACGGATTAAATCTTCGGGCAGCAGTCCTGAGAAGAATGGCCTTGCGATACGGTCCTCGAACGGCGCGGCGCCAGGAGGCATCGACACCGACAGGGGCCACGGCTGTTCAGATTTCAGGTAATCGGCAGCGTAGACGAACTGAAGGCGCCCGCCGTCCTCCTGGTGAAGTTGGCCGGCCTTGTTTCCATGGAACCAGACATCGAGAATCCGGGCCATCAGAGGTCACCTTTCCTGTCGGCGAGGTGCACGCTTAGGCCGAGCGCGGTGAGGACTTGCATGATCTTCCCGATATGCGAGGTCGCCTTGCCGCGTTCGAGTTCGACGACGAAGCGCCGGCCCAGGCCGCATGCGGCCGCGAGTTGTTCCTGTGTGAGACTCTGGGACTTGCGCACTTGCCTAATCAGAATCCCGAGGGATTTTGCGTCTGTGATCTGTCTCATTTTGTTCCCGATCGGTATCATTGTAAGCCGGCAAAAGGAGAAATCAAGTTAAAAGTTCCCGATCGGTATCTTTAATTGATTTTTGCACCTGCAGACTAAGGATGTTCCCGATCGGGAACACCACGGACAAGGGTACGCCCGCCTGGCTTGACATATAGCTCGGAATCCGATATACCGAAATCCGATCTATGAAGGAACACCCCATCGAGTTTTTGCCACTCTCGCCCGCTACTTTGCAAATTCTGCTCGCATTGGCAGGTCAAGACCTGCACGGGTACGCAATCATGCAGGAGGTATCTCGTCAATCGGAAGGTAAGTGCAAATTAGGCCCGGGAACACTCTACGATAATCTGCAAAAGCTAATTGCGAAGAATTTGATAGAGGAACTTGGGCACCGCGCCGGAGATGACGACCCGAGGAGAAGGTACTATCGTTTGAGTGTTCTTGGTCGTCATGTTCTTGCCTGCGAAGTGAGCAGGCTTGAAGATGTCGTTCGCGAGGCGAAGTGGCGCCTTCAGCCAGTCAAACCAAGGAGAGCGTGATGCTACGCTCTATCTACCGCTATCTCGTCAGTTGCCATCCGGCTCCTTTCCGTAGGCGCTTTGGCGACGAAATGTCATCCATTTTTGATTGTGTCCCCTGTTGGCGTACCCGTATCGCCCTCATTGCAGATGCCTTCATTTCATTATTGAGGCAATGGACCGTCCGCGAACAATGCAGAGAAGAGAGCAGAGAGGTTGCTATTGGCGGCGACCGGGGACCCGCCCCGGTGTTCGAAAGTCTGAACAGCTGCCAGGCCACAGATGCGCAACCTGATCCAAGGCGCGATACTTACTGCATTTAGTGTTTGGATACTCTGTTTCGCATTTCAGTACAATTGGACGCACACTGTACGCATTCCGTTCAGAGGCGTCGAGTTCCAAGCTGCAGCTGATGAGTTTGAATCGTCGCCCAGGCCACCGATCTGGCCCACCGAGGAAACGGATCTGCAACGTTCAGACGAACGCGCACCTGCTGGCCACGTGTCTGAGAAGAGTGCAGTTTTTAGGTCGCAGACGGAGCTGCAGTCGCCTGTCTTCCGGCCAAGAGAAGTGACCTCGCAATCAGCTGTGTCAACTCGAACTAAAACCCTAAATGTCAAAACAGAAACTGTAAGCACGGGACTCGAACCGGCCCGGACCGACTCTTCGCCGCACACAGTGCGCTACGTAGAAGTCGAGGAAGGTGTTCGATTGGAAGTTTTGGATTGGGGAGGATCCGGACGTTCGCTTGTCCTGCTCGCTGGCTTGGGTAACACTGCTCATGTGTTCGACAAGTTCGCGCCCAAGCTCGCTACGAATTATCGTGTGTACGGAATAACGCGGCGTGGCTTTGGAAATTCCACTATTGCAGACACTACTGAGGCGAACTATTCCTCTGACCGGCTTGGCGACGACGTTCTCGCTGTCATGGATTCACTACATCTCAAACTACCTGTCATTGTGGGGCATTCCATTGCTGGTGAGGAGCTGAGTTCGATTGGAAGCCGGTTTCCGAAGAAGGTCGGTGGTCTGGTGTATCTCGATGCGGGTTATAGCTACGCTTTTTACGACCATTCTCGGGGAGACCTCATTCTCGACTCAATCGAACTTCGAAAAGAATTGGACCAATTGATCCCCGGACGTGAGGTGCAGGGCCGAAAACATGCGTATTCGACTCTGCTCACCGCGCTCCCCCGTTTCGAGCAGGAGCTGCGTTTACGCGAGCAGGAAACCGCCAATATCCGGGAATCAGAATCCCCTGCACCGAAATTTTCCCCCGTCGCCCAAGCAATTATTGTGGGTGAGCACAAATACAAAAGGATCAATTCTCCGATCCTGGCGATCTTTGCTTCTCCGCATGATCTCAGTTCAGAATTCACACGCGAGCGGTCATCGCGTGTCACTGCGGAACGTATTGACGCGATTTGGACTGAAGCACAAGTGAAGGCGTTCGAAACTGGTTTGCCCTCGGCTAGGGTTGTACGCCTGCACAATGCTAACCATTATGTTTTCCAATCTAATGAGGCAGATGTCCTTCGCGAGATCAGTAACTTCACTCGCTCATTGCCGTGAGTCGTGAATCCAGCAGTAGCTTCGAGCATTTTCGCAGAAGCCGCGACGTTGTCCCAAGAAGGGCCTGCCCGAGTGGTGGACGTATACCAAGCGCCATCCGTCCTTCGTCCTCCAGCACACCTGCGTTTCTCTGCCGTGTGTAGTCACGGGAGTGCTGTCCTTCCTGAACTTTGGTGTTAAGTCCCGTAGAACTCCACCCAGGCGCAATCTCGAAGCATGGATTGAATGGACTGAAATGTCGCGAGGGCCTAGTTTTGCGGGGGCGGACGCCGGTGCTTTCCGTCAGCACTGCGTGAGTGATATTCTCAAAACACCCTTCGGCATTAGGACGGCGGGAGCTGTTGACGTGCCGATAGCCCGAAAAATGGGATACAGATTGTCAACAAAATCCCCGTAAGTTATTGACGCCGACGTAGCTCAGTTGGTAGAGCAGCCGATTCGTAATCGGCAGGTCATCGGTTCAAGTCCGATCGTCGGCTCCATCCT
>DATNEX010000051.1:0-158550 GCA_035606605.1 Terriglobales bacterium
CTACGATCAAGTCAATGATCTCATCCCGCAGGATGTGCAAAGTCCCGACGACCTCGAAGATCTGCTGACCACAATTGGTACGCAAGGCATTGATGTACTCGAGGGCCCGAAAATGCCCTCGCTCGACCGTGAAGAAGCAGAGGAACTTGGCGAAGACGTAGAACTTGATCTCACGCCGGGTGCTCTAGAAAAAACCAATGACCCCGTCCGCATGTATCTGCGCGAGATGGGAACGGTCCCGCTGCTGACGCGTGAAGGCGAAGTGGAAATCGCCAAGCGCATCGAGCGTGGACAGAACCGAGTGCTCAAGGCGCTGTCGCGGTCGCCAATCGTGATTCGCGAACTGCTCGCCATGGGCGAGGACCTGAAGAAGGGTGTCCGCTCGATCAAGGAAGTGGTCACTTTCGATGAGGAAGAGATCACTGACGAGATCGTGCAAGCGCGTCTGAACGAGTTCACCGGAAAGATCGACGACCTGGCCAAGGCTTACAAAAAAGCCATACAGGTGCAGGAGAAATTCGCCGAGCTTTCCCAGAAAAAGAACCCGAAGGTGTATCGCCGTGTGCGCAATCAACTGGCGCGCGCGGTGGTAGGTGTTTCGCAAGCGGTACGAAAACTCGGCTTTACTAATGTCGAACGCAAGCGCCTGATCGACCGTCTGAACAAGACGGTTGATACCATGCGCTCGCTCGACCGCCAGATTCAGAATCTGGAGAAAAAGGCCGAGGCTACTCGTTCCGAAGATCAGCGCAAGGAATACAAGCGACAGGCACGTGCGATCGGCACCGAGCTCGAAAAGATGGAGCACGAGTCCGGCGTTGCGTTCCAGGAGCTCAAGCGCACGCAGCGAGAAATCATCCAGGGCGACATGGACGCCGAGCAGGCAAAGCGCGAGCTGATCGAAGCCAACCTGCGACTGGTGGTTTCGATTGCGAAGAAATACACCAACCGCGGACTTCAGTTTCTCGACCTGATTCAGGAAGGCAACATCGGCTTGATGAAGGCTGTGGACAAGTTCGAGTACCGCCGCGGGTACAAGTTTTCAACTTATGCCACGTGGTGGATTCGCCAGGCCATTACTCGCGCGATCGCCGACCAGGCGCGTACGATTCGTATCCCGGTGCACATGATCGAAACCATCAACAAGCTGATCCGCACGTCGCGGCAGCTGGTGCAGGAACTGGGACGCGAACCGACGTCGGAGGAAATCGCCAAACGCATGGACATTCCGGTGGCCAAGGTGCGCAAGGTGCTGAAGATTGCTCAGGAGCCGATCTCGCTAGAAACGCCGATCGGCGAAGAGGAAGATTCTCATCTTGGCGACTTCATCGAAGACCGCGCCGTGGTCTCGCCCGCCGAAGCGGTCATCAACGTCAACCTGAAAGACCAGACTTCGCATGTGCTTCGTACCCTGACGCCGCGCGAGGAAAAGGTCATCAAGATGCGGTTCGGTCTAGAAGACGGAAGCGAGCACACGCTCGAAGAAGTGGGCCAATCGTTCGCCGTCACCCGCGAACGCATCCGGCAAATCGAGGCAAAGGCGCTGCGCAAGCTGCGGCACCCGAGCCGGTCGAGGAAGCTGAGAGCGTTTTTGGATGGGGTAAGAGACTAAGTCGCATTCTTAGATCTGCGGGGCGCGCGAAGGCGCGCCCTTTTTTCTGCCCCGGCCATCGCTCACGGGGAGCTCTTGGGTATCGGACCCGCGTGCAAGTAGAATCGTGCGAGGTCGATGTTAGATCCTCTCCAGCTCGCTGATCTCGACGAATTCCGCGCCGCGTTGCTGACCTGGTATCGGCAAAAACGTCGCGATTTGCCCTGGCGCAGAACGCAGGACCCTTATGCCATCTGGCTCTCGGAAATCATGCTGCAGCAGACCCGCGTGGCGGCAGTGATCGCGCACTACCAACGCTTTTTGCAGAGGTTCCCCACCGTCCACAGCTTGGCGGCAGCGCGAGAATCGTCCGTGCTCGCGCAATGGAGTGGGCTTGGCTATTATCGGCGCGCACGGAATCTTCATGCCGCCGCCAAGGCGGTTGTGCGGGACCACGGTGGCGCATTTCCGAGAACATCGGCTGGATTGCGAGCCTTGCCGGGAATCGGGCGCTACACAGCGGCGGCGATTGCCAGCATCGCATTTGACGAAGCCAGTGCGGTCGTCGACGGCAACGTTGAGCGGGTGATCTCGCGGCTGTCGAAAAGCACCGTGTCTGGCAAGCGTATTTGGGAAATTGCCGCGCAGTTGCTTGCTTGCGAACGTCCCGGCGAGTTTAACCAGGCGATGATGGAACTAGGGGCAATGGTATGTTTGCCGGCCGAGCCGAACTGCCCAGGATGCCCGATTCGGAGTTTTTGCCGAACCCAAGGGCGGCATCATGCAAGTCGAAAGGCGCCGCCGCAGGTGAAGCGCGAAATTGCTTACGCGCTCGCGCGTGACGGCAATTCTGTCCGCCTGATTCAAAGAGGCGCAAACCAGCCACTCATGCCGGGAATGTGGGAGTTACCCCAAGTTGCAGTCACCCGCTCGCCGGATCTTCTGTTTTCTGTGCGGCACTCAATTACGGTTACTGACTTTACGGTTCGAGTTCTGAGCTGTGCGGGTGAGCTAGAGGGCACATGGATCAAGAACTCGCGCCTGGCTAGTCTCCCCCTAACCGGACTTACAAAGAAAATCCTCCGCCGAGCCGCGATCATCAAAGAACCGGTTAGCTACCGCAAGGTGAGCGCACGTTTAGGGCAAGCTTCTCGGTAGACTTAAGAGCGTATCTTGCACGATTGTCCTAGGCCAGTGAAAAGCAAGGCGGCCTGCAATGACCTGGCTGAGTCGCATGTTTGGAGGAAAGACGATGGAAGCACTGAGCGTGGGGACACGCGCTCCCCACTTCGAGCTGCCGTTTATCGAAGGTGGAGGAGAGTTTTCGTTAGAGGAGGCACTCGCGCGTGGGCCTGTGCTTCTGGTTTTTTTCAAGATCTCATGCCCGGTGTGCCAGTATGCCCTACCCTTCATCGAGCGCATTTACAAGGCACATGGCGGCGGCAAGGTGACGATTGCCGCTATCTCGCAGAACGGAGCTAAAGACACGCGTCAGTTTTTGGATCGCTTTGGTATTTCCTTTGATGTGCTTCTCGATGACCCCAAGACCTTCTCGGTTTCGAATGCGTATGGATTGACGAATGTTCCGACCGCATTCTGGATCGCGGAAGATGGCGAAGTCGTGATCTCGAGCGTGGGATGGGCGAAGGCCGAGGTCGAGGAAATGGCTTCGAAAGCAGCGGAAACGAATCAGGCGAAAGCCACATCGCTTTTCCAGCCGGATGAGCAAATCGCCGACTTCCGGGCTGGTTGAAGTTCCAAAAACTAGTCCGCAGGTTGCGGACAAGACCTAATCTCCGAATAACGCAAAAAGCCCGATTGTCCCCCAAGGCGGCGAGAAATGGGCCGCTCGCAGCTGTCTTTCCCCCGAGCCAGTTATCGCTCCCACTCAATTTCTTCCAGGCTCCCGTAGAATAGGCATTTTGTATCACCATCCATAGGAGTTATGGGAATGCGAAAGCCGGCTCTGATTGCCAGCATTTTTCTCTCGGTTGTTCTCACTCTGTCACTTGCCATTGCCAATGCCCGCCGATCGTCGGCGAATGTGATGTCTGTCCACCTGCCCCCGGCAGTATTTTCTGCCATGAACAAACTCAGTGCGGAGCAAATTCGCGCCGATGTGCGCTTCCTCTCGCATGACCTGCTCGAAGGCCGCGGCACCGGCCAGCGTGGCGGAGACCTTGCGGCCGAATACATTGCCACGCAATTTCAGCTAGCCGGGCTCAAAGGCGCAGGCGATCACGGGAGCTTTTTTCAGAAAGTTCCTATGGTAGGCGTCACCCCTGCTCCGGAAACCACATTCGAACTTGTAACCAAGAGCGACAGCATGCGATTGAAGCCGCTTGAGGAGTACGTTGCCTACGATCAGATGCAGCGCACGTCCGAGGATATCGACGCTGACATGGTTTACGTCGGGTATGGCATTGAGGCTCCCGAGTACAAGTGGGACGACTACAAAGGCGTGGATGTTCGCGGCAAGGTGCTGCTCATGTTGGTGAATGAGCCGACCTCAGACGACCCCAACTTCTTCAAGGGGCGCGCGCTCACCTATTACGGACGCTGGACCTATAAGTACGAGGAAGCTGCGAGGAAAGGCGCGGTGGGGGCCATTCTGATTCACAAGACGGATATGGCCAGTTATCCCTGGGAAGTGGTGCGAAACTCAAACTCGGGAGAGAAGTCCTATCTCAAGGCAGAAGGCCCACAGCTGAAAGCAGCGTCTTGGATTCAACTGGATGTCGCGAGAAAGCTGGCACGGGCATCCGGCATGGACATTCTGCGAATGATCGAGAATGCGAATTCGCGCGACTTCCATCCCGTGAATCTGCCGGCCCGGCTGAAGGCACATATGGTGAGCAAGATACGGCCGTTCTCGTCGAACAACGTTGTGACGATTCTCCCTGGTGCCGATCCCAAGATGAAGGATGAGGCGGTGATGTACACGGCTCACTACGACCACTTGGGAATTCGTCCGGACATGCCGGGCGACAATATTTACAACGGTGCTCGCGACAACGCCACCGGCTGCGGGATTCTGCTGGAACTCGCGCGAGTGTTCGCGCAATCCCCAGCGAAACCACGGCGGTCGATTCTGTTTGCATCGGTTACCGCCGAGGAACAGGGTTTGCTTGGCTCCCAATACCTTGGCGAGCATCCCCCGATTCCGGCCGGAAAGATTTCGTTGGACCTGAACTTTGACGACATCCCGCCATTGGGCGAGCCCGAAGAGGTCGAGGTATCAGGGGCGGAACGAACCAGCTTCTACCCAACCGTAGAGGCACTGGCGCGGGAGTTCCGCCTGGCGATCCGACCCGATTCGCATCCCGAGGCGGGCCACTACTACCGTTCGGATCATTTCTCGCTAGCGCGAGTCGGGGTGCCTTCGTTTTCGGTCAACGAGGGCATGAAGTACAAGCATCACAACGCCGACTGGGGCATGCAACAAGCCGAGGAATACACCAACAAGCACTACCATCAGCCAAGCGACGAATACGATGCCAGCATGGATTTCACGGGCGACATGGTGATGGCGCGCTTCGGATTTGCTCTGGGCTGGGCGGCCGCATCCGAAGCAACGCCCGTGGGATGGCAAGCGGGAGACGAGTTTGAACCAGCGCGGAAGAGGAGCCAGGGCAAGTGAGCGATTGAGCGCGGCGCGATTGCAATGGCTTGATTGATCCCTATCAGGAGGTCGAGTGGAAGCGAGCACCCGGCAAAAGATTCAGTTGGTTCTGATCCTTGCGATGGTGATAGCGGCAATTCGCGTCGTTTGGATCTTCTACGAACGGCGGGAAGCGGCAAAGGAGCCGGCACAACAAGAAGCGCCGCCGTTAAATCCCGATTACCTCGTAAACCCGAAGAAGCTCTATGCTTACGATCTTAAAACCGCGAAGCAAGAGCTGACGGCGCAGCCGGCCTGGGTCAAGGTAGGCTACTACTATCCTTACTACGCCTTCGATTCCTCCACCCATCGCGCCGAAATGGCGCACGAGATTGGGAAACTCGGACCCCTTGAAAAACTGGAGATCAAAGACGTTTTCCTGCAACCTGCGGCGGGTGGCGAGCGCCAAGTGATGGTGGTCTTCGACCGTAATGGCAAGAAGTATGCGACCAGCGTGGGTCGAGAAAAAAGTGGGGACTTCAAATTCTTCAGCAATGACATGCTGTTTTACGAGGACCCGCACCAACTCTACAAGCACTGGCCTGCGGACCTGTGGCAGGCGATCGATCAGCACCAGGTAAAGCCGGGGATGAGTGAGATGCAGGCCGACTTCGCAATCGGCGTCGGTTTGATGCAACAAGGCGGCAGCCAGGAAGACAAAACGCTCGACTATCCAAACGGCGGCAAGCCCGTGGATATCACCTATCACAATGGCAAGGCGGTCGCGATTGTACCCGGGAAGAACGAATAACCAGCCTTCATTGTTGATCGTCTTCAAGGAATCGAGGGGATGCTGTCCTTTGGTGTCCGATGGATCAATCTTCGCCTGCTTGCACTCTCGCTGCGATACGGCCGTTTGCTCATCCGGACCTTAGCCCTTCAGACATCTGTTCACTGAATCCGGGGGTTCGCTAGACTTTCGTCCAACTCCAGAAATTGAACAGCGAACAAAGCGAGGGCCCGCTCCATGCTTTTGCAATGGTTTAACCAGCACAGCCTTCCTTTCCAGGTGATCGTGGCCTACATTCCGCTGACCGCCACAGTGGCGACAACGGTCCTGAGCATTATTTTGGCGCGGGCAACTCTCCGCTATGCCGAAACCACCGACAAGAGCCTGGCCTTGGCTCGCGAGGAGTTCGAGCGGCAGTGGTCGCCAGAACTGCATCTGAAACTCGAGCGAGTCAGCAACCGGCAAACCAGGATCGTGGTCACTAACCTGGCTCGCATCTCCGTACTGCTGCAGATGGTGCAACTGCGCCAGCTCTCGATGGCCGTGCCTGCCCTGCGCTCGTTCATGAACGATCCTCTTGTCGGAGGCTGTACGTGGAGCGAAGAACTGGGAAAGCATCTATTTGCCTGCACCGGAGATGACTATGACGGTCAGGTGGCCGCCTCGGTCACTTTTTACGCCTCCGGCCGCCTCTACCGCACCGATTGGTTCCGCTTTCAAATTGAAGTTAGCCGGGGAGACGTTCTCCGGCTGGAACCGGTGAACATTGCCGCCCGTCGGGTTCAGGTGCTCGAAGAAGAAGAGATGAAGCAAGAGTTGGCCGAGGTCGTGGCCAAGGCAAATGCCGCGGGCGCCTAGAATTAGAAGAAGGAACAAATCTTTGAAGGTACTAAGGGTCTATTGCTGAAAGTCTATGGAAGCCCTGCCTTAGAACGCCCGTAACCTGCCCCTAGCCGTCTAACTGCATCCAAAATGGGACCAATGCGGGCGACAGCAAAACTCGCCTTTCGAATGTTGCTCATGATGGTTAGCCTGGGCGCGGCAATTGCGCAAAAGCAATCCGCCAGCAAGGCCGGTCCGCAGGTCGCTTCTCAGTCGACGGCTGGGAATTCGAGCGACAACCGATTCCTTACCGATGAAGACCGCCTGTCCCTCATCGCTGCCGCACTGGACTCGAGGGTTCGAGGCGCGGAGCCCGACTGCTCCCATCTTGTTCATGCGATCTACAAACAAGCAGGGCTGGCTTACGGGTACGCGCCGTCCTCCGATCTCTATGCCGGAGTCGAGGGATTTCAGCGGGTCACGAAACCTGAACCGGGTGACCTGGTTGTTTGGCGCGGCCACGTCGGCATAGTGATCAAACCGTCCGAGCACCTGTTTTTCAGTGTTCTCAGCAGCGGGGCGGGCATCGACGACTACACCACCAAGTACTGGAAACACCGAGGTAAATTGCGCTTCTATCGCTACCTGAAAGCCCCTTCTCCCCGGCCAGAATCTTCGCCCCAGCTGGTAAGAGCGAACCGTGTGCGCCGGGCCCGGGATCAGTCCGACACGCCTAACAACCGCTAACTCCCTGATCTGCTGCATGCGCGGAAGGAATCGCTTCAAGCATGCATTCCAGATTGGCCTTCGATATCATCATCATCGGAGAGGTCCATGCCCGACATCTTTATCCTCGGCATTGAAAGCTCTTGCGACGAGACGGCTGCGGCCGTGGTGCGCTCGGGCGAGCAGATGATCTCGAATGTGGTCGCCTCACAGATTGCTACCCACAAGCCTTATGGCGGGGTTGTGCCTGAGCTGGCCTCAAGGGAACACTTGCGCGCGATTGCGCCGGTAGTCAAGCAGGCATTGACGGAAGCGGGAAAGACCTTCGAGGCAATTGACGCGCTGGCGGTAACGCAAGGGCCGGGCCTCGCGGGGTCGCTGCTGGTCGGAATCAGTTATGCCAAGGCGCTCGCGTACGCGCTGGACAAGCCATTGATCGCCGTCAATCACCTGGAGGGACATATTCATGCCGTCCTGCTCGAGGAGCGGCAAAAGGGCAACCGGGAGCTGCAGTTTCCGGTTTTGGCTTTGGTCGTTTCTGGCGGGCACACCCACCTTTACTTGGCCGAGCAAGGTCGCGATAGCTGGACTTATCAGAACATTGGGCGCACGCGAGATGATGCGGCCGGGGAAGCTTTCGACAAAGTGGCCAAGCTCCTTGGGCTGGGATATCCGGGTGGGCCGACGATTGATCGTTTATCCAAACACGGAGATGCGCACGCGGTGAAGTTCCCGCCTTCGCAGATCAAACATCCTGACCGCAGAATTTCAGCCGGTTCCGCGGCCTCTTCGAAAGTCGCGGAGGAGCCGCGCCGTCATGACGGCAGGCGCTCGAAGGGTGAGGTCGCGCGCGCGGGAGATCGGCGTCCGCGTTCCGATTTTTCCTACAGTGGAATCAAGACTGCCGTGCTCCGTTATGTCGAAACCCGCAACATGGCTGCGACGATCGAGGAGAGGCGCCAGGCCCTTTCGCGGATGGCGAAGCCCAAGTTGGAAGACTATCTCGCAAACTGCGACAAGCAAACCCTGGATCTGGTCGCATCATTTCAGCGCGCGGTCGTAGGCGATCTGGTGAGTAAGACTCTAGCGGCTGCCCGGGAGTACGAGGTCGCTACTCTGTTTGTTACCGGTGGAGTGGCTGCGAACGGTGAACTTCGAGAGACCTTCGAGCGTGAGGCCGCGGAGCAAGGTCTGCCGGTGTTCTTTCCCTCGCGTCCGCTTTCGACGGACAACGCGGCAATGATCGCAGCGGCGGCGTACCCTAAGTTCCTGGCTCAGCAGTTGGCACCGATGGATTTTTCGGCGGAGGTGGGGATGGCGCTCGGATAGGGCAGTATCTAGCTTCGCCAGGTCAATCCTGAATCGTCAGCCTCGCTGGTTCACTTCTACTGCCGGGGGGAAAAAACCTGGACGTTCGATGGGTGATTTTCTGCAGTTAATGGCTAGGCGTCAAAGGCTCTAGGTTTCCTTCAGCTTGGTCTCTTCGATGCTCATGTCTTTGAATTCACTGGACTCAAAGACCTCGCCGCACTCCACGCATTCTACGAACTCGGAATCTTCTTCGCGGGCAACGATCTTGACGCGCGGGTGCTTGCATTCGCTCCTATCGATCTTTTGGGGAGGCTGAGGCGAACTGGATGGACTCATAGATTCCGGTCATTATGGCGAGCGCCCGGCCTTGCGCTGCCGGGCGGTTCTTCGCCGGAATTGGCGGTATTTTTAGCCGTCCGCGTGGAATTGTCAAGCGGGAAAATGGATACTAGTCACATGAATACCGAAGCGGCTCCGCGACTATTGGAAGAGCGTGGTTCACTACCTGCGAACGCGGGGAAGAAGTTACCGATCTACCTCGATAACCACGCGACCACCCCACTCGATCCCAAGGTGCTTGAGGCAATGTTGCCTTACCTGCAAGGGAAATTTGGGAATCCCGCAAGTCGAAGCCATGTCTATGGATGGGAAGCCAGTAAGGCGGTTGATGTCGCCAGAGAGCAGGTGGCCAACCTGATCAGAGCCGAGCCAGAGGAAATCGTCTTCACCTCAGGCGCTACGGAAAGCGACAACATGGCGATCAAGGGGGTCGCAGAAACCAGGCGCGAGCAGGGACGGCACGTTTTGACTGTTCTTACAGAACACAAGGCGGTGCTCGATTCATGCAAGCACCTGGAATATTGCGGGTTCGAGGTCACGTTCTTACCCGTCGGGCGCGATGGCCTGATTGATTTGGAGAGGTTCTCAGACGCCCTGCGCAGCGACACCATTCTAGTAACCATTATGGTAGCGAACAATGAGACCGGGGTTCTCCAACCGACCGCCGAAATTGGCACAATCTGTCGCGAACGCGGGATCGCGTTCCACACCGATGCGGCGCAAGCCGCGGGCAAAGTCCCGCTCGACGTTCGAAAGCAGAACATTGATCTACTTTCGATCTCGGCGCACAAACTTTACGGCCCCAAGGGGGTTGGAGCTTTGTACGTTCGCAAGAGTCCTCAGGTCCGCGTTGTACCCCAGATCCACGGCGGCGGGCACGAGCAGGGGTTGCGCTCTGGAACTCTGAACACACCTGGCATCGTGGGACTCGGGAAGGCCTGCGAGCTGGCTGAACAGGGGCTTCAGGAAGAGTCTTGCCGGATCGCGGGACTTCGCAACCAGCTTCGGGACAGGATCATGTCTGGGCTCGACGGTGTCTCTATCAATGGCTCGTCGGAGCAGCGCCTGCCGGGGAATTTGAACATCAGCTTTGCTGGTATTCAGGGGGAGGATCTTTTGACCGCCATGGATGACATTGCGGTCTCAAGCGGAGCTGCTTGCACCTCCGACCACATCGAGGCCTCCTACGTACTTAAAGCGCTGGGCCTGAGCGACGAGCTAGCGCAATCCTCCGTGCGCTTCGGTTTGGGCCGGTTTACCACCCAAGCGGAAGTAGACTATGCCTCGCGGCGGGTGGTCGAGACGGTTCGGCAGCTGAGGGAGTTTGAGCCGCGAAAATAGGCATCGGTCGCACACGGTCGCAGTGACCTAAGTTATTTCAATAACAATCAACATTTTGCCCAATCGAGCGGTAGAATGTCGTAGGTCGCATTTTCTCAATCCGATTGCCGGCGCCAGCATCTAACCGATAGGAGAGATGTGGTTTCCAGCAGGCGCTGGAGGTTTGACCGTTTTTCCGCAGGAGCCGCCTAGTTGGGGTGAGCGTGGATGAAGACAAGGCGTCCTCCTCAGGAGTCTTTAGTGAATTCAACTGCAAAAACAATCATTTTTTGGGTGGTAATCATTTTTTCGGCCGTGGTGCTGTGGGTCTTCGTGAAGCAGGCCCAGTCCGGCCAAAAAGTGCAGGAAATGAGCATTACCCAGTTCATGACCGACGTTGAACAGGGTGCAATCAAAGAAATCAACGTCACAGGCGCGGAGATTAAGGGAAAGAAGACTGATGGGTCGGCTTTCCATCTGATCGCGCCCAACATGAACTACTTCACCCCGGAAATGGTTAAGCTGCTACACGACAAGGGTGTACAGGCAACGTTTCAGGATGTAAGCAGCGGCAGTTGGGGATGGATTATCCAACTGCTCCCCCTGGGGCTGCTGGCAGCGCTCTGGTATTTCATGATCCGCCAGATGCAGACCGGCGGGAATAAAGCACTCTCATTCGGCAAGAGCCGCGCGCGGCTGCTCTCCATGCAACAAAAAAAGGTGACGTTCAAAGACGTTGCCGGCGTGGATGAAGCAAAAGAAGAACTGCGGGAGATTATCGAGTTTCTGCGCGAGGCTCAGAAGTTCCAGAAGCTCGGCGGGCGCATTCCGAAGGGCGTTTTGCTGGTGGGACCTCCGGGAACCGGCAAGACCCTGCTGGCCCGCGCTGTGGCCGGCGAGGCGAACGTTCCGTTCTTTTCGATCTCCGGTTCGGACTTCGTGGAAATGTTTGTCGGCGTGGGAGCGAGCCGAGTTCGCGACCTGTTTGAACAGGGCAAGAAGAACGCCCCCTGCATCATTTTTATCGATGAAATTGACGCCGTGGGACGGCATCGCGGCGCCGGTCTCGGTGGCGGACACGACGAGCGTGAGCAAACCCTGAACCAGCTGCTGGTAGAAATGGACGGTTTTGAATCGAACGAAGGCGTCATTTTGATGGCGGCCACCAATCGTCCTGACGTGCTCGATCCCGCTCTGCTGCGACCAGGCAGGTTTGACCGCCGGGTGGTGGTGAACCGTCCCGATGTCCGGGGACGCGAAGAGATTCTGCGGGTACACACGCGCAAGATCCCCCTCGCCGACGATGTGGAATTGTCCGTTCTGGCTCGCGGGACACCGGGCTTCTCTGGTGCCGATCTGGCCAACATGGTGAACGAGGCGGCGCTGGCCGCTGCCCGTCAGAACCGTAAGGCCGTTCTTCAATACGACTTCGAACTGGCTAAGGACAAAGTCCTGATGGGGGTGGAGCGCAAGTCGCTGCTGCTCTCCGACGAAGAGAAGAAGGTGACGGCGTATCACGAGGGTGGCCACGCGCTCGTTGCGGCCAAACTGCCTAATTCCGATCCATTGCACAAGGTCACGATTATTCCTCGGGGCATGGCGCTTGGCGTGACCATGCAGTTGCCGATCGACGACAAGCACAATTACACCAAGGAATATCTCGAGACCATGATCGCAATCATGATGGGCGGCCGTCTGGCGGAAGAGATCTTCCTGAACCAGATGAGCACCGGCGCAGGCAATGACATCGAGCGAGCAACGGAAATGGCCCGCAAGATGGTCTGCGAATTCGGTATGAGCGATCTCGGACCGCTGACCTTCGGTAAGAAAGAAGAGCAGATCTTCCTCGGTCGGGAAATTGCCCAGCACCGCGATTACAGCGAGGCTACGGCGATTAAGATTGACGAGGAAGTGAAGCGGCTCGTGGGCAAGGGGTACGAAACGGCCAAAGGTATCCTCGCGTCGAATCATGAAACTCTGGTGCGGATAGCCCTGGCCCTGCTTGAGCGCGAAGTCCTCGACGCCAATGAGATCAAGATGATCATCGACGGTAAGGAGTTGCCGAAGATTACTCCACCGTCGAAGGGTGATGACAGCGGAATGCAGCAAGTTCTTAAGCCCGAGCCGGGACGTCCGGGTCTGGCCAAGGGCGGCGAGCATCCGGCGCCGGCCTAATGAGTCAGTGACGAGAGAGACCTTGGGCGGCTCCTACGGCCGCCCAACTTTTTTGCGTCGCGATTTCCTGCAGAGAATAACGCTCTGCCCTCGGGGACCCTTCCTCAAAAATAATTCACCTGCCTAGCGGACTACTGGTGTGTGCCCTCGGCAAACGGATGGCATGAGTCCTCGTAGTTCCACATCGTCACAGCTCTGAGAATATTCCCGGAATTCGTGGTGGATAGAAGCCTTTGTGTCTCCGCTTGGCCCGGATTGTCGGTGCTCAGCTCACCCCATTTACAACCTTGCTGTGGGATAATGGCTTGAGCAGGCGAGTCCTTCCCGGGCCGGAGGCCATCTAATCACCGTGGACAATAAGCCCTTTTTCTTTCAGCACTATGGCCTGACCGATCGCGATCTCGAGCACTATCTCGGGGCGGCCTTGTCGGCGGGTGGCGACTACGCCGACCTTTACTTCGAATACCTATCTTCGACGGCACTCACCGTCGATGAGTCCATGGTGAAGTCGGCCTCACAGGGGATTTCGGCTGGGTGCGGAGTGCGCGTGATCTCCGGCGAACGGACCGGGTATGCCTACACCGATGACCTTTCCCCGCAGCGGATCTTGCATGCCGCGCGAACCGCCGCGCTGATTGCCAGTGGCCCGGCGAAAACACGAAGCGAGGGATTTCAGCAGAAAGCAGCTCGCAGTTTGTACCCCGTGACTCTGCCATCGGTCGATGCCGAGATCACAGCGAAGGTCGAACTGGTCATGCGGGCGGACGCTTCGGCTCGCGCCTACAATCCGCAAATCAAGGAGGTTCGCGCGAGCTACGTTGACGAGCTGAGGAATATTCTTGTGGTTGGATCGGACGGAACCTTTGCCGAGGACTCTCAGCCTTTGGCTCGCATGAACGTCTCCTGCATTGCCAAGAACGAGAAAAACTCAGGTCGGGGAAGCGCAGGCGGGGGCGGGCGTGTTGCGCTCGATTTCTTCTTTGGCGAGAAGACTCCCGAATATTTCGCACAAGAGGCGGCACGTCAGGCTATTTTGCAGCTCGATGCTCGTGAAGCTCCAGCCGGGGAAATGCCCGTGGTGCTCGGGCCGGGCTGGCCAGGCGTGCTGTTGCATGAGGCCGTCGGTCATGGCCTGGAAGCCGACTTCAACCGCAAACAGACGTCCGCATTCGCCGGCCTGATCGGCAAACCGGTTGCGAGCGAGAAGGTTACCGTTGTCGACAATGGCACCATGCCGTGGCGTCGCGGTTCCCTGAACGTGGACGACGAAGGCAATACGACCCAGGAAAACGTTCTGATCGAAAAGGGAATTCTGAAAGGCTATCTGAGCGACAAGCTCTCAGCCAAATTGATGGGCATGGCCAACACCGGCAATGGCCGCCGCGAGAGCTACGAGCACATTCCCATGCCGCGCATGACCAACACTTACATGCTTGCGGGCGACGATGCGCCCGAGGACATCATTCGCTCGGTGAAAAATGGTATTTATGCCGTCAACTTCGGCGGTGGCCAAGTGGACATCACGAACGGTAAGTTCGTCTTCTCTGCGTCTGAGGCCTACCTGATCGAAGACGGAAGGGTCACGGCGCCGATCCGCGGCGCGACTTTGATTGGCAATGGCCCGGAGGCTCTGAAGCACGTTTCCATGGTTGGAAATGACCTGAGGCTCGACGAGGGTATCGGTACCTGCGGTAAGGATGGACAAGCGGTGCCGGTTGGTGTTGGGATGCCCACGACGAAGCTGGACCGCATGACCGTTGGCGGCACCGCCAGAAAAGACCCTGGCGGCTTCATGCAGTAGGGAACACCTCACTACAGTGGGAGGGGAAGGACAGACGGCAGGGAAGATCCTCAGCGACCTTCCGCGGGATTGTTCCCAGTTCCTTGTGTTCTCTCTGGTCTCTCTGTCTCTTTGGTGAAATACGTTTTATGCCTGAAACAACTCTTGAACCTCAAACCGAAACCGATCTGAAGGCTCTCGCCCGGGAGTTGGTTAGCCGTGCTATGCAACACGGCGCCACTGCTGCCGAGTGTGTCATTCGCGAGGGAGACGAATTCTCTACGCTCGTACGCCTCGGCCAGGTCGAAACCCTGAAAGAGTCTGGATCAAGAGCGATCGGTGTGCGCGTGTTTTTTGGACGGCGTTCCGCCAGCACCCATTCGAGCGACTTCTCCCGCGCCGGACTCGAGCGCATGCTCAGCTCTGCGCTTGAGCTGGCAAAGATCACTTCCGAGGACCCCTTCGCTGGGATTCCGGAACACGAACAATTGGGATCCATTCCGGGCGAACTCGATCTGTACTCGCCCGATGTTTACTCACTGCCGGGGCAGGAGCGAATCGCCTATGCCAGGCGCGCCGAACAGGCTGCACTCGAGTCCGATGCGCGGATCAAGAATTCTGACGGCGGTTCTTTCGACGCGGCGACCGGGCACAAGATCCTGGCAAACTCGCTCGGCTTCTTAGGCGAGTACCGCCGTTCTTATTGTTCGGTTTCCGCGGTTCCCATTGCACAGGATGAAAACGGGGCCATGCAGCGCGACTATTGGTATTCCGTCGCGCGCAGTTTGGGGCGCCTGGAATCCCCCGAGCATGTGGGTAGAGTGGCGGCTGAACGCGCGCTGCGCAGATTGGGGGCGCGCAAGGTAAAGACCAAGAGCGTACCGGTAATCTTCGACCCGCTGGTAGCGACTTCGATTTTGGAACACATCTTCGAAGGCGTAAATGGGGACTCGGTCTACCGTGGCGCATCGTTCCTTGCCGGGAAGCTGGGAGAGAAGATTGCGGCGAGCGGAGTTACCGTTATTGACGACGGCACGATGGTTGGCGGCTTTGGAACCAGTCCCTTCGACGGCGAAGGTGTGCCCACGCGCCGTACGGTCGTGATCGATCAAGGGGTACTGGCCTCCTACCTGCTCAATACCTACACCGCCAAGAAGCTGAAGCTGAAGACGACGGGGAACGCCTCGCGCGGACTCGCGGGCACTCCCGGCATTGGCCCAGGCAACTACTTTCTGCAGCCCGGTTCCCGTACCCCCCAGCAACTAATCGGAGACGTTCGGGAAGGACTCTATGTGACCGAGTTGCTGGGCATGGGCGTGAACCTCGTCACCGGAGACTATTCACGCGGCGCCTCTGGCATGTGGATCTCAAATGGCGAGCTTGCCTACCCAGTCGAGGAGATCACGGTGGCTGGGAATCTCAAGGACATGTTCATGAACATCTCCGAGGCCGCGGATGATCTTGAGTTCCGTGGCTCGGTCGCCGCACCGACTCTTCGCATCGATGGCCTTACGGTGGGAGGCGAATAGTTGCGATTCGCAAGAGTCGTATTTCTGATTGCCGGAATTTGGGGCCTGCTCGTACTCACGCCGCTTTATTTCATCTTCGACCTTATCGGTCGCAAAGATCCGCCTCCGATCACCCATCCCGGGTTTTATTACGGCTTCGTGGGTGCAGGATTGGCATGGCAGGTCGCATTCCTGATCCTCGCAAAGTATCCCGTGCGCCTCCGGCCCATGATGATTCCCTCGGTGATTGAAAAGTTCACTTATGGCATTGCGATGTTGGTGCTGTATTCTCAAGCGCGCGTTCACGGATCGGACATGGTGCTTGCCGGGGTGGACATGCTTTTGGGGATTTTGTTCATCGTCGCCTTCCTCAAAACTCGCGATGAAGTTGTAGCTCACCCTTAAGCTCCGGGCCTGCGGACTATAATCATCGTGCATGGGCGGCTTCCTCCAGGGAACACCAACCGTAGAACAACGCGATACCAGCAGGCGGACAATCCTGGTTGCAATTGCGGTCATTGTGGTTCTGGTCGGAATCGTCGCGCTAGCCCTGCGCGAAAAGCCTAAGCCCGTAAGTCCACCGCCTCCTTATGCGGCAAGCTTGAAGATCTCGGATTTGAAACTCAGCCAGGCGCAAAATTTTGTTGGGGCAACCGTGACCTATGTGGATGGAACACTATTGAATAGCGGCGACCAAACCGTCACCCACGTCGCGGTCCGCGTTACGTTCAGGGACACGTACGGGCAAATTGCGCAGGTGGAAGAATTACCGATCAAAGTTCTAAGGACGACTGGCCCCTACCCCGACACCGCCGATCTTTCTGTCGTTCCACTCACCTCCGGACAAAGCAGCGCATTTCGCCTCATCTTTGAGCATTTGAGTGATCAGTGGAACCAGGCGCAGCCGGATCTGCAGATTACCGCCGTGATGACGAAATAAGCCTAAGTGAATTTTCAGGCCTCCGGCGCTCAATGGCGAGGCCGCTTCCCTTACAATTCCCTCATGTCCGACATGAAGACTGTCCGGCTCACCGCGACGGTCAAAGCGGCGGGTTGAGCCTCCAAGCTGAGTCCGGCGGTGCTGGACAAGGTGCTTGGGAAATTAGCCCGGCAACAAGATCCGAACGTCCTGGTTGGCTTCGATCACGCCGACGACGCCGGCGTGTATCAACTCGGGCCCGACACCGCGCTCGTGCAGACTGTCGATTTTTTCACGCCGATTGTGGACGACCCCTACACGTTTGGTCAGATCGCCGCGACCAATTCTCTCAGCGATGTCTATGCCATGGGTGCCCGCCCCCTGACGGCGCTGGCTATGGTCTGTTTTCCTGAAAAGGGCGACCTTGAAATCCTGGAAAACATTCTGGCCGGGGGACTGTCAAAGATGATCGAGGCCGGATGCACGATCATCGGCGGACACAGCATTCGGGACGATGAAACCAAATTCGGTTATTCGGTGACTGGCGTCGTGAATCCAAGAGGAGTTCTTCAGAACGGTGGCGCGAAACCCGGGGATCGATTGATCTTCACCAAAGCCCTGGGCACGGGCGTGATCTCTACGGCGGTTAAGAAAGGGGTGGCGGAGCAAAGCTGGATTGATGCCTCCGTTGCCTCCATGACCACCTTGAACAAAATCGCGGCAGAGGTGATCACGAATTTCCAAACTTCCCTCGCTTCGAAAACCGTGAGCCGGTCGCCGCGTGGGGCACCCGCAGCCATGGCCGCCGAGGACCTACGACCGACGAAGCAGGATGACGGTTTTGCGGTGCACGCTCTCACCGATGTAACCGGATTTGGGCTTATCGGTCATCTTCGGGAAATGCTTCTCGCCTCAGAGGGTGTTTCAGCGCAGATTCGCGCGTCGCAAATACCGCTACTTGACGGTGCTCTGGAATCGATCCGCGCTGGACACATCCCCGCAGGCCTCAAAGCAAATCGTGAGTTTGCAGAATGTATTGTCAATTACGAGGAAAATGTGGCGGAAGAGCTTAAAACCATTCTGTTTGATCCCCAGACCGCCGGTGGACTACTGGCCGCAGTCGCTCCGGAATCAGCAGATGCTCTAGGAAAGCGGCTGCAAGCCGCCGGTGTTCCGTCGCGAGAGATCGGCGAAGTCAGGGCGGCCGCAAGCACAACAATTTACGTCTCTAACTAGGTCGAGTTCCCCTTCGTAACTTGCTCCGTGAGCGCGTGTTTGTTGAAGTGTGCCCAGCGATTTACCTTGACCCCTCCCTCGATTGTGCTTAGGATTCACGAACCTAGCCGACAAGTTACTTTTCCTTGGAGGATCCATGTCCAGTCCTGGTATGGGGCTCAGTGACGCACCGCAACCTGCGATGGCGAGTGCCCTTGAAAAAAAGCTGCGCGCCGAACGCGTGGTGAAGGTCGGCGCAAGCTGGTTTATCACCGTCGGAGTGTTATCGATCATCAACTCTGTCCTGGCCCTGAGCGGCGCCGGGATACATTTCATTTTCGGACTTGGTGTTACCGAACTGGTCGATGTCTTTGCGCATCAAGTCGGCCAGACTGGTTTCGCGCTTGATCTGGTCATCAACGGCTTTGTTGCTGGGGTGTTCGTGCTCTTCTGGCATTTCGCGCGCAGAGGACAACAGTGGGCGTTCTTGGTCGGTATGGCCCTCTATGCCCTGGATGCGCTGCTGATGCTCTATTTTCGCGACATTCTCGCGGCCGCTTTCCATGGCTACGCTCTCTACCGCATGTATGTCGGGATGAGCGGTATTCCGGCCCTAAAGGAGTCTGAATCAGCAATGACAATTGCGGGGGCTCCGATCCAGCCGCGATAACGAGAACCGGGCCGGAGTCGCCAGGATGCGGATCACCCACTAAAATCTCAGTGCGGGCGGAGGAGACGAACGATGAAGATGCGCCAGCTGGGAGCCTACGGCCCTTTAGTTTCTGCACTCGGCCTCGGGTGCATGGGGATGTCGGAGTTCTACGGAACCGGCGACGACCCGGAATCATTCGCCACCATTCATCGTGCGCTCGATCTGGGCGTCAACTTTCTCGACACCGCCGACATGTATGGCCCATTCAAGAACGAAATCCTTGTGGGCAAGGCGATCGAGGGCAGGCGTGACCATGTGATTCTGGCTACCAAGTTTGGCATCGTTCGTGATCCCAGCAATCCCGCCGCACGCGTGGTCAACGGGCGGCCGGAGTATGTTCGGAGAGCCTGCGATCAGAGCCTCAAGCGCCTGGGCGTGGCTTACATCGATTTGTACTATCAGCATCGCGTTGACCCGAATGTCCCGATTGAGGAGACTGTGGGTGCCATGGCCGAACTGGTGCAGGAGGGGAAAGTTCGTTATCTCGGATTGTCAGAAGCCGGGCCGGACACGTTGGAGCGGGCTTCGAAGATTCACCACATTACGGCACTCCAAAGTGAATATTCGCTCTGGTCACGCGATCCCGAGGACGGAATTTTCGACGCCTGCCGCAGACTGGGCATTGGTTTCGTTGCCTACAGTCCACTCGGTCGCGGATTTCTATCCGGGCAATTGAAAACCTCTGAGGATTTGGAGGCTGGCGACCAGCGCCGGAACTGGCCCCGTTTCCAAGGCGAGAATTTTCGCAAGAACCTTGACCTTGTCCAGCGGGTTGAGGAGATCGCACGAGAAAAGAAATGCACGTCTTCGCAACTGGCGCTGGCCTGGGTCCTTGCACGGGGAGAAGACATCGTCCCGATTCCTGGCACCAAGCGCGTGCGCTATCTCGAAGAAGACGTCGCTGCGCTTGCCGTGACCCTCATGCCTGAAGATTTGCGGAGATTGGAAGAAGTTTTTCCCTACGGCGCTGCCGCGGGCACGCGCTATCCCGAGCCGATGATGGCGCTACTGGATTCCAAACGCAAAGCGTCGTAGCCCGCTGAGCACCAGGATTTGTGGCTACTTCCAGATCCCGAGCAGCCTTCGCACGTCGATCAATTGGCCAAGGTGGTGCGAATTGTGGTCGGCTACAAGCATCACCTCGCGCAGCACCGTCTGCCCGTCGCCCCATGGAATCTTTGCAAACAGATCCGTGGTGGAATCATTCACTAACCTTTTCATGGCGTTGAGGTCGTCGCGAAACGACTTGACACTCTGCTCCCACGCTTTTTCATTTGCTGGAGCCGGGGACTTCGGCCAATAGTCCTCGGGCCATTTCAGCTGCTCATATTTTGGGTTGCGACTGAAATCGAGAATGTCCCATTGCGCGAGGCGAGCGTGCTCGAGCAGCATCCACGCCGAATGCGGCAAGCCCCTTGGGATCTCGCCGCGGAGCTTAGCTGGAAAATCACCCATCACCTGATCAAAAGTGGCGTGCGCTTGTGCGCCATCCAGCAGTTCGATCAGATGACGGCGAAGAGATTGATCCTGTTGCGTAGGCCCTCCTCGATCGTCTTCGCGCGCTCTTTGCGACCAGGCGGCACAGAACACCACCGCAAAGGCCACAAAACCACGAAGAAACGCATCAATTTGGTTATCGCGTCTTAGGATGGTGAGGGGGAAGCTGGCGACGCAGAAAATGTTGGCGATGCTTCCTGTGGCTTCTCGCCTTGAGCCACCCGGCTGATTCCGCGCACCATGCGCCGCATCGGCCATTGCCCATTGGCATCGGCGATGAATATCTCACCCGTACGGGTCGACCGATAATGCCAGCGCTTGAGGATTGCGAGATGCTCGCTATGCTCGCCCATGGTCACATTCGCTCGCGAGAAGGTGGCGATTGCTTCCTCCAGACGAGACTCCATAGAACGGGATTCGGCAACCGGGGCAACACTGAACTGCACCGGTCCCATCAACGTGCATGCGTTGAACAAAAATAGCGATACCGACTGACTCACCGCAGCACCTTCGAGGGGAACACCCGGTTGTATGATCAGCGCCTTTAATTGATCGACCCGGCCTACAATCTCTGGCAACTGGGCCAATAGCGGCTTTAGTTTGTCCAGCCGGGCGTGAATCGCAGCCGCATCTTCAAAGGCGAGAGCGTTCGAAGCACGATCGCGCTCGTCGGACAACTCCCGTACCAACGACTGGCCTTGCGTGTCGAAAAAATTTTGTACGCGCAAGACCTCCTGTCGATACTCGTTGTCGGTGCAACCCTTGAAGCATGGAGCCAGACACATTTTCATCTCGGAGTAGACGCAACCCGGGAACGCGGGGTCGGGATGAAGGTCGTCCACGCACCGCCTCATCTTGAAGAAATCCAGGGCAGCGCTGGCGAATTTCTCAGCGGCGGCGCGGGAAGGAAATGGGCCATAGTACAAATTGGTTTTGGAGGGGGCACGCTCGCCTGCGCCAGCAGTATGCATGGCGGGGAGCTTCGTCAGCTTCGTCGTCACCGACGCTCTCGGATAGTCATTTTCCAAATGAAACTTCACTAGCGGCGCGGGGCGAAGCCGCAACCTGGCGGCGTAGGTCTTCGGGAACATTTCACGCTGCATGCGATAAAGCAGGAATTGGGACTCGAAATCCGAGCCCGTCATCGTGAACTCAATCTCGCGAACGCGATCCCGCAGATTCAGCCGCTTGCTCTGCTCGGCAGGCGGGCCGAGCAGCCGCTGCAATCGTTTGCGTAGGTTCGCCGTCTTGCTGACGTACGGTTCGCCCTCGCCACGAAAGACAAACACGGCAGCACCCGCCGGGAGTTCCAGGAAGAATCTCTCGTCCAAGTCGGCGCTGAAGCTGAGCTTTTCGGCGAGCACCATGCACAATTCTATCGGTCTCTGCAAAGGAACTTGAACCCAAGTAGCTTGTGAACTATTCTGCCAGTACACCGGAAAGGAGGTGGTCTGATGACAAGTTCTGACTGTAGTAGATGTACCTATAGACCAGGTGAGGTGGCTGAGACTTAGGGCGGTTGCTCTAAGACCTTCGCAACTCAACGGTGAGTTTGGAGGAATGTCCCGCCTGGCGTTCAGGTCGCGCCGGGGCCCGGAGTTCGCCGAAGTGGCCACAGCATCCCGCAGGATGCCTTACGAGTGACCACCTCTTGGTCAATCCCAAACAGTCCACCGGACGGCCCGCAGGTTCAACCTGCGGGCCGTTCTTCATTGGCCCGAAGCCGCTACGGGTTCCTGGCTCCAGCCACCTTTAGGAACCCTTCCCGGCTGCCTTGAGTTCCGGGGCTGAATCTCGAAGTGACAGGCGGATGAATCGCGAGAGCTCCGATGAGAATAACTTAGGGGTACCGGTGAGCTCTACTCGCGACTGCACTATGATGGACTTGTGGAGAGCTCGGAGGAGAAAAGGCGCTTCGTTAGCCAATATTCGTCAAAAAGCGATGAGGAGTTGATCAAGCTCGCCGGCAGATCCTGGGAGCTGAGCGACGCCGCGTGGGATGCGCTCGAAGACGAGCTGGACCGCCGCGGACTGGAGCCGCCGGTTCCCGAAGAGGCGCCGCGGATCGAGTTGCTGGAGAAGAGGAATCTTGTGCTGCTGCGCAGGTTCCGTGACCTTCCTGAAGCTCTGCTCGCAAAGGGTAGGCTGGAGTCCTCGGGAGTGGCTTGCTTTCTGGCGGACGAGAACATGGTCCGCATGGACTGGTTCATCTCGAACCTGCTCGGCGGCGTCAAGCTCTTGGTGGACCCAGAAGATTTTGCTGAGGCATCGCGCGTTCTAAACGAGCCTGCCCCTCAGAAATGGCAGGACGACGACTAGGGACGGCTTGCTTACGGGATGGTTTTCGCGAGCGCTGCCCGAATGACACCCGCTGTGTCTTCGGCTAAGGGGAGCTGTGCCATGGTTTCTGGGGTGAACCATTGTGCGTCAGCGGCATCGGCGCCGGCATGCAACTTGCCCGAGACAAGCTGGCAAAGGAAATCGATGAGCACGTAGTGATAGACGATGTTTCCGTCGTCATCGGGCACAATGCGGTCGAACACACCCAGCAATTCGGTGGCCCGGACAACCAGCCCGGTTTCTTCCAACGCCTCGCGTTCTGCTCCCTGGTGCAAGGTCTCACCGAGCTCCAGCATTCCGCCGGGGATCGACCACTCGCCCAGGAGCGGCGCTTTGCCGCGCTTGATGAGTACGACACAGCCTTTTTCTACGATCAGGGCGCCCACTCCGATGAGCGGCTGCTTTGGGTGTTCGCGTTGCATCCTGGCGGTTCGACCTCCACAAGGTAGCAAACCAGCATCATACTTCGCCGGTCGGGTCGGGTTGGGTCGGGCCTGAGGCCGGCACCGGATCCCCGATCACCCTTTACAATTTCTACCGTGGCTTTAGAAGAGTACAAACGAAAGCGCCGCTTCTCGGAGACGCCCGAACCGCCGCCGAAGCTCGACAAGAGCAAAGGGCATCGATTTGTTGTGCAGCGGCACCATGCCACGCGCCTGCACTACGATTTTCGCCTGGAAATGGAAGGTGTGCTGAAGTCCTGGGCTGTCCCCAAGGGGCCGTCTCTCGATCCGGAAGACAAGCGCCTTGCGATGGAGGTCGAAGATCATCCGGTGTCTTACTTCGATTTTGAAGGGATTATTCCCGAGGGCAACTATGGAGCCGGAACGGTGATGGTGTGGGACGTTGGCACCTGGGAACCGCTGTCGCCGGAAACCAAGGACGGGAAGTATATCCCTGCAAGCGATGGCGAGGCTTCCGCCATGCTTAGGAAAGGGGATCTCAAGTTCCGGCTGCATGGGAACAAGCTGAACGGCGATTTCGCCCTGATACACATCAAATCCCGTCGCGCGGGAAGCAAAGGCAACGAGTGGCTGCTGATCAAGAAGCATGACCATCATGTCATTCAGGGATTCGACGCGGAGCAACTCGATAGGTCGGTGCTGACCAAACGTACCATGGCTCAGATCGCTGGCGACGAAGGCTCGGCCGAGTGGCAAAGCAGCAAGAAAGCATCTCATGGCGGAGCGAAGGCGGCCTGGCTAGCCGATACGCTCGCACGAGTGGACAAGAAAAGAAGAGTTTCCCCCAGTAAGGATGTGAAGGCACACGCAGGAAAAAAAACGGGGGTCAAGCGCGGCAGCAGCACCAAGCAAAGTGCAATGGGTTCCGCGAACCCCTCGAACCCTGCGGCTAAGGGTGGGTCCCTGGGAGCTTCTTTCGTGGAAGGCCTGACCGGGGCAGTCAAGCGAGCCATGCCCGCCGCCATTACCCCGATGCTCGCGTCTCTTTCCGACAAGCCCTTCGACGATCCCAATTGGCTCTTCGAAATCAAATGGGATGGTTATCGAGCGGTAGCGTTTCTTGATAACGGCGATGTGCGTCTGGTATCTCGCAACCACAACGACCTGACGGCAAGGTTTTCGGAACTAAGCGGGCTATCAGCGACGGTGAATGCGAAAAGCGCCATTCTCGACGGGGAAGTGGTGGTACTCGATGACCAAGGTCGCCCGTCGTTCAGCCTGATGCAGCAGCGCACCGGGCTTCGCAGCCGTGGCCGTCAGACTACTCCGCGCGGAGACTTGCCGATTCTCTACTATGTGTTCGATCTCATTTACCTCGACGGCTACGATTTGCGTCGCGTCGTTTTGCAAGAACGAAAGCGGGTGCTCCGAGAAATCGTAAGCGACTCCGAAATAGTGCGGTACTCCGATCACTTTGGAGGCAACGGGAAGGCGCTGTTCAAAGTTGCCAAGGAAAAGGGGCTTGAAGGCATCATCGCCAAGAAGGCCAACAGCTGTTACGAGGAGCGTCGTAGTCGGGAGTGGCAGAAGATCAAGATCACGCAAAGCGCTGATTGCGTTATCGGCGGCTATACCGATCCCGAGGGATCAAGGGAATATTTCGGTTCACTCATGCTGGGCTTGTACAACGATAAGAAGCAATTGATTCATGTGGGCAATGCCGGCACTGGCTTCAACTATGCCTTGCTAAAGGAGGTTTCTATGGTGCTCAAAAGTGTCGAGTCCTCAAGCAATCCGTTCACTGGACCAACCGAGCCGAAGAAAGCCCATTGGGTGAAACCGCTTCGAGTTGCCGAAGTAAAATTTACCGAGTGGACTCATGAAACCAACGAGGGCGGGCTAAAGTTGCGCGCCCCCGTTTTTATGAGTCTGCGCGAAGACAAGAATCCAGAAGACTGCACCTTCGCCGGACAGCAGGTCAGTGGATAGTGGCCAACTAGCAACTGCCAAGGAGTTCCTATGCAGCACGCCCCCGGCTTTCTAAAAATAGTGAATGACGCCAAATCGCGGGTGAAAGAAACCACCGTAGACGAGATCAAGCACCGCCTCGACCGTGGGGACCGATTCATCTTGGTCGATGTACGCGAGGACAGCGAATTCGTGAAGGACCACCTCCCCGGAGCGGTTCACCTTGGCAGGGGAATCATCGAACGGGATATCGAGACCCGCGTGCCAGACCCCAAAACGGAACTTATCCTCTATTGCGGCGGAGGCTTCCGCTCCGCCCTGGCGGCCGATAACCTCCAGAAGATGGGCTATTCAAACGTAATTTCTATGGACGGCGGCATCCGCGAATGGAGAGAGAAAAGTTACCCTCTCGTCAAGGATTGATCCCTCGGATTCCTCCCGCACCTGCTCATTAAACCGGCTGAACTGTCGAGCCGTTCCAATCTGTGGAAACTCTGTGGATTCCTGGGTCCACAATTAATGCTCAATGAAAACCGACCAATCGGTCGGCTAGCACGAAAGTTGTAGTTTTACGCAACCAATTTATTTTTAATCAGTTGCAGCTACTAAGCAGATGAACTGCCTTAAGTAATCCTCTTACCAGTATTTAATTTTGCTCGGGACTTTTGCACACAACCACCGCGGAAAACGCGTGTTTTGGCACATTTTGAAGGGCGCGGTCAAGGACAACCTCGAACCCAAATCGCCAACATTTCTCTTGCAAATCGGGGCGGAAATCTCATCTTTCCACAGAGGAAGTTCCTAAAATCAGGTGTTCATGTTTCCAGGAAGAACTCTGTTTTAGGAAAGAGAGATCCATGAAAAAGCTCGTGCTCACCCTCCTAATGCTCGGACTGGCCACCTCCTCGTTTGCGGCTGATGATTTGGCCGACAACAAGGCCGCCGACCGGGTCAAAGCCGCCGCAACCGTCCTGGAAGAGATTCAATCCGCTCCTGATACGGGTATCCCTGACGAAGTCATGGGTTCGGCTGAGTGTGTGGCTGTCGTGCCCTCGATGCTGAAAGCGGGGTTTGTTTTTGGTGCCCGCTACGGCCGTGGCGTGGCCAGCTGCCGTACCGCAAAAGGCTGGAGCGATCCTGCTTTCTTCACCGTTCAAGGTGGAAGCTTTGGATTACAGATTGGCGGGCAAGCCGTGGATCTGGTCATGCTGATCATGAACAAGAAGGGCATGGATAATTTGCTGCACAGCAAGTTCAAACTGGGTGCCGATGCTAGCGTTGCCGCTGGGCCGGTTGGGCGTCACGCCGCTGCCGATACGGACTGGAAGATGCGCGCGCAGGTGCTGAGCTATTCGCGCGCTCGGGGTGCCTTCGCCGGATTAGAACTGAATGGCGCTGTGGTCAAAATAGATCGCGAAAGCACGCTCGAGTTCTACGGAAAGATGCAGCCCTTCGATACCACCCTGCAGACCGCCAATAACCCGCAAGGCGCTCTGCCGTTCCTTAACGACCTGGCAAAGTGGGCGAAGCTCGCGAGCAAGTGAAAAACGACTTTGGCTTCAGGCGCTCCGGCTCTTGCATGAATGATCCCAGATCCGGGCGCCTGAGGGCCGTGCTCTCCACCGGCCTACTTGCGTTTGACACCGAAATTTCCCCTCTGCTACCGTCAGCCTTCCCTTGCGCTACCGACTCGAATACGCGCTGGCGTGGGCTCTCATCAAGCTTGTAGGTGCTCTGCCGAGATCATTGGCCCGGGCTGCCGGGATCTCCATTTCGTGGCTCGTCTACCTCTTCCACCGAAAACTGCGTCGCGTAGGCATGCGCAACCTCGAACTCGCGTTTCCTGAGAAGCCACTGCGGGAACGCAAAAAGATTTTGCGCGGTGTCTTCACTTCTCTGGGACGTCATGTTGCCGAGGTTTGCCTATTCCCGCGATATACCCGCGAGAACGTCAGCCAGACGGTGGTTTATGAGGGTTTCGAGAACTACGAGCGAGCCTTGGCCCGCCATAAGGGCGTGCTCTTTCTTACCGGACACCTTGGCGCCTGGGAGCTGTCCGCATTCGCGCATTCGCTCTACGGATATCCCCTGAACGTGGTCATGCGACCCCTTGACAATCCCTATCTCGACCGGCTCGCAAGGCATTACCGCACCATGCACGGCAACAAAGCCGTGGATAAGGACTTCGCTCGCGGCCTGATTGCGGCCATGCGCGATGAAGAAACTGTGGGCGTTCTGATGGACACCAATATGATTGTGAGTCAGGGCCTGTTTGTGGACTTCTTCGGCCACCAGGCGTGCACAGCGACCGGCGTGGCGCGCCTTGCACTAAAGACGGATGCCGCGGTGGTGCCGGGATTCACCGTCTGGGATCCGGGCCTGCAGAAGTATCGCCTGCGCTTTGATCCGGCGGTGAAGCTGATCCGCAGCAAGGATCGCGAGGCCGATGTGGTCGCCAACACGCAGCTGTTCACCAAGATTCTGGAAGACTACATTCGCCGGTACCCAGACCAATGGCTGTGGGTGCATCGCAGATGGAAGACCAGGCCGGCAGGCGAGAAGGGGCTGTACTAATACGTCCGCAGCCTGGTGAATCAACCGCAAGAACAGCCGGCAGGTCATTACGGCAACGATGGTTGGCATCGCGCGATCCCATGGCTCAAAGTGGGTGGTAACAATACCGGAAGCAAACAAGCAAACATCTCGAAGCTCGGCGCTAGACAGGACGAGATCAGCGATCTACCCAAGCAGGCGAACACCCCCCAAGGGGCCTGCGGAGATTCTTCGAAGCCGCGGGAGTGCGACCCAGCGCCAAGCACGTTGGCTTCCCTTTATCTCCGCGAACGTATAAAAAAGGAACCATGCCGAGCGTTGGGGAAATTGCCCGAGCCATAGGCGCGAAGGTCATCGGAGACGAGAGTCGCGAAGTTAGTGGCGTCGCGAGCATTGGGGCCGCCTCCAGCCAGCATCTCGTCTTTGTCGAAGACGAAAAGCACCTTCAGTCTGCTCTTGACTCCGCGGCAGCGGCAGTCATTGCCGGAGGGTTTGCCGAAAATGCCAGTACTCCCAAAGCGCTATTAATCGGCAAGAACCCGAGGCTTGCCTTTGCGCGCGCAGCCTCTCTGTTCCACCGAACCAGCCAAGGACGCGAACCTGCGATCCACCCCAGTGCTGTGTTATCAGGTTCAGCCAGTGTCGCGGAAACAACCACCATCGACCCGTGGACCTATATCGGAGACCGGGTTGTGATTGGCGAGCGCACCTGGATCGGCGCGAGCTGCGTGATTGGGGAAGATGTAAGCATTGGCAGCGACTGCAGCATTTACCCTCGCGTCACCGTCTATCCTGGCACGCAAATCGGCAACCGCGTGATCGTGCACGCGGGCGCCGTGCTCGGGAGCGACGGATTCGGCTATGTCCGCGATCCAGAGAACGACCGTTATGCGAAGTTTCCGCAGAGCGGCACGCTTGAGATTGAAGACGACGTCGAGATCGGCGCCAACACCACCATCGATCGCGGTGCCCTGGAAACCACGCGCATTGGCCGGGGGACGAAGATCGATAATCTGGTACATATCGGCCACAACTGCCAGGTTGGAAACAATGTCGTCATCGCCGCGCAAGCCGGGTTCTCCGGCAGCATCACGATTGAAGACAACGTTGTGATCGGCGGGCAGGTGGGCGTCGGCGAGCACGCTCGCATCCAAGAGGGCGTGTTGCTCGGTGGGCAAGCTGGCGTTCTCCCGAAGAAGGTCTTGCGGGGCAAGGGCATTGCCTTCTGGGGCACCCCGGCAAAACCGCTGCGAGAGTACTTGAAGAACTTGGCGGCGCTCGGAAGGCTGGGAAAACGAGAATAGAACGTCGCGTCGCAAGGACAAGGCAGGGAGCCGGGAAGGCCCGGTTCCGCAGGCGCTCAGGCGATTCGCAACAAAGCCTAAGGATGGTTAGGAAAAACACGCGTGGCAATCGTTGTTGTTGGCGGACATTCCCGGAACATCGGCAAGACCAGCGTGGTCGTGGGGCTGATTGGCGCGCTCGCTGCGTACAACTGGACGGCCTTCAAGATCACGCAATTCGGCCACGGCCAGTGCTCATTGAATGGCGAGCCGTGCGATTGCGCACCCCATGACCGCTGCTGGGCAATCACCGAAGAACAAGACAAATCTGGCAGGTCGGACTCGTCCCGCTTCTTGGTTGCCGGAGCCAAACAAGCCTTCTGGGTGCGAACTGAACAGGGTCGCTTAGAGGAGGCGCTGCCGGCTATTCAGCGCAAGATCGCCGCAGCGGAAAACGTCATCATCGAGTCCAATAGCATCTTGCGGTTCATGGACCCAGATGTCTATATCACCGTCCTCGATCCTTCGACGGAAGATTTCAAAACCTCGGCGCAGAAGTACCTGAGTCGAGCAGACGCGGTGGTTTTGCATCAATACAGGAACCTTACACCGCGGTGGAAGGAAGTAACGGCAGAAATGGTTCAGGGGCGTCCGGTGTTTCCAATTGCAGCGCCTGCTTACGTGACTAGCGGACTAGTTGGTTTTGTTGCGAACTACCTGCCTAGCAAAGCCAATTCTCCCTCTCGATGATGTTCGGACAAGAGCATCCGAGCCACACGGGGGCGCTCCCTCTTGATATTCTTCTCCAGCGATGTTGCGGATTGAAAAAAGCGCGTGGATGCTGGCGGTTGTCTCCGCCATCCTGCAGGTTTTGATCTTCCCGCTGGGGAACCTCTACATTCTCAGCTGGGTTGCGGTTGCGCCTCTACTCGTAGCGATTTTGCGGGCACGCAGGCCGGGGCCTCTACAGTTTGAAGGCAGTATCAAGCGGCTTCCCGCCTCGCCGATGCAAGGTTTTTTCTTGGGCTACCTGTGTGGCATCCTCTGGTACGGCGGCAGTTGCTATTGGGTTTACGACACCATGAAGCAGTACGGCGGGATTGGAGCCCTCGGCGCCGCCGGACTGTTACTGCTGTTTTGTTTGTATCTCGGCTTGTATCACGCAGCATTCGGACTCGTGACCGCCTGGATCGCTCGCCGATCCGTCCGGATGGCGCTCGTGGCCGCTCCATTTGTCTGGGTCGCTCTGGAGCTTGCGCGCACGCGAATCAGCGGGTTTCCCTGGAACCTTTTGGGCATCGCGCAAACCGATAATGTTCCCCTGGCACGCATTGCCCATGTTACCGGTGTTTACGGCATTTCGCTCGAAATCATGATCGTGAACACGGCTTTCGCGGCAGGGTTTCTCCTGCGTCGGCAGCGGCGAGCATCGCTCCTGTTTGCCTCGTTCGCAGCCGCGTTCGTACTACAGATCGCGCGCTGGATGCCTGTGCCGGCGTTTTCCGCGGATCGCTCAGCGGTGCTGGTGCAGGAGAATGTCCCGGTTCTCGACAACAATGATTGGACGCGCCAGTACTTTGAGGACACCATGCGCGAGTTGAGCGTTCTGAGTCGCAGCGGTGCCGGAGGCGCAGTCCACGATGCCACCCCGTCCCCGGGGTTAATCGTCTGGCCGGAGTCTCCCGCGCCGTTCTATGGCGGTGACCTGGAGTTTCGGCGCGCTCTCAGTCAAGTTGCGATCGACTCCCATGCCTGGGTTGTGGTAGGAAACATCGGAGTCGAATCGAGGGGATCGTCCAACCAAAACGGGAATATGATCTTCAATTCCGCCTCGCTCGTCAGCCCCTCCGGTGAATGGATCGGACGCTACGACAAAACTCACTTAGTGCCCTTTGGCGAGTATGTTCCCTTCAAGCGGTTCCTCAGCTTTGCCGGAGGCCTGACTAAAGAAGTCGGCGACTTCACGGCAGGGGCTACGCGCCTGCCGCTGCAGGCTGGCGAGGAGAAACTCGGCGTCTTTATTTGTTACGAATCCATATTCCCCGATGAAGTTCGCCAATTCGCGAGATCAGGTGCACAGGTTTTGGTCAACATTTCCAATGATGGCTGGTATGGGGATAGCGGCGCCTACGCCCAGCACCTGAAACAGGCTCGCATGCGGGCCATCGAAAACGATCGCTGGTTGTTGCGCGCCACAAACACAGGCGTGACGGCGGCGATCGATCCCTTCGGACGCATCACCCAAAGTGTCCCGCGGAAGGTGCGCACCTCGCTGGTCGCCAATTATGCTGTGGTCGATGAAACCACTTTCTACACTCGCCATGGTGATTGGCTGGCGTACGCATGTGCGATAATTTCATTGGTAGCCCTCGCGGTTTCACTTACTCCCGGAAAAGGCAAAGCATGATTCAGGAACTCGAACAGGAATACTCAGGTCTCCAGCAGAAGGTCCGCGATCTCCGGGAGTATCTTTGACGCAGACAAACTCCGCAAGCAACTGACGGAAGTAGAAAAGCAGGCTTCTGACCCGAACCTGTGGTCGAATCCACAGCGCTCGCAGCAGGTGATGCGCGAGAAGAAGCGGCTGGAAGACATGCTGGCTACCGAGTCTGATCTCGTGCGGCGCACAGAAGACATTGCTGCGTACTTCGACCTTGCCAAGGAAGGCGAGAACGTGGAACCCGATCTGCGGCGTGAGATCGATGGCCTCCGCGGGTACGTAGACAAGCTCGAAACCGAGACGTTGCTGTCGCGCGAAAACGATCCTCGAAATGCAATTGTGACGATTCACCCCGGCGCCGGAGGTACCGAGTCGCAGGACTGGGCCGAGATGCTGATGCGAATGTATCTCCGCTGGGCCGAACGACAGGGCTTTCAGACCGTCCTCTACGACTATCAGCCGGGTGAAGAAGCCGGTATCAAATCGGCCACGTTTGCCGTCAATGGGGAATACGGCTTCGGCCTGCTTACCAGCGAGATCGGCGTACATCGACTGGTGCGCATTTCGCCGTTTGATCAGGCGAAGCGGCGGCACACCTCCTTCGCGAGTGTTTTTGTCTCTCCCGAAATCGACGATTCCATCGAGGTTGTGATCCGGCCGGAAGACATTCGGATTGATACCTACCGATCTAGCGGCAAGGGTGGCCAGCACGTAAATACCACCGACTCCGCGGTGCGTATCACGCACATTCCCACCGGTCTGGTGGCCGCCTGCCAGAACGAGCGCTCGCAGCACAAGAACAAAGACCGGGCCATGAGCATGCTCCGTTCGAAGCTCTATGAGTTCGAAATGGAGAAGAAGCGCGAGGCCACAAAGAAAATTGAGGACTCCAAACTCGATATCGACTTTGGCTCGCAGATACGGTCCTACGTGCTGCAGCCCTACCGCTTGATTAAGGACCATCGCACCAAGACTGAAGTGGGTGACGTCGACCGTGTGCTGGACGGAGATCTGCAGCCGTTCATTCGCGCCTACTTGCGCATGCGGCGGGATGGCGCCTCGCCCGATTCAACCAGTGAGAACTGACCTGGAGTTCAATCCCCACCCATTCCTTCGGTAACCATTACCGACCTGAAATTACTGGAAACACCGCCTCCGATTGCGCGATTCTGGAATATCAGGAGTTGTGTGTCTATGCCCCGTATGCTGGACCTAATTCGCGCCGCGGCGGTTTCGCAGCACCAGATGATGTCTGCGGCAAAGGGCGCTCTTCGCGTTCCAACCGAGGAGATGCTGGAGATTTTGGTGTACATCGCTGAGCACAACAAGATTTTCGGCGAACAGGCTCGCCTCACCCTGGCGGGCTGGGACGAGGCCTCCGTGAAGGAGATGGTGGCCAACCCAAGCGTGCCGAAAGAGATCTTGGACTACTGGGTTTCGCCGCGAAATATCCGGCCAGCGCTTTTCAATTTGCTTTTGGAAAACCCCTCCGTCCAGATGACAAAGCTCGGGGAGCTGGCCGCGACCTCGAAAGGCGAATTGATCGACCTGATGATCGCAAGCCGCCGGGTAAGGAATTCGAAGCAGGTGCTGCAAGATCTGAGCGGGAACCACAACCTCACGGGTGCGCAAGCAGCTCGAGTGCAAGCGTTGATCAATGGCACCGATTATGTTGAGCCCGAAGGGGAAGAGAAACCGGCGCCTCCTGAGACCCCTGCGCCTCCTGAGACCCCTGCGCTCTCGACCTCACAGCCACTGCCGCCGACCGGAGAACCGATCGACCCGGTCGATGCCGAAACCGAGAAAATAGTGTCGGCCTTCATCATCGAGCATGCCGCGGAGATTGCGGCGGAGGGCGACAAGCCGTTTCAAGCGATCGGCGGAATACACGAGGGGGAGTTTCACAGCGAGCAACCCGTTCAGCCGGCCGCGATTGCCCCTGCAGCCATGACTCCCGCTGCAATCACACCCGCCCAGACACCGACCGGCGCTGCCGCTGCAATCACACCCGCCCAGACACCGACCGGCGCTGCCGCTGCTCCGCAGCCTGCTCTGGCCAATAAACCGTCCCCGCATAAAATTCATGTCGATCCGCAGAACGAGCTGCGTGGCAGCGTGCTGCAGAAGATCGCAAAACTGGACATCAGGGGCCGAATTCAGCTTGCCATGAAAGGCACCAAGGAAGAGCGCTCGATTCTGGTGCGGGATGGGACCAAGATCGTAGCCCTCGCGGTGCTGGATTCGCCCAAAATCACCGACGGCGAAGTGGAAAAATTCGCTACCCAGAAGAACGTGCTGGAGGCAGTGTTGCGTAGCATCCCCATGAAGCGGAGATTCGCTAAGAATTATGCGGTAGTACGCAACCTCGTCTTCAATCCACGTACACCGCTAGATGTCTCGCTCGGCCTGATGAAGAACGTGCTGACCGCCGACCTCAAGAACCTGGCCGGCAACAAGGAGGTTTCTGAAACCATCCGTAAGCTCGCGCTTCGCATGTTCAAGCAGAAGAGTGAGCCGGGCAACAAGGGCTAAGCTTCTGCCGAGGGCGAGACCTGGCCGCCTACCAGGTGTAGTGCACGGTATAGGTCACGGTCTTTTCTCCTGACGCCGGAACGCGTACACCGAACTCTGCCGTGCGGCTGTCGGTCTTCAAGAAATCGTCGGACTTTTGCGTGATCTCCCAGTTTATGCAGCGGTACAGATGCTCCACGGCGCGGACTTCGACCGGCTCCTTCTTGTGATTGCGCAGCTTGATCTCAAAGGTTTCATCAATCACCTTCTTATCGGTATCAAGACGGTAGTTCGTCTGCCGGCGCTCTCCCACAATGTCGAAGGCATTGCCGGTAAAAATTCGCAGCGTCTCATCGGTAGGTGTGTGCTTGATCTCGTTCTCGCCGATAAATTCGAGAGCCCCATCGGAATCCCGGCGGTAGAAACGAACCCTGCCTTTGGGCAGGGGCATGCCCAGGCGATTCTCCTTTGAATTGTGGATTTCCTGCATGACCCAGATTTCGGTATTCATTTCGGTTCCATACTCACGATTGTTGCGGATTTGCTCATATCCCCAGTACTGATACTGCGTCGAAAACTTCGCCCCATCGTATACATACACCCGAGCGGCCTTGACCTTGGGGGCGCGAATAAATTCGACCTGCTTGGTTTCGCGGTCGTCGAGAGTGACTGGCCGCGGCAGAGTGTAGAGGTGGTATTCGTCGAAGGCCTGCTCGCGCACTTCTGGCGCCCCACCGGAGCTTCTGTCGCGCGCCGCGAATGCGTACTCGGCACTCACCATCGTCGGCGAAGGTTGAATCTTGTTTACCTCGCCTGCCATCAGCTTGATTTGAGCATCGGCAAAGGTCTTTCCGGATTGATTGTCCATGGTCACCCACCCGGTGATGTCTAGCTCATTGCCAGCCTCCGGAGCGACCGCATTGTAATCCGCGACCCACGTCATTCCGCCCGTGACATAGCTGAGTTCAGCGGGAAAGCGGCCCGCGGAATCGGAATAGAGAAGCCAGTTAATCGTCGGCTTCATCAGCGAATCGTTCGCCAGGCTCGGGAAAATTGGGCGACCGGGCAGACCGAATCGAATTTCACCGTCGATCTCGACAATTGGCGAGCCGCCGCCGGCGTCGTAACTGGCGCCTGCCATCTGCTGATACTGATATTGAGGTCCATAGCGCTGCAAGGCGTTGTAATGCGGTACGTAGCCGCTGCGGACGAGCTTCGCTTTGATGATCTCCGGTTTGCCGTCGCGGTTGACTTCGAATTCGAGTTCCTGGCCTTCATAGGCGGCAAGCAGCCGCGCCTCGGTCACTGGATCATTTCGATAATTCTGCTCGAGAATCCTCAGGCTGTGAGTACCGCTGGGGTCTTGAAGAATGACCGAGTCCGGCTCAAGATGAGCGGTGGTGTCGGCATATTCAATCCGGTTTGAACCCGCCTTGAGGTTGAGGTCGATTGGCTGGCGTATTACGGCAAAGTTCTGGTTGTAGATGGTAAGCGCAAGACCGGATAGCCCCGCTAGGGCCTCCTTTTGAGCAGGGACGTGAATCTTAGACGTCGCTATGGCCACCACCGAAAAAAGAGTCAAAAAAGTTGCAATAAGCCTGTTTCGCATCGTTTCTCCCCCTCCACCGCTGAACATCAACACCTGCGGCACTCTGCCGCTTCAAGGTAAGAACGCTTGAGGAGGTACTTAGTTGCAGGCTGAGTAGGGGTTTGTGACAATAGGCCAGGGGAAACGTGCAAGATCCCGATCCCATTCGCGACCTTCTGACCACGGCTAGAACCATTGCTGTCATAGGACTGTCCGCCAACCCCCTGCGCGCGAGCCATGGGGTATCGGCGTACATGCAGGAGCAGGGATACAGAGTCATTCCGGTGAATCCCCATATCCAGGAAGCGCTCGGCGAAGATGCATACCCGTCGCTATTGGACGTTCCGGACAAGATCGACATTGTGAACGTTTTCCGGCGCCCGGAGTTTGTGGAAGAAATCGTCGATCAGGCAATCCAGAAGAAGGTCCCAGCCGTGTGGATGCAGGAAGGCGTGATAAACCAGAGGGCAGCCGACAAAGCGAAACAAGCCGGAATGTTTGTGGTAATGGATCGGTGCATTTTGCAGGAACACCGAACCCGGTTTCGCTAGGCTCCTACTGCTCAGTCACTTCCGTTGAACCTTCGGTTTGGCCCTTGTGTCGTCTGCGCCATATCAACCACGTCGCAAGCACTACCAGCGAGGCGATCACCAGCCAGTGGAAATGATGGCTGAAGAAGATCCGTAAATTGTGAATGATTCCCGGTCCAAACCTTACCACCAAGATTCCCAAAAGCAGGAAGCGCACACTGCGTCCCAAGAAGATTGCAAGAATGAAATGGCTGACGCTCATCTCAGCTACAGCAGCGCCCAGTGCGAAGATCTTGAATGGCGTCGGCGGCGGCAGCATCGCGGGGAACATCAGACTCCAGAATGGGTGTTTCTCGAATGCTCCGTGGAGTTTCTGAAACCGCTCCGGCGAGACCCGCTTACGAAGCAGTTCTTCTCCGCCCGTATATCCGATTGCATAAATCACCAGACTCCCCAGCGCTGATCCGGCGGCTGCCATCAGGACATAAAGAAAAAGCCGGCTATGGTTCTGCGCGATGTAGCCGCCTACGACCACGTCGAGTGGAAGCCCTACGGCGGCACTATCCAAGGTCGCGATCGCAAACACACCCCAAGCCCCCAGTGGCTGTAAGATCGCCCACAGAAATGCAGTGTATTTCGCGATGATGTAGTGAATCGTCTTCATTCGAAGTTCAGTTCACAACCGAGCTGAGAAAGCAGGTTCCTGTTTCTGGGTCACGGGCAGAGGGTCTTCTGCGGTACCGATTCTTGCCGTGGTGTTCTCTGTGTCCGGCTGTCTCTGTGGTGAGATCTTGCCGCGTCATTAGTTCGTCATGTGCTCGGTCTTGCCTGCAAGGATTTGGATGGCATGCGGCAGCACATCGATCACTGCCTCCAGGGACTCCACCGCTCCCCCAGGGCTTCCTGGAAGATTCAGCACGAGAGATGTCCCACACACACCGCACACGCCGCGACTGAGCACAGCAAACGGTGTCTTCTTCTCTCCTTCCCGACGCATGCGCTCGGCAATGCCGTCGAGCATTCGACCGCACACGCTGCGGGTCGCTTCAGGGGTTACGTCGCGCGTCGAGATCCCGGTGCCCCCGGTAGTTACGACCAGCCGGGCCCTCCGCGAAAGTTCGACCAGCGCTTTCATAATCGACGCGTGCTCGTCGGGCACGACTCGCGTTTCGATCACCGCGAAATGATGCCTCTGGAGAGCATTGGCAACAGCTGGACCGGAAATGTCGTTGCGTTCACCGCGCGCGCAGGAGTCGCTCACCGTGAGCACGGCGGCGCGGAACGCTTCAGGAATCGAGGAGGACGTCATCTTCCTCCTCGCTCACGCCGCCCTGATCGCGTTTCTCTTCGTCGAGCAGGCGCAATCCCTCCATGAGGAGGCCTTGCGTGTTCAGGGTCGTAGTCTGCTGGTTGGTCTTGCCTTCGAAATTGATCTGAAAGCTGCCGCCTGCCCATTTCAGGACTTTGAACACGGCGGCGTCGCCGCTCAGTGACCCATAGGTTGCGTGCGGAACCTGGCCTTCGCGGAAGTACATTTCGCATTTGTCGTCATCTTTGGTCAGGGTCAGCAGGCAGCTCTTGCGACCCATCTCTAACGACTGAACCAGGTCGATCACGTTCATCTGAGCCAAGCTGCCGCGCACAACACCATCCGAGGACGACGACTTTGACATCTTCTCCAGCGCGATTCTGTCGATCATGCGCTTGATGCGCTGGGTGGCTTCGCGGAGGAAGAAAGGTTTCTCGACAAAATCGTCGGCGGTGTGATCTTGAATTGAGAGCTTCTCCGATATGTCGGACTTGGTGGCCAGCAGGATGACGGAGATTCCAGAGGTGGTGGAGCGACTGCGAAGTTTTTCGACAAGTTGACGTCCGTCCATGCCCGGCATGCGAAAGTCGCTCACCAGCAGATCAGGGGTATCTTCGACCGCCTTGAGGAGAGCGTCGGCGCCGTCTCCGGCGGTACTCACGCGGGCCATCGGCGCGATCGCGTCACGCAACATCGCGAGCACCATCGGATTGTCATCCACCAACAGGACCTTAACGTTGCTTTGCATGTTAGGCTTCAAACTTTAGCTGCCAGAGATCAGGATGGCCTAATTCTTCTTACGAATGTAATCCCCACTCTTACCGCCCGACTTGCGCTCGAGCATCACATCGCGGATCTCGATCCCTTTGTCGAGCGCCTTGCACATGTCGTAAACCGTCAGCGCGGCTATGCTAGCGGCTACCAGAGCTTCCATTTCTACCCCAGTTTCGGCGGTCGTTCGCACACGCGAGGAGACTGCGATTCCATTCTCGCACTGGCGCAACTTGACATCAACGTGCGACAGCGGCAGGGGATGGCATAGCGGGATCAGCTCAGAGGTTTTCTTGGCTGCCATGATTCCGGCAAGGCGGGCGGTTTCGAGCGGATCTCCTTTGGGATTGCTAGTGAGCGACTGCAGGACCTGGGAACTCATGGCGACGAACGCGCTCGCCTCCGCTTCGCGGGCAGTGCGATTCTTGGCGGAAACATCCACCATGCGAGCGCTGCCGGAATCATCGTAATGCGAGAGCTTTTTTGCCACGGGCGAAGTTCCATCTTAGCAGCGGCGGCAGCCGAGATCCTGTTATCGAAGCAGCACCGGCACCCATTCCCCGGCTTCCATGTGCTCGCGGTCTGGCGGAATCACCAGGAAGCAATTTGATCTTGCCACAGAGGCAATGTCGCCCGAGCCTTGCCAGGGTGTGAGCTCAACTTCCGCATCTTCGAACTCGCCAGTAATTCGGGCTGGAAGAAATCTTGTAAGGCCGGTCTTGGTGTGAACCCGCTTGCCCAGTTTCACATGCAAAAACGTCAGCGGCTGCGGGGCGATCCCGGCCAGAGCTTGGAGCATCACCTTTGCGAAGAGCTCGAAAGTCACCATGGTTGAAACTGGGTTTCCGGGCAGACCAAAAAAGTACTTGTGCTCCTCGCCAGACCCGAGATCGGCAGCCCCACATTTTACCCGCCCAAAGACAACCGGCTTGCCGGGCTGGATCTTCGCGCCGTTGAAGAAGAATTCCGCCTTCAGTGCGGCGAGTTCCTGCTCGACCAGGTCATATTGCCCCATGGATACGCCGCCGGCAATCAGGACCAAATCCGAGTCGAAGGCCTCTCGGAGCAGCTCGCGCAAGCGGGCGGGTTGGTCAGGCGCAATCGGCAGAATGATTGCCTCTCCCGCCGCCGCGGTGATCTGCGCCGCAAGCGAGTAGGAGTTCGAATTGCGGATCTGGCTAGGTCCGGGGACTACGTCGATGTCAACCACCTCGTCTCCGGTTGAGAGCACCGCAACCCTGGGCTTCCGGTAAACAACGAATCGCGGACGTCCCATCGATGCAGCAATCGCCATGGTTGCGTAGTCCAGGCGCGTGCCCGTGGGCAGGAGCAGATCTCCCCGACAGCCCTCGGCTCCTGTGGGAACTATATTTTCGCCCGGCAAAATGCCCTTCGTAACCGCAATGCGGTTTTCTTCTCGTGAACTGTGTTCAATCATGAGCACGGCGTCCGCACCATCGGGCACCGCCGCCCCGGTCATGATCGAGATCGCCTGCCCAGGCTGGAGCGGCGGCAGATCCTGCACAGAAGCGCCCGCCCTTACCTCGCCCACGACCTCCAATTGCGCCGGCAGCCGGGCAAGGTCAGCCGCCCTCAAGGCATAGCCGTCGCGGGTCGCGCGAGCGAAGGGCGGGATGTCACGATCGGCGCGAATGTCTTCGGCAAGCACGCGGCCTGCTCCCTCAAGGAGCGAGAGCAGTTCTCTTCCTTTGGGGCGCAACCTCTTGGCATGCTCCTCGACAACCTGGCGAGCATCTTCAAAAGCAAGGACGTGTGTTTGGGGGGAGAAAGCCATTCTGGGAACTCAGGTTTCACGGTTTCCGGTTTTTAAGGATGGAACACTGAATCCTGAAGCTCGAAACCTACTTCTCGAACAACTTGACGGCTACTTCCTTAAAGAAGACCACGTCATGGTCGCTATGGTTCTGGAGCCCAATGTAACCCTCATTCGGGCGGGGTCCCCGGTAGGGTTCGTATTGGTTCTTCCTTTCCGGGACGGGATCGCCTTCGGTGTATTCGGTGACCTTTGTGCCATTTAAAACGACGATGGTGCGGGGCCCATCGAGGGTGATCTCCATGGTGTTCCACTCGGGCCCAGGCTTTCCCATGTGCGGAACGAGCGGCTTGGTCAGCGAATACAGCATTCCGGTCGAGTGGTAGTCACTCACGCCTTCCGACCCGGGATCGTTGAGAATTTGGACCTCATACCCGTAGTGAACCGGCATCCACTCCTCGCGCGGCTCAAGCGGGATCCGGATGAAGACGCCGGAGTTGTCGTCCTTGTCCCGCATTTTGAAGACGACGCGGATCTTGCAATTCCCGAGCTTTCCACCCGTCCAATACAGCAAGCCCATGCCGCCGTGGGTCTCGATCAGCCCGTTCTCGACGGTCATATAACCAGGGCCGACGTGTTTCCATCCGGTCAGGTCTTTGCCATCGAAAAGTTGTTTCCATTCATCAGTTTGCGCGGAGGCAAGTGAAGGAAGTACAAGCGCGAGAAGCAGGAGGACGCGCCTAAGCATGGATCACCTCAAAGTCCGTCATCTTACACCAAACCGTCAGGTTACCGCCGATGCACCGAAGTTCCAGAGATTCGCATCAAAACAGATATAATTTGACTAGCTGGCTGCCCGAAGCCGCTCGAACCTGGAGTCCGATGTCGATCAAAATCAAGACCACAATTCTACTGGCCTCGGCTGGCGTTTTGCTGTTTACGCTGGTTGGCAACATCACCGGCGTTCATGCCTCGAATGACGGCGCCTACAAGCAGATGGAAGTTTATAGCGAGGTGCTTTCGCGCGTCCGCGGCGAATATGTGGAGGACCCTAATCTCCCTGCCGTGACCGACGGCGCATTGCATGGCCTGCTTGAGTCGCTCGATTCCAATTCCAGCTACCTGAATGCCGAGCAATACAAGAACTATAAGAACCGGAAGATCGGCGCCAAGGGCGACATCGGAGCCGCCATTTCGAAGCGCTTTGGCTATGCTTCGGTGGTGGCAGTGATTCCCGGTGGGCCGGCCGATAAAGCGGGCTTGCAGGACACCGACATCCTTGAAGCAATTGAGGGCAAGTCGACGAGAGAAATGTCGCTGGCTGAAATTCGTGCGCTGCTGGTGGGAGAACCCGGCTCGAACCTGAACCTTTCGGTTGTCCGGGCGCGCAAGGCGGAACCGCAGAAGGTTGTGGTCACACGCGATGTTGTGAACATTCCCGCGCCCCAGGAAAAGATGCTCCAGGATGGGGTCGGGGAAGTTCATGTAGACGCTTTGACCAAGGGCAAGTCGCAGGAGGTTGGGAATAAGATCAAATCCCTGCAGCGCTCGGGGGCCAAGAAGTTGATTCTCGATCTGCGGGATTGCGCTGAGGGTGAGGAGTCGGAAGGTATTGCCACGGCCAACCTGTTCCTTAATCACGGAACGATTACTTACCTACAGGGGCAGAAGTACCCTCGTGAAGCCTTCAATGCGGATCCATCGAAAGCCGTGACCACCCTGCCGCTGGTGGTGCTGGTCAACAAAGGCACCGCCGGTCCAGCGGAAATCGTAGCCGCGGCTGTTCTTGAAAACGCTCGCGGCGATGTGATCGGGGATAAGACATTTGGGGATGGGTCCGTCCAAAAGCTGATTGAGTTGCCGGACGGCGGTGCTCTGATCTTGTCGGTCGCCAAGTACTATTCACCCCAAGGCAAAGCAATCCAGGATTCTGCCGTAACCCCCAACATCGTTGTGGCGGACGTGAATGACGAAGGACCGGTACCGGACGAGGATGAAAATGCTCGGCCTGCTGACGTCGAGAAGAAGACTCCTCCCGAAAAAGACGAGCAATTGCAGAAGGCACTTGACGTCCTCAAGAATCGGCAAAGCTAGGATAGAGGTCTTCTCTGGTTTCATCGCGTGCTTCGGCACGCGATTTTTCTTTGCGAGGCAAGAGGTGTCGGGGCTTTGCCGGGCTGCTATGCTACAGCTAAGCAGTCTCGTCCTTCATGAACGCAGTCTTGGAAGAACAGCAGACCACTGCACCGTCTCGCCAGAAAATTGTCCGCCGGTTCGTTCTTGCGTTGCTTGTCCTGCTCTCGGCGCTGATCGGTTCCTTCTCGGGGCTGATCTTCGTTTACTCGACCGACCTTCCCCAAATCGAACAATTGGAACACTACCGTCCCATCTCCAGCACTGAACTCTATGACGTTCACGGACGGGTGATTGGTTCGTTCGCCCTGCAGCGTCGCGTGATAGCGACGTATGATGACTTCCCGCGGGTGCTGACCGACGCGCTCGTTTCTACTGAAGACAAGGACTTCTTCCGGCACGGCGGTGTAAACATCTGGCGAATTGTGGGCGCCGCCTATCGGGACGTGGAATCGGGCGGGAAGGTCCAGGGTGCCTCCACGTTGACGATGCAGCTTGCGCGCAATCTGTTTCTTTCGCAGGATCGATCGTTTCATCGCAAGATTCAGGAGATCTTGCTGGCGATTCAGATCGAGCGCCGCTTCACCAAGGAACAGATTCTGACTCTCTACGCGAATCAGATTTATCTGGGCCATGGCGTGTACGGATTTGAGGCGGCATCGGAGTTCTACTTCAGCAAGCCTGCCAAGCAACTCACGCTGCCGGAGGCGGCATTGATCGTAGGATTGCCGAAGGCTCCGGTGAACTATTCACCCATCAGCCATCCTGATCGCGCCATCAAGCGGCGGAATCTGGTAATCAACGCCATGCTCGAAGACGGCAAGATCACGGCCCAGGTCGCGGCGGACGCGCGTAACATCCCACTCAGTTTGCGGGTTGCCCACGATCCGAATTCTCTCGCACCATATTTTGTCGAAGAAGTCAGACGCTATCTCGAGAACAAGTACGGTACCGATCAGGTACACGAAGGCGGGTTGCGCGCCTACACCACGCTCGACATGGACCTGCAAGCGGCGGCGAATCGCGCCGTGCTCGACGGCCTTGCCGCTTACGAGCGCCGGCACGGCTGGCGAGGACACCTCGAGAATGTGCTGCTTGAGGGCGAAACCCTCACCAGCTATAAGCATCCCGACTGGGATGAACCGCTCGAGGTGAACACATATTCTCATGCGCTGGTCACCGCGGTGTGGCCCTGGGGGAGCGCCACCTTGAAGGTGGGTAATTATCTCGCGACCCTGGGGCCTCCTGATGTGACGTGGACGCGCGGGAAAATCCCCGACATGCTCAGTCCCGGAGACGTCGCTTACGTCAAGATTCTCTCGCTAGAACAAGGTGGCAAGGCCAGGCTCAGCCTCGAGCAGGATTCAGGTGCGCAGGCCGCGTTGCTTGCTATCGACAACGCTACTGGCGATATCCGCGCCATGGTAGGGGGGCGGGACTTCAATGTCTCGAAATTCAACCGAGCAACACAGGCCCTTCGGCAGGTGGGTTCCTGCTTTAAGCCCTTTGTGTACACGGCAGCCATCGATCAGGGCTCCCGTCCCGACGACCCCATCCTGGACGCACCGATTACCTTCCAAACGTCTTCAGGCCCGTACTCTCCGCACAATTACGACGAGAAATATGAAGGTGTGATAACGCTCCGTCGCGCGCTGGCTCAATCGCGAAACATCCCGGCGCTGAAGCTTACGGATAAAATTGGCATTCGAAGCGTCGAAGACTACGCACGCAAATTCGGAATCACCTCCCCATTGCCGCCCTACTTGCCGGTTGCGCTGGGCGCAGCGGAAGTGACTCTGATGGAACAGACCTCTGCATTCAGCGTTTTTCCTGACGATGGCGTGCGGCTCGTTCCCCGCTATCTTACCAAGGTGACCGACTATGACGGACGGGTACTGGAAGAAAATTACCCTGGCGTCAAGGATGTTGTAAGTGCCCGCACCGCGCGCCAGTTGACATCCATGTTGCAGGGAGTGGTGCAGCATGGCACTGCGATAGCCGCCGCCAGCCTCAAACTTCCGCTCGCAGGAAAAACTGGTACGACCAACGACTTCACCGATGCATGGTTTGTGGGCTTCTCGCCGAATCTTACGGCCGGAGTCTGGGTCGGCTATGACGAAAAGAAATTCCTCGGAGAAAAAGAGACCGGAGCGCGAGCGGCATTGCCGATATGGATGCAATTCATGAGCGCGGCGCTAACCGGCAAGGAACCAGGCAAGTTCCAGCCGCCTCCTGAATTGCCGCAGCGGACGATCGCGCAGAAGCTCGACACATCCGACTTCGCGCGCGCCGCGGAAGAAAGCCACTGATCCATCTGGGTCTGGTTTTTTACCGCCAATTAACCTGATCTTTAACGCATTCACACGCACGCCTCGCTAGCCTTTTGTCTGTGCTCTGAAGGAGTACCAGAGCCTATCCCAAAATCTAAGGAGCTGTGCATGTTGGTTCGTCGCAGACTGCTCGGCCTCATATTGTTGAGCGCGACTGCCGCTTTCGCGCAGACCGGCATTGATCCGGTCACTCACTCAGTACCCTTTGCCCACCATCATCTGGGAAATCCGGCGACCGTGATTTCAGCCGGCTTTAAGTTGCTTCCTGTGGTGGATGGCAGTGTTCCCATAGAGAACCCTTCGGGGGTTATCACTTCTTTCGGGTTCCTCAGCACGGGAACGCCTACCGAACCGGATGAGAATACTTATCTTGTTTTCGACAGCAACCCCGGTGGACCCACGCAGGGCTACGACTATGGTCGCCATTTCATTTTTCAGGGGCATGAAAATAGCGGCAACCTCGCCTACATCACCCGTGTGAACCTTGATGTAGCGGATCCGGCCCACAGAGTCAGCCTGCTGACACCCGTTTCTGCCCAGAGCGGACTTACAAACTTCAACTCAATCGACGGCTCGACCTATGACCCGTACACGAATGCCATGCTGTTCACGCAAGAAGCCGGCAGCAATGGCGGAGTCATCCAGGTGACGACCAGTTGGCCACCCACGGTCAACACGTTGTATGGAATTCTCGGTCGTGCGGGATACGAAGGCATTCATCCCGACGATCTCGGCAATCTGCTCATCATCGAGGATGCGGGTGGAACCTCGGTCAATGCTAATCCCAGCGATCCAAACAGTCCCAAAGTTGCTCGCCAGCCCAACTCTTTTGTGTACCGCTTCATTCCAAAGGATCCCACCGATCTCCTTGCGGGCGGTAAGCTGCAGGCCCTGCGGGTTTCAATCAACGGAGCGCCCCTCGTTTTCCACGCTACCGATCCCTCCGGCGATGTTTTCTCCACGCCTCAGCTTGCGTTACACACGCCGGGCACCTCGTATCCTGTCGACTGGGTCACCGTACATGATACGGATCTGGACGGTACCGCATCATTCGACGCAAATGCCGCCGCGAAAACAGCAGGTGCAACTCCGTTTAAACGGCCGGAAAACGGGCAATTCCTGCCTGGGTCTAACTTCTTAACCTTCTTCTTTGATCCCACTGGCGATACCAACGCAGACGCTGGAACGCCGGCACTGGCAGCACGGGGATCATGGGGTTCCATTTTCCGTGTGGATCTAGCCCAAGACCGGAATACGGGTACGATCTCGATCTTCGTACTCGGTGATGCGGTGCATGCTTCTTTCGACAATCTTACGTTTTCCGATGATCACACCCTGCTTGCGGCGGAAGATCGAGGCGACACCCTGCACGAACAGCTGAATACGCTCGATTCAGTGTGGGCGTTCGCAACCGACAGGTCGTCGGGCCCGCGCCGCTTTATCGCCCTGGGAAGGGATCACGCGTCTGTCCTAGGTGGCGAGGATAACGAACCGACGGGTCTCCATGTTTCGGTCGGGGGCACATCACTGGCAGACCTGCCAGGAACCTGGAACAACCTGAACCAACCGCGTGCATTTCTAACCCGCCAACATGGCGATAACCAGTTGTGGGAGATTGTGCCTTCTCCCTAACGTCCGCTCGGAACCTCTCAGGCTCCCAAACGCAACGCCAAAAGAGAACGCCGCCCGAAATCTGGGCGGCGTTACTTTTGCCGGCAATCAAAACAAGATTGAATCAGCGGTGTCCGTGTCCACCTCCGCCACCACCGCTGTTGTGACCACCGCCTCCGCTCGGAGCAGACGCGTGGCCTCCACCTCCTCCACCAAAGCCGCCTGAGCGGCCACCGCCTCCGCTCGCAGCAGACGCGTGGCCTCCACCTCCTCCACCAAAGCCGCCTGAGCGCCCACCGCCACCTCCGCTATAGGCGGGAGACCTGCTGCCACCGTAGGAGCCCATCGAGCGACCGCCACCACCATAGGACGGCACGGAGCGGCCCATGGATCCACCACCCCCGCCATAGGAAGGCGCTGATCGCCCCATCGAGCCACGGTCATAACTCGGAGCGGGCCGGCCGTACGATCCACCACCGTAATTTGGGGCAGAGGCCCGGTTGCTTCCGCCACCATAGCTCCGCGGAGGATTGCTATAGCTCGGCGTCTCGCGGGTAGAGGTAGAAGGCCTGCCGTATGAACCACGATCAGGACTGTAGCTTGGTGTTGGGCGGTTCACCGAGCCATTACCGTACCCTCGGTTATTCGCCTCGTACGAAGTCCCCGGCCGTGGAACTTGTGTGCTGCCGTTCCGCGCGCTTGGGAAATTCGAGCGATCACCGGCCGACGAATATTCGCGAGGGAAGTTCGAGCCCCCCGGACGCGGCACCGACTGTGGCCTCATTTGAGGCCCACCGCTTCGGCTCATTTCGCTTCCCCCATTGGGACGAGACATGCTCCCTGGGTTCGGGCGATCAACATTGCCCATGCTGGGGCGAGCAACATTCGAACGTTGGCTGGTATCGGCTCCAGACCGCATTCCCGCACCGTTCATTCCACCAGCACCCGGCGGACGGGGTACCGAGCGTCCCCAGGTGCCACGGTTGGTAGTTGGTGACATGGGTCCTCGCTCTGCCATGCGGACATTGCTGTTCGCCGAGCCCACTCCCCGATCAGGCGCATTCATCGGTCTCTGGACGCTGTTATTACCCATCGGGCGCTGCACACCTCGATTGTTCATCGAAACTGCAGGACGTTCCGCGTTCGCCGGCCCATTGGCGCGCTGGGCGCCAGCATTCCAATTCGGCCGCGAGCCGATTCCGTATTGAGCGTTCGTACCGGCGTTTCCTCTACCGGTGGTCGAGGCCGTAGCTCGGCTCATGGTTGGGCGCGAGAAGCTGCGGGGAGGAGGAGCCGAGGCTCTCATTCCTGCCGTCGCACCGAGTCTCGAAGCCGCCGTCGGCTTCATGTCGAGTGAGTGAACCGGACTAACTCTGCGGAGCTCGTTCGGTGAAACTCGCATGGCGTTACGGGCAACATTTTGCGAGTTGAGCAGCGTCTGCCGAGAAACGGCGGTGAATCCGTTGGGCGAACGCATATTCGCGTAACGAATGTTATTGCGCGGCCCATACGGTCCGCCGCCGTTCGGAGAATATCCTCCAGCCCCGCCGCGTCCACCGCGATTGATGTAGGTGTTGTTGTAGATGTTGGTGATGTTCACATTCGTGATGTGCGTGTTGGTAATGTTGACGCGATTGAAATAACCGCGGCTCACGCCATACCACGGGATATACGGTTCACCAAAACCGAGCGGGCACCAGCCGTAGCCGTATCCTCCCCCGAAGCCTACACTCACTCCCCAACTGGGGCCGCCAAACCAGGCGACAAGAGCCGGAGCGTAGTAAGGACGCACATAGACCGGACCGGGTGCCCATCCCCAGTAATTGTCGTTGTAAACCCAGCGACCATAGTGGAACGGAGCATAGCCCCAAGGTTCGTCCTCAACCCAGGTCCATCCCCAGGGATCGACCCAGATCCAGTGTCCATTACGGTAGGGAGCCCAGCCGACCCCAACGCGACTAGGGACCCAGACCGCGCCGTATTGAGAGGTCTCGCGCCAGCTGCCGTACTCATCGAGATCTTCGTAGCCAACTACATCGGGCGAAACGTAGCGCGAGGACGCGGAGCGATCGAAACGCTCATCGCGCGAACTTGCCCACTCGTCGAACTCATCGGGAGAGGGAGCAGAATGCAGATCTGCGGCGTCGGTGTTCGTGCCATCGGCAAATCGCGCCTGCTGGCCTTCGCGAACCCGAACCGCTGGTCCGCTGCCGGTTGATTCACCTTCGCCGTGCCAAACTGTGATCACGGTTTTGTCGTCGTCGGAATTAACGTCGAAGCGATAGTCGCCTGGTTTCGAAACTGTGAATGCTTGGTTCGGGGTGTCGACTTCGTAGGTCTCGCCATCATAGAGGCGGCGCACGTGTAGGTTCATAGCGCCCTGGTGCAGCTGCAGCTGTACCGTGTTCTGGTCGACATTGGTCAGTGTCAGGCTGCTTTCTGAATCCAGCCGAACAAGTCCCGTACCTAAGCTGATTTCTGCCCGCGAATTCTTGTCCGCCCAGATATTGTCGGAGTTGGTAAGAGGTCGGTTCAACGCGCCCGCGACCCACTCGTCGGTGCCGTGGGGCTGAACCGAGACCGAACCGGACATGTACTGCAGCCGGGCGGCTCGCGCCGGTGGATCAGGACGGCCATCTCCATCCGCATCTTCCCCGCGCAGCAGGAGCGCAGAGGAGGGAATCAACGTCAGGCAAAACAGAATGGCCAGCAAACGCCGTGGAAATCTCATAAAATCCTCCCGCGGGAGGCGAAGTTTGCGTCCCGAGGCAACCATTGCGGCAGGTCTGTACCTGCTCTAAGGTAGTAAACCCCGGAGTTCGAAAAGAGTTGCGGGGAAAAGAGGGCAGGATACGCCGTAGAATGCAGGAGTTACAAGCATTCGGCCGGCAAAAAGCGACAACGCGCCGGTTTGCCCATCTAAGGACGATTCCGAACAAAGAAGGGGTACATGAGTTTACAGGTACATGCCGTGTCGGCAGCTCAAAGCGGCACATTCACTCTGGCCGGGGAACTCACGGTTCACCGCCTGGGGTATGGTGCCATGCGCATTACCGGCGAGGGAATCTGGGGGCCTCCGAGGGACAAGAAAGAGGCACTTGCAGTCCTCCGACGGGCTGTGGAGTTAGGGGTTAATTTCATCGACACCGCGGACTCCTACGGTCCAAACACGAGCGAGGAACTCATTGCTGAAGCGCTCTATCCCTATCCCAAGGATCTGGTCATCGCGACGAAAGGCGGCTGGCTCCGGCCCGGTCCCAACCAGTGGACCCACGAAGCCTCTCCCCAGCACCTCCGCGACGCGGTCGAAGGGAGCCTAAAGAGGCTGCGCCTAGATCGCATCGATCTCTACCAGCTCCACGCCCCCGCCCCCGCGACGCCATTCAAGGCCTCGGTAGAGGCCCTGGCAGAGTTACAGCAGGAAGGCAAGATCAGGATGGTGGCGCTCTCCAATGTCACCCGGGAACACGTCGAACGCGCACTCAAAATTGTACCGATAGCGTCAGTACAAAATCGTTACAGCTTTGCCGATCGCGAATGGGAGAACGTTGTGGACTACTGTCAAGAGAATGGTCTTGCCTTTATCCCGTGGTTCCCACTGGGGGCCGGCAAACTAGCCGGAGAGGCGCTCAGTCGGGTGGCCCAGGCACATCAGGCAACCCCATTGCAGGTAGGACTTGCCTGGCTTCTGGAGCGTTCCCCGGTGATACTGCCAATCCCGGGCACCTCGTCTGTGAAGCACGTTGAACAGAACATCGCTGCCGCCAGCCTGAAACTCACAAAAGCGGAATTCGACGAACTCAACCGGGCAGGATGGGCAGAATAGAGGGCTCTAAAGTGCATGGACGTCCCAACCTAGGCGGGCTGGGAATCATCCGATAGGGGAAGGAGAAAGACATGGCTAAAGCAGCGGAAAAAGGCAAGGCGAACGGGGCGTTTATGAAGCCCATGCAACCTTCTGAGGACCTGGCGAAGATTGTCGGCTCTGAGCCGCTTCCGCGCAGCGAGGTAACCAAGAAAGTTTGGGACCACATCAAGAAAAACAAACTGCAAAATCCCGAGAACAAGCGCGAGATCATCGCCGATGACAAGCTGCTGCCCATCTTTGGAGAGAACAAGCTCGATATGTTCAAGATGACCAAAGCGATCAATAGCCACCTAAAATAAGTTGCTCCGCTATACTGTTCCCAGGATGGACATCGAACAGACCATCGGGGACATCGAGCGACTGGAGCGCATCTTGCAAATGCCGGATACCAGACCGCTGAGCTCAAGCGACTTGGTGGCGGCTAACCGGAAGCACGACGCGAAGCTCGCGAACAGCCCTTGGTTTCGACTCTGGCAAAGCTATGGCGTATGCTGCCGTTCGACGCCGTCGGAGTTTGGGGTTGGTGAAATCGAGAGCTAGCTTCCCCTCGGACTGGGACCGGCTGGTGGGCGCCCAAGTCTGAACCCTCTTCTTAAAGCGATCTGTACTCCCCTTCTATGAACGGCGGTTCCTCCGTTTGCTGGTTCTGCGCTATGGCGACCGTCTGTTTCCATTTTCGATAAACGTTCAAGACGGCAAGCGTCCAGAACGGCACCAGGTCGACGCCGGGCACGAGTTCTCCGGCAAACGCCGGCAGGAACTCCCAATGCCAACCAAGAAGGCGCGTGAGGGTCACTGCAACTCCGAGGTCCAGTAGATCGTCCGCGGGCGAAAACGCACCTTCTGCAAACAATGGAACGACAAAGATCTGGAGTGCGTCCGCTGCCGCGGCGAGAATCATCGCCGTTCGAAAATGCCATCGTGAACCGGCTTCTATTGAAGTATCGTTTTCCATCGCGTCCTGTTCGCCTAGTCTAGTTCTTTGGATGCGTGTTGGACAGAGTTCGCGCAAAACTCATGCCCCCGGGTTGACGATGGCGTCCCGGCTGATGTGAGAGACTGAGTGTTGAACATGTGCTAAGACATCGGAGGGACGTTGAATATCAGGGTCTTCGAAAACAAAGTTCTTCTGGCGCAAGCCGCCGCCGCCGATGCTGCGGCCATCATCCGCAGGAGCATACAGAACCAAGCTAAGGCGCGCATCATCGCTGCAACCGGGGCATCGCAGTTTGGATTTCTGGATGAGCTTACCGGGGCTGCGGGCATCGATTGGACGCAAGTGGAAATGTTTCATTTGGACGAGTACTTGGGATTGCCTTTGACGCACCCTGCCAGTTTTCGCAAGTATCTGTTGGAGCGGCTAGTTTCAAAGACCGGCATCACGCAGTATCACTTGCTTGATGGCATGGGTAACCCCGCAGAGGTAATGGCGGAGGTCAATGCCGAGATTCGCAAAGCCCCAATCGATGTAGCGTTTGTCGGAGTCGGAGAAAACGGACACCTGGCGTTCAACGATCCACCCGCAGATTTCGAAACTGAACAACCCTACATGGTGGTGGAACTCGATGAAGCGTGCCGGAAACAACAGTTAGGCGAGGGCTGGTTCAAAACTCTTGAGGAGGTGCCCCGGCGCGCGATCTCAATGTCCGTTAAGCAGATTCTCAAGGCCAAGCAAATCATCTGCATCGTACCGGATTTACGAAAAGCTCAGGCGGTTGCAGCCTGCTTTGGTGGCGAGGAGGTCAGCCCCGACGCGCCTGCTTCGATTCTGCGAAATCACCCGTGCACTACGGTTTACCTGGATAGGGATTCGGCATCGCGACTTCACCCCCAAGAATCGACTCCTGCGGGCTTCAGCATCAGATAGGCCGCACCCGGCCCTGCAGTGTCTCTTTGGTGTTTCTGACGAGCATCAACACCAGCAGCATTCCCAAAAAAGGGATGATTCCGGCAACGATGACGATTGGATCGAAAACGTGTGTAGCCGTTCCTTGCCGCAGATCTGAGACATGTCCAATCAGACTGAACGCAACGATCGTTCCGAGGCCCGCGGCGGTGCCGCTCATGCCACTGACGCTAGCGACCGAATGGCTCGGGTAGAGGTCGGATGGGAGCACGTTTGCGATGGTGCTGAATGCCGCATATGAGAAGGTGGCCAGGGCGAACAAAACCGTGATCAGATAGATGCTGGTGGTGAGCACGGTTGGAATCAGCAGCATTACGCCAATTCCTCCGAAAACCACTACCGCCTTTCGCGCCTTGCCGAGCGACCAGCCGCGGTTGATCAGCCATCCCGAAGCCGCTCCCCCAAAAAAATTTCCCAGGTCTGCAGCGATGAAAGGCACCCAGACGGCGAGCAGCCCACTGCGAAGATCAATTCCCTTGGCAACGAGGTAAATGGGAAACCAGTCGGTCACAAAAAACCATACCGGGTCGGTAAAGGCTCGCGCGATGATGACTCCCCAGGTCTGGGGTAGAGCCAGCAGTTCGTGCCAGCGAAGCCCCCTGGCGCCGGGCGCACTGATCTTCTCCGTCTCGGTTTCAAGGAGTTCGCGCTCGCCGTCAGAAATCAGAGGATGGGAGGACGGAGGATGGTAGAGCCATCGCCACAGGATGATCCAAAAAAATCCCAGCAAGCCGGGTATGGCGACCGCTGGCCGCCATCCCCAGCGGAAGTAGATCGAGAGAATAACGAACGGAGCGATGGCCCCGCCCACCGATGAACCGCTGTCAAAAAATGCTGTTGCTAACCCGCGCTCTTGTTTCGGGAACCATTCTGCAACCGCCTTGGTGGCGGCTGGCCAGTTTGCCGATTCCCCAGCCCCCAACAGAAAACGAAAAAACGCAAAGCTGTAGAACCCATGCGCCAACGGGGTGAGCAGGGACACGATGGAGTACCAAGCTACGGTTAACGACAGGCCTCGGCGCGTGCCGATTCGATCTATCAGCCGACCGAAGACAGTTTGGCCAATCGAGTAGGCGGCCCGAAAGGCAATCACGATGTAGGCGTAATCGGTGTTCGACCAGTGAAACTGGATTTTGAGGTGAGGCGCCAGTAAGGACAGTGTCTGGCGATCGAGATAATTGATGATGGTGGAGGCAAACAGCGCGGTTGCGATCCACCATCGCAGCTTGGTGATCGTGCGTCGGAACGTGGCAGGCGGAGTTACCGTCATAAAAAGGGTCCAGGTGAATCGCTTTCCCTAGTGAACGTAGGCGCCGCCCGGCAAAAGAAACTCGACCGGCCACAGCTCCCGCTCTTCGTTCACCAGTTCCGACCAGCGCAGTGCGCGGCTGCCCGGCGGGGAGAGCAGTTTGACGTTCGGTAGTGTCTCGGTCACCGCGCTGGCGAGCGTATAGGCGTTTCCCTGACCGGCGACCACCACTTCTCCTCCTTGCTTTGCGCGAACAAACCGGATGGCGATTTCGACATCCTCGATCATCTGCAGAAAATATGGCCGCCCGTTGAGCAGCGAATTGTAGACATAGTCGGCCAAAACGCCCGAAATCGGACTCAAATAGGCTTGATCAAAATCTAGTTGCGCAAGCGTTGGATCGTCCGGAGACGCCGCCTTGTAAGGCATTCGCGTCTCGCCTAGGCCGCGCGGATCAAGCGAAATAATTTGGTACCCGGCGCTGAGATATTTCTCAAGTTCCGGCCAATCCTCGGCCGTGGCCTTGCCAGCCTCGCCCAGCCACAGTAGAGAACGGTTGTTGCCACCTTTGATTTTGCGAATGCGCAGGAGTGGCAGTACCAGATATCGCCCATGGTGAATTGCAAAGCGCTCGATCGTGACATCATGCCAGCTCGTGCTTCCAACAAGTTCCCATTGCATCTCCTGGTCGCGGGGAATTCCGCCGCGATATTGGGTCAGCTGCCAAGTGTTGATCCCAGGATAGGCGCCCGAAGTGTAGAGCTGCCGCAAGGTGGGCGCCGGCGCGCTCTTGTTTTGAACGTAGTAGTCGCGAATGATGTCCATCATCGACCGAGAATTCTCGTATTCAAGCATCACCTGGCCGGTGCGCGTAGCTTGCAGCACTTTGTCGTCCATTTCGCGGATCTGCGGCAGATCATGCCGTTCTGGCAATCCATTAAAGCGGTCCAGGAATTCAATCGCTGCTTCCTGATTCTCTAAGGAGAACTGATGCTCGTGATAGCCTTCGTGCATTGCGATTCGCTGCCTATGCCCAAAACGCTCGTAGATTCCTGCCATTTCACGAAACGTTTGGTGGGTGCCTTCGATGGGAAAGAAATCGAGCACCGCGGCCGCCACGAAAACCGGCCGGGGATAGAGGAGCAGCAACAGCCCGGCATGATCAACCCCGTTCGACAGCATTCCATAAAGGTCCTGCTCGGGGTCGCTGTCGGGATCTTTGAATATTCGGTTGTGGACTCGCATGGGCAGTGCGGTGATATAGCACGATGGAACGGCAACCTTTATTCTTGAATCTAGCGCGGCGATGTGGGCCGCCTGGAATCCTCCCCCGCTGGTGCCAGCGATGTTGATTCGTTCGGGATCGACTTCGGGTCGCGTCAACAGGTAATCCACTGCGCGTATGCCATCCCAGATCTCCCAGCGCGCGAGATTTGTTCCGGCTAGATACGCGAGATTTCCCAGCACAGCATGCTCGGCACAGATCAAGTTGTAGCGACTCTTCCGATTCTTTGCGTCCCAGAATTGGCTGCGTTCCCCTTGGCCGACCGCGTCCCAGCTGAGAACAACATATCCCCGCTGTGCAAGCCTTTGGCAGAGTCCCTGGTAGTAAGCTTTTCCGTTCGGCGAATGTCCGCTTGGCACCAACACGGCCGGGTTTTTCTTTGGCGCATTATCAGGAACGTAGAGAAGAGCTGTTACGTAGAATCCAGGCAGGCTTTGGTAGACCAGTTTCTCAACGTGGAAGCCGCTCATCTCAATGCGTCCGGTGATTTGCGCATTCAGCGGCGTGCGTCGCTCGGGAAGTCCGCCAATCATCTTAAGAAGGTGCTCCCGCAGCCTGGCCTGCACTCGCTTCAAATCTTCTTCGTTTCGAATCTGCGACCATTGCAGACGTCGTCGATCGTCGAGCCGCCACGCCATGTCGGTCTGATACTCCAAATAGGGAGTGATAGCCGGGCCAACCTTGGGAGCGTCAGGGAGCACACGGAAGGCCTCGGCGGGTGGGATATCGGCGGCCCAAGCGGAAAGACTCGCGAGAGTGAAGACAACGAAAATGCTTAACGATTTCATAGCTAGGTGTTCTGTCAAATCATCTCCCCGGCCAGAGAGCAAATTGTAGACGAGCAGGGACTCGGTGCGAGTCCCTGCCAACCTAGAGCTCGCATTGCTAATGGACGGTTACGGTCACGGTTGCGGCCGTCCTGCCGAATTGGTTGGTTGCGGTCAGAGTATAGGTAGTGGTTGCCGAGGGGCTCACAACCGTACTGGTTCCGCGTATCGGGCCAGCCTGCGGGTCGACAATGTTGTACTCGGTGTTCGAAACCGACCAACTCAAGGTCACCGGCTGCCCCGCCGAAATACTCATGGGGTTTGCGGTGAAGCTGCTAATGGTTGGAGACGCGCCCGTGGGTACGTTAGCCGACGTGTAGATGGTTCCAGTTTGTACTACTTCGAAGTTAGAAGCGGTAATTTGCTTGAGCAGGTTCAGGTTAGTGTTATTCCAGCGGTTGTCGGGCGCTCCACTGATGAAAATCGCGCTTCCGTTGTCGGCAAGGATCATCCCGTACCTCTTGAGCGCTCCCAGTATGACTTGATCGTCTGCCGGAAAGCCCGAGATATCGAAGCTTGACTTCAGGCGCAGGCGCAAGCCCATGGGCGGAGCATTCGGATCGGTGGTGGTTGAGGCCCAATGTGTCGCCGGAAGCACAAAGGCCCGTTGGGAGGTGGGGACGGTGAACCGTAGCGCATGGTTAATCGTTCCTGCCGCCACCTCGTCGTAGCGGACCAACCCCGCAAATACAGGAAGCCCAGCAGCGTCCGCCGAGGTCCAGGTATACGGCCGCTGTTCGGCAATGGTCATGTCCCAGATGGTTCCGGCATCTGCGCTCCAGGCCCCACCCTTCAGGCTTGCATTGTAGAGTTCGTATAACCAGCATCCGTCCTTTTCGAGCACCAGCACGTGGCGGTCGCCATTGCCAGGCTTGGGATAGCCCTCAATGAGGGCGTTGGATGGAATCGGTTTGGGGCCGGGATCGCTCTCATCCGCGAAGGCGTTGAGTTTAACCTGAACCTTGGCCTGGTTCCCTGCAACCACCTGGTAAGGAATTCCAATGGTTTGGTTGTGAAACGTTCCTGACCCGAAATCGGGATGGAGGGTTACCGTCGATCCAATGAAGTTGATGTAGTTTGCCGAGTTGGGATCAACCGGCGCAGTCGAGATGTCGGTGTTCCACAAGCTGCTGGAGCTGAATGGAACAAATCCGTTCAGGGTGGTGAGCTGACCTACGGCCATTCCATTGCAGGTTCCGGCCTGAGAAAACGCAGCCCCGCAAAAAGCCAAACAGAGGGTGATATTCAATACCAAAAGACGTTGCAATGTCATAAATCTCCTTGAGAGTGGCAGAAGTTGATCTCATGCGTTCCCAGCGTTTGGAAACGTGCGGATCGACGAGATGGCGCCCCCCTCGAGAAACCAGATCTGCATTCGTGATCGGACTGAATGCAACCTTGCAGACCGTAATTCATGGACGTACAAGCCTGAGGAGTCCGAACCGTTCGGGAACGTGAAAGGTCGAGCTCATCGGCGCCCGCCAGGTGATCTGGCGCCTGCGAATCTCAGGTCCTTGACTGCGAAACAAGTTGATACGGAGGAGGTTGCCGGCCTTCGGGGCACGTGTGTCCACCGCGGAATACGGAATCCGCATGGCTGCGTACCAGACGCTCGCGTCGCGATCGATACGGGCGGAGACCTTAAACCCTGAGTTCCAAACCCAGCCCTCTTCGTGGTGCGCTTGGTGGAGGTCTATGTCCAGGTCAATCCACTCCCCTTGGGGTGAAACCTCAAACTCTCGATAACGTTTGATGTCCTTGAAATTTGCGCCAAGGAAAACCTCTGCCACATCCCAGTTCCAGAGCTGATTGGTTTCCGCCGAGGTCTGCGGGTTTGGCTTGAGGTTCAGTTCCTCGTAGGGACATATAAAGAGGAAGTACAAATTGGTTTGAGTCCACCGAGTAAGCACTTTGGTGCGATGTCCAGCTACTTTGTGTCCATGGGTGTCGGAATCCATGTACACGGGGATCGCCGCTCGCCAAAAATCGGACGATGGATCGGTTTCGAGCGGCACGTCAGAGGGCGCGAAGACACTGCGGACTTCAGGCGTTGCCGCCCATGCACATCCGCAGAACACGATCAGCAATGCGGTGAACCTAGCCAAGCCACTCATCCAGATGCTCCTGTACGAACTCGTCATCTTGCAAATGCGGATAAGCCTTGGTGACGCGATCGATTTCCTCGATCTGACCAGAAGAAAGCTCCTCGTCTCGGTCAAGGCACCAGCGCCCTTCGAGCAGACCCTGCCGACGGAGAATCTCGTGAATTCCGGGAATACATCCCCGAAAATCGTGCACAGGGTCAAAGATCGCTGCATTGGCGTCGGTGAGTTGCTGGGCAAGCGTGAGCAGCCCGCTCGGGACACTGCCGGCCTGTTGCTTGGCTCGCTCGAGGTGACACGCCGCGGTCTTGGTCCAAACCGCCCATTGCCCTAGCAATCCGCCGCAAATGCGGACTGTCGGTCCGCCAAAGTCGAACTCCGTCAGAAGGTCCAGCAGGATGTGATCATCGTTCCCCGTGTACAGCGCGATCTGGTGCGCCCGTCCTGAGTCCGCTACAGCCCGCGCAACGTCGATGGTTTGATAGCGATTGAATGGCGCAATCTTGATGGCGACGAGGTTTTCGAGCTCCGCCAGTTCGCGCCAGAATGCGTAGGGCAGAACGCAGCCTCCTACGCTGCTCTGCAAGTAAAAACCAATAATGGGAAGGATTTCGGCAATCGACCGAGCGTGATCGATGAGACTTGAAATAGACTCGCCCCGCAGATCGGCAAGGCTGAGAAGCACTGCATCATATCCCAAGCGCGCGGCCAGTTCTGCTTCGTCATGGGCCTGCCCTTGCCTTCCGCAGACGCCCGCGATTTTCACCGTTTCGCTTTCGCGCATTTCTTCCGCAGCGAGCTCGAGGACGGGACGAAGCAGCGAGTGCTTAGGATTTCGAATCGTGAACTGCGTCGTGTGAACGCCGACGGCCACTCCTCCCGCTCCAGCCGCCAGGTAATAGCGCGTTAGAGCGCGTTGTCGACGCTCATCGAGCTTGCGCTCTTGGTTGAGCGCGAGAGGATGAGCGGGAATCACAAGGCCCGACAAGAGCTTTTGGCGGAGATTCATCAGAACTTTCCGTCCCTGGCTTGGAAATGCGTTGGCTTATTGAGGACCGTTCCCCTGCGCTCGACCCATTTTGCGACCCAAGTGATGACCTGATCGGAGCTGACCCTGGGAGATCCGAACAATTGGTGGGCTCGGCCGGCATTGCTCAACAACGCCGTGTTGCTCTCCCGATTGTCGAAAATCGGCGCGATGCCAAACTGGCGTCCGAACTCCTCAGCGATCTTTCTCACCGAAAGCTTCTCGGGGCCGGTTACGTTCAGAATCGACGGCGGCGACTGGCAATGGGGAAAGGAACGAAGACAAATGGAATTAGCATCACCTTGCCAAATAACATTTACAAAACCCATTCGCAGATCGATGGGGCGACGTTCAAAAACCGAGGTTGCGATATCGGTGAGCACGCCATAACGCAGTTCAACGGCGTAGTTCAGACGCAGGATCGTGACCGGCGTTCCCCAGCGGTGGGATGCGTACTCGAACATCCGCTCGCGTCCAAGCGCGGATTGAGCATATTCCCCCTGCGGGCCGACGGCGTCCGATTCGACTGCTCCCCCTGCCTCTGGAGGCGTAAGCGGATATACGTTGCCCGTCGAAAAAGCCACGATCTTCGAATCGCGATAGCGCTCCGCAACCAGGCCAGGCAGGAACGTGTTCATTGCCCAGGTCAGGTGCTCCGCGCCGGTGGTGCCGAACTTCCGCGCTGCCATGAAAATTACGTTTTTCGCATTGGGCAACCTGGCGAGGGTGCCGGGTTCGAGCAGATCGCAAGCGATGGTTTCGATCCCTTCTGCCTCCAACTGGCCCCGCAGTCGATCGTCTTGAAAGCGCGACGCGGCGATGATTCGCAGGTTAGCTCCCGCTTCCTTTGCCGCGCGGCGCGCGAGAAGGGCGAGAGAAGGGCCCATCTTCCCGCCGGCTCCGAGGATCAAGAGGTCTCCTCCGAGCGCTAGAATCGCGGCCGAATCCGTTGGACTCGGTCGTGAAAGCTGCTCCTCGAGTTCTTCGATCGTTTCGATGGTTTTCATCAGCCGAGTTCAAATCCTGCGATGGCGTAAACCCAGTCCTCCCGCGGGCGGAGCGTCTTGCCACGAGACATGCGAGTGAGGGACCTTTGCCGCTTGAATCCCCTGCGGACGGCAATCTCGACCGCATGCCCGTTCGCTGGCAACAAATCCCACACCCAAGCCACGTCCGGGGAGAGCTGCAACCTATCGCTGATCAGCGCGTTTGCGGCATCCGCACTGGCCGCAACACACGGCCCCAAATATGCTGCGGAGCGTCCGGCCCTGGTGCAGAGCAATCCGTTTGTCTGGATTGCAGGGCCACGCCGTGCTAGAGCCTGCAAAACCTCGGTTCGATCTGCCCCGAAAGCCTCAGAATCGAGATCAGGTGACAACCCAGCCAGCCCGCGATCCTCCCCCCCCGGGATTCCTCCAGTGCCCAGCCGGATCCACCGCTCGATCGGTTGCTCTTGAGCGAAGGACAAGGCTTCGTAAATTGGCTTGCCTTGGTCGGTGGCATCCAACTTGACAGTCTCGATTCCAAACCCATCCGCGTAGTCCAAGGTGTGCGTTACCAGCGCATGCGCGAAACCGCGGCCTCGGTACTCCGGATGGGTCAAGACCATCCCTATCCAAGCCAACCTGCGCCCGTAGCACACAAGCGTCGCGGTTGATACCAGCCGCCGGTCCTGTTCGATCCCGAAACATGTTTGCGGAGCAAGTTCGAGCAGCATGCGCCAGTCCTCAAGCGTCTGGTTCCAGCCAGCGATAATAGACAGGTCGAGCGCAGCCGAAAGATCCGCGGACGTTAGCAGCCGCGGTTGAGGAGGCGCGATTGGTTGAGTTCTTGTCAAGCAGCAGCCCTGAATTGCCGGAACCATTGCGCGAAATGCGGCACTGCTATGCCAGCCTCCGCAATTTCCGGATGCCATCTCTTCTCCCACTCGAAGGAAACGAACCGGTCATAGTTCGCCGCTTGCAGTGCGGTGATGACCTCGCGCAACGGGAAGTCACCTTCGCCGGTGAGTGTCGGACGCCACGTACTGCCATTGCGCGCGAAATCCTTCAGATGTACGTGCCGAAGCTTGGTTTCGAGGACTCCGAGGGCCTCCCCCGGACTTTCGCCTCCATCGAGCAGAGCATTCGCCGGGTCCCAGATCACGCCCGCGTCGCGGCCCGACATTTCGAGAATCGAGATCGCTTCCGCGGAGGTTGCAAAATCACCATGAGTCTCCAGCCAGACTTCCACACCCGATCGCAAGGTGCGCTCGGAAAGATCACGAATTCCATCTGCGATCCACCCTCGCGTCGAGTCCCGCTCCGTTCCGGGCTGTATCTTGTCTCCGAAAACACGAATGCCGGGAGCACCCAGCTCGGCGGCGAGCTCTGCCATTCGTTCGCCCTCTTCTATCTCGCGGGATCGCTCCTTGCGATCGGCTGAATGAAAACGGCAACTGGTGCCCACGCACGCTACAACGAGCCCATGGTCGGTGAGCATCTGCTTGCTTGCGATCAGAGCCGCGCCGGAAAACGTCGGCAACTTCCAAAGAGAATCTTCCCCCTCCAGAAAACGGAGCTCGATGGCATCATAGCCAGTGCGCGCAGCGAGCTCGATCACCTGCTCGAGCCTCCAGCTCGGACATGCCAAAGTTGAAAAGCAGGGTTTCATTCCTCAGGTCATCCGCTTGAGCATTGCTGCCGTTACCCGATTCTTCACCGCCTGGCCGCGAAAAAATCGCTCGAGATCCTCAATCACGGTGCTTGCGATTTCCCCTCGCACGTGGCGGCCACCTCCCGCAACGTGCGGGGTTAGGATGGCGCCCGGCAACTTGCGCAGCGGATGCCGAATTGGCAACGGCTCGGCCGGATCGGTAACATCCAGAGCACATCGCAGGCGCCTTCGCCTAACCTCCTTGGTTAATGCCGGCAAGTCGACCAGTCCGCCGCGAGCGATGTTGATGACTACCGCGCCGTCAGGCAGTCGCGCCAGTGCCTTTTGATCCAGCAACCCTCGCGTGCGGTCGGTCAACGCCGCGGTAAGAACCAAGAGATGGCTGCGCCGGAGCAGGGGCTCCAACTTGGTGAATACCACCGGATAGTCTCGCGAGAGTTCCCGCGGGGCGTAAGGATCGTACACCACCCAGCTCAACTCAAAACCTCGCATCAGGTCGACGAGCGCTCGCCCCACCCGACCGAAGCCGATCATTCCAACTTCACGCCCGTAGAGTGATTCATCCGTGCCCAAGGTATGAGCCTCGGAGTAGATCTTGGAGGAGGGTTTGCGAAGCGCTTCCCGATAGCGGTCCACATCGCGCGCGCAGTATGTCAGGAACGCGGCTCCTAGCTCTGCGGTTGCCTGGGCCATTGGTTTCGGGGCATTGGTAATCGTGAGCCTGGTAAACAGGGGCGAAGCAAAGCGTCTTTTTACCTCTCCCCCGCAATGCGCGACCATGCGTAGCTTGGGCGCGAGTTGGGTCAGGCCGCGATCGAACTCGGGACTGTCCCAAGTCGTAATCAAGGCTTCAGAGCGCGCAAGCATCTGGCGAAATCCTGCAGTGGTCTGGCGAGCGCCATCCGTTTGCCAGTCGAAAGTGCGGGAAAGGCGGTTCTGATGATCGGCAGAAAAGAACGATCGAAATAGATCATTCCCCGCAGAAATCAGAAGCCGCGGTCGCATAGTGCGACCAAGTCTACCATTCTGTGTCTACGAATGGTTATGTTTATTTATTATTTTCTTCCATTGCCATCGAAAAGACAGTATAAGAAAGCCTTGCCCATGAGTAGCGCGAACACCATCGATTACCTGGTCATCGGGATCTATGCACTTCTGATGGGCGGAGTCGGCCTCTACGTCATGCGCTTCAATCGGGGTGCGGCCGAGTATTTCCGGGGTGGCAGTCGCATTCCCTGGTTGGTCGCAGGTCTGAGCTGCTTTATGTCCGGCTTCAGTGCCTGGACTTTTACGGGTGCAGCAGGCGTTGCTTACCGGGCCGGTATCGCAGCAACCGGACTCTATATAGGAAATGCTGCCAGTTTCCTCCTGGGATATTTCGTCTTTGCCGCACGGTGGCGCCGCAGTCGCGTGACCACTGTAATGGAGTATCTCTCGGACCGCTTCAATCCCGTCACCCACCAGACTTTTTCCTGGGTCACCATCTTCTTTCAGCTGTTCACCAGTGCGAGCACCCTTTACGGGCTCAGCCTGTTTGTTTCCTCAGCCTGTGGTCTGCCGGTCACCTGGACCATTTTGGGAGCTGGCGCACTCATCGTTTTCTATTGTGTGGTCGGCGGCTTGTGGGCTGTCGTGGTCACGGACTTTCTCCAGGCCTCGATCCTAATGCCCTTCTGCCTGGTGTTGGTCATTACCTCGCTTGCCAAAGTTGGCGGGCCTGCCGGGCTCGTGCATGCCCTGCCCCCTGAAATGAAAACCCTGCACTTTTCCGGAGAGTTCGGTTGGCTCTATCTCTTCTCCTGGACCGTCATGGTGTCGTTTGGCTACAACACCAGTGCGATGGCACAGCGCTATTACAGCGTTGACGACGAGCGGTCGGCCAGGCGTGTGGCACTCCTATGTTGCGGCCTCTTCCTTGCTGGAGCCTTCTTGTGGTTTATTCCGCCCATGGCGATGCGCGTGCTCTATCCCGATTTACGTGCGATTTGGCCGGCCCTGGCGAATCCGAGCGAGGCAGCTTATGCCGTCGCAAGTCTAACGCTCCTGCCTCACGGCTTGATCGGAATCATGCTGGCGGCGATGTTCAGCGCCACCATGGCAAATCTTTCCGCGCATTTCAATCTTAAGTCCGCCATCTTGTCGAAGGACGTTTATCAACGACTGATCCGTCCGCGGGCCGGTGATCGCGAATTGTTGCTGGTCGGCTGGGTGAACACGTTGCTAGTTGGCGGGACCACGACCGCGATCGCCGCCGTCATGGCCGCGAGCGGCAAGAGTGTGTTCGAGATCATGCTGACCTTTAATACTTTGATCTCACTCGCCTACGGGCCACCCGCGCTGCTCGGGCTGGTGGTCCGTCGCACGCCTCCCTGGTCGGGCCTGGCATCGTTCCTGACAGGGCTGGTGCTTGGCACACTCGGCGCTTTCGTCTTCCACTGGACTTTGATCCAGCAGGTTTCGATCATCATTCCGGCGTCGTTTGGGGTCTTCTTTTTCAGCGGGTGGTTCGATCACGGCGACAATGTGGGCCGCGCACGCCTGTTCCACAACTTGAACACGCCGGTCGAGGTAGCCCTGGAGTTGAGAAATTCGCCGGACTATACCGCCCCTGTATTCCGCTTTTTAAGCCGTACGATTGCCTGCATCGGCCTGCTCAGTCTGCTGCTGTTGCTCAATGCATCTTCCCAACAGCGCGGCACAATTCTGTGGTTTTGCGGATTGACGCTTCTGATTAGCGCGTCCATTACAAGCCTGAGGCGCTCGGCAAGCGGTTCGGTAAAAACCCCTTCCGAGGTCAACCCCTCTCCTGTCAGCCCAAATTCGTTGGGCTAGGGATTCTCGCTCGCCAGCGCGATTCGAGTCAGATGGTAGGTCAGTAATTGATCAGGATAAAGGAGCGCGTCGCGGAATTCGCTTTCTGCCTGCGCTCTGCGCCCTAGGGCGCGATCCAGCATTGCCAGGTTGTACAGCCACCATCCCGTCCGGGAACTGATGTCGCTTGTGCTGCGCGCCTTTTCTAGTACGCGCTCAAGGTCCTGCTTGCTGGTTTCTGATGGGTTCAGCTCCTGCGACGCTTTCCACGACCATACCCGATCCTCAATACCCGATTGCTCCGCGGCATGGCGATAACTCTGCTCCGCTTTGTCCTGGGCATGGCAGGTTTTGTACACGTTTCCGAGGAGGTAAGTTACACGCGCGGAATGAAGAAGCGGACCGAGTCCATCATGCGTGAAGGGCATCTCGGGCACGCTGTCTTCAAGATGCTCGACGGTGGAGATTGCATCTGCGCACTTCCCCTCCCTCGCGAGCGCCATCGCTTTCTGCAAGTTCACCTCGATCCAGACCTGGCGAACATTCGTGCCCCCTTCCTCACGCTGAAAAAATCGGTTGCGAAACAAGTCTCGCGCTTCCTCGTAGCGGCCAGCCTCGGCGAGATTCAGGATGAGTTCATACACCAGGGAGGATGGCATCTTGGCGCGATCGGGATAGCGCTCGAGAGCTGCCACCCGCTCTGCGGGGGGGCGCCGCAAGATACTCAACGACTGATCGATCCCGGTGTAGAGCTCGACGTTGGTGGGGTCGTAGGGCAATCCCTCCTGAAACACCGCCAACGCTTCCTCGGGATTGTTCTTTACCCGCAAGAGTGCTCGCCCCAAGCTGGCATGCAACACCGGCCTTTCTGGGTTCAACTTGCGCGCCTGTGTCCAATGGGTCAGCGCTTCGTCGGTGATTCCGCGGGAAAAGTAAAGTGTGCCTAGCAAGTAATGCGCAGTCGCGTCTTGAGGATGGACCTTGACCGCAGCCTGTAAGACCTCGAGGTCTTCTTCGCGCTGGGGAAAAACATACGCCGTGGACAGCTTTGCCGCCAAGTCCAAGTCGGCATCTGGCGATTCCCCCAATTTCTGCTTGCAATATCCGCGGTAGTAAGCGACTAGCGGATGCTTCCCTGGAGCCAGCGCGCCCGGTTCAGTCTCGTCGGGAACGGAGGGAGGATATTCGCGCGAGAGCACCCTGAGTGCCTGGGAGTACAAGCCGAGCCGCATATATTCGGAGGCTACGTTCAGCACTCGTTCGCTGTCGTTGGCAAGGTGTTGCAGCGCCGGACGGCCTGTTTCCTCGAGCAAGAAATAGCGCTCGGGAAATCGTGCCAGCCAGCGTTCACGCAGGCGCTGCGCGGCTGCCGTTTCCCCTGCCGCGTTCAACACCGCGCTCAGTTCCTCTGCCGCCCGAAGGTCTCCAGAATCGTGACCGACGACTCCTTCCAGATATTGCTGCGCTTGCATTAAATTGTGCTCGCGAGCTGAGAGTTCCGCCAACTTCACACCCGCCGCTGCTTTGAACTCGGGCATTCGATAGGCGGCTTCATACCTTTCCCGCGCATTTTCGCTATCACCAATGCCTTCGTACGCCAAACCCAAGTAGTATGAAACCTCGGCATCGGTCGTGTCCCATTCGTGTATGTTCTCAAGATCCTGGCGGGCTTCTTCGAAGCGCAGCAGACTTGCCGACAACCGGCCGGCTGATTTGCGCAATGAGAAGCTGGAGGGAAAAGCCTTCAAAGCCGCGTTGTATGTCTCGATCGCTTCGAGCAGCCGGCCGTTCAACTCCTGTTCTTCTCCAAGCTGCAGCCAGTCGTCTTCGGTTCTCGCTTGAGCGTCGGGAATGGTGTGAGTGGGCTGGGGGCCTAGGTGAATTTGATCGACCGGCGTCCAGTCATATTCCCCTTCCGTGTGGCGCAGTAGGACGGCGTTTCGGTCGCGCAGCTCGAAAGTATATTTCGCCTGCGGATCGGGATTGGGGATCGGATGCGACCAGAGCCGCTCAGGCACGAGGGATGTTCTGGCTTCGAAAACCGTCTGCTTTCCGTTCAAAATCTGAACCGTGGCATCGGCCAAAGGCTGATTTACATTGAGGGTGACCTGAAGGGCGTCATTCGCGCGTACCAGATTCACCACGCCGGCGAGATTCGCGCGCGTGATCCCGCCGATTTCTCTTACCGGCATCCAGAATTCAGAGAAGCTAATGGTTTGGCGCGGCTCGAGAAAGGCGTAGGTCTCCTGATTTCGAAACAGGCCTGCCTGTACTTCAACGTAGGCGCTGTTGTTGTCAGAAAGCGCCTTGCGCCAATCTAGTCCGTCCGCATCCGAGCCCCAGGACCAGATCTTTTTTGCGGGAAGCTGGGCATAGTCGGCGAAATGCACAATCCCGGTGTTTGTGTGTGGATGCCACACTCCCATGAAAGGCTCGCGGCTGCCGTGCACAAAAAGCGAGACCGGGCCTTTGGTGTGGTTCTTGACGATGCTGAGATCATTGCCGTCGGCTTCGAGCGGCCATCGCTGTACCTCGCGAAAACCATGGCTGGCTGCGAAACGCATCGGATACTCGATCCGCGAATCATCCCATACCTGCACGCCGGCGTTGTTCCACCAGTAGAATCGGTGCCTGACATCGCTGCGGTTGTTGAGGGTAACCCGCTCCTCTAGAACCGTGGAACGCGCTCGTAGTATCAGCTCCACCGTCCATTGCATCCCGTAGACTCGGTCAATGTTCCCTACCTGGACCGAAGCGCTGCCGTCCTGGTTTTTCGCGTAAGAGAAATCTACCGGCGAGGCTGTTACCCAGTTGTGGGAGACGGGAAAATTGAACTCGATGCCGAAGGCAGCCCAAGCTCCTCGATACGCGACATCGGCTTTCTTGATGGAAGGATTCTCGTAAAACATCGGCTTGCCGCTGATCTTGTCCGTGCAGGTGTAGAGGTGACCGCCAATATCGGGCAAGACGGAGCACTTCAGATATTCATTTTCGATATAGACCGCCCGCCAGGCGTGATCCACTCGCCGATCCGTCAGGTTGTGGCGCATCGTGTAGGGGTAATTAAACCGATTATTGGCGTACTGATCGAAGGGCGGATTGGGATCCGGCGCCCCTTCCTCATAGGTTGGAAGCGTCAGAGTACCTTGCCACACCCGTACCTGGGCGGCAGCGAAGCCATGGGCTGCGAACATTATCACAATGAGAGTCTGAAGCTGTTTCATACCTTTATGCTCAGCAGTCGCGCCGCGTTCCGGTTGTAAACCTTTTCAAGAATCGAGTCCGGCAACCGGATGCCATAAATCTTCCAGCGGCCCTGCGGCGGAACCTTGGCGGGAGCGTAGTCGAAATATTCATCGTCGGTTTCGAGAAAACGAAAATAGATCTCGTAAAGCAGATCATTGAAAACCTGTTGCGGAAATTCATCCCCGTGGGGCGTGGCATCGGTACCGAACAGAATTCTGTCCTGATACTGGTCGAAAAACTTTCGCGATCGCCGGGGCTGGCGACCAAGCTCGCCGATGCGTGCGGCGATATCGACCGTCATATTCGGAAAGCGGGCCAGGTTTTCTGAAACATTGTCGAGATCCTCAGAGAAGTTCCCGACGTGCAAGACTAAGAACTGCGTCTTCGGATGCTTCGCAAACACCCGGTTGCGCGCTTCCAGTAATTCGGCATTGCTAGGAAAATCGCGTCCATGGAATGACCAGTCGGGATGCTGGTTCAACTCCTCGTAACGCTCATTGAAGCGGTCGGTGGGTGTGAAGAAGGCAATGGGATCTGAGACGTGGATGGCGACCGGCATGTTCAGTTGTCCGCAGGTGTCCCACATGGGATCAAACCGCGGATCGTCAATCCTCACCAGCTTGCCTGATGTGATGTCTTCCCGCAGGTAAAGCCCAAGCGTTTTCAGGATCTTCAGCCCCTTGGCTCCGTCCCGATGCGCACGTTCGATGGCCTCCGCCTGAATAAGGGGATACTTGGGATCAAGAAAACGTTCGTAGGAAGGTTCGGTGAAGCTGTAGAACCTGCCGGGATACGCCTTGTCGTATTTTGTGACGACATCCACCAGTCCGTCGCCGTAACCGCCGGTCAGGTTCACCATGGCACGAAGATTTTTTCTGTCCATTACCGGCAGCAACTCGTCGGGTCGGCCCAGGTACTTGCGCGCCGCCGCGAGTTCGATTCCGTTCTCCGATTTTGTAGAGAGTGAAATGTGTGTATGAATATCCACCGCAGGAAAGCGGGAACGCTCCACGCGCGTTTCCTTGACGTGCAGCATGGTTCTCGGTTCGTAGTCGGTCAGCGCAAGTGGTTCTCCCGGCGCTCGCGTCGACCCTTCGGATGGGGCCACGGTCGCCCCGAGCGTTTCGGCTGATTTGAAATACGCGGAAGCGCCCAGAGTTATTCCCAGGCGCGTTATCCACTTTCTACGGTTGATCACGGACGGCTCCTGTCTATTGTTGTCGCTTTTTCTTGTGCGCTGGAAAATGCAACGTAAAACTCTGCACCACGCGGTTGATGATGCCGCCTTCTGAAGGTGAATCGGGTCGGAGGCCCTCACGCAGGCAGCGAAAGAACGCCAGCAACTGCGCAACCACAACGTCGACGAGCGGGGCGCCATCGTCGCCGATGTCCGCGAGCCCAGGACACTCGAGAGCGACGTCTTGATCGCACACCAGCTCCGCCGGTATGTTCTCGCCAACGATGATCTTCATTTTCCCGAGGTTCTTCTGACGGAGTTCACGGATCAAATCGTATTCGTAAGCCCGGACCGTTAGATCGGAAGAAAGAAAGCAGACCACCAGCGTCTCCGCATCCACGTAACTCATGGGTCCATGACGCAGGCCAAGGTAGGTTTCCGCCAGAACACTCACTCGTCCTGCAGTCATTTCAAGCATCTTCAACGCGCTCTCGCGGGCCGCTCCAAACTGCGCGCCGGTCCCCAGGAAAGCCGCCCGGTTGAACTCGCAGGACGAGACCTGCGCCAGTTTCTCGAAGCTACTGGCAAGCAACTCTCCGACGATCTTGCTGGATTTGCGGCAACGCGCCTTATAAGTGTCCACGTCGTCCAAATAGCCAAGAGACTGCGCCGCAATGACAAGGTTGGTAAAACTGCTGGTCATGACCAGGCTGCGGTCGTTTGTGCCATCTTCTAGCGCAACCACCCTTACGCGGGGGTCGTTGCGATAGTTGGTGGCCAGTTTGCCAGTCGAGTTGCAGGTGATCACCAGATGACGAAGGTCGGGTTCAGCCTCTAGCAGCAGCGAAATCGCGCCCGCGCTTTCAGGACTATCGCCGGATCGGGCAAGGGAGACGAGAAGTGCCGGTCTGTCAGGGGGTAAAACCTGTCCGCCATTTGTCAGGAGGACTCCCCCACCAATGGCCAGCGTATTTACCTGAAGGTGATTCTGCAGCGCCAGTCGCACACAATGGCCGGCATATTCAGAACTGCCGGAACCGGTCAAAAACAAATTTCGGATGCCGGCAATGCTAGGGCGCAACTCGCCTCCCAGCGAGCTCACTTGATCCGCAGTGCGGACCCAACTTGCCGGTTGCTGGAGGATCTCCCGCAAAGTGTGATAGTAGCCACGCCTGCGCTGCTCTTGCTCGGGTTCTGCAAGCAAGCGTGCTGCCTCGGGTTGGCGCTCGCAAACTTCGCGGATCCACTCGGAAAACGAAACTGTTGTGCTGAACATCGCCCGAATACCTTTTAGCTAATGCGAACAGAAGCCATGAATCACTCGGTCCCCGGCTGTAATCGCTGAGTCACGATATCCACCGGCTCGTCGCGCCCGCTCAACGATCCATGCCATGCGCTGCCGCCAAAGGTCGTCACATAGATCTTGTTGCGGTCGGCAGGGTCTAGTATCACCCGGTATGACCACTTGAAATTGAACCCCGGGATTCGCGTCCAGTGTACGCCGCGATCTTTCGAACGCCACGCCGAGGATTCAAAACCCGAAGCATACAGCAGGTTTCGGTCATTCGGATCAATAGTCACGTCGTAGACATGGCGATCCTGCGCGAAAATCTGTCGCCAATTGCGGCCGGCGTCCTCCGATAGAAAAATGCCTCCGCCGTCGCCGTGTACGCCTGAGGCCCGCGCCCACGCCGCCAAGTAAAGACGCTCAGGCGAATTGGGATCGATGGCAAGTCCGTTCGGACCGTTGACCCCCTGAGGCAATGGCAATGACTCCCAATGCTCGGCCCCGTCCTTCGAGCGGTAAATCGCGCCGTCATTTTCATTGCCAATATTGCCATCTTCCGAGCGCCGGGCGATGAGCACATACAATGTGCCATCGCTCGCCTGCGAGAGGCGCCATGCAAAAGGCTGCTTCTGCGTAATTCCCTGGTTTTTCAAAGACCATGACTTTCCGCCATCCGTGCTCTTGTATACCCCGCGCCCGAAAGCCGCCACGTACAAGACCCGCTGATCCGTCGGACTGTGAGGATCGAGCAGAATGTGGGTGGCAGCAGTCTCTTCCATTCCCGAGTTCGACTTGCGCCAAGTCTTCCCACCATCCTCGCTGATACAGACTCCACCCTGGTAGTTCGCCGGGTCCTGGTGCCTCCACATCTTGGGCCTGGGCAGATCATGGGTATAGCTGTTCACGCTCCACATTCGGCCGCGCACGCTCGGATCGAAGACTACCCAATAAGTTGTGTTCACCCATTTTTCCGGCACGCCCATGGTCGAACTTTGCCAACTTTTGCCGCCATCTTCGCTGCGAAACAAGCCAATGTCGGTGTAGGTCAGAAACTGACGGTTGGGATCAAAAGGATCGAAATGAATGCCGTAGACATTGGTGACGTCAAGACCTGTCGTGGTCCAACCGCCGCTGGCTGCAGGGCGTGAGTAAACTGCCCACCAGGTAGCGCCGCCGTCCGACGTCTTCATCGTGCGCCCGAGATCGGTACCGTACGCGAGATTCGGATCCTGCGGCGCGACTCCTATCGCAATCGGATTTTCTGACCATCCGGTTCCAAACCGGGGCGTGATCCAGGCGTCATGCACGTTGGCCGCTGCCGAACTTGCTTCCTGCCATATCAATTGCCAGGAATCGCCTCCATTTTCGGTCTTTGCCACCCCGATCCAACTCCGCAAATTCTTCGACAGGTCGCCGTAGGAGACGTACGCCGTCTCTCCACGCTGCAAACTGGCGCCGACGGCGCGGAACTTCGCTCCCGATCCTGGAAATGACGAAGCCTTCCAACTTGCACCACCATCCTTTGAGACGAACACGCCTTTTTCAGAGACTCCGTAAATGATCGGCTGTTCTGCGGAGGTAAATCCGAGCGAGCTATCGGTGAACGCCACAGACCCTGGCGAAGAGAACTTCACCAATTCCGTGCCGCTTTTTCTCACCACGAAGTGCGGTCCGATGAGATAGAGCCGGCGAGCGGGTTGCGCGATTTTCGGATCCGCCCACATCCGGTGGGGAGTCTCTGGTAAATCATCCTGCCGCTCCCAGCTTTCTCCCCTGTCCCGCGAAACAAACAGGGCGGCGTGGTTCTCTCCTCCCGCCGCGGCATACAAAATCTTAGAATTGGCCGGATCGATGGCCATGGCCGTGATGTTCTCGAGCGGATCGGGTTCGGCGACCAAGTGCTCGTCTGCGTGGTCCGAACGCATCATGATTTTCTTGATGTGGGCAGCCTGCGGATAAACCAGCTTCCATGTCTCGCCGGAATCGGTGCTTCGCCACAGTCCGGTCGCTTGCGCGTAGATCACCTTGGGGTCGATGGGATCGAAGGCAAAGAAACGGACTACCCCGCGCAAATTGAACATGCGCCACGACTGGCCGCCATCATGTGTGATATAAGCGCCGGTCATGTCGCACGACACCAGTACAGTATTGCGGTCGTGCGGGCTGATCGTGGGATTGAACATGGCACCGCCGCCACCCGGTCCGATAACCCGGAAGTCGCCAGGCCGGACGGCGAGTGCCGTGCCGGCGACAAGCACCGAAAAAAACAGGTATTGGACGACTTTTACCATTTGATTCTTTCTTTTACTTTCGCTATCTTTGCTTCACCACTTTCCGGCATAGTCGCGAAATTGTCAACGGCAAACTCGACCGAGCCGACATGCAGATGCGACGAAGAAGCATTTTTAAGGGCATCACCGCGCTCGCCACGCTCGCACCGGCGACTCGTCTCGCCGCGTCCTTCGGAAATCAGGAGTTCAATTTTCCTTTTCCGACGCGTGCGCGCCTTGAGCAAGGGCCGTTCGACATCGACCAGGATGAAGGCTGGCTGACCTCGCTTTTCACCACGCCGTCGGAAAAACCACAACGCAATCCCGGACTTGGCCTGGTGGGCTATGCGTGGGAGGAAGGCGGCCCATCGCTGGCGGCGCGTGCCGGACGCGAGACTCTGGAGCAACACGTCAATCAGATTTCCAGCTTGCCCTTCGTAGATGTGCTCTATATCCGTTGCGACTGGCGCAACGTGCAATCGCGTCCTGGAAGGCTTGACCTCGATCCGGTGTGGAAGTTAACCCTCGACGCCGCTCGCGAGCGCGGCCTTAGAGTCGCCTTCCGGGTGCAACTCTCAAGCCCGGTCTTCGAACCGGACGAGATCTCGTTGCCAGCTTTCCTTCGAGATCGCGTGCCATTGGTGAAGATCGGTCGCATCCCAGGCCACGGTGATGCCGAATATGTCGAGCCTCGTTACGATCATTCCAACTTTCAAAATGCCTTTGCCGAACTGAACGGTCTCTTGGCTGCGGAGTTTGATGGAAATCCTTTGATCGAGTGGGTTGATCTGATGCAGTACGGTTTCTGGGGCGAAGGACATACCAGCAACTATCCCAGTCCTTTTCCAGATTATGTCACCGCGCAACGCACCTTCGTCAGCATGACCGAGCTCCAGCTCGATACTTGGAAGAAAACTCCGGTGGCATCGAATACCCAGCCGGACATCAGTGCCGTTGGGAATCGCAAGACGCTTGCCATGGCGATGGCGCACGGCGCGTGGCTCCGCTCTGACAGCATCATCATTGAGGAGCCCATCCAGATTGACCAATTGGCAAATCGTCCGCCCTGGCTGGCGGCGATTCTGGAGGATGGATACTTCCGGCAGTACGACGTTTCCAAGCTGACCAAGGATGCGGCCGGCGTCAACCAGCTTGAGAATTACATGTTGCACACGCTCGACGTGCGCTCGAACTATTGGTCTCTATGGACGGAGGCTGCAAATCTCGCCCGATATCACGCCATGTATCCCCGAGGGTTCGATCGCTTACGCGCGCGGTTGGGATATAGGGTACGGCCTTCCTGGGTGTGGCAGCGAAAACGTCAGGGTGCGACAGAATTGATTGTCGCGATTTCGAACCAGGGCGTTGCCGGGGTTCCCGGAGTTTTGTGGCTGCAACTCACCGATCCGGAGCGGCAACTGAATTGGCGTGGAACGCTTGACCCCGGACATCCAGTGGGAGGGGGCATTCGGCTGGCGTCATTTTTCCTGCCCGCCGACTTTGCCGGTCAGCTCCATCTTTCAGCTGAATTGGAAGTTCGACCGGGCACCCTGCGGCCCGTTGCCTGGGCGGTCGAGCAGCCGCTGAACTCCGATGGCTCCATTACGATCGATGTGAGAGATAGCAAAGATCCGCACTGGCGCAAAGGAGTGTGATCAGGACGACCATCTCTGGATGGCCTTTGCCGGAGGCGCCCAGTTGCACAAGGCTAACGCCCACCTTCACTCGTGAAGCAGATGCAGTCGCAATCGCGCGTCTTTGTGTCCACTGAACGGAATCTTCAGGACTCCCGAACGGTCGGTTTCGGCCGTCGTGCTCCACAAGTGAACGCCTTGAAACAAGCCGCCTCCCCAGGTTGTGGTTTTGCCGCCGGTGAGCTCCAGTTGGTAGGTGGACTCCGGCTTCAACCCGGTCACGATGAGGGTTTCGCTTTCAAGATCCGGCAACGTGATCTCGCCGCTCGCAACTGGCGTAGCTCCCGTGGGGAACACTGCCAGGGTTTGACCTGCAATGAGCGCGCCAATCAAGTTGCTACCATCCGCAAGTTCGACCCGCATGCTCTTTGTCTCCCCTTGGTCGCCGATCTCAAGGACGTTCAAAAACAGATCGTCCGTGCTCGGCTTGGCTGGCGAGATCTCGATTCGCCACGCGCCGGGAACGACGTGGCGCATGTTCGACGGCAGAATACGGTTGAAATCTTCACCCCAAAACGTCTTCCACATTTTTCTCAGGTACGGATCGTCAGGCAGCGGGCCTCCCTCCGCGCCTTCGATCGGCCAGTTCTTCCCGCTTCCCCAAGGTCCACCGAACTCGTCGCCCGGCGTCCAGAATTCCCAGCCTTGTCCGCCGCGCTTCACGACCTCCCGATCACGCGGCATGAGGGTGTGTAGGAGCAATCGGCCTGCCCCCTCCTCGAAAGTGATGGCCGAGGCTGCTGCATACGATGTTCCTCCCTGCCCGATGTCGCGCCCTTTGTCAGTCGCCGTGACGGAAGGTTCGTTCACGCCGTGAAGAAGCCAAACTTTCTTATAGGAAGGATCTTTGCTGCGGACGTGGTCACAGATCACGAGGGCGTTTATGTGCGGGAGATAAAGCAGGTCGCGCGTGAACAGCTCGAGCTTCTCCGGACTGTAGGCGCGTGTGGCATTGCCGCGTGCATATTGGAATTCGTTGGGCGCGTAGTCGGTTACCTCCATGCGAGCAACATCCCACAGGTCGCGCGTTCGCTCCCAGTCTGCAACGTTGCGGATGGTATTCCAATAGCGCGAGGAGTCCATGCGCTGGCCACCGTCGTTCGCCGCCGGCCATAGGTTTTCCGCCCAGAAGAAGGGCTCTCCCTGTTTGTAGATCAGCATGGTGTTGTGGGCGATGGTGCGGCGATAGTAGTTCAGATAATTCGGACTCTCGGTGTCGGTGTAGTCCGCGGCACTGTCAATCGCAAGGTATCCTTTGTGAAAAATTGTGAAGCCATTTTGGTCAAGATGCTGATGTTTCGCGAAGTAGCCGCCGGCGGTAAATTCGATCCAGGTTGAATCCGGTCCCCAGCCGTTGCGCATCACCAGGTCGCCGACTCCGCTGAATAGGTGTTGGCGCGAGAGCTCGGCGTCGCTTGCCAGCGCCGGATTCCGGGGCTCGACCAACGGATCATCCCAGAGAAATTGCAGGATCGGAATGTACCACTTTGCGGTCGAAGTCCACCCGCTCCTGCGCAGCATCCAGGCAGCGTAGGGATCTTTGAACCGGTTAATGACATAACCCAACACGTCATTGTCCTGCGCCTCGAAAAACGGCCACTCGTGATCGCCGCGTCGCGAGGTGGTTCCGTCCGGCAACGTCTTGTACAGATAGGTATCCTCATAATGCCAATAAGAGGTATAGCGCCGCGCCGGATCTTGCCCGGTCGTCGTCCGGCGCAGTTCGGCTAGAAGCGCCATGGGCAAGAACGTAATCCGTTGGTAATCCATTGACTCGTGATAGCCGCCTTCTGGTGTGACGAATTGGCTAACCTCGAGGACGTTGTCGAGCGAGCGCCATGCACGCTCCCGGAGCGCGGCCGCTCGCGGCTCGGTTGCAGCGTGACCCTGGATTGCGGTTAGGGCAAAGCTTGCGAGGGTGAGAAAGCGCACGGTGTAGTTGTGATACATGGTTAGCGACGGATCAGCCAGCGCATGGTCTTGAAACATGCGTTCCGCCGCAGCCAGCAATTCGTTAGCGATGCGGTCTTTCAGAGCAGAATCGAATTCCCTATATTCATACAGCCAGTCGAAAGCGAGCGACCATCGGACATAGTCCATATAGGTGCGGGAACCGACTTTCTCCGGCGGGTGGGTACGCCGCATTTCGTCGAGCGCCCGGTTGGCAAAGGACTCGTCTTTCGTGAGCAGGTAACTGAGCGACCATCCCGCTATGTCGTCAGTCGGCCGCATTCCGTTTGCATAGCGGGCGCGGAGGATCGTCAGCCCAGTAAATGGATCGTTCTCCCCAATCAAAAGGCGAGGTCGAGCGAGCTTTTGTGCGCTTGCTCCGCCGACGGTGGCGATCACCAGAAGGACGCAGATGAGAATTTGGGCTGTGTAATTCGGTTTCATAGGACGGGAAATTATAGGGCTGTCGTCAACCCCCGCCTGCGTGCAGCGACCTAGTTGGATTGCGAAAATGTTCGTCTACACTACCTAGCCATGACACTTCAAATTGGGATTGTTGGGTGCGGCGAACACTCCGATATCGGCCATGGCGTGCCGCTTGCCCGATACGCAGCCGAGCATCCGGGAACCCTTTCACTGGTGGCTGCCTGTGACCTCCGGCGGGAACGCGCGGAGCTTTTCCGGGAAAAGCACGGATTCCGCCAAGTCTATCTGAACCTCGATGACATGCTGACGCGAGAGAGGCTCGACGCCTGCATTTCAGTCGTGCCGGTCGAGCGGATACCCGCCGTTGCCATGAGGCTTCTCGAACGAAACATAGCTTGCGTCGTCGAAAAGCCCCTGGGCTCGACCCTCGCCGAGGTGGAACGGCTCGCTGAAGTGGCGCGCTCAACTCGGACTCCCAACATGGTCTCGGTCAACCGGCGCTTCATGCCCCTGCTCATTCGCGGCATGGACTGGGCTCGATCAACCGGGTCCCTGCGCTATGTTCGCGCCACCATGCTGAGGCACAATCGGACAGAAGCGGAGTTCCTTCGCTTCACCGCCATTCATGCCCTCGATACAGTTCGATTTATCGCGGGGGATTTTGCCGCCTCACACGTTCAGGTCTTGCCGGCCGCCGCGCGCTCGTATGCCATTGACCTTGTATTTGAGAGCGGGGTCCGCGGACGCATTGACGTTCTCCCAGCGACCGGACTGCTGGAGGAGACTTACGAAATGATGGGCGACGGCTTTCGGGTGATCGTCACCAGCCCATTTGGACCACAACGCCTGCTGCGCTGCTACCGCGAAGATCGCCTTGTCCTCGAAGAACTGGCGGATCCCCAAACTCCTGAAGACATCACCTTCGGTTTTTACGGAGAAGTTGAGGAATTGATACAGGCACTAAAAAACGAAAGACCTCCACGGCCTTCTATCGAAGAGATTTTTCCGTCGGTGCGGGCTTGCTTTGAACTCGCTCTTCAAGCCGAAAGCGGCGCCTAACAAGAAATGAGTCGTTCCTGACAAATTCGGCGTCTTGCCCGTCGCTCAAACCAACATGACCTCGATTCCTTTTCTTCTTACGGCTTCTGTAAATTCCTCCGGGGCTCGGGAGTCGGTGATCAGACGATGTACATTCTCGACCGCACCGATGCGAAAAAGACTTCGCCGTCCGAGTTTGGTGGAATCCGCCACGACGGTCACTTCGCGAGAGACCTTCATCATCAGCGCATTCAATTGCGCTTCCAGCACGTCCGGGGTAAAAGGTCCCGCTTCCGCGTCAAAACCATCCACCGCGAGAAAAAGACGGTCTGCGTGGAGATCGCGCAACATGGCTTCCGCTTGGGGGCCAACGAAGGAATAAGAAATTGTACGCAACAGCCCCCCAAGCATGATCAGCGAGATTTCAGGCGCATCGGCCAGCTCATTGGCAATGTTCAGCGCGCTCGTGATCACGGTGAACTTTCCCTTTGCCCGCCTCAGATCCTTGGCGATTTCTGCCGTGGTTGTACCTGAATCCAAGATGATGGTTTCATTCGGTTGGACCAGTTGCGCGGCAGCTTGCCCGATGCGTGATTTCTCTGACCGGTGAAGCGTGGCCTTCAATTTCAGCGGGTAGTCTTGGGTTGGCTCGTAACGGACCGCGCCGCCATGGGAGCGCAGAATCACCCCGTTCGCCGACAACGCATCGAGATCACTGCGGGCGGTTACAGCGGAAACCGCAAACCGCTTAACAACGTCATGAATAGTAACTTGGCCCGTCTGCTCAACCAGTTCCAGGATTTTTCGACGGCGTCCCTCGGCCAGAAGCCGGGAATTATCTGTATGTGGCATGAGTGAGAGAGTCTATTCGGGCCCCGCCTAAGGGTCAATTTGGAACTTACTTATACTTTATACGCTGGTTTGTATTGTTTTCCAATAACCTTTCTTTTTCTTTTTTATTTGCTTGCGAACAGTTTCTTTTCTGTGTTACAAGACCAAATTGTTCAATTCTCCTCCATGGAGTTTCTATGAAATCACCCTCCCGACTTGCCCTTTTTGTGATCTTGGTTTTTGTCGCATGTAGCCCAATGCTGGTCTTCGGCCAAGGCACGGATCTCGGCACAATTCGCGGCACGGTTACGGATTCGAGCGGCGCGGTGGTGCCAGGCGCGAGCGTGTCCGCACTCGACGTGGGGACGGGCGCGGCGCGGGGGACAAAGACCAACTCGCACGGGGAGTACCAGATCTTCGGAGTGAGATCCGGCGCGTACAAGGTGACAATCTCCAATGCAGGAATGAGCACCGCGGAAGTCACCGGGCTGGTGGTGAATGGCAGTGATGTCGTCAGCGCTGATGCCGTGCTCAAAGTGGCGACTTCCACCGAGCAAGTGACGGTGACCTCGGAGGCGCCGATCATCAATACCTCCGATCAGACTATCAGCACTACCATCACCAACCGGGAGGTGATCGATCTTCCCCGCGACAGCCGCGACGTTTACGACTTTCTGTACCTAAATCCCAACATCACGCAAGCTGATAGTTCAGGCGAATTGAAGTTTCTGGGGTTCCAGAGTTATGGCGCCAGCTTCACGCTGGATGGCCAGCGCTCGACCAACACCATCTTTGGGTCGCATAGCACGAGTCAGCCTTCGCTCGAGGCGGTCAGCGAAGTCAACGTTCTCTCGAATGACTTCAGCGCTGAGTACGCGGGAATTGGCAACGTCCGCATCACGACGAAGCGCGGTGAAAATCAGTTTCATGGCTCAGCGTTTTATAACAACAAGAATTCAGCGCTGGCAGCCTTGCAGATCCAGGATCAGCAGGGCATGAGGGAATTCGTACCGACCCAGTTCGCCAGCAAATATCCGACCCCATACTTCAACTTCAACGACGTGGGCGCTTCCCTCGGTGGGCCTATTCCGGGGCTGAAGAAGACGTGGTTCTTCATGGCCTACGAGCGCAATGTCGTCCGGCAGCCCGTCAATTTCAGCACTAGCAAGTTGCCGCACCCAGCGTTTTGGACGGGAGATTTTTCGCCGCTCCTCAGTGCTCCCGATCCCACCGTAATACTGCCGGACGTTCCAGCAGGGGTGACCCTAACCCCGGCCGAAATCGCAACCGATACATACCAGGGATTGGGACAGCAATTTGTGACCATTCCCTCGCGCCTGCTGAACCCTTATACGCAAAAACTGATTGACGTGTATTTCCCCAAGGTAAGCCCGAGCGTTGCCGTGGACACGAGCACCGGCACGACCCGAGACAGCTTTCAAACGCTCCTCCCAGGTGGTTCCACTCGTGACTTGGGTACCTTGCGCATAGATCATGACTTCAGCGACCGAGATCACGTTTATGGGGTGTACAACGCCCAGGCGTCCGTTGGATCCTCTACTCCCGTATTCTCCCCCATGACTGGACTCGGTCTGCGACAGAATGACCTTCGCGACAACACTTTGTCTTTTTCTTATGTGCGAATGATCCACAACAACTTGATCAATGAGGCGCGCGGCGGATTCAACCGGGAATTCAACTTCATCCACAGCAACACCACGCTTCAAGGCTTTCTTTCGAGCATCGGATTCGATCAAAATGCCATCGATGCTTATGCCGCGGTCGTCGGCCCTTCCCAACTGCCTACACACGGCCATCCACTCATAGAGCTTGGATCCAACTTCGTGACATTTGGTCGAAATGGCGATCGCTTCACGGAACGCCAGCGTAACCAATACTTGGCAACGTTTGGGGACACGCTTACGTGGGTGGTGAACAACCACAATCTAAAGATGGGTGCAGATTTTGTGCGCAATGTGGCAGACGATGGGTTTGCCGCGTCGCGGGGTAACCCGCGGGGCAGGATACGCTACCAAGGCGGTGGGCTTGATCCGTTCACCAATTTCCTTCTCGGCCTGCCCGCAAGGAGGGTCGTGTATGTCCCATTGGCCCGCCCGATAATGCAGGTACATAATTGGGAGCAAGGATATTTTTTCCAGGATGACTGGAAGGTGACGCCGAGGCTAACCCTTAATCTGGGCGTGCGCTACGAGCAGATCTCACCCTTCGTAGACAAGAACGACATCATGTTTAACTTTGATCCCAACTTCAACAATCACGCCGGGCGTTTCATCGCGGCTTCCGATAAGACGCTGCAATTCTTGGATCCGCGCATCGCGGACACGGGGATCCCGGTGGTTACTGCAGCTCAATCCGGGCTGGGCGTGGGACGCGGTCTACTCCGCACAGACAAGAACAATGTTGCGCCGCGAATTGGCATGGCCTTGAGAGTCGGGGACAAGTCGGTGGTGCGTGGTGGCTACGGAATCTATTTCCCCACCTCAGCCGCTCAGGGAATTCGGGATCCACTTTCGACCAATGCCTTCAACCAAACACAAACCAAGCAAAACATCACGACCCCGTTGCAGGGTTGGCCGACTCCCCTTAGCGGAGGGGACGCGGTAGCAGACACGATCTACACCAGCGCGCTCTCGTTCAACGCAGTACCGGTCGATCTGCATTCACCGCTAATTCAACAGTACAACGCTACCTATGAGCGCGAGCTGGGGCTGAAAACATCTGTTCGTTTTTCTTATTTAGGTGTCACCTCGCACGGTCTGATTGGGGGAACGGACTTAAACGAGTTAGCACCCAGCAATACTCCTTGGGGAACAACCCAGGATGCAGACGGCGATGGTATCGGGGATTCTGCGAACCTGCCTTGCACCCCCGACGACGGAGACTGCGCACCAACCCTCGCCGATTATGCGCGACTTCCGTATCCGACGCTTGGAGACTACCTTATCAGCTTTGGAAACTACGGCCACAGCCAGTCGAATTCATATCAGGCGCAAGTCGAACGCCGCTTCAGCGGCGGCCTGATGTTTAACGCGAGTTATACCTATGCGGATCAGAAATCTACAGGATTAGATTTGGCGAACTCGAGCCTGGGCGGAGTACCGTACAACTCATTCAATCCTGAGCTCGACTATACACAGGATTCATGGGTGTCCCATCATCGCTTTGTCTTCTATGGCATTTACGATTTGCCGGTCGGTCGCGGCAAAAGGTTCGGCAGCGGCCTCTCGGGCTGGGCGGACGCAGTCATCGGCGGCTGGGAGACAAGCTTCCAGATGTTTGCCAAGACTGGGACGGCATTCACGCCGTACTGGAGTTGCGATAATTGCTTCAACAGTATTCGATACGCCAGTCCCGGTAATATTGCAGCGGGTTCCATCGACGCCGTAGGGGACTTCACGGGGGGGTATCGGCCCTTGATCGTTGGCGACTACAAGCAACACTCGGGTGATCAACTCTTCAATCCCGCTGCATTTGCACCGCCGCCGATGGGCGCGGATATCTTTACCAACCCTGCAGTAGCCCGAAAGAACCTCTTGTGGGGGCCTGGGGCGTGGGGCGTCAATTTCGGCTTGCACAAGGACTTCAAGGTCGGCGAACGAGTGACTGCGTCCCTGGGCGCCGACTTCGATAATATTTTCAATCACCCGATACGGATGCCGGATTTGGATTTCGCTGACGGCAGTTTCGCTTACCTTGGCGGATTCAACATTGCAGTTGATCCGAATACCCGGATGCCAACACTTGCCGGAGTTACCCCTAACGACGATCCCGTCTTTGGCTTTGGGCGTGCATCTTCGACATTTTCGCAAGAAGGAATCGACAGTCGCCGCACTGTACGGTTGCGCTTGCGCATTACGTTCTAGGTTCAAGTTCAACGCGTCACCCTGCCATCAAGAGTTGCAAGAGCTCTTGATGGCAGCGCGTGGTGCCTATCGCTCACGGTTATCAACCTCGTATTCGATACGCAAAGCCCTTTCAGTCTTGCGATCTCTCCAGTTTTCCTCGGCTACCACCCGTTGCACCGGAGCGAGACGCTCCGATGTTGCTGGATGAGAGCGAAAATAGCTGGCTCACCGGGATTGCTGTCGTGGTCGTGCTATCTGAAGTTGCCGCTGTGTTGGTGCTGCGTGCACCCTACACCATGGACGTCTTCACTGGCGCAGTACCGCTCTTTATGTCTCAAGCGTTGCGGATTTGATGGTTTTAGCTCTTGGGAGAAGCAAACTCCAAATCCGGTTAAGTGACAAGCACGAAGGAAAGCCACAGATAAACAGGGCCATTTTGCTGGGTCGCTCCAACGAAAACGAATTTGAGAGAATAGCAGGGCAGGTCATGATGCCTGGAGCCCCACGCTCTGCATCACGGGGCGATTCCGAGACATGTTCAGGACGCGATTCAAGAAGGAAATCGTTGCCGAATTCCTGCCACCCGCACGCCCTCGAAAAAAACAGCGCCTGATTATCCTTTGCGACGGCATGCCCTCCATCCCTCGAAAGCAGCCACTGGCGGAGTTCCTTGCAACAAAAGGCTTTTGGGTCGTTTATCCTCGCTATCGCGGAACATGGGAGAGCGACGGCGAGTTTCTCGCGACGTCGCCCCATGAAGACATTCTCGACATTCTCGACTCATTACCAACCGAGCTTGAGGAAGCCGCCTTTGGTCGGCGGTTCCGACTGACACCGGACGAAGTGTTCGTAATTGGTGGGAGTTTCGGTGGTGCGGTGGCGATCCTAGCGTCGCTTGATTCGCGAGTGAGGCGGGTGGTTGCGAATTGCCCGGTGGTAGATTGGGGTGTTCTGGGTCGAACTGAAAAGGCGGAGACGTCCAAAGCGAGCTACGGCGAGTTCATTCGGCAAGCTTTCGGGAAAGCCTATCGCCTTTCGGACGCACGCTGGAACAAGCTTCGCAGTGGCTCCTTCTGCAATCCATGGCACCGAAGAAAGGAAATCGATGGTTCCAAGGTCCTGTTGGTGCATGCCAAAGATGATCCGAACGTGCCCTACACCAGAACCAGGAAATTCGCCGAAATCACCGGCTCAAAACTGAAAACACTCCAGCGAGGCGGGCACATCAGTACCGATTACGTCACCCGAAAATATTGGAGGGAGATCAACAAGTTCTTTGAGACGCCTTGCGACCAAAGCCATTGTCGCCCCATTGAGGTATCGAGGCATGAGCTATCGCCTGACGTAGCTACAGCGGACGAACACAAATAAGCAAAGAGGACGAGTGAAAGCGAATCTAGCGCTTGCAATGCTTTTTGTAACCATGAGTGCAGTCAGGACGCCGTGCGTCACACGGCACTACTACATTGCGGCTGAGGAAGTTGAGTGGGACTACGCTCCCAGCAAGATGGATCTTCTGTCTGGCCAAGGTATTCCCCAGCCCTGGTGCCCAAACCCGTTGGAAGAAAACCCGGTTTATGGAATACACCGACGCAAGCTTCTCCGTGCGTAAGCCGCAGCCGGAGTGGCTAGGTATTCTTGGTCCCGTCATCCGTGCGGAGGTGGGTGATTCTATCGAAGTGGAGTTCCTGAATCGCAACCACATGCCGCATAGCATTCACCCTCACGGGCTCCGTTACGACAAGGCAAGTGAAGGCGCGTTCTATCTACCCAGTGGGACGGGGTCGCGGGTTATGCCCGGAAGTCGCTTTACCTATCACTGGTTCGCGGACGAAGGTGGCGGACGGGGCAAAGCCCAGTCCAGCTCGGTCGTATGGTGGTATCACCCGCATTCTGATGAGCCAAGCGAAACCAATGCAGGCCTGCTGGGCCCAATCATCGTAACCGCCAAAGGGAAGGCAAAGCCAGACGGTTCGCCGAAGGATGTGGATCGTGAGTTCGTAGCTGCGTTCATGATTTTTGACGAGCTGCGTGGCATCGATGCTGGCTTGTTCCACGCTATTAATTAATGGCTACGTGTTCGGCAATCTGCCTGGCCTCGTCATGAAGAAGGGAGAACGGGTGCGTTGGTATCTCATGGGAATGGGCAACGAAAAGGACTTGCACACGCCGCATTGGCACGGGAAAACGGTTAGCTTTCGAGGTTACAACACGGACGTGATCGAACTACTTCCAGCGAGCATGGTTGCGGTAGACATGATTGCCGACAACCCAGGCACATGGCTGTTTCACTGTCAGGTTTCGGACCATATGGAATCCGGCATGATGGCTACATACACGATTTATGAGCCACGACACTGCGACAGCCCAATTCAATTGCTTGCGGGTAGTTTCTGGGATGATTCGAGGAAGCTTCACTTAACGATTCGAAATGTTGGAAAGAAGCCGATTACGCGGGTGGTAATCACTTTCGATCATCTGTTGACATCGTACGAGCCCTATTGGACTTTGTCGGCTGAGATTCTGCCTGGTCAGGAGCACACCTTTGAAATGCCAGGCTACGAGCGTTCCTTAGAGAACTCCGTTTTCGGTTGGGTATTGTTCCCGCGGACTGTAGTTTACGAAGACGGAAGCACGTGGCAACCGAAGGACGAAAATGCTTGCTTTCAGGTGTACTGGCGAGACAATGATCGACCCCAACCGGACGTGCTGCCGCCACTTCAAGTTGAACTGAATGAAGATTGAAGAGTCTTAGCACCGTCCAGGCGATTTCTCAGTTATTGTCCGGTGCGTGAGCGGGGTGGTCTCGGAACCACCGAAAGATTCAGACCTGCGACCATTACTTCAAAGGGGTAGGAGCCGCACGATTGTAGTAAAACTGTTGTAGTCGGAGAGATGGCCGAGCGGTTGATGGCACCGGTCTTGAAAACCGGCATACCTGAAAGGGTATCGGGGGTTCGAATCCCTCTCTCTCCGCCATTGTTCTGCAAGTATTCAGTAGGATCGGCCAGTGAGGAAGAGCTTCACGCTCTGTTCGCGATTTCCTGTCTCTAGACCACCACATCAGTCCTAAGCGATTGAACACAAGGCGTTTCAGGCAACGCAAAGATTGGTCTCAGGTGAGTAGTCTACTGCGTGTCATTGTTCATGCCATCAGACCCTAGCGCAACTGTGCGCTTTTTGTTCGCCAAAACGGGCCCCGTTCGCCGGCTCCGACAAGTGCTCGCGGGTTGTCCAAGGCTGGCAGGGCTGATTTCGTGGAGGCCCGTAGATCGTACTGGTAAAACTGACAGGGCAAATTGACAGGCGCAGTGCTGGAAGATTTCAGCAATATTGGGATTAGACTCACGGCGAATGTCCTCGGGGGGAGAAATCCGACGCGAGCCAATCTGCGATGGGAGCTTGCGAGGTCCTATTTTGCGCCCAGGGGTCAATCTGCATGGCTCAGCAATGGGAGTATCACATCGAAATGATTACAGCGACGTCCCCAACGGCATCGATTCCAGCAATTGAGAAAAAGCTGAATGATCTGGGTGCTGACGGCTGGGAAGCAATCACGAACGTGTATGGTCAAGTTGGTGTCTATCTGCTGTTCAAGCGACCAAAGTAGGGTGCTTTCGCGCGCCTGCCGAGGGATTTCGACTGTCTCACTTTGTGTCTCGAGAGAGCACCACAATGACGAAACTAGGCCATAGAGCAAGTGGCTGAATCCACTTCACAATACAGTCCTTCGCAAAGCGGCGATGCGCGCTTAGCTACCGATTCTCAAGCCACGGCCTGGTACGTTGGCTTTTCGTCGTTGCTGGAGCATGAATCTCCGACCAAATCCTGTCGAAGTTGTTCCAACTGGGCCGACGCTTCCCGTATCTGCTCAGCACATTTATGGGCGTGCCGGGGAAGAAACCCCCCGTACTCTTGCAACAGTAGACGGATGTTGGCTTCGATCGCAGAGGTCTTGGACCGGGCTTCGCTCGATAGAACCGACATGAACCTTGCCAGCTGCGAATCCTGCGACGCCAGCTGTTGAACGCTCTGAGCAGCTTCCTGCTCCAGCACTCGCCCGTGATAGCGGACGAGTACGAATAGGCATGCTACCAGGGCGAGTAGTGCCAAGTTCGCTATGATGGTTTCTTTCAAAACTTGCCGCAGACCAGCATTCCTATCGGTCTCAATGTTTGCGATCCTGCTACTTTCCGTGAAAGATAACGAAGACAGATGCTTGCGAGCGTTACTCATACCTTCGTTCGAATCCACCAACTTGAATGCACGACGGCGATAGCCCTGTTGACGCAACCTGATGGAGCGCTCCATCTCCAATTGATTTGAGTTAGCCAAAGACTCGACCTGGGACGCAAGAGACCGTTCGTGATCACCCCGATTCGCTAGACTGGCGCGAAGGTTCGCGAAATCTGCTGCGATCCTGCTCGTTGCTTCGGTGTAGGGTTGCAGGTACGAAGGATTGTTGGTTAGCAAGTATCCGCGCTGACCTGCTTCCATATCGGTCAAATCTTTCTCCACACTCGAAATCTCCGCCTGGATCACAGAGCTTTGCAGCGTGAGCGCAGCTATCTTCTGCATCTGCTTCACATGGCTAACGACAACATATCCACTCCATACGATGAGCCCGAATGAGGCGACGGCGCCTATTTGTAGAGCGGTTTTTCGAATCATCTTTTTATGCCTCCTTCGCCTGATATCGGAGTACTCTCTGCTGTATTTCCTCGACTTCTCTTGCTAGGAATAATAGGCGGATCGCATAAGAGGATGAGGTTATCTTTCTTGGTGCGGCGTCTCGCCCACTTCCTACGCTGTAGGGTGGTTCGTTGGTTGAGATCCGACGTTCCTCCTCCCCAGGTGCCCGTTCTCGCCGAGCGGGGCGGAACGCAGCTTAGGGCGCCGCGTGGAGTGGTCCTCATAGACACCCGCGAGTAGAACCCGTTCGATTTTTCCCGGTTTACAGGCTGGTTCAGTGGCGTCGAGAAGAAGGCGCTCCCCCTCGGAGACTACTCGGTCGCCGGCCTCGAGAATGTCTGCGTTGTTGAGCGAAAGGACCTCGAATGTTGCTACTCGATCCCGAGGTGCTGTTCGCTTGCCAAGACCGCCAACTCCAGACGGCTGGAGACGCCGAGTTTCCCGTAAATATTGCTGAGATGGCGCTTCACAGTTTCCTCGCTGATGGCGAGCTGGCCAGCAATCTCGCGGTTGCTGCTGCCTTTCTTGATGGCAGAGATGATCTCAACTTCGCGCGATGTCAATCCAAAGCCACTGGTGCTTTGCCCCGGTTTTGCCCATGAAGATACCGGCTCGCTGCCGACCCAGAACTGGCCTTCATGTACCGACCGAATGCTTTTCAACAGCATCTCTGGAGGCGATGCCTTCAATACAATGCCTCGCGCGCCGAGCTGCAGCGCACTGGTGACGGCAAACGGCTGAATGGCCGCGGTCAACAAAATCGTCCGCACGGGGGTTTCCTGACGCGAAAGCTCGCGCAGCACCTCCATGCCGGGCACGCGCGGCATGGCCAGGTCGAGGAGTAGAACGTCGGGTTTCATGGACTGTGCCAGCGAGATTGCCTCCTTGCCGTCAGAGGCTTCGCCGATCACCTGAAAGTCTGGCTGAGTTGCGAGCAGACGACGCAAACCATCGCGAAAAATCGCGTGGTCGTCGGCAATGATAAGGCGTATGGGTTGGTTTTCCATATGTGGGTTCTAAGCAATACTGGCGCGAGCGAAGTCAGGAATCTTAATCTCCAAGCGGGCGCCATGTCCAGCTTTGGAAACAATTGTCAGCTCCCCATCAAGCGCACGAACGCGCTGCTGGATTACGAGGGGGCCGCGACGATTCTCCTCCAGCTGAGAGTGCGTGAAGCGACCGCTGAATTCGAAGCCGCGCCCGTCATCTTCAACGATCAGCATCCAGCCGCCATGTTGGCGGGTCAGCCGCACGAGGGCGTGCTGCGCCCCACTGTGACGGCGAACATTGGCTAGTGCCTCGCGCACAATTCCTGCAATCTCGCGGCAGGTAGTGGGAGGCAAGCTTACCTCCGGAGAATCGCAGACGAACTGCGCGCCAATACCGGTGTCCTGCCGGTATCGAGTGACCATACCGGAAAGAAATTCGACCAGGTGACGGGGATCGAATTCGATCGGTTCTAGCTGATGGATCAAATCTCGTACGTTCGCCGCTTCACTCTGCACCAGCTGCTGCACTTCGACTAATTCCTGATCGCGTTCCGCCTCCGAACTGGTCGCCCGAGTGCGCAGAGCATAGAGCCGGAACGCAATCGCGTGCAGCGACTGGACTACCCCGTCGTGCAACTCGCGGGAGACACGGGCTCGCTCGACCGCAGCAGCTCGCGACCTTAAGCGGCGCAGCAGGTACACGTTATACACGGAAGGCGCGACGAGGTTTGCGAGATCCTGAAGAAAGCGCAACTGCGTCTCTCGCCGGCCACCTAGCCGCGGCTCGAAGAGCAGCAGCCTGGCAGAGACGTCGGGGGCCGCGGAAATCGCGCAGGCGAGCAACACTCGAAACGGGTGTTCGGCGACAAAGCGCGCGGCCAGATAGCATTGCTGTCCGCTCGTACGGGAACCGTTTTTGTCCAGAGTGATGGAACTGGTGGTGCTCCGGTCACGCCAGGCTGCGCCAGCCGAATCCTCCCCCATGACGCACAGGTACTCCTGCTGTTCCGTTTCATCGAGCTGGCGCCAGGTGAAAACCACGCCCTCATCCCGGACTTCGGCGCGCCACAACATGACCAGCTGGCCCTGGGATTCTCGCGTGATCACCAGCAACTCTCGTCCTCCGAAGAGTTTCAACACCTCCTGCATGACGATCTGAATCGTGCCTTTCAGGCCGGCTTCCACTCGCACCTTGGCGGAAAGACTGGAGATGCTGAATTCTTCTGCAGCGCCGCGCTTCTCCGCCTCGGCGATATAGCCAATGAGAAAGGCAAAAATCAGGAGATAGGTCGTTCGCAACACCAGGTCGATGGCAGAGGGTTCTCCCAGAAACTGCAGCAACGGAATGCGCGACCGTGCGACCGCATCGGAAGCCATCACCGCGACGAGCGCGACCGTGGTGAGGGCGGTTTCGCGCATTCCCCAGCGCAAGGCTGCCGCCAGCAACGCAAAAATAAAAAACAAAAAAAACGGTCCACCGGTACTTGCGGCAAAAACACTAATTATGGCAGGCCAAAGGACATCGATAGAATGCACGAGCAAAGCCATGCCAGGGGAAACTTTCTGACGCGACCAGAAGAGCACCAGCAATGCTAGGGCGTGCGCGGAATAAACAACCGTCAAGACGACCGCCCAATGGATGGGAAAAGCCTCTTCCGGCTTAAGACGTAATAAAAGGAGAGATATCAGTGCAAGAACCACGCGCACGAAGGCCAGCACGCGCTCTGTTTCGTTCCGTCCGCCACGGCTCTTGGGAAGGGCAAGCCTGCGACTGACAAGGTCCAGTACTGAAGGAACCGGCCGCATGGTCGAGGATTATAGACGACAGCCCTTTGAGCCTCTACGTGTTCGATACCCCTCTGGCGCAAAAGAGTTTACGCCCCGCCCTACACCCAAAGTTGTAGCTTGCGTGCAACTTTTGCGGAATTGACCGCTTCGGAAGAGCCGGTTACGGTGAAGTTTCGCGCCTTGGGGGGCGCGAAGTAAGACGCTCCGTTAGCGCAGCTCTTCGTCAGCGGTTCTTTTTGGGTCAGCTTTTGGTCTCCGAGCTGACCCATTTTCTCGCAGACGAAGTAGCTTCCCGGAGATTTTGCCCGTGCGATCCTGACCAGCCGACCGTCCTTTCGCCAGGGGGGTCTAGGATTCGCGCAACAATTGCGCAGGGCCGGCTCATGTCACGCTCCTCCGGGCCGGCCTTTTTTTACCGCCCGCACGCCAGCCAGAGATACTCGGGACTAGGCAGCTCTGCGACTGCCACCACGGCCACGACCCGACCCGCGCGCGCCGCGGGCCCGGCGTGCCGACTTCTTGCCAACTATTTGCAAGCCGCGCGAGCCCCCACGTGAACTGCGGGGGGTCGGACGGCTAGTCCGCGAGTTCGCTCTTTTGGTGCGGGACAAAGTTCGGCGGGCTGAGCTTCGCTTGCTTGAGGAGCCGCGTGCAATGATGCGACGTAACCGCTGTCCCCGTGCCGAAGAGCTTGCTCGTCGCGCCGCCGCTGCCCGTCCCTTCCGCGAGCGAAAGCCGGCACTACGACGGGCTCGATGCTTCCCCCGCGATCCGGATCTGGTTGTCCCCTCGACGTCAACTTCTTCCCCGATATCGAAATCATCATGGGACGCTGTTGAGTGCGCGTTGCTCGTCTCGGAGGGTTTCGAGCCGCGAGATGACGAACGCCTGGTGGCACGACCGCCGTGATGCCCACTGTGCTCAGCCCTGTCGCGACTCACGAGCTTGTTGAAGTTGCTCTTCTGTCCGTGTGCAGTCTGCTCCTGAACCAGTAATGCCAGGTTGCTCTGGTCAAACTTTTGGAACCATTCGTTCCAAGATACTTCTTCGAGTGATCCTTCTCCGCTATAGCCAGGGACGTCTAGGTGAATCATGCCAATGTCTTTGCCCCCCCGGGTGCGCCGTACGCAGGCGGGTTGGGCCCTGTGTTTTTGCGCCCAGCGGCGAATCTCGTCATGGTTGGTGAGTGGTCTAGCGGCTGACTTGGTACCTGCCATTGGTGTGCTCCTCAAAAGAAAGATCCCGCCGCGCGGGCAAAAATAGGATGCCCTCGAATTTAGGCAGGTTGGTACTTTGAGACCGCAAGCGAGCTCACGATGTCGCAAGAGAGCTCACGTCTGCCTGCGCGTGAGGTGAAGCGCCACCGAGCCACTTCGAAAGTCTAGAAGCCGAGTCCAAATGCGTTACGCGGTCTAGGAAAGTCAAACAGCTCTTGCCTGCGTAGAACATTTACTGCCAGGCGCGGATGTTGGCTCATAAAAATATTCTCTAAGTGCCGGGGTCGAATACTTCTAGCTTTCGTCGACACCAAAATCAGGGAGCGGTCGTCGGGGTAGACTCGCTCGCACCGGTACCCGCATCGTCATTCGTAGGGCTTTCCCCACGATTCGTCCCCCGATCACAAACGGTCCCGCCAGGGCGCCCAAGGGAGGGAATTACGAGCCAGTCGAAGCCCCGTAGGTCGGCTACAGGATTTTCTGTAAAGGGTCCCTAAGAAGCTGTGAATAAACTGTTTATCCTGTGGAAAGAGCTATAGGCCGGCGATGTTCCGCTGGAGAATCGCCGGGATGGCCTCGGGATCGGTTCCTCTCGGGAAGCTGATGGGGGAACCAATCTTGACGGAGATCCGGTAGGGGCGCGCAATGCGCTTGTGGGCTTGCTTAACCTCGAATAGGCCATCAATTCGCATGGGCAGAACGGGAATTCCCAAGTTCTCGGAGAGCAATCCAATGCCTGAGCGAAATGGATTCATGCTGCCATCGAGGGTGTGACGGCCCTCGGGAAAAACCAGAATGCTATACCCGCGATCGACGGATTCGCCCGCAAAAACGAAGCTGTCGCGGAACCCAGCTTGACGCGGAAGAGGGAACAAGTTCAGCAGCATCACGCCGAAGAACCACTCCATACGATCGAAAATACGTAAGAGAATGTTGCGATCTACCGCGGGCGTCCGCAGCGCCTGGAGCGCTTCCCCCCCCGCCGCGGTCGCAAGTTTGTGCCGCAGCCGGAATGGCAGCGCGGTTTGTACGAAGCCCACATCGACGTCGTCGATGTGGTTGCAGACGACAAGCAGTGGGCCGTTGACGCCGCGCAGGTTCTCCCTCCCCACAATCCGCGGCCAGCCCAGAATGAACACCGCAGGCCGAAGCAACAGGTAATGTACTGCAAACCGGATCCAGGTGGACGGCCACTTTTGCGCCCAGGCAGGATAGTCGTACCTGGCTTTTTCCGTCGCTCCCCCCTTCAGCACTCCGGCAAGGTCCGCGATACTTTTAATCCCAGAAAACCGGGTCTCGCTTAGATCAAGCTGATATTTCTCTTCTAGCGCACCGAGCAGCTCGACGCGTTCGAGTGAAGTGAGGTGCAAATCGGCGGTGAGGTCTTCGGAGGAGCTGACAGAGCGCTGGGTAACCGCCGAGAGGAGGTCGGATATGGTCTGGGGATGACCCTTTACGGGTGCTCCCGAGAGGGCGAGCATGTGGTGCACAGTTTCGGCGATCTCGGCGCGGCGGGGCTTCAGTGTGGAGGTTCGGGGAAAGTCCTGGTCCGGCCAGACAACATATCGCAAAACCCGTTGGTACTCGGCGAGACTCTGGTTGGCGCGCTCAATCACGCTCTCCGGATCGGCTTCCACGCTCCGGAGAATCAACGCTGCGGCGGGTTCCGCATTGCCACCGATCGCAAGCGGCACCACAACACAATCCTTAACCTGCCCTTCGCGCTTGATGGCATTCTCCACGTCCTCCGGATAGACGTTCATGCCGGCCGGAGTGACGATCACATCCTTCTTGCGGCCCTTGAAATAGAGATTGCCTTCGCGATCAAGCTCGCCGATGTCGCCGGTGTGGTACCACCCGCCCTCGGACGAAACCGGTTCGAGGTGGCCGGCATTCCAATATCCCGAAGCGACTCCGCTGCCACGAACCAAGATCTCGCCGTCCGCCGCCAGCCGAACCTCGCGACCGGCCAGTACTTTCCCAATCGAACCTCTGCCGGTCTTGAACGGATGATTGACGCTGATCAGCGACGTCGTTTCCGTCAGTCCGTAGCCTTGAACAACCGCATATCCGATTCGCCGCCAAAACTCTTCCGTCTCGGAATCTAGCGCGGCGCCTCCAGAAATGAATGCCCAGAACTTCCATCCAAACCGTCGATGAACACGTCGAAAAGTCCACCACCGGAGCAGGAAGTGCTTCCCCTCGGCCGCGCTAAACTTTTCACGGAAGTCCGCGATCTGGCCTTCCGCCTCCAGATCGCGCTCGACCTTCTCTTTGAGTGACTGCGCCATTCGCGGCACCGCAACCAGGACGGAGATTCGCTCGCGTTTGATTGTGTGCTGGACGTCAGCCGGCTTCAGAGTGTCCTGGAACAGAACCGTCCCGCGCAGGAGCGACGGCAAGTACATCCCCAGAAACTGACCGAAGACATGACTCAACGGAAGCAGGTTGAGAAAACGGATGGGATGGACGACCCATTCGTGCTTCAAATAAGGACCGATCTGCGCTTCGAGCGGCGCAACGTTGGCGAGCACGTTTCCGTGTGTAATCACCACACCTTTCGGATCACCGGTGGTGCCAGAAGTGAAGACGATCTGAAGAGGATCTTGTGGGTCGATCGGTTCGGGTGGGGAGGCCGCCATCGCTCGCGCCTTCCATTCCTCAAACAGCAGAAACGCAAGATTCGCCGGCGCATGTTGCCGCGAGCACACGAGCAGCTTCGCCTCGACATGGTGAAAAACCCGCATGGCAAAATCGGGAGTGGCCGAATCATCGATGGGAACGGCGATCACCCCGCGATAGGCGCATCCGAAAAACGCCGCGACCCACGCCGCGGAGTTCGGCCCCCACAACATCACGCGATCGCCCTTGCGAATGCCCTTGGACTCAAGTTCCGCAGCGAAACCATAGGCCATGCGAGCGACGTCGCGATAGCTGTGTCGGACGGTGCGGTATCCCTGTCGTTCGGAATAGCTCGGTTCCCCACCGAGAGATTCGAACCGAGCTAGATAATCGGCCAGTGTCGACGCCATGTAATAAAAGCCTAACCTATTTGGCTGCTAGGGGTTAACTGGACGTACCGTGGACTGGAATCGCCTCTTGCTTTGGGCGGAGCGATTTGCTTAGAATGCCGCCGTCCTCAACTCCGGGTCCGTTCACAGTTCAATCTGGCCGACACGTTTATCTCATGCCGCAGGTCTCCTGCATGTCGGAGGATCTTAGATGAGTTACGTAGCTTGGAAAATCTTGCGCAAGCTGCCCCGGCCGCTCGTTCTCGTCATCATGATCTTTGTGCTGGCTGCCGCGGCGAGGGCCTAGGCGACGGAATCAGCGAAGGATGGGATCGCTGAAAGGCACAGGACTTCAGGCCCTCCGATTTTCAAACGATTCCAGGTCCCAATATCCCTGTTTCGGCCTCCGAAATTCTTCTCTACCCACTCGTACACTCCCCTTCGGTAACCCTTAGTAACCATACGATTCTGAGTGTCCAGCCGTACAATCAGGCTTGTCCGAGTGGCCGTCCCGAGAAGTCGGCAGTCGTACCAGGACTGGTTTAACTCCCTGCGGGGAAAGCACGCTGCTGGAGTCGGCAATCTTATGGCGTTTGGTTTCGGGTTCAATAAACAGAAGGTGCTCAGCGCGGCCGAGAAGTGCGTCCAACAGGGCAAGCTTCAGAACGCAATCACCGAGTACGAGAAAATCCTCAAAGCCGATCCCAAAGATCTGACCGTCATGAACACGGTCGGCGATCTGCATGCCCGTGTGGGGGAGAACGAGAAGGCGGCGGAATGCTTCCGGAGCGTTGGCGACGCGTACGCTTCACAAGGTTTCACGGTGAAGGCGATCGCGATGTACAAGAAGCTCAGCAAGCTGAAGTCGTCCACCGACTGCGTGTTGCGTCTCGCGGAACTGTATACGCAACAGGGTCTGTTCAACGACGCGCGCGCGCAGTATCTGCAAGTCGCGGAAGATTTCTTGCGGTCGGGACAGCTGGATCAGGCGGTCAAGATTTTCGAGAAAACGCTTGAGATGGACCCGGACAACGTTGCCATGCGGACCAAGCTGGCAGAAGTCTACGTCCGTATGGGCAAGAAGCCGGAAGCGTGGAAGATTCTGACCGGCGCTGCGGAAAATCTTCGGGCAAAAGGGCAGCTTGCCGCGGCCGACGAAATCCTTCAGCGCATGCTCAAGTTGGAGCCCGGTAACAGCTATGCTCTGGTGCTTCGCGGACGTGCCGCCCTCGATGCCGGTGATGCGGCAGCCGCGATCACTACCCTAACTAAGGTTTCCGACCTCGATTCGAACCTCGAAGGTTTGAAGGCACTTTTTCAGGCTTACCTCCGATCCAAGAATTACCCGGAAGCCGGGAGCATCGCCTCAAAATTGGCTAGTGTTCACGATGAAGGGTCCGCCATCACGGAGTATTCCGACGCGCTCATGGAAGCGCAGCGCTATCGTGAGGCTCTGCAGGTTTTTGACGAGAATGCTGACCGTCTTCTCAAGAACGACGGGGCGAAGTTTATGGAGTCCCTGCGTTCGATTGTCGGCTACGTCAAAGAAGATACGCAGGCGTTGGAAGCCGTGCTAGCTCTGTATCAGAAGGCCGGGGACACGACCCATCTCACCGAGATCTACGAGCTGCTGGCTCACGCCTTCGTACAAAACAATGATTTGGAGAAGGCGCGCGAATATTACCAGATCTTGATGCAGTTGGAGCCGGCAAACCCGATGCACGCGAAGAACTATCAGCAAGTCGCGGAGAAGCAGGGTGCGGCAAACGTACAGCATCTCATCACGCCGGAAGAAGGCGCCGTTCTTCTCGAGGAGCTGGAAGCAACGGCCCCGTTCATTGAGCAGAAAAATGACGATGAGGCGTTGCAGGCGGTACGCGCGGCGATGACCGATGCCGAATTGTTCATCTCGTACAACATGCCGGCGAAGGCGCTTGAACCGTTGATTTCGGTTTTGCCGAAAGCCCCGCGCGATCTCCGCGTCAACCAGAGGTTGGCTGCCCTTCATACCCGCGCTGGAAAATTCGCTGAAGCGGGCGCATGTTGCCGTACGCTGGAAAGCATTTATCAGGACGCGAACCACCCCGAGGAGGCCGCACGGTACGGAGATTTGGCTGCGAAGTACGAGCGGCGGAGTGGAGGCGCTGCGTCGCCTTCATCGGAACTGCCCGTTGCGGCGCACAACCCTCACGCGCCAGAGTTTGAGATTTCCGCTCCCGTGGTCGAGGCCCCCGAGCATGAAGAGCATGCCCCCGCCCCCGCCGCGGCATCCGAGTCCCATCCTGCGCCGGTTGCAGCGCGCCCAGAACCAGTCGTGTCCGCAACTCCCAGTGGCGTCTTCTTCCATGTCCCAGGAAGCGCCGCTTCCACCTCGCAACAAACCTCGCAGCCTGCAGATACGTCGAAGAGCGAAGCGCCGCTTGGTCCAGTTGCGCGAGTCCCAGCCGAGGCCCCGACCATCGATGGAACGAGCGAGTGGGAGGACCATCTCGAAGTCCAAGGGCCAACATCAGAAGCGGCGGTAGAAGAACCGGAGCAATCGAAGGTTTTGTCCGCCAGCGCAGCCGGAACAACGGCAAGTGCGCCTGAAGTCGAAACCTTTTCCTCTCGCGACACGCAAATAGAAGACTCAATCGAGGAGGTCCGCTTCTACCTCGGCCAAGGCATGATCGATCAGGCTGATGTCGTGCTGACGCGCCTGGAGGCGAAATCGCCAGACTCGGCTGAGCTAGCGATGTTGCGAGTGGGCGTCGATTCGGCGAAGCAACAACCCACAGCCTCTGCGCCTGAGGCAGAAATTGCGATCGAAGAACCAGCGCCGGCTGAAGCCGAGGAACCCGTCATCGAGGCGGTTCGAGAGCAACCGCGTACAGCTTCGGCAGCGTCGACGATGACCCAACCATGGCCTCAAGCGCGACCGGCTGCGGCCGAAGCGCCGCAGGTTCCGCGCGAGAAAACGCCGCCGGAGCAGCGTCCCGTGTTGCAGGAACTGGTTTCGGATCTAGAAGACTCGCTGGGGGATGATTTCCTGACGACCGAAGGGCCGAAGCCGGAGGCGGCAAGGCCAGAAGTTCGCGCCTCAATTCCCGCCGCACCGGAACCGGCGGGGGGGCATCCTTATGCATCCGGGCAGGAATTCCGCTCGAATAGTCTCGATGATTTCGTTTCCGACCTAGAAGCTTCGTTCGGGACCGAAACGGCCGCACCGCCTGAGCAACCTGCCACGCGAGCCAGTGCACCGCTGGCGCACGCGGCCGTCGCTACCGCAACCGGCCCAGTAGCTCACGCCTCGACCACACCAGTTGCGCCTCGGCAGCCACGTGCTCCTCAGGCGACCGCCGCTCCTCTTTCAGGCGCCGGCGTGGATCTTGCCGACATTTTCGGCGAACTCAAGCAGGAACTTGAGGGCGATCCGGTGGGCACCGACGAGGATCCCGAGACTCACTACAACCTGGGCGTTGCCTTCCGCGAGATGGGATTGCTCGACGAAGCAATTGGCGAATTCCAAAAGGTTACACAAGCCGCAGAGCGCGGTCATGCGTTCTCGCAACTGATGCAGACTTATACCTGGCTGGCGCAGTGTTTCCTCGACAAGGGAATTCCGCAAGCCGCCGTCCGTTGGTACGAGACAGCGCTGAAGGTGCCTGGCATCGACCAGGAGACGCGCACGGCTCTCCACTACGAGCTTGCGTCCTCATGGGAGAGCGCAGGCAATAGGGCCGCAGCATTGAACAACTTCCTCGAAGTCTACAGCAGCAACATCGATTACCGGGATGTCGGTGAGCGGATCAAAGCCCTGAGGTCGTAAAATAACCGGATGCGACCGAAGCCACCCGGCTGCTTCCAGAAGCCACACGCCCGGAGCAATGCGTGACCGTCGACCCCAAGACAGTTCCTTCGGTCCCGGTTTCAGAAGAGTCTCGGCAGGCACGAGAATACGGGGCGGGATCTGACAATCATCCCGATTCAGGAAGTAGGGTAAGCCGGACCGGCGTCTGGCTCGTGCGAATCCGGGCGCTCCTGTTTGTAACATTGTGCGCAACCTTCGGCGTATTGCTAATCATCCTGCCGTGGACGCCCAAGTGGACTGACAGTCCCCTGTTGCTTTCGATGCCTAACCTCCGTTCCATCGTCTCGAACGGATTCTTCCGCGGATTGTGCAGCGGGCTGGGAGTGTTGAACCTGTGGTTGGGGTTCTGGGAAGCCATCTACTATCATGAGAAACCAGTGGACGGTGGCAAGTGACCACGAGCCAGTGTCCATCGGAAGCCATTTCATAAAAAAGCGACCGGCCAGTGACCACGGCCCGATAGCCACCTTATGACTACCGACCACGATCAAAGCGCTCCTCTTGCATACGAAAATCCTCATTTTCTGAATAGCCCCGACGGACGGATTCTGCGCATCCTGTCGGAGTACGTCGAGCCCTTGGCACGATTTCGCCGCGAACAAATTCAGGACACCGTGGTGTTTTTCGGTTCAGCGCGTTTTCACAGTCTCGCCGATGCCGGTAAGGCTGCCGAGCATCTCACGCCCGAAGCCGAAGAAGACAAGCGCAACATGGCTCGCGCCGGCGTCGACATGGCACGCTACTACGAAGACGCGCGAAGAATGGCGTTCCTGCTAAGTCAATGGTCCGCGAATATTCCGGCTCGGCGGCGCCGATTCGTGGTGACGACCGGCGGCGGGCCCGGCATCATGGAAGCGGCAAATCGCGGGGCGCGGGAGGCTGGAGCCAAAACCATTGGACTCAACATTCGCCTGCCGTTTGAGCAGCACGCAAACCCTTACATCACGCCCTCGCTCAACTTCGACTTCCACTACTTTTTCATGCGCAAGTTCTGGTTCGCCTATCTGGCAAAAGCGCTGGTCATCTTTCCGGGAGGTTTCGGAACCCTCGATGAATTGTTCGAGATCCTAACGCTCGCACAAACTCAGAAGCTCGCGAAGAAGATTCTGGTGGTGATTTACGGCCGCGAATACTGGAACCGGCTCATCAACTTCCAAACCATGGCCGACGCGGGCGCAATTTCCCCCCTCGATCTTGATCTGTTCACGATGGTGGACACGCCAGAAGAAGGGTTCGAGGTTCTCAAGCAGGGTCTGACAAAGTATCACCTTGGGCCCGATCGACCGCGGCGTGTGGGCGAGGTTGTACCGGAAATTGCGAAGACGAACCCATAAGCACGGTGAAGATGAACCCATGAGCACGGTTGCTCGTTTCCGGCTCTCCGCTTCCAGAGGATGGGGACTGGAACTTGGCAACTGAGAACTGACGACCGATTCTTGCTCCTCTACTACATCACCGATCGCACTCAGTTTTCCGGCTCCGAGGCTCAACGGTGCCGGCACCTACTGGTCAAGGTTCGGGAAGTAGTTGCTGCCGGCGTCGACTATATCCAGTTGCGGGAGAAGGATCTTCCCGGGCGACAGTTGGAACAATTAGCTTGCGAGGTGGTCGATACTGTGCGCCGCAGCCGAAGCAAAACTCGCGTGCTCCTCAATTCGCGTACCGATGTGGCCCTCGCGATCGGGGCTGATGGTGTGAACCTTCGATCCCGGGACATTTCTCCCCTTGAGGTGCGGCGGATCTGGCAGGCAGCGGGTTCGACGGGCGAGCCGGTTGTCGCCGCGTCATGTCATTCGGAGGAAGAAGTCCGATCTGCAAAATTTGCGGGCGCAGACTTCGCCGTGTTCGGTCCCGTCTTTGAAAAGGGAGGCACGGCGGGCGTGGGGATCACCGCATTGCGGGCGGCGTGTGCACATGGAATTCCGGTTTTCGCCCTTGGTGGTCTCACGCTCGAAAACGCAAGATCATGCCTTGCGTGCGGAGCGGCAGGTGTTGCAGGAATCCGATTGTTTCAGAGGGGCGATCTGGAAGACATCGTCCGCCGGCTGCGCCACTGAGCCGACCAGCAAACCACGAGTGGCCTTCTGCTGTGCGACCGTAAGGCTCACGCGCGAGGAGAGAGTATCGTCAGAATCTCCTCCAACCCATGCCGGAGACGCTTCAATTCCCCCGTCGAATGAGTCGGGAATGGCAGTGGTGCCTGTGTTTTGTTTTCAACTCGCAATTGCTGCCGCGCGCCTGCAATGGTGAACCCCTCGTCGTACAACAATTGCTTAATCCGCAACACTGTTTCGACTTCCTTGCGGCGATACATGCGCTGGCCGGTGCTGCTTTTAACCGGCTTCAATTGCGGGAACTCGGTTTCCCAGAAACGCAGCACGTATGCCGGCAGCTTGCAGAGCGTGGAGACCTCGCCAATACGGAAATACAGCTTTTCGGGAATGATGATGTCATCTTTCCGCGATGCGCTTGCTTTGGACTTGGGGCGAGCACTCATGCGCAACTCCATATGGCACACACTGTCTTCCGCGTTTCTAGCACGATCCGGGACGGAGAACAAGCACTGGAGCGACATGGACAAGAAAAAACCTCTCGAGAGGGGTTTCCGTCGAGAGGCCTGGTAAAACCTGAATGCGAGTGTTACTCGCTGTTAGTGCTTTTTCTTTTTGGCAGCCTTTTTCTTCGCTGGCATCTATTTTCCCTCCTGGACGATTTTCCCTTAGAACATCGTTACTCAGGGCCCAAATGCAACAGATGAGGGCCGACATTTTGTGCCGGTCCCATCTCTGACTCAAGATATTGCGGTACCTTGATGAAAATGTCAACAATTTCTTTTGTTTGCAACGTTTAGGTTTTGAGTCGAGGCAATCCGCCGCCTGAGAGAGGTCGGAAGAGTCGAACGCCAGCCAGGGAAGGCTGCAGGTGGGGTGTGGAGCGTGCCCGATTTCCCCGGTCACCCGAGGTCGATCAAACGGGCCTCAAGCTCCGGCGGGCATTTTCACAATTTTCTTTTGGATCGCGTAGGTGACAAGCTGCGCTTTGTTGTGGATGTTGAGCTTGCGCATGAGGTTGAACTTGTGCGCTTCCACGGTCTTGATGCTCAAGCCGAGAATGGCCGCAATCTGGCGAACCGAGTTTCCCTCCGCGAGCATCTTGATCACTTCACGCTCGCGAGGTGTCAGAGTAGAGCCACGCGCGACCCCAGAACTCGAACGTGAGCGAAAGTCGTCCACCAATTTTCCGAGGACCTGCGGGCTCAGATACTTCCTTCCTGCGCTCACGTCGCGCACTGCCCCGATCAGACGTGGCGCTGGAGCGTCTTTAAGGATGTAGCCGGAGGCGCCGGCGTCCAGACATTGCAGCAGATACTCCTCATCTTCATACATGGTGAGGAAGATCACGCGGCGCCCTGGCATCTCTCGGGTAATCCGCCGCGAGGCTTCAAAGCTGGAAAGCCCCGGCATCCCGATGTCCATGAGCACGACATCAGGTTTGAGGAACATGGCACGCTCGATCGCCTCGGAGGCGTCGCGGGCCTCGCCCACCACTTCGATTCCGGGTTCGCTCTCCAGCACGCGTTTCAATCCTTCTCGAAACAGCGTGTGGTCATCAACGATAAGACAACGAATGGGCATGGACGATGACGAAGTTAGGCTGCGTTTACACGATGCAGTGAGTTTTCAAGTGTTGCTGGGTTGACGTTTCGCGCCGACTCAATCGGGAACAAGAGGCGGATGCGTGTGCCTTTTTCCTGCCCTGAACGTACGGTCACCGAACCGCCCAGGGCCGCAGCGCGCTCCCGCATTCCTTCGAGGCCGAAGCCGCGATCTCGCGCGGTTCGTGGTGAAAAGCCCACCCCGTCGTCCTCGATGAGTACAGTCACCTTGGATGAAGCCACATCGAGCTTCACGCAGAAATGGCTGGCGCGTGAATGTTTGGCAATATTGTGCAAAGCCTCCTGCACGGAACGATAGATAGCGACCTCTAGTTCGCGACGCAACGGTTGAATTTCCTCTGGCACTTGCAAGTCTCCCGCGATTCCCGTATGTCGGGATACGAGCTGGGCCTCGCGTCGAATGCCCGCAAGCAACCCCAATTCCTCTAAAACTCGAGGCGAGAGCCTGGCGATGGTGCGCCGAAGGCCTTCAATGGTGCGGTCGAGCAGCTCCAAAGATTCCTGAATCTTAGCCTTGTCATCTTGACCTTTCGCGTCACTCGCCAGCATCTCCAGCTGGAACCGCAGGACCATCAGTCCCTGGCCAGTCTCATCGTGCAATTCACGGCTGATGCGACGCCGCTCCTCTTCCTGGGCGTTCAGGAGCTGCCGGGAAAGGTCCTCGGAAGGCTCGGTCCTTAGTTTGGATGTACGTCGCGAGCGCACACGTCACCTCGATATCAGATTGAGATTACAGACGAGTTGGACGAAGTCGGTACTTCGAGCTTTGCTCGTCATTTTAGCGCGTCCGGCTGACGGTACATCGACAGCCGGATGTTTGATGAAGACCGGAGTTGCGGGTTTGCCCGAGGAATAAGGCCGGGAAAGTGGTTTCTCGGCACTGACCCCCCTCAAAGCAATCGGCTACAATCCTGATTAGTGCTGAAATACTTCACGTCTGGGGAGTCTCACGGGGAGGCACTGCTTGCTTTTCTTTCCGGCCTGCCCTCCGGGCTGGAAATCCCGCTCGACTTCGTAAACCGGGAACTATGGCGCCGCCAGCAGGGCTATGGCCGCGGGGGGCGCATGAAAATCGAGCGGGATACCGCCCGGATCTTGTCGGGGGTGAGACATGGGAAAACCATCGCCTCGCCCATCTCCTTGCTGCTCGAGAACCGAGACTGGAAGAACTGGCAAGAGCAGCTTCCGGTCGAGTCCGGCGACCCGAAGTTGCACAAGCGGGTCGCATCCCCCAGGCCTGGACACGCCGACCTAGCCGGAGCCCTAAAGTACAACTTCCCCGAAGCTCGGTACGTTTTGGAGCGGGCGTCGGCCAGGGAGACGGCGGCGCGGGTTGCCATTGGTTCGCTGGCCAAGTTGTTCTTGCGCGAGCTTGGAATCGAGGTGCTCAGTCACGTGGTCGCGGTCGGAGCCGCCCAGGTTCAGCATGAGATCAGGTGGGAAGAAATCGTCGCCAGCTGCAAACGAGAGGAGATCTTGTTGAACTGCGCCGATCCCGAAGCCGAACCCCGCATGAAGGACGAAGTGGATAAGGTGCTTCGCACCGGAGATTCCGTGGGCGGCGTGTTCGAGGTGGTCGCGCATAACGTTCCGCCAGGCTTGGGTACGTACGTTCAGTGGGATGAGCGCCTAGACGCAGCCCTGGCAGCTGCCATCATGTCGATGCAGGCGGTAAAGGCGGTGGAAATCGGATCGGGGGTTACGGCGGCGTATACGCCGGGATCTAAAGTACACGACGAAATTGGATACGACGCAAAATCGGGCTACACGCATTTTTCTCGCCCCCGAAACAACGCCGGCGGCATCGAAGGTGGGGTTTCGAACGGTCAAGAAATTCGGGCTCGCGGATACCTTAAGCCGATTTCCACGCTTCGCCGTCCGTTACAATCAGTGGACTTCGCCACCCGCGAGCCGGTGAAGGCTGCATATGAGCGTTCGGATGTGTGCGTAGTTCCGGCTGCAGGGGTTGTCGGTGAGGCCATGATGGCCCTCACGCTGGCGAAGTTCGCACTAGATAAGTTTGGCGGCGACTCAATGATCGAGACTCGCCGCAATTTCGAGGGGTACCTGGAGCAACTGAAAAACTTCTGAGTGGTTTCAAGTTCTGAGTTTCATATTGCGAGCAATCGCAGATTTTAAACCTGAAACTCCTCTGATTGCGCAAGTGCAGTCACGCAATCGACTGTCTCGAGACTGGAAACTTGAAACTCTGAAACTAGCAAACTGCCGCATGATCTATCCCATCGTGAAATTTGGAAACCCAGTGCTCGAAACCAGCGCCGAGCGCGTCACGGAGTTTGGCGACGAATTGAAGAAGCTGGTTGAGGACATGTTCGAGTCCATGTACGAAGCCAAAGGGGTGGGACTGGCGGCGCCGCAGATCGGGATCTCTAAGCGTCTGGCGGTGATCGACGTGACCTTCAAAGAAGATCCCAAAGCCAAGCTGGTTCTAGCGAATCCCGAGATCATTCATACCGAAGGCAAGCAAACTCAGAGCGAAGGCTGCCTCAGCATTCCGGAATTCCGCGAAAACGTAACTCGACCAAAAATTGTGACCGTTCGGGCTCAGGACATCAATGGGAAGTGGTACGAAAAGACCGGCGAAGACCTGCTGGCGCGCGCGTTCCTGCACGAAACCGACCACTTGAACGGCAAACTCTACATCAGCCACATCAGCGCCCTGAAGCGTGACCTGATGAAGCGCAAAATCCGGAAGCTAATCAAGGCCGGAGAGTGGTAAACGATCTGACTGATTGAATCATTGAGCGATTCAGTCGTTTTCTGCAATGATTCCTTGGTGCAATGTCTCAATCGCTCCATCTCGTCTTTTGCGGCACTCCACAGTTCGCGGTTCCAACCCTGGAAAAGCTGGTCGCAGCAGGGTTCCAGGTTCACTTGGTGCTTACGCAACCCGATCGCCCTAAGGGCCGTGGACTCGAACTGGTTGCCTCGCCCGTGAAGCAGGCGGCAAGTCGGCACAACTTGCCGATCTACCAACCGGAAAAGATCAAGAGCAACGAGGAACTCAACAGCCGCCTGCGAGAGATCGCGCCGGACGCTATCATCGTGGTCGGCTATGGCCGCATTATTCCCAAGTGGATGCTCGAGTTGCCACGCTACGGGAATCTCAACCTGCACGCATCCCTACTGCCGATGTATCGAGGTGCTGCTCCCATCCAATGGGCGATTGCCAACGGGGAGAAAGTCACCGGCGTGACGACCATGCGCATTGATGAAGGCCTGGACACCGGGGACATTTTGCTGCAACAGGAACTCGGGATCGCGGAGGATGATACTGCTGAAACACTCGCGCCGCGACTGGCCGCGATCGGCGCCGACCTGATGATCGAGACCTTATCCCGCTTACAAGCCACAGAGATCACCCCAAAGCCACAAAACCATTCCGAAGCGACTCTCGCCCCGATCCTTACCAAAGAACACGGTTCGATCGACTTCCGCCGCCCGGCCCAGGAAATCTACAACCGCTTGCGCGGATTCCAACCCTGGCCGGGAGCCTTCACCAAATTCCGGGGCAAAGTGCTGGCTGTGACTGCGGCAAGGCCTGTGCGACAGCTCAACTCCCAACCCTCTTTGGGTGATGGTCAACTGTTGCTGCGAGGTTCTCAGCTCTTGGTTGGTTGCGGGCAGAGTACTGTGCTCGAGTTGCTCGAGGTTCAGCCGGAGGGCAAGAAGCGAATGGCTGCTTCGGATTTTGCTCGCGGGTACCGACCCTCTCAAGACGAGAGACTCAGTAGCTGAAGTCGGACGGCGCATCACTCGAAGGAGCGGTTGCCAAACTCCGATTCGCAGATGCCACTAGAATCTTTCCATGTCCGTTTCTGCCGCGCGCTCGGTGGCATTCGACCTATTGCTGAGAGTTGAGACTACCGAAGCATACGCGACGGAGCTGCTCCATTCCGCTCGGGCGGCCGCACTTTCACCCGTGGACCACGGTCTGGCAACAGAAATTGCCATGGGCGTACTTCGCTGGCGGTGCGCCTTGGATGACCGGATCGCGGCTCACTTGGACAAGCCGTTTCGAAAACTCGATGTTGAAGTAATTACGGCTCTCCGGATGGGCGCTTATCAACTGCTTTTCCTGGATCGCATTCCGCGACATGCTGCCATCCACGAAAGCGTCGAACTGATCAAGAAAGCACGGAAGCGATCAGCGGCAGGAATGGTGAATGCGGTTCTACGAAAAATCAATCCACCGGCCGCTTCGAGCCCGATTACCGCCCATCCCGATTGGATCCTCAAGAGATGGACTGCGAGCTATGGCCCAAAGGCGGTCGAGCGGATCTGTGAGTACGACCAGCGAGCTCCAGAGACCGTTCTCCGCGCCGATCAAGCCTTGATGAAGGAACTTGAAAGCCAGGGCATCACGCTGCAGCCAGGAAAGCTGCTCTCCAAAACTCACGTCGTAGCAAGCGGGGACATAACCCGCACTCGAGCGTTCCGCGAAAAGCGGCTGGTGATTCAAGACGAAGCGTCGCAACTCGTCGCCCTGCTTCTCGCGCAAGGCGAACGCATCCTGGACTGCTGCGCCGCGCCCGGAGGCAAGACCCGGATTCTCGCCGAACGGAGCCCGGCCGCAATCGTGGTTGCCATGGAACTCCATCCCCATCGCGCCCAGCTCCTGAGGCGCCTGGTGCCAGCCCCGAACGTTCACGTCATTGCTGCCGATGCTCGCACCATTCCGTTCCAAGCGACCTTCGACCGCATACTCGCGGATGTCCCCTGCACGGGAACGGGCACGCTGGCTCGCAACCCGGAAATCAAATGGCGGCTGAGCCCAGAAGACATCGACCGCATGCAAGCGTATCAGCTGGAAATCCTAAGCGCAGCCATGAGGCAGGTTGCCAGGGGGGGACAGCTTGTTTATTCCTCCTGCTCACTCGAACCGGAGGAGAACGAAGCCGTTATCGAACAAGCATTGCAGGCGAGCAGCTACTTCCACTTGCGCGACATGCGGGATCAGCTCAACAAACTTGGCGGAGAAGGCGCTCTGGTGTGCAGCCCCGATTCGCTTGTTCAAGGTCCATACCTCCGCACGATTCCCGGCGTGCACCCCTCTGATGGCTTCTTCGCTGCGCTGCTCGAACGGGAGATGTGACACAATATCGGTTCGCCTAGGGCAAGCTTAGCTCCTAACTCCGGGTTTGCCAGGACAATCGCGGAGGCCACCAGCGATCGATGACCACTCAAGCCGACACCAAAAGCCTGCGCGATGCCGAGAAGCAGGCGGCCGCGCGTGCCGCCGTCCAACTCATTGAATCAGGCAGTGTCGTCGGCCTCGGCTCGGGCTCGGCCGCGAGCTTCGCAATTCGTTTCTTGGCGGAACGCGTGCGCACCGGCCTCAAGATCGTCGGCATTCCGACCTCGCAGGCGACCAAAACATTAGCCGAGCAGCTCGGGATTCAACTCACGACACTAGACGAAAGCCCCGCAATCGACATTGATATCGATGGCGCGGATGAGATCGATCCTCACCTGAATCTGATTAAGGGGGGTGGTGGCGCGATGCTGAGGGAGAAGGTTATTGCCTCGGCGTCGAAGCGATTCGTGGTGGTGGCTGAATCGGCCAAACTGGTTCCTAACCTGGGCAGATTTCCCTTGCCGGTGGAGGTAATCTCGTTTGCCGAGACGCTCGTGAAGAGGCGCATTGAGGCCTTGGGCGCGAATGTCAGCTTGCGCAAGCAAGAAAACGGCGGCCTGTATGTCACCGACGAAGGCCACCACATTCTCGATTGCAAGTTCGGCGAAATCTCCGACCCCGCCGCGTTGAACGCCAGGCTTCACGAGATCCCGGGGGTGGTCGAACACGGGCTTTTCATCGGGATGGCGGAAACCGCATTTGTGGGGAAAGACGGGCGAGTCGTGCAAGTGAAACGTTAGCTACCCCAATCTCGCACCTCATTAAAATCGCAAGGTGGGCAGCCTCGCAATAACTGGAGCGATCCTATGATCCATTCGTGGAGATGGTTTTTGTGTGCAATCGTGCTCGGTAGCGCTGCAATCGCTCAACCAACTCGGACCTCTATCCAAGTCCACGCCGGTCAGACCTCCGGATCGTTCCCCTTAATCTGGAATTTCTTTGGCTATGACGAGCCCAATTACACCTATGCTCCGAACGGAAAAAAGCTGCTTCGCGAGATCGCCGAGCTTAGCCCTACTCCCGCTTACATTCGCGTCCACAATATCCTGACCTCCGGCGACGGCTCCGCCTCGTTGAAATGGGGATCAACGAACGCCTACACGGAGGATGCTGCTGGCAAACCTGTTTACGACTGGAAGATCGTCGACCGTATCTTCGATACCTTTGAGCAAGCTGGCTTGAAGCCGCTGGTTGAAATTGGCTTTATGCCAGAGGCTCTGTCAACCCACCCTCAGCCATATCGTCACAACTTCCCGAATGGCTCGGTTTTCACCGGTTGGGCCTATCCCCCAAAGGACTACAAGAAGTGGGCGGAGCTGGTCTTTCAATTTGCTACGCACCTGCGCGAGCGTTACGGCGACGCCGAAGTCAAAACCTGGCTTTGGGAAGTATGGAATGAACCCGACATCGAATATTGGAAGGGCACACATGAGGAGTACTTCAAACTTTACGACTACTCGGTCGATGCAGTGCTGCGGGCCATTCCTCACGCGAAAATCGGCGGTCCCGATGCGACGGGCATCTCGGAGCGGTCTGCGCAGTTCTTGAATGAGTTTCTCGAGCACTGCGATAAGGGCCGCAATTACGCGACCGGCACGCAGGGAACACCCCTGGAATTCATCGCCTTCCATCCCAAAGGATCGCCAACCTGGCAGGGGGATCACGTGCAGATGGGCATCTCTGCCCAACTGAGAGCCGTCGAACGTGGATTCAAGATTGTCGGGGGATCTGCGCGCTGGCGCAACGCCCCTGTCATCCTGGGGGAGTGGGATCCGGAAGGCTGTGCTGCTTGCTCGGCGCAGAAAAATCCTGGGAATGGATATCGCAATGGACCTCTGTACGCGGCTTATACGGCCGAAGCCCTGAGTCAGACGTTGGCCCTTGCCGAGCGCGAGCAGGTGAAATTGCAGGGTATTGTCACTTGGGCATTCCAGTTTGAAGAGCAGCCTTACTTTGCCGGATTCCGCGAGCTAGCCACCAATGGGCTCGACAAACCGGTGTTCAACGCATTTCGCATGTTCGGTCTGCTGGGTCACGAGGGGGCTGAGGTTGAGGATCCCGCGGCACTTGCCACCGAGCAGATTGTTGCCGAAGGAGTCCGCGCCAAAGCAGACATTCGCGCCCTGGCTACTAAAAATGATCACGGGGTTGAGATTCTGGTATGGAACTACCACGACGACGACGTGTCGGCACAGCCCGCCTCAATTGTGCTGACCATCGATGGCCTGCCAAAAGATGCGCACCACGCCATGCTAGAGCACTTCCGGGTGGATGGAAACCATAGCAACTCTTTCGCAACCTGGAAGTTCATGGGCTCGCCACAGGCACCTTCGCCGGGTCAATACCAGGCCTTGGAGTCGGCCGGACAGTTGCAACTCCTAACCTCGCCGACGTGGATCCAAATTGGCCGCGGGATGGCACAAGTGGAGTTTGAACTACCGCGACAGGCACTGTCTCTCATTAAGTTGGAGTGGTGATTTTCCGCCGGGGATGAGTAGCCTTCGCCGCATGACGCGGCAGACAGCAGGTGCATGGGGCTCGCAAGGAGAGTGGCGTTAAGCCGCGGTTAGCTCTCCAGGTAGGATTCCACCCATTCTTTGATCCGCAAGCGGCGCTCATCGCGTTGATCAAAGCGAATACCGATGGTTTTCTCCGCAGGCTTGCACCAGCTGATATTGCCTCTGATCCATATGCGCGGCAGCGTTAGCAGCGCGAAAGAGAGCTCCACCGACTGCCCAGGGTTGACTGGGTGGGTGGTGCTCAGAGACATACCTCCGCTGCTGATTTCCACGCTGCTGGCGATGAAGTTTTCTTTCCCGGCCGCTATCGAGACGGCGGTAACCACCGGGATCCGCACGTACCGCCGGAATTCATGCAGCACAAGCATCTGGGTCGCTTTCACCAGTTTGAGCGCTGCGGGGCGCTCGAGTGGCTCCTGGAACACCGCGTTCAGTCCAAACCGCGACAGTCTCATCGCGTCCTTTACAGAGCCCCCCAGGCCATAGATCACCATTCGGCTGTTCGATCGCGAGCTGCGTGCCGATTCCAGTATGGGCTCTGCGTGAGACCCCACGCGCACGACGCACGCCTCAAACTTCTCCTTGGCGAGGCGAGGCGCGTGATCGGAGCTCATACTGACCGCATCGATGCCGAACTGGCGGAAGCACTCAGACAGCATGACGCGCGAATTCTCGTGGAGATCAACCAGGGCGGCACGGAGTGGAAATTTTCTGGAGGAGGTCAAAGCTACAAATGAGTTTCCCAAGGCGTTCTCCCTTTTAGGACAGCCTAGTTCTTCAGCAGCAGCCGTCGAGTTTCTTCATTTGTCGAGCAAAAAGGCAGGAGCTAGCAGCTGAAACTCCCGCGAAACCCAATTCTGGCAATGGTTTTCGGGTAGAGCAACCGTGCATTAGGACAATGGAGCACCCGAAGGTGTTGTTACCGAGGCTGGCCAAAAACGCATGAGTAGCTGATGACGGGGCCATGAACTACGAGATTTGCCCCGTTTTTTCCGGAATTGATGCTCCCCTAACCGGCGAGTTTCTGTGGGCTTGGGCTTTTTCGGATCGCCCCGGAGGTCGCTTTCAAAGCGGGCGTTTCTCGACGGAGCTACGCGCTCCACTTCTTGAACAACAGAGCCCCGTTTGTTCCGCCGAAGCCGAAGGAGTTCGACATGGCGTATTCGACAGTTGCCTTACGGGGTTGGTTGGGAACGAAGTCCATGTTGCCGGTGCCGGGATCCTGATTTTCCAGGTTGATCGTGGGCGGGAGCATCTGGTCTCGCAGCGCCAGCACCGTGACGCCTGCTTCGAGGCCCCCGGCTCCGCCAAGCAAGTGCCCAGTCATGGATTTTGTGGAACTCACGGCAACTTTATGGTCCCCGAAGAAGTTGCGAATTGCATGCGCCTCCAGCGTGTCGCCAATCGGTGTCGATGTTCCGTGCGCGTTCACGTACCCGATATCGGTGGCATTCACCTTGGCATCGCGGGCGGCGTTACGCATAACGCGGAACCCGCCTTCGTGCTCGGGGGCGGGCTGCGTAATGTGATACGCATCGCCGCTCATGCCGTAGCCGACGATCTCTGCGATTGGGGTGGCGCCTCGTGCGCGGGCATGCTCGAGCTCTTCCATGATCAGAATGCCAGCCCCTTCGCCGATCACGAATCCATCGCGATCCCTGTCCCATGGACGGCTGGCGCGCTCGGGGTCATCGTTCCGGGTCGAGAGGGCGCGCATCGAAGCAAATCCGCCGACCCCCATCGGCGTGATGGCGGCTTCACTTCCACCGGCAATCATCACGTCCGCATCGCCGTGCTGAATGATACGGAAAGAATCTCCCACCGAATGCGCGCTCGTGGTGCAAGCCGTGGCCGTCGCTTCGTTCGGCCCCTTGGCGCCGAAGCGCATTGAGACTTGTCCAGCGGCGAGGTTCACGATAGCCGCCGGGATGAAAAAGGGAGAGATTTTGCGCGGACCACCTTCCATCAGATTGGTGTGCTCGCGCTCAATAATGTCAAATCCGCCAATGCCGGAACCGATGTGGACGCCAACCATCTCGGCGTTTTCCGGAGTGATTCGCAGGCCCGAAGTCCTGACCGCTTCGTCGGCTGCCGCAATGGCGAAATGGATGAAGCGCGCCATCTTGCGCGCCTCTTTTTTTTCGATGTATTGCAGGGGATCGAAGTTCTTGACCTCAGCCGCAATCTGGCAGGCGTACCTCGAAGTATCGAAGTGCGTGATCTTGTGCACACCGCTTTTGCCCGCCAGCAGGTTCCGCCAAACTTCCTCGGTGCTGTTGCCGAGCGCGCAGATCAGGCCAATGCCTGTGACGACAACCCGGCGCACCTGTTACTTCCCACCCTTCGAGTGCTTGCCAATGTAGTCGATCGCGTCCTGGACGGTGCGGATTTTTTCCGCGTCCTCATCGGGAATTTCGATCTCGAAGGCCTCCTCGAACGCCATGACCAGTTCGACGGTGTCCAGCGAGTCAGCACCAAGGTCGTCCACGAAGGAGGCGCTGGGGGTCACTTCACCCTCGTCCACTCCCAGTTGTTCGACAATGATTTGCTTCACTTTTTCATCAACGGCTGCCATGTTTCTTCCTCGCTTTTGATGGAATAGGACTGCTGGGGCAAAGGGAAATCCTAACTGCTTGCGGAGTTGTGGTCAAACCGAAGACGGCTTCCTGCGCCCTCCCAATGGAAACTACCGCGAGTCGCAAGAGCCCGTGAAGCAGATGGACGAGTCAATTCGCGTTGAGCTGATTCTAGTGCCAACCAACTCTGACTTGCGGGCAATTCCGGCTTCTTCGCAGTAGTGGGCTATATAATCCTGTCCACCGATGCCACTTGCCAATGGCACGCAACTTGGTCCATACGAAATTCAATCCCCTCTCGGCGCGGGCGGCATGGGAGAGGTCTATCGCGCCCGCGATACTCGCCTTGGCCGGGAGGTAGCGCTTAAGATTCTTCCCGACTCCTTTGCCCGCGACCGTGAGCGCCTTCACCGCTTTGAGCAGGAAGCGCGTGCGGTTGCCGCCCTGAACCACCCGAACATCCTCGCCATCTTCGATGTTGGCGAGAGCAACGGATCGCGGTACCTGGTTTCGGAATTGCTCGAGGGCGAGACCCTGCGCACCTTGGTGGACCGTGGTCCGCTGTCGCCGCGGAAGGCCATCGAGAACGCGGTGCAGATTGCGCAGGGACTCGCCGCCGCCCACGAGAAGGGAATTGTCCATCGTGATCTGAAGCCGGAAAACGTCTTTGTCACAAGAGATGCTCGCGTCAAGATTCTCGACTTCGGCCTGGCGAAGATTGAGCACAAGGCGGGGGCAGCTTCAGAGGGCGCCACCATGACTAGTTCCCATACTTCTATGGGCGTCGTGATGGGAACGGCGAGCTATATGGCGCCTGAACAGGTGCGCGGCGAGCAGGTAGACGCCAGGACCGACATCTTTGCTTTCGGCGCCGTGCTCTATGAGGTGGTGTGTGGCAAGCGCGCATTTCGCCGCGACACAGCAGCCGAGACCATGACGGCGGTCCTCAAAGAAGACCCGCCGGAATTGACCGACACGAGCCATCATGTTCCCCCAACGCTCGATCGGATCGTGCGTCGCTGCCTGGAGAAGAATCCGGAAGAGCGCTTCCAGTCGGCCAAGGACCTTTCGTTCGCGCTCAGCGCTCTGTCGGGAACGGATTCGAGCGTTGCAGCGCGTGTTCTGAAAACCCGGTGGAGAGCTCCGGCATGGATTTGGATCGCGGCCGCCATTGTGCTCGTGGGGTTCTCGGCAGGTTGGTTGCTGACCCATCGTTCCCAGCCGTCTCGGCCAATGCAGTTTGCCATCCCGCTCTCGGGCGAGGTCAGTCACTTTGCCTTGTCACCCGACGGGTCGACGCTTGCCTATGTTTCCATTCAGGAAAGCTCGGGACTGTCGGTCTTGTATGTTCAATCGGTCGGTTCACCCGATAGCCGAGCGTTGCCCGGTACCGAGGGTGCGAGCTACCCCTTTTGGTCGCCTGACGGGCAATATCTCGCTTTCTTCGCGAACGGCAAGCTGCAGAAAGTGGCTCTTGCCGGGGGTGCGCCTCAGGCTCTAACAACCGTGTGGGCGGCCCGGGGCGGAAGCTGGTCGAAAAACGATGTCATCCTGTTCGAGCCCGACGCGGGGGCTGCACTGTGGCGCATCAATCCAGATGGATCTGGCGCGGTCGCGGTAACGGAACACCTGCTTTTGTCCGGGGAACAGTCGCACCGTTGGCCAGTATTTCTCCCCGACGGCAATCATTTCTTGTTCTGGGCGGGCAACTTCAGCGGGGTGAAAGAGGACCGTACCAGCGGGATTTACTTGAGTTCCCTGGATGCAAAGCAGAAGAAACTCGTGGTGTTAGCCCACTCAAGTTTTGCGGTAGGATCCGGCAAACTCTTCTACGCCGATTATGATGGACATCTGGTCTCGGTCGCCTTCGACGAGGACAAGGGCACGACCAGCGGGAATGCGACGGTTCTCGCGAACTACGTTTCCGTTCAGCCGTCGACGTATTACAGCGCACTGAGCGCCGCCGCCAACGGAACGCTCGTTTTCAACACCACTCCGGGGGCGGCATTGTCCGTTCTTACCTGGATGGATCGGGGCGGTAAGGTGCTTTCCACGGTGGGAGGACCGGCTGTGCAATTCAATCCCACCTTCTCGCCGGACGGGAGCCGGGTGGCGGTCGACGTTAGTGACCAGAAGGCGGGAAACGTGGACTTGTGGGTGGAGAACGTCAATGGAGCGGGCAGCTCCCGCTTTACGTTCGATCCTGCCGAGGAAGTCGTCGGGGTGTGGTCGCGCGATGGAAGGATGCTTGCGTATCGCTCCGCCGGCGGCAGCATGGGGGGTGATTCGTTTCTGTTCGCCAAGGCCGCGAATGGTTTGGAGCGCGAGAGGCAGGTCCTCAGGTTTGAAGCCCTGGAAGATGTTATACCCAACTCCTGGAGTCCGGATGACCGACATATGCTCTGCACCCGACAAACCACCCATGGCGCGCATCTCGAACTCGTGAGCTATCCGGACGGAGCCCACAGTCCGTTTCAATCCGGCAACGGGGAACAAGTCAATGGCATGATCTCCCCGGACGGACAATGGGTTGCATATGCTTCCGATGAGTCAGGTAGCTGGGAAATCTATGTCACAACCTTTCCGGGGGCTGTGGGGAAGTGGCAAGTTTCCCGTGGCGGTGGCACCGAACCGCGCTGGCGGGCAGATGGAAAAGAGATCTTCTACCTTGGCCCCTCGGGCATGTTGACTGCAGTTCCGGTGAGCGCGATCGGATCGTTTGCGACCGGAACGCCCGCGCCCCTATTCCAATTTCATGGGCGCCCGGTGATCTCTTCCACCGACGTCTTCAGCTATGACGTGAGCAAAGATGGCAAGCGGTTTCTGGTCAACCGCTACGTCAAGCCGGAGCGAGTCGAGCCCTTGACCATTGTGTTAAACGCAGCGCAAGAGAAATAGCTCCCGCGTTCCCCCTTTTACATCACCAGGGTGATTACGCGAGAGAACCAGGAAAAATCGACGGGGCGTTCCGTGCTGGCAAGGCGAGGTCGAACCTTCTGATTACTCCCAAATCAATCGACGTCCGTTCATCTCGAACTTTCCTTGCACCACCATTGCAATCGCCTCGCTGTAAGCAATGTGCTCCTGTTCCAAAATTCGTGCCGCTAGCGTGTGCTCGTCGTCGCTATCAAGCACCGGCACGGCTTTCTGAACGATGATCGCGCCGTGGTCAAGTTCCTCGTCGACAAAGTGCACCGTGCATCCAGCCACCTTGACGCCATAAGCGAATGCCTGCTGCTGAGCTTCGAGTCCGGGAAATGCGGGGAGTAACGAGGGATGGATATTGAGGATCCTCTGCGGAAATTGCTTCACGAACCACGGCGAAAGCAGCCGCATATAGCCAGCTAGACAGACGAAATCAACTTTGTGCAGCTCGAGCGCCGCGACCACTTCTTGGTCGTGTTCCTCGCGTTGCTTCCCTTTCGACGGAATGACCAGAGTAGGGAGTCCAAGCTCTTTGGCCGTTTCGATCCCTGGCGCGTCGCCTCGATTGGAGACCACGATGGCGATGCGCGCATCCCTAATTTTCTCGGCGGCTATGTTCCTGGCAATGGCTTCAAAGTTGGAGCCGCGCCCGGAGAGAAGAATTCCCAAATTTTTCATGGCAGTCCAATGTACGGCCGCCGGGCCAGGTGGGCAACTAGTGCCGCGATATCAATGTGAGGAAGAGCAGGAATGAGAGAACGACGGCGCCCCAGGCGTTGGCGCGCACCAATTTGTGTGTGGCGGGCCAGGGAAACATCAGGACGTCAAAGACCGCGACCAGTTTTTCCGGCCAGAGCAGTCCAGCAACTCCGAAAGCAAGAGACAATTGTACAAACAGCGACAGAACCAAGTGGTTCATCCTTCGCTCCAACGCAACATTTAGGACGGGGAATCCGTTGAGTTCAGTCTAGCCTGATTGGACGTAGCAGAGTCAATCGAAAAAAACGCTCGTAGGTGACTTACGCGTCCCGGCGGTTGGTTCCCGCCATCCAGCGGAAGAGCATGTTGACCAGGCTAAGAATGATGGCGCCCCAGAAGGCTCCCGCAAAACTTCTCACGTGAAAGGCGGGGGACAGGATCGCGGAAGCCAGCTCCAGCATAAGTGCGTTAATCACCAGCCAAAAGATACCTAAGGTCAAAACCGTAAGCGGCAGAGTAATGATTTTGAGGAAAGCGCCCAGAGTTGCATTGATTAGCCCGATAACCAAGGCGGCAATGAGAGCGGTCGCGACTCCGCGCACTTCAAATTGCGACGGGTACAATCGTGCCACGACCCAAACCGCCAGCGCGCTCAACAGCCAGTTGATCAGGTGCCGCACGGTTTCCTCCGAGACGAGAATTATAGTTCGGCTGCAGGGGCGCGCAAGTCGAGGAAGCCTGGGGGCCGACAATTTCTGGTGTGCGGACGTAGTAAACTCTGTCGGTCATGGCACAACTGACCTATCTGGAAGCGATTCGCCAGGGAATCTGGGAAGAGATGGAGCGCGACCCGACTGTCTTTTGCATCGGCGAAGACATTGGGATCTACGGAGGCGCGTTCAAAGTTACCGAGGGCTTTATCGATCGCTTCGGGCCGGAGCGGGTGATTGATACACCGATTGCGGAATCCGCCATTGTGGGCGCTGCTTTCGGCGCGTCGTTGACTGGGATGCGACCCGTCGGGGAGTTTCAGTTCATGGATTTCATTTCCTGCGCCATGAACCAGATCAGCAACATGGTTGCGAAAACGCACTATCTCTGGGGCGCGCCCGCACCGCTGGTCTTACGAGGACCGAGTGGAGGGGGCGTGCACGGCGGACCGTTTCACTCGCAGAATCCCGAGATGTGGTTTGTTCACAATCCCGGCCTCAAGGTGGTTTGTCCAGCCACGGCCTCTGACGCCAAGGGATTGATCAAGGCTTCGATTCGCGACAACAATCCGGTGGTGTTCTTCGAACACAAGTTCCTTTATCGACGGATTAAGGAGGAGGTCCCCGGAGACGATTATGTTGTGCCCATTGGAAAGGCGCGTGTTGCCCGCGAGGGGCGGGATATGAGCGTGATCACCTATGCCGCGATGGTGCACACGGCGCTAGAATCTGCGGAGATCCTGGCGAAAGAAGGGATCGAGTTGGAGATCGTCGATCTGCGCACGCTGGCGCCGCTCGACACTGAAGCGATCATCCAAACCGTGCGCAAAACGAACAAAGCGATCGTTCTGCACGAGGACACAAAAACCGGAGGCATCGCTGGCGAGATCGCTGCAATCATCAATGAAGGCGCCTTCGACGAACTCGATGGCCCGATTGTGCGCATTACTGCGCTGGACACCCCGGTTCCGTTCTCTCCGCCGCAGGAGGAACACTTTTTACCGCAGATCCGTGATCTGATCGAGAAGGCACGGTGGCTGAAGTCGTATTAGTGGCTGTAACCGTTTCGATCGAAGCGGATCTAAAGCTCTTGGGAGAATGCCGCTGAGAAGCAGCTGAGGAGCAAACAATGAGAGGTTTCATTGCAGGAGTGATCATCACGTTGCTGGTCCTGTTTGGAATAGGATTGGCAATTGCCGATCTCGGATTTCTACCCACCAATGCCGACGCTACGCCGTCTGGCTTCGAACAGAAGATTGCGTCGAGTGCGCTCGATGCTTCCATGGAGCGTCATGCTCCGCGAGTGAAGAATCCCGTGCCGGTCACCGACGATAGTCTCATCGACGGCATGAAGATCTACACCATGAACTGTGCCGTCTGTCATGGCACGATGGACTACAAGCCTAGTGCCTTGGAGCACTCGCTCTATCCGCCTCCGCCGCAGCTTCTTCTCGAGCCGCTTGATGATCCCGAGTGGCACATCTATTACGCGGTTCGCACCGGCGTTCGCTACACTGGCATGCCGGCATGGAACAAGGCCCTTACCGATCAGGATATGTGGAAGGTAACCGGTTTCCTGACGCATCTCGAGAACCTCTCACCCGCGGTTCAGGAATACTGGAAGAAAGCCTACGGCGTCTCCCCGAGGTCAGGCCAGGAGCATCATGAACACGGTGCACATGGGCATGAGGACTAGCTGATCTAGGCATGGGGTAACCCGTCGGACAAGCTTATGCGAGTGGAGAAAGATTCTGTCCGGCAGATCCTTGCGGTTGCGATGTGCGCAGAATGGTTACTGCTGATCTTGCTGGCCCAGCCCTCCTCGTTCCCTTCGCTATAATTACAGGTTGCGTTTGGCTCGGCTCCATCAGTAAGAGCCACCCTGGAAGGAACCCATGGCTACCGACATTGTGATGCCCCAGATGGGCGAGTCCATCGTTGAAGGAACCATTACCAAGTGGCTGAAGAAGCCCGGTGACAAAATCCAACGGGACGAACCGCTATTTGAGATCTCGACAGACAAGGTAGACGCAGAAATTCCGGCGCCTGCTTCGGGTGTTCTGCAGGAAATAAAAGTCACTGAGGGTACGACCGTCCAGGTCAACACCGTCGTGGGGACGATCGCCGCCGACGGGGAAGCGCCTGCCGCAAAAACACCCGCGGCGGAGAAGAAAGCGACTCCAGCGGCATCCGCACCACCAGCGAAGACGCCAGCCCCGCCGCCAGCCCCGGCGCCCGTTGTCCCGCCTGCTCCAGCCGTAGTTAAGCACGACGTGGAAGACCACGCCCGCTCTTCACCGCTGGTTCGTAAGATTGCTCGCGAGCACAATGTCGATCTCGGCGAGGTGACAGGCAGCGGACTAGGCGGCCGTATTACGAAAGAAGATATTCTGGCCTTCATCGACAGCCAGGAGAAGGGGGCGTCTTCGCCCGCACCGGCTAGCGGGTATCAGGCTCCGGCGCCTTCAGCGCCGACTCCTCGCCCCGCCGCTGCCAGCATCCCCGGCGAATTGGTCGCGATGACCAACATGCGTCGCATCATCGCGCAGCGCATGATCGAGTCGCGCCGGACGAGCGCTCACGTCCACTGCATGTTCGAGGTGGACCTGACCCGCATCGTCAATCTCCGAAATAAGATGAAGACCAGCTTCGAGCAGCGCAACGGGGCGCGGCTGACGTTCATGCCGTTTTTCGTTCGCGCTGCCATCATCGCGCTTCAGCAGTTTCCCATTGTGAATGCTTCGGTCGAAGGCGAGAACATCCACTATCACAAGCACGTCAACGTCGGCATCGCGGTTGCGCTTGATTGGGGCCTTATCGTGCCCGTCCTCAAAAACGCCGACGAACTCAATTTTCTCGGCCTGCAGCGCGGGATCACAGACCTCGGCGAGCGCGCCCGCGCCAAAAAGCTGAAGCCCGAGGAAGTAGAGGGCTCCACATTTACCGTGACCAATCCCGGTCAGTTTGGCGCGGTGTTTGGCCTCCCCATCATCAACCAGCCGAATGCCGCGATCATGGGTGTCGGCGGTATCACGAAGATGCCGCTGGTTATCACCGATAAGGATGGCGCGGACTCAATTGCCATTCGTTCGGTCGTGCATCTGACCCTCGGTTACGATCACCGATTGATCGACGGTGCCGTCGCAGACCAGTTCATGGCATTTGTGAAGAAGACGCTAGAGAACTGGAGCGAGGACATCGGATAGCACCGAGAAAGGGCTCTCGAGTAGCAACTTCCAAATGAGAGTTCCCGGACTTGGAATATTGGGTGGGAACGTTCTCAGGCTGGCCACTAAGTCCCTCTCTGAGTCGATGGCGACGATTCTAAAGCTCGTAGCTGGACGAGCCTGATCTTCGCGCCTGCCCAGGCACACGGGAGCGCCGTCAGGATTAGCGCTACTGGATACCAGTGCGGCCCAAAATTTTTGTTCCAGGTTGCCGCCGCCCCGACAGCGCTCGCGACTACGCCGATCGCACCGCTGATCAAGGCGTGCATCATGGGCCGATTCGGTGCCAGACGAGCAACAATATACGAGCCGAGAATTGAGTAAACAATGCGGTACGCGGTCGCCACGGCTAACGGACCACTGGGCGTCCATTCCCCGAGCGAGGGGAAAAAGCCGATCTTGTGCAGGGCAGTGTCGGTAACCAGCGTGAGAGCGATCCCGGCGAGAATTCCCGCCACCACCGCCAGAATGCTACGCCCTGTGTTGCGCGAAGATTGAGCGTCGGACATGGTTACGGGCTCCTCATGGGAATGTTGAAATACGGCGAGTACGTTATCACAACTTAAAGGCCGCGGGAGCGAGTGTGGGACCCATCAGGGGCTCCATGCAGATTACAAATAGCTGCTTCTTCTCTGCTAATCAGGTTTTCCAGGTATTGTTCATTATTCGCGCGCCCAGCTAGGCTGACGGCATGGAATATACAGGAGGAACCATGAATTGGGACCAGATCGAAGGCAAGTGGAAGCAGATGAAAGGCGACATTCGTACCCGCTGGGGCAAGTTGACGGATGACGATCTCCACTTGATCGGCGGGCAAAAAGACAAGCTAGTGGGACGCATTCAGGAGCGCTATGGCCTTCAGAAGGACGAAGCCCAGCGTCAGGTGGATGATTGGCACCGCGACTTGGGCGAAGACGACGAGGCCGCCCGGGAGAATTATCGCAAGGCCGGCTAGAAGCTGCCTGCATTTCATCAATCAGGCCCTCTCGCCAGGGAGGGCCTAAATTGTTGCTCACAGAAAGTTACACGCTCGCACCTGTGGGTGTGGATTCCTGTCGAATGCTGAGCGGGACGGACGCGCGCACCGTGGTTCCGTTTTCATCTGAGCTTACGTCAAATGCGCCGCCCAGCTCGTGAATGCGTTCTCGCATTCCGGCAAGGCCGACTCCCAGTTTGGTTCCATCGCCCCGCAATTGCCGCAGAACATGCTCCGGCATTCCTCGACCGTGGTCGGAAACTTCCATACTAATTTCTTCCGCATCCACTTCCACCTTGATCTCGGCAGTCTTTGCCTGTGAGTGCCGATGTACGTTGGTGAGGCTCTCCTGCAACACGCGAAACAGGGCAATCTCGACTGCCTCGGATAGGCGTGGTAGGTCCTCCGGCAGTTCCAGGGACACCGGAATCCCGCTGCGCTGCGAGAATCCCGTCACGAACCAACTGGCTGCCGAAGCGAATCCGGCTTCATCGAGCAATGGCGGATGCAACAAGTGGGAGAGCGTCCGGGTTTCGGCGATCGACTTCTCGACAATCTCGGTGCACTCGGAGATCAGGGCCTTGCTTCTTTCCGGAGGCGTGGTGTTCAGGAGCTCTAAAGCGATTTTCAGTGCGGCCAAGTATTGACCAAGGCTGTCGTGGAGCTCGCGGGCGATGCGCCTCCGCTCCTGGTCCTGAATACCCAGCAAGCGTCCGCTCAACTTACGCAAGGCCTCTTCGGCATTTCGTCGCGCAGTCACATCGACGGCAATCACACCAAGCTGGGTAAACTCCCCGAAGCGGCCGGGGATAGGGAAGTAGTTGACGAGCCAATGACGCACTTGTCCTGGAGCACCCGGCAATTCTGCGGAAATCTCGCGGTCGAGCAGAGGTTTTCCGCTTTTGAGCACATTTCGCAATACCGCCTCAGTACGCACACCTCTTGGACCAAAGATCTCGGTTACAGTTTTCCCAAGCAGATCCTCCGGTTGCAATGCCGCCATCCTGGGCAAGACATCGTTGAGGCGTGTATAGCGAAGCTGGGCATCGAGAATCCCGAAGCCTACGGTCGAAGACGAGAAAAACGCGTTTACGATCTCCCGGCTCTGCTTGGCTGATTCCGCGGTATGGCGATATTGGGCGTATGAGTAGTTCAGCAGAAACATCTGCAACACGAGAAGTATGAGCGCGACTCCGAATGAAATCGCAATCATTCCGAGCGTATGCAGATAGTTGGCTCGCGAGGCCGCCTGCCGTGAACGCAGCAGCTGATCTTCGTCGTCACGGATTTGTTGCAACTGTTGTTCTACTCGGGCCTGGAGCGTGGCAGTTTGACGCGCCATTTGGGCGTCGGCATCGATGCTGGATGCACCCTTTTGGTGCGCCTTTATGAGCCCGGCAAGCAGATCCAGTTGGCTTCGGAGATCCGCCTCGAGAGTATCCAACTGAAAATTTCGGTCTGCGTTGTCTGAAGTCAATTGCCGCAGACGGATTAGATCGCCTGGGATCTTCGCAATGGCGGTGTTGTACCCTGCCAGCATTGCCTGATCTCCGGTGAGGACGAACGCCTCGGCGGAGTTGCTCGCCTGAAAAACTTCTGACCCCATGTTTTCGACTAGGATCTGTACTTCACGGGTGTGACTGACGAGGGCTTCGGCGGCGGAAAAGCGATTGGTCGCGCGCAGCAAATAAATACTGCATCCCACAAGCAACGACACCGCGGCAGCGAATGCAGTCCAGGCGACACCTCGGGGGGAGAAACTCATTTTCACGGCCTGCTGGTAGGCTCCAAGCTTGTTCCTATGATATCTCTCACCGGGGACCGTTATCGCTTTCTTCCCTGTAAAATGGAATCACATGGCCAGCGCCTCCCAACTCGTGCAGATCGAGCTTCAGCCTCCGGTCAAACAACCGAAGCCTTCCTGGCTGCGGGCTAAAGCACCGGGTGGGGATAACTTCCACAACCTTAAGAAGCTCGCTCGCGGCCTAGGGCTGCACACGGTTTGCGAATCGGCGCAGTGCCCGAACATTGGCGAGTGTTGGAACCAAAGGACGGCGACATTCATGTTGCTGGGGGACATTTGCACCCGGCGCTGCGGGTTTTGTGCGGTACCGAAGGGCCGTCCACAACCGATCGACAGGGACGAGCCGCGCAGGGTTGCAGAGGCAGTGGCAACCCTCGGACTCAGGCATGCGGTCATCACCAGCGTGAATCGCGATGACGATAACATCGGTGGCGCGCGAATTTTTGCCGAAACCATTCGTGAGGTTCGCCGCGTCGCGCCCGACTGTCGGGTCGAGGTGCTGATCCCGGATTTCCAGGGAATCGACGAGGCGTTGCAGATTGTGCTTGATGCCCGGCCCAACGTGCTCAATCACAATACCGAAACCGTGCCACGTCTGTACCGGGCCGTACGCTCAGGGGCCCGGTATGAGCGGACGCTACGCTTACTGGAGCGCTCGAAAGCAATTGCGCCCGATATTGCCAGCAAGTCTGGAGTGATGGTTGGGCTTGGCGAGGACACTACCGAACTGCTTGATGTGTTCCGCGACCTCGCAGAGCGCCAGGTCGACATCTTGACCGTGGGTCAGTATCTGCGCCCCTCCCGCGATCACTTACCGATCGCCCGCTTTTATACCCCCGCGGAATTTGAATTTCTGAAAGTGGAAGCTCTCGCGATAGGTTTCCGCCACGTAGAATCCGGACCTTTGGTCCGCTCCAGTTATCACGCCCACGAGCAGGCAGACAGCGCTCGGGCGAAGACGCAGTAGCTTCAATAACGCCCCGCTCGTGGGAGGCGACCGCCAAGGCCGATCTCTGAAGTAGGCCATGGTAGAAGACTGCTTTGTCGTCTACCAATGGGTCTCCAATTCTGCTGTTTGTGACGATCTTTTTACCTGTTGCCCGGCAGGGCAGGAACTTGGGAATACATCTTTCGTGGAGTACTCTGAATCTATTCCAACATCTGTTGGGGGTGGGTTGATCATCAAACAGATTCTGGGGTCTTACATGCGAATTATTGCCCGCGTTGTTGTGGTTTTTGCAGCCATCTTGGGGATCAGCGGTTCCGGCAGCAGCGCTCCGCTTCCCCAGGACCGCATTCGCGGCGAAGTCGATGCCGCCCAGGTCTCGCGGCTGCGCGGCACGACGCACCCCAGGGCCTTGGCGCAACTTGATCTGGGTCGCACCGACCCCATGCGGATGATCAGCGGCGCGATTACATTCCGGCTCTCACCTGCTCAACAGGCCGACATGGACCAACTGCTCCGCGATCAACAAGACCCGAAGTCTCCCAGATACCACCGCTGGATCACTCCCGACCAGTATGCTGCCCGCTTTGGCATGACCTCGAGTGATCTGGCGAAGGTCAATTCTTGGCTGAAATCGCAGGGACTGACGATCGATTCGATCTCGCGCAACCGCAACGAAATCTCGTTTAGCGGTTCGGTGGGACAGGTTGAGTACGCTTTCCGGACTGAACTGCACAACTTCAACGTTCGCGGCGTACAGCATTTTGCGAATGCCACGGACATTTCCTTTCCAACCGCGTTCTCGAATCAGGTGTTGGGGGTCAGAGGCCTGGACAACTTTGTGCCCAAGCCGCGGGTACGTCCCCTTCCAAAACTGACCTCAAACTTGACCGGTAATCACTTCCTGATACCCGGAGATTTCGCCGTCATCTATAACCTGCCTGCTGCCTTCACAGGGGCGGGTCAGAGCATTGCTGTGGTCGGCCAAACAACCATCAGCACGGGCGACCTCGATACATTTCGTACCAACTCGGGACTACCGTTAACCAGCGCGAGCAATTTCCAGCAAACCACGGCAACCGGAACCGGCACAGCAATGCAGTGCAGTGGCGATGAAACCGAAGCCGATCTCGATCTGGAGTGGTCCGAGGGGGTGGCAAAAAACGCGAAGATAATCTATGTGATTGCCGGCGTTGGATCAGGCGGAACATGTGCCAGTCGAACGCGAAATGTTTTTGACGCTTTGCAATATGCGATCACGCAAAACGTCGCTCCCGTTGTGAGTATCAGCTATGGCAACTGCGAGGCGAACCTGGGCAGGTCGTTCGTGCTCACGATGCAGCAGTGGGCGCAACAGGCTAACTCGCAGGGGCAGACAATCAGCGGGCCTTCCGGAGACGACGGCGCAGCAGATTGCGAGTCCGGAAACTCCACCACCGCGAGCCACGGCCTGGCGGTGGACGTGCCGGCGGCGATCCCGGAGGTTACCGGAGTCGGAGGCACGGAATTCACCGGCGACAGTTCGCAATGCCCAAACAGTTCATGTCCCGGCAACGTAGCACCGGCAGATCAGTATTGGAGCGCATCCAGCAGTTCGACGAGCGGGGCTTCAGCCCTCCAGTACATACCCGAGAAGGTGTGGAACGATTCCGATTCTTCCGGTTTATCTGCAACTGGTGGGGGTGCGAGCACGGTGTTTTCCAAGCCGTCGTGGCAAACCGGCGCCGGCGTTCCAGCGGACGGCAAGCGCGACGTGCCCGACATTTCATTCAACGCATCGAATGCGCACGACCCTTACTTGATTTGCGGTCCGCAAGATTGCACCAACGGCTTCCGCGATGCGAGCAATAACTTTTCGGGAGTCGGTGGCACCTCTGCAGGAGCGCCCGTATTCGCGGGGGTTCTTGCCCTGCTGAACCAGGCTACCTCGTCCAATGGACTTGGCAATGTGAATCCAATGTTGTACAGCCTGGCTGCGAACAGTGCCAGCAACCATGCATTTCATGATGTGACTAGCGGGGACAATAAGGTGACCTGTACGGCGGGAACATCCGGCTGTCCCACGGGAACAACCTCGATCGGATTTAGTGCGGCGACGGGGTACGACCTAACCACCGGTCTCGGATCACTCAACATTGCGAATCTAGTCACGGCGTGGGTGGCGTCGGCTCCGGCCGCCGATTTTGACCTCAACGGCCTTACAACAACTGCGACTCGCGGCAGTTCAGGAAATTCCACAATCACGGTGACCGCCCTGAATGGCTTCACCGGTACGGTGAACCTGACTTGCTCCCCGAGTTCCCAAAACGTTCAGATTTCTTGCTCACTGAATCCTGCAATCCTGGATATGAGCAGCGGCACTACCAACAACACCAAGACCTCCACCTTGAATATTACGACCGTAGCGGATCTTGAGACCCCATTCCGCTGGAAACACACAGGCACGTTCTTCGCAACGACTGGTGGACTATTTGCCGCAGTGCTTCTTGGAGGCATCTCGTCGCGTCCTCGTCGGTGGCTTCAAATGATCGCGATGTTTGCGGTGCTTCTGACACTTGCCGGAGTGGCTTGTGGAGGTGGCGGTGGTGGCGGTAGCAGCAAGGTAACGCCTGCAGGTACTTATTCGATTTCGGTAACGGGGACGAGCGGATCGACCTCTCACGCCACCGACGTGAGCCTGGTAGTCCAGTAATGGAGACATGAGCGAATCGGTACCGGTGTTGCTCAGGCTCCGTTTTTTTGCGACCTTCGCCCACCGGTTTGTGCCGCCGCTCGCTCCGAGTGACCAGGGCCAATGCGACTCCCTTGAACCCTTTCGATCATGCCGGGCGAAGTTCAGGAACCCTTTTCGAGCCAGCCTTTATTCCTTTTGTAATGGGCGGGGCGTGCCTCCCGCTTCGGGGGCAGTTCGGAGAGAGGTGGCTGGGAAAACGTTAAACTCCCTTCAGAACCCCAATAACCGCCCGCGTGGGGATTCCCAGGTCGGGAGCTTCGGTGTTCTTGTGGGCCCAAGGTCGCACCAGGGGGCTGTCCGGTACCCTTACCTTTGTGTAAAACTCAGGTGAGTTACCGCTTGCAAAGGTTCGACCAGCAGGGTTACGATAATGTTGTCTCGGCGGCCATGCCCCCTTGGCAGGCCCTTCGCGCTCAACGGCTCCAGGCGCATAACAGACATAGATCAACTTTAGAGTTCCAGCCGCATATGGGTTTTTCGCACGCTACGTGCATCTGCGCAATTCACCCAGGCGGGTTAATCGTGGGCCACAATCGGTCAGCCCTTCGGGCCGACTCAATTAGGACTTAAGTAGACAACATGAATGCAGGACCAGGACGCCCCTCCGGTGGAGGAGGGAGAAACAGGCGGCGGCGCGGTCGTCGTCCGCGTGGCAGCAACCCAGGCGGACAGCGCGGTCGCGATCAGCAGCATGGTGGTATTTATACCGCCCCGATGGATCACAGCTATCGCGCGGCACTGTCGGGGAACAACAATGGCGGACGCCCCGGGCGTCAGCGGCCGGGGTTCGCAGCCAACTATCCGCAACCTGAGCCGGACCCATTGCCGGTTCGGGAAGACGCAACCTCGCGCATCTTTGGCTTCGTCGACGACCTTTTCTTCCAGGCCAAGATTCAGGAAACGGCGCGCAAGCTCAACGTCAAAGTGGAGTTTGTGAAGTCCGAGCAGGATCTGATGGACCGAATCAAGCAAAACGGGGAAGAAAAGCCGTCGCTGATCATCTTCGACTTGAACAGCAATAGCGTGAAGCCGATCTCGCTCATCCCAAAGCTTAAAAGCAAGCTCAAGAAGACCTCGGTAATAGGCTTCCTCTCGCACGTCCAGGGAGACCTCAAGCAACGAGCTCACGAAGTCGGCTGCGATATGGTGCTGCCGCGCTCAGCTTTCTCACAAAACCTTCCCCAGCTGTTGCGGCGACATGGGGCAGCGGAAGAGGAAGTAGCCGGGTAGGCCTTGCCTGGGAACGAGCGATGGCGCTCGTCCTAAAGCTGCTAACTCGGGAAGTGGAAGTGTACATCCTGGCGTGAGCTGATCGCGACGCCATCCAGCATTGCTGGCCTAAATCGCCAATTCCTCAGCGTGGCGACGCACTTCTCGTCAATATCGCGCTTTAACGACTGCAAGACACGCATGTCAGCAACCGATCCTTTTTCATCGATCGTCACCTCGACGATCACATCTCCCTCGACTCCCCTCAACTGCCAGGGGTAAATGTCGGGATCGGGGAACATCAGGGGGATTGCAGGCGTCGCTTCTATGCCCCTCGAAGGTCCACTGAAGGCAGATCCGTTGATTGAACCGGCCCGAGCCGATTCAATCTGCGGCAGTTGCGACGTCGGCTTGGCCCTACGGTTGAACCGGAGTTTCGGATGATCGTTGGTGGCTACGGTTCTTGGGGGAATATAGATCAGCGTGCCGGAGACACCTTCTCGACCCCACGCCACCGACGACGGCTTTACAAAGATCGGCTCGCGGTGAACCCAGATGAACACGGCAGTCGCATGGACAAAGAAGGACAAGAGCAGCGCAACATTACGCCGTGCGGTGCGGAGCTGTGGAACTTCAAACACGACCTGCTCCCACGAATGGCTTTATTCTACGCCGCATTCGCTAGCCTGGGGGCCAGTGCAGGTCTCGGCCCCCTAGCAGATGCACATGCAGATGGAACACCGACTGCCCCGCCTTGGGCCCGACGTTTAGAACCGTACGATAGCCGTCTTCGACGCCCCGCTCGCGCCCGATCTTCGCCGCCGTCAGATGGCACAATCCCACGATCTCCGCCTCTTCCGGAGTAGCTTCTTTCAACCCGCGAATGTGCTTCTTGGGGACGACCAGAACGTGTGTAGGTGCCTTGGGATCAATGTCCTCAAAGGCGTAGGTGTGCTGGTCTTCGTAAACCTTCTTTGAAGGAATCTGGCCGGAAATGATCTTGCAAAACAGGCAGTCAGTCATGCAATCATGCTAGCGCAAAGCAGTAGGGGATTGAATCCTTTGAATCGATTCCTTTGAACCTTGCAAGCAACCGAAAGCACCAAACTAGTCGAGGCGCACTAAAAAAACCTTTCCTTCGCTGGTGGCGGTGTCTCTTAACACTTCTTCCGCTCTGGCGCGCAAATCGTCCTTCACCCGCACGCGCACCCACCAATCCCCAATAGGGCTATTAAAAGTCAAGACTTTCGCCGAATGATACCGTCGCATGAGATGTCCGGCGAGGTCGCGCGCGGCTTGCTCGTGATCGAAGGCGCCAATCTGAACTGCCCAGCGCCCCCCGTTACCGATGGGTGCCGGCGTCTTCAGAACCTCAAGTCGGACCTGAGTTGTACCTTTTTGTAGCATGCTGATCTTTTCGGCCGCGGCTTTTGACAGATCAATAACTCTCCCCTCCACAAAAGGGCCCCGATCCGTGATCCGCACAATTACCGCGGCCTTCGTGTCCAGATTCACCACCCGCACGATCGAGCCCAGCGGCAACGTGCGATGGGCCGCGGTCATGGCGTGCATGTCATAAATCTCGCCATTCGAGCCGCGCCGATTGTGGTAGGGCGGCCCATACCAGCTTGCAATGCCGGTTTCAACCAGCATCGGTTTCGTGTCGTCTGGAATCTGCAGTTCCGGAGGAGTCGCCTCGGGCGCTGTTCCAGCCGAGGCTTCAGCCGGCGTTTCCCCTGCCGGAGCCCTCCCTGCAGGTGGAGGTGCGGTCGGCACGGCAACTTTGGTTGGTTTGTGCGAGCAAGCTGCGAGAAGGGCAAGGAGCGCAAGCGGTAGCGCAATCTTCAGTATCGGTGGCGAGACCATCGTTTTATGCAGCATGCAGCACGCAGCAATCAGCATTCAGTCAGAAGAGGTTTGATGCTCACTTGGTGGAAGACGAGTGCTGCTCCATATAGTTAGCAAGCTCTTGCAGTTTTTGTGCTGCCGACCGCAAGGCCTTGGTCGAATGCTGGCGAACCGTGGGTACGACCTCGTCATTGAGGTAGTGAATAAATTCCTGCGCTTCCTTTTCGAGGCGCTCTGTCGTTTCAGCCACGGCCCGGCTGAACTTCGCCGACGCTTCTTCGGTTTTTTTGCTGGAATCTGCCATGTCTCAATCCTGCCACAGTTTCGACGATGCCACATGGCAACCGCCACCGCAAGAGGCGAGGAGGGGTCCTGCGGAAGGCCTGGTGCCGGTATCGAATTGAGTCATTGAGCGACCGGGTTATTGCCTGAATTTCTGGAAACGCTCCGATTCGGCAGGAACCGGGCAAAAAAATCGGGGTTAGTAATAGCGGCTCGCGCCGCCACTTCCAACCCCGTCTCCCAGGTTCTGTGGTAGGTGATGCGAGTATGGACCTGGAGGGTCGGGGTAACAAGATTACCGAGGACAATGACCTTTAGTAACTTCGCCAAAGTTTCGCTTTTGGGGGAATGCCGGATGGATTCCTGCGCGTACCCCCCGCCTGGTTCGCGGAAATGGGAGAAACCTAGGTGCACCTACGGCTGCGCCACCGCTGTCCCTTGCAGCCCCGGGTTCTTCTTCAGACGGTCGGGAAATTGCCTCTCGTAGGAGATCAGAGGGAAACAGATCCTACGGTTCATTCCGAACTGCTGCATCTCCGCCCAGGCTTGCTGGGCCGTCCAGTTTTCGACAGCCATTCGGTACGCCGCGATCATCATTCCCGTGCGATCATCGCCGTAGCGGCAGTGAACGAAGACCTTCTTGTTCGGATTCTCCCGCAAGACTGCCAGGAATTGCGCGATCTTGTGGTCCTTGGGGAACATGCAATGCCAAGGGATGGAAATGTACTGCATGCCCGCTTGATTGACGGCCTTCTTCTCCGCGCCTTTGCCGGACAGACGCGCGTCCACCACAATATCGATGCCCATCTTAGCCAGCCCCTGGAACCCCTCGCGGCTCGGCTGCGCCCCGCGATAAAGAAATGGCGTGACCTCTCCAAAGTTGGAAACACCGGTCAGGTGCAACTTCTTCGCCGGACCGCGCTTGACCTCGGAGGGCTTGTTCGGTTGAGTTTGTGAAAGACCACTCGCGCACAGGATGCCGCTTATCGCGACCGTGCTCGCGGCTCGGCATACGGTTCGGAAGAACGACGCCATAGCGGTGTTGCTATCTTAGACTGCGCCGAGAATTTTGTTTTTGAAAAACTTAGGGCACGAAAAAGGCGCCCACCGTTAGCGGACGCCCTTTAGCGAATGGGGCAGGTTTTCCCCGAAACTTACTTGGCCGTGACCAGTGAATGCGTGATCGCGTGCACCGACAGTGCGATGCGGTTCTGCACGCCTACCTTGCGCATCAGCTTGGCGACGTGCGCCTTCACCGTGCGTTCCTCAATCCCCAGTGCGGCGCCGATTTCTTTGTTGGAGCGGCCGGCGACGAGCATTTCCAAAACCTCTTTTTCGCGGTCTGTGAAGGTCACCCGGCCTGCCGGAAAGATTCGTCCGGGAGAGGAACTGACGCGCTCGATAAACATCGAAAGCACGCGGCGGGGAGCCCATACCGAACCCTGGTGGACGATGCGAATCGCCTGCACGAACTCGGCGGCGTCAGCAGCCTCGTCAACGTAGCCTTTGGATCCGGAAGCGATCGCCTTCAAAATGGTTTCCTCATCCATCCCGGCGCCGGTCACGATGATCTTCAGGTCAGGACGCGCAGCCTTCAGGCTGGCCATTACGTCGAACAGATTCTGGCCGCTGCGGTTTCCAAGCAGAACCAGATCGATGTCCTGCATGACAGAAATGTCGGGCAGCGCGGCGGAGACCAACTCGAAGTCGGGTTCAGAATCAAATAGCGCGCGGAAACCAACGAAACGCAGGGGATCACTTTCCACTACTGCGATGCGGATCAAGGGTTTTTTTGCAGGTGCAGTCTTCACGCCCGTTCCAGATTTCATAGAGATTCCTGCTCTTCTTGCAAGATGTGCTTAGGATATCTGTATTGCCATTCTATGCAAGGTCCCGTAACGTTCTGTAAATTACGGGAGTAACATGGGTTGCATCTAATCTGGATGGGGGCAAACGCGCGCTGATGACGACACGAAGAGTGGTTTCGCTAACGATGGCATTGGCTCTGGTGGTGGTGCTGGCAGCGGCCCAGGCGGCCTATCAGCCCAAGTTCAAGGGCGACCCTGCGCGGTCTGATTCAGAAGCGGCCGCGCTCGGTTACGTGCGCACCTTCCTACGCGCCCAGAAAATTTATAAAAAGAAGAACGGACACTACGCCGCGACCCTCATGGAGTTGACCAAAACCGGCTCCTTCACCCGCCGCATGGCCTCGACCGACCGCGGCGACTATACCGTTAAGTTCCGCGCGCACAAGGACAAGGACACCTTCGAGATCACCATGAGCCCCAAGCAGGAAGATGCCACCCATCGCTCGTTCTTCTCCGATGAACAGGGGAAAATCCGCGCCGAGGAGCAAGGGGAGGCCAGCGAAAACTCGCCGGTGTTGAAAGCAGACACGGAGTCGGGCGGGTAGGGAACGCTATGCTCAGTCCCGAGGTACCCTAAACTTGCACGTCAATTGCCGGTCGACCGGGCCGCTGGGCGAGCTTACTCTCTGGTCCTTACAACAGTGGGCCCAATTCGCAACCGCCGGCACGGGCGTGATCTCATAGCGTTTCCCGCGCCCTACACTCGACAAGGCCGGAAAATGCTGCCCAACAGAGAAGTACCTGCGAATCCCTAGAGCACCGCGAGAGTTCCACGATTGTCGTCAGACCAGGCATTTTCATTCATCGCGTTTCGAGCGACTGGAAGCCCCCGTCTTTTTCTTACCGGAGCGGCGATTTTTTTCCAGGCGCAGCTTCCACGCCGTGCGCAACGCGCCCTCCAGCACGTCCTTGTTTGCCGCAGCCAAGCGAATGTGGGTGGCCCCATTCTTCCCCCAGCCCCCCGCGACTGGAATGAAAACTTCCGGTAGCTCCTCAACAAATGTTGCCTGTTGATCAGGTGTCAGCATGAGATTTCCATAGCCTTTTTCGGCTGCGGCCAGAGTGGCGAAGATTCGTCCACCAACGCGAAAGTCTGGCTGCCCCATATGAGAACTCTCTTCGACACCATCGAGGCTCAGAGCGATACGTCGAAAATCCTTTACCGTCACAGGTGGGACACTCCAGCGTACAGGGCCCGATGCTACATCACCGCGCAATCGGAAGCGGTTTTGTCATTCTTCCGTCCCGCGGGCAGGCTCCTTCGTCATTTGGCGCTGATACTCTGCGGCATCGAACCAACCCTCCGACGATGCGATCAGCCCGTCCTCTCCGATCCGCCATCTCTCAAAACCACTGATGTGAATCTTGCGACCGGTACCTCCTGGTCCAGTGTGGGTGCCGGTCAGCGTCCAATTGTATTTGGCACCGCCCACCTCAATTCGTAAATCGTCCATTGCGACCGTTAGGTCGGGAAATGTGGTCATGAAGGAATCCGCGACCGCCATAATCTCGGATCGGCCTATCGCTGGCGTTCCGCTATTGATCGTCAGAGAGCCGTTTACGGAGAAGAACGCAGCCACGCTTTCGGGATTCCCGCTACTCCAAGCGGCGGTGTAGCGTTGCGCAAAATCTGCTAACAAGTCGGAGTTGATCTGCATGGGGCGTCATCGTACCAGGGTGAATGGCGCAGCGCTATCGAGACTATCAATTACTTCAAATAGCGATAGAAGCACTCATCGGTTGCCTGCTGCGCTCCTTTTGCGTGCGCACCGGGTGCAGGACACTTACGACGACTTAACGGGGTGGCCTCCTCATCCCACTGAAATACCTCTCCCAACGGCACGTCAAAGACCTGAGCGATCCGGAAGGCAGCCTCTAATGACGGCGAGTACTTTCCTTTGTTGTTGTAAGCGGAGGAGCTCGGCGACATTAGACCAGTGCCCAGCAAAAAGAGGTAAGGTACGCGCCCGTTCGACTCGGACCTAACCGCAAGCCGGATCCCGGATGATGCCCGGTTCGATCCGGCGAATTTTGAGGGGATAAGCGATCTAGGTTTTGTGAGTGAGAATTCGCAAGCACAGTGCTGCAGCCGACAATGTCAAAAGCATGGCGGCAGGTCCGATACCTTTAAGATCCCCTACTCGAATGTGCGATACACTCGCACCCACGAAGTAGATCACGAGTCCGAGACCGGCGGCTACTCCTAGCCTCGACCACCATATTCCAACAATCAATCCCACCGCGCCGGCAAACTCACATGCTGCCAAGGCCGGGAAATATTTCATCGGCACGCCCACGGTCTCGTGAATTACCTTGACGATATGCGGATCGCTGCGGACTTTACCCACAGCGGAGAACACCACCATGGCCACTAGCGTTATTGTGACCGCGAGATATGCAATTGCCATAGTTCAGCTCCACCGTCGTCGGAATAAATATACGGCATGATTTTTGGTTACCTACCTCGTCTCAAATTGCACTGGGCACAATGCTCGGGTATCAGGGAAGCGCCTTGACGGGTACACAGCGCCGGGCATAATGTCTGTGGCGTCAGAAATTTGTTCCTCTATGTGTTGCCGTACGCGGTAGCACCTTCCTACTCACGTATCCGCTCGGAGCCGCCAGCCTGTCCGGGAGGGAGCTGCCATGCCGTATCCCGATTTATTTTCCCAAATGAGAGCTATTTGGGGTCGTCTACGCGAGAGGACCAGGGCACGGATTGCGACCCAGACGCACACTCAAGAACGACTGGCGGGCAGCAAGCAGCGCAGGCTGGCCGAGCGCTATCGCGTGCTTGTCGAGAATGCGCCGGTTGGTATTCATGAGATTGACCGGCTCCGGACATTGAGCGCAATGAATCGCGCGGGCTTGAAAATGCTGGGACGCAAGGAAAGCCTGTTCGGAACCCCGTTTCTCGAAGTGGTGTCGAGCGCCGACCGCCCACGGATCAGCCGATTACTGGATCTCGCTTTTGCAGGCGAATTTTGCGAATTTGAGTTCGCGACTCCAGGCCATCGTACTTTCCTTTCGTGCTTTATGCCTCTCAAAGATATGGATGGCGGTGTTCACAAAGTCCTCGGCATGTTCCAGGACATTACGCATCGCAAGAACGCAGAGGAGAGACTTAAGCAGACGCAAAAGATGGAAGCCTTAGGAAAATTGGCAGGTGGCATCGCCCATGATTTTAATAACACGTTAAGCGTGATCGTCGGTTATGCAAGCCTGCTGCAACGGGGACCGAGTCCGGAGGAAGTGCAGGAGCACGCCACGGAAGTCCTTCGGGCTGCGCAACAAGCCAGCTCCCTGATCCGACAATTGCTGGCTTTTAGCCGGGAGCAGACCGCGGAATCAGAGACCGTGGACCTGAACATGGTCATTCAAGGCGTGACCAAGATGCTTAGGCGCCTGATGCGTGAGGACATCGAACTGGACATTCGGCTGGCGAGCGATTTACCGCTGATTACTGCCGATGCCGCTCAGACCGAACAAGTCATTGTGAATCTTGCCATCAACGCCCGTGATGCAATGCCGGAAGGAGGCCGATTAGCGATTGCGACCTCCCGGTCGGACCTGGACAGTACACATGCTCGTCCTCTTGGTCTCGCCGCTGGACCACATGCTTTACTGACAGTCAGGGACAACGGTCAAGGCATGAGCGCCGAAACTCGGGCGCACATATTTGAGCCCTTTTTCAGCACCAAGGAGCCCGGTCGCGGTACAGGACTGGGCCTGGCAACGGTACATGCGATTGTGGCGCAGAGCCGTGGGCATATCTCGGTTGACAGTCGGGTCGGAGCAGGAACCACATTCACGATTCATTTCCCGGCGAGTACTGCGAATAGCGCAACTATGAAATCTCTTCCCGTGCTTCGGCCAACCGTGCCGGCAGTAGAGACCATTCTCTTGGTAGAAGATGAGCATGGCCTGCGGAAACTCATGAAGGAACTCCTAACAGCCGAAGGTTACACAGTGATGGAGGGCGCTGATGGGCCCTCCGCCGTCGAGATTTCGAGAATCTATCGCGGCGCAATACACCTCCTGCTGACCGATATGATCATGCCGAAGATGCACGGCCGTAGTTTGACCATGCAGCTCAGACAGCAGCGCCCTGGACTCAAGGTCCTCTATATCACGGGCCACGGCGATCCAGGCATATTGAAAGGCGTAAGAGTGCTGGAAAAGCCCTTTCTGCCAGAGACGCTATTGCGCGAAGTTCGTCACGCGCTCGGCACTCCTGACATCTCCATAAGTGCGCGGACGGGGTGATCTTTGCCCCGGCATAGTGGTGACCGGTCGACATGAATGAATGCGAGATTAAGAAGATGGCCTCCCCGGTTCGGAAATCTCTTTGTTTGCACGCTGGGCAGCTTCGGACGGAGCGCTTGTTGTTGTAAAAAGTCGCTGGTCTGCTGTGCACTCACTAACAAAGTCCTAGTTTTTCTCCGTAGGAGGGTACGATTCGCTTAGCGATTGTAGCTCGGAAAAAGCCGCTGTACGGTCATCACTGCTAGGGACAGCGGCTCTTAACCTTGTGCCAGCTATTGCTTGGTTCCGGCCGCACCCTGCGGACAACTATCTGCCACATGCTGGATGTCACTCACCTTGAAATGGCGTTCGGCTACTCCGTGGTGTTCGCCCGCCTCGCTTTTCTCGCTCTTTTCGGCAGCTTCGTTTTCTCCGATTGCTGATCCAGATTTCACCCAGGTGCCGGTGAGCTTTACTTCATGGCCTACGTGGCTCTTGAGTTGGTCATTGCCGCCAACTTCATATGCGTGACCTTTCGCGCTCTTTAGCACGTACGCGCCTTCGGAGTTGGGACCCGAAAGGCATCCTTTTACGGTTGTTTCCTTGTTGCTACTCGATGCCTCTTGGGCGCCGGCACTGCTAGTCGCAAGAAGCAAGAAACCTGCTATCACCAGAGTGGTTGTTCGTAACGTTTTCATTACCAGTTCCTCCAAATGGAACCAACCTTTTGGGTTGACGTAAATTCTGATGCACTGCAGAACCGTCGGTTGTCCACCGGTAGTCGGAGCAGGAGTGTTCACTTTCAACGCATGACATGGGCGTATATATCCGGCGGGGCGCGGCACGCGTAAGAGAATTGGCCGGCATATATCAATCCTATCGAGGCGCCGTGCTACGAATAACCTAGCTCGCCCCCGCTGCTTGCGGTTTTGCAAGAAACGGAATGCATTGACATTGCGCGATTTCACGGCCCATTCGGGGTGTCGAGACGAAGATCGAATTGTGTTAAGGCATTGAAACGTTTTATAGCCGAATACCGCAAAAAGCGGGATTGGGTTTCCATACAACTTCCGAAGAGCCAAGCGTTCTACATCTCAGGGGGGGCTCAATGGTCGGGCGAGTTCTTGTTGTTGATGACTACCAGCCGTGGGTTCGCTTGATTCGTTCGATGCTGCCCGAGGCGTGGGAATTGCAGGTCATCGCCGAGGCATCCGATGGGCGCGAGGCGGTTCAGAAAGCCATAGAGCTGCAACCAGACCTGATCCTGCTAGATATTGGTCTTCCCGCTCTCAATGGAATTGAAGCTGCCCGACAAATCCGACAGCATAACCCCAAAGCCAGGATTCTTTTCGTGAGCGAACAACGCTCTCCGGATGTGGTCAGGGAAGCCCTGACCACGGGATCGGGCTACGTTGTCAAGTCTTGTGCCCCAAGGGAGTTATTGCCCTGCGATCAAGACGGTGCTCGAGGGCGGGCGGTTTGTCAGTGCCTCTGTGCAGGGCCAGAAGCTCACCGATTCTAAGATTGAGCTGGAACCATCCAAAGCCAAGATTGTCGAAAATCGTCACGAACTGAATTGTTACCCGGATCAAGCGACTTTCGTGGCTGGCTTCGCTCGCTTCGTGGGAACGACGCTCGAAAATGGGAGCGCAATCGTCGTCCTTGCCAGGGAATCGCACCGCCTCGGTATTGTTCAGAAGCTGAAATCGTAGACGTGGCTGCCGCTATTGAGCAAAAGCGCTATTTCCCCTTGGACATTCCCGACGGTTTCCAAACCTTTCAATTCGCCGAACATCTCGCGACCGATGCAGTGAAAGCGGCTAGAGAAAGAAATCTGCGGGTTGGGGTAGGTTGAGAATGTACGCTCGTCTTGTGGGCACAGGACAAAGCCGATGAACCAAAGCAGCACGAATGTATATGGAATGAGTTCATTAGGACATGGGACATCGACATTTGGTGTGGGTGCGTTGAGAGCTCATGAACGACCTTGGCACCTACCAAAACCGGCGGTTGAACTTCTGGCAATAATGACAAAATCCTTCCGCCCGACGACGACTCCGCAATTTTTTCAGCCGAGCGTTTGCCCGTAGTCGCATTTTCTTGTGGTTCAGATTCCGATCCAAAGAAAGTGCCACCGCCAAGAATGCGTTCGATCCCACGAATCAAGTCTTTGCCAGCTTGCGATTTCAGGACATACCCCTGAGCACCCGCTTGGGATACTTCGACCGTAACGTGATCCGACTCGTGCATCGTAAACATCAGCACACGAGACCCTAAGTCAAATATTGAGGAAGCCACTTCCAGTCCGCTCATGCCGGGCATCGTGATATCCAGAACTGTCACATTAGGCTGCAGTTTTCGGCATTCCTCGACTGCTTCCTGGGCGGACTTTGCCTCCCCGCAAATTTCCCATCGCGGTCGTTCCCGGTTAATAAGCGCGCGGACACCTTCCCGCAAAACATCGTGGTCATCAACAATCAAGATCTTGACAGGCATTCAATGAGCTCACTCTCAGAAATGTTCTCGAATCCGTGGTTGGACCGGATCATCCATCACTTCTTGTTACCGGGGCGTGAATGTACCGGCGGGATCGTGGCTCGCACCAGGGTGCCGCCTTTCTGCGTCATGATTTCGAGTTTCCCCTTTAATTGCCTCATGCGCTCGTTCATTCCGCGCACTCCGACACCAAGGGCACCCATCCAGTCCTCACCACCTTGCTCCAGAAACGCCTCATCAAACCCCTTGCCCTTGTCCTCAATTTCGAGAACCGCATTGCCATTGTCTTTGAGTAGTCGTACTTCGGCGGTTTCGCTCCCGGAATGACGGTGAATATTTGTAAGGCTCTCTTGCAGGACCCGGAAGAGTGCTAGTTCTGCCTCCGATGAAAGACGCTGGAACTGTTCCTCGGCCTTGAAAGTCGCCTTGATTCCACTGCGGGACGAGAAACCGCTGAGATACCACGGAATCGCTGATTTCAAACCCATTTCTTCTAACATTGGCGGATATAGAAGATATGAGACGGTTCGCACTTCCTTTATGGAATCATCCGTCAAGCGGATACAGCCTGCGAGGTCTTCCGATGCGAGATCAGGTTTTGCTCGAAGGTTTGAGCTGACAGACTCTAGTTTCAGTTTGATTGCAGCTAAGTATTGCCCAAGGCTGTCGTGAAGGTCCCGTCCAATTCTTTTTCGTTCCTCGTCTTGAGTGCTGAGGAGGTGAAGCGACAACTCGCGCAGAGCTCTTTCAGACCTGGCGAGCGCTTCCTTTGCCTCCATCCGTTCCGTGAAATCCCTGGTCACTTTTCCGAAGCCGACCAGTATGCCGTTCTTATCCCACAGAGGGGTAATGATCACGTTGGCCCAAAATCTTGATCCATCCTTTCGGATACGCCAACCTTCGTCTTCGAAACGCCCCTCCTTTTTTGCCACCTCCAATTCCCATTGTGGCTTACGTTTCCGCTTGTCCTCTTCAGGGTAGAAGATCGAGAAATGCTTGCCGATAATGTCCGTGGCAGCGTACTGCTTAATACGTCGAGCTCCTGGGTTCCAGGTGCGTATGTGCCCGGTAGGATCGAGCAGGAAAATCGCATAATCTTGAACTGCATTTACCAAAAGCTGAAACTGCTCCGCAGTCTGTTGCAGTTGCGAGTCCTTTTCCTGCGATACTGCGCTTTGCGTGAGCCCGACACCAAGGTCCGTCATCTATGCGACTTTCAGGTTGGCCTTGCCGGCCACTAGTAGCTCCGGCATGGACGTTGCAATCTTTAGATTCTGGCTCTTGCCAATAGTCCTCGTCTATACATTCGAGACTGTAGACGGCGAATAACGCAGCTTTTCGCAGGAGGCTGAATCTGAATGACTAGGCTGCTTGTTGAGGAGTTGCGGAGCTTCTGTGCTAACGCCCGCTCCCAAGCGGTGGGACTCCAGGTCAATCGTGCACGTATATGGATGGTGAGAAAATCTAGGTCTCGAGAGGCATGCAGGCTACTCACAAAATGCGCTGTCGGCTCGGATTTTCGCCATCTCCGCAGCGTTTTCAAGGGTTAGTTTAACGTCAACTAAGTTTTATTCCTCGCATAACCTACGTGGATCTCGCTGAGCAGTTCCGCAACTCTTGGTATTGGCTGTAAATGCAGAGAGGCTTCTAATTGAAACGTAGGTAGAAGGAGACAACTTGAGTCCACGAGAGTTGCAGGGAAAGTACATGGTCGCGTTGGGAAGGATTGGCGGCGAAACCGGTTCAGATGGGACAGATCGTCGCAAACCGATTTACGCGCGGAATTCACCGCAGACAGAGCAGCAGGCTATCGCAGAAGCCGCCAATGCCTTGAGTGCTCTGTGGAAGATCAGGGGATCCGACAAGGCCTAGATTGTCAGGTCGAAAGCCAATTGCCGCCATCCTTCAAGAGTTCGAGCGCGAAGTCATCGTCGGACAGGCGTTTATTTGGCTCACCAGCGACCGGCACGCTTTCGACCGCCACCTCGATCGAACCCACTGTTTCGCCCTCCGCTGCGTTCCGCTTTGGGTCGGGCTTCATTCACATTAAGCGTGCGTCCAGAAAAGTCAGACCCGTTCAGCTCGGCGATTGCCTTCTCGCCTTCTTCGGTGTTCGCCATCTCGACGAAAGCGAAGCCTCGAGATCTTCCCGTGTCGCGCTCTGTCATTAGCGCTACTCGATCGACTTGCCCGTATCGACCAAAGAGTTGGCGCAGATCGTCTTCCACAACGTTGAAATTGAGATTGCCAACAAATATGTTCTTCATTGGGAGCTTCTCCGAATCTTGAAGGCTAATTTGAAAGCTGGTATCAAACGGCGGGAACGGGATTCACCAATCGCGCCCCGGATGGGACCGCACATTTCAAACGCGGGAGAGAGTATAGCATCGTGGGCCCTGATCGACTTGTGCGCAGGCACATCTTTGTGGACTTCATGCTCCCTCATCAAAGTGGGTGGATCGAAAAGGCTCAGCCGGGTTTTGGAGACCAAGAGAGATTGGGGAATCTAAAGGTCTTCTCCAAGTTGCTGAAGAGCCGATTTCAACAGCGCCATGCTCGCGTCGATTTGCTGGGCTTCTTCTGCTGAGAGACTTGTTCCTGGAGCGAAGTGCAGTACTGCATCGTATGCCTTTCTAGCGTTGGCGCGATTTCGCACAATCTTCGACTCGTCCTTTGTCTCAAGCGCTATTTTGGAGAAGGTCAGGCCTGTGGCCACTTCGGTGCGAAGGAACTCTAATCCGACAGCATCGGCATCGAGAAACGGATTAGGTGGTTCCTGTCCTACACCCCGAGCGACGTGGTGACTTTTCGCGTGATCGATTGGGTTTTGTCTTCATCGTGGCGTCCACCAGCTGTGAGCACATCAGATGGCGTAACCTGCACATGGACGTGAGCTGTTGTGGCATGATTTGGCAAGGCGTCTTCCTACGGGCTACCGTTGCTGAAATCTTTACGCCAAGCATTGAGTAATCAACTTCTGCGCCAAAGCCATTAAACAAAATCCCCGAAGAAAGTTCCAATACGGCAGTTAGGGTATTCCTAGACTGCCGCAAGTTGCTGCGAAGGGCTCTCAGGCGAAACATCCTCCGGCCCAGGAGCGCTTCGTTGGGTCCGAGTTGTATATAATATGCAATCTACTTTCAAAGGGATCCAATGGCAGGCGCCAATCAGAGGCTGACATTTCCGCGCGTCGAATGTTGCGGCTCCGCTTCCCGGCTCGTCGGGTCCGGTATTGCGGCGCTGGTTTTGTCGATTAGCCCTAATCTGCAATCCCAGGCTGCCCGGGAACGCGTTAGTCCGCCCCTAAACAGAGTACTCGTGCATACTGCAATAAAACACGACATCTCGGCTCCACTTTCCATGGAGATCGCTACTGTCGAGAAGCCCGCGCAGGTCGAATGCGAGGGATTGGCTTGCGGAACCTCGCCCGGGGCTTTCGCGGATGAACTAGAACCTGACCAAACCAGCTCACCAGAACCCTTCGTTCCTCCCCCGCCCCCACCCTCAACCCTGCCGGCATCGGCTATCGCCGTCGAGCAGACCTCGCAAGGACCACGATCGGCAGCCCTGATGGTGGAGAGCTTTGACGGACTCGGGTCTGGGTTTGGGGGGTTCAACGGCGTCGATTTTCGCAATCCGTCCGACAATAGTCTTGCAGTTGGCCCAGATCACATCGTGCAGATTGTGAACTCGCGGATTGCAATCTATTCGAAGAAAGGTGCGAAATATCCTGCCACGGGAACTGTTTTATATGGGGCGATGCCTACCAGGTCCGTGTGGGCAGGTTTCGGCGGTGTATGTGAGGCGCGCAACAACGGAGATGCGGTGGTCCGCTACGATCAACTTGCCGAAAGATGGTTGATCGTCATGCCGATTTTTTCTCGCATCGATCCCAGCGAGTTTCCGGAAAGAGAGGGCTTGGCTGGTGGCGAGCCGGTCCCGCCCGGCCAGCTTGCGAAATCTGGAGAGCCGTCGTCACCCGGTCCGGCTGCGGCACCTCCTGCAAGCCTGCCACCATCTTCTTCCCGTGAACCGAGGCCGCCCGGTGCGAAGAATAATGGAGTTTGGGCCATGTGCTATGCAGTCAGCACTGGTTCGGATCCTCTCGGAGCGTATTACCGCTATGCGTTTGAGCGGACCCTCTTCCCGGATTACCCGCGACCCGCTGTCTGGATGGATGGCTACTACGTACCAACCAGCACCGGTGACGAGGTAATTCAGAAGCACATATGCATTGCGCAGCGCGCGAAGATGCTTCTGGGGCAGCCTGCCAGGGAGCAATGCATCATCATCGACGGGGTGAATTTCCTAAATAGTTCCGACATCGATGGCCAAAAAGCGCCACTCCTCGGGACACCGAACATCACGATGGCGGCCGGCGGCACGCAGCTCAAGAATATTTTCGAGGACGACGGCATTTATTACTGGAAAGTTCACGTCGACTGGCAAAATCCCGCCAACACGAAAGCAGATGGGCCAGTAAAGATTAAAGTTGCTCCCTATCACTACCTCTGCAATGGGCAACTGTCGAGTTGCGTGCCCCAACCTAACACTGAACGACGGCTCGATGCGCAGGGCGACAAAATCATGCAGCGGCTCGTCTATCGCAAAGTTGGCAGACGCGAGTCGATCATTGCGGCGCACTCGGTGGCGACGCGGGGCGGCGGGGGAGGCGTGCGTTGGTACGAGTTCCGCCTCGATAAGAATGGAGACCCGAAGTTGTATCAGCAAGGTACTTATGCACCTGGAGGCCATTACCGCTGGATGCCTAGCATTGCGATGGACAAGGATGGGAACATCGCCGTCGGATATTCGTTCGGTGGGCTACCGGACTTTCCTGGGCAGCGCTTCGTAGCACGCCGGGCCGATGATCCGAAAGGAAGCCTAACGCTGCGTGAGTCCGTGTTGGCCAAGGGGGAGGCATCCCAGACCAACACACTACGCTGGGAAGACTATGCGACCACGGCACTGGATCCTAGCGACGACTGCACATTTTGGTATGTCGGCGACTATCTGTTATCAGGTGACACGGCGTATCGCAGCCGAATCGGGGCGTTCCGTTTGCCCAATTGCAAGAGGACACGCTAGGGGCAATCGGAAGAATCCGACAAGCGGGCCTACGGAGAGGTCAGTGCGGTTCTTGGCGAGGCCAGGCGCACGAGCCCAACTGCAATCAGCGCAAAGATATGTGGATCGAGCCGATTTGGAGGGGCGGGGAATGATTAAAACTAGGGCCGGTTCCGGGGTCCGCTGAACCTTCCAACATCATTTTGCGAACTCTTTCTGGGAAAGAACCCGCCTCTCAAGAATGTGGGCTAGCGACCTCAATCTTTTAGTCAAGCAATTTGCTCGTTTCTATAAACGCTCGAATCAGGTCGCCATCTTTGAAACCTGCCTGGTTGCGAACTCCAGAGTTGACGTCTACGGCCCAAGGACGAACCTGGCGAATTGCACTTCCAACGTTCGCTGGCGTGAGGCCGCCGGCCAAGATGACCGGCGTTGAAATTTGCTTGACGATTTGCGAAGAAATGCTCCAATCATGGGTAAGGCCAGTGCCGCCAACCTGGTCTGTCGCTCTGTTGACGGAGTCCAACACAATTGCATCAACTCGCTGATCCAAATCTCGGGCTCGCTCAATCGCGCTTGGACCCTCGACACCGATTTTGGCAATCACCTTCCTAGGCGCGAGTGCCCGCCTTAACGTATCGATTAAGGCGGGCGTGATGTCACTATGTAACTGGACTGCCGCGCTGGGAATGGTGTCAGCCAGGGCGAGCACGGAATCCGGATCCTCCAGGTGAGTTACCAGAACGCTTGTTACGAATGGTGGCGTGCGCTCACAAATCTCAGCAGCGAGGTTCGCGGGTACGAAGTCGGATGAGGAATGGAGTTTCCCGACCAGAACCCCGATCGCGTCGGTTCCTTGCTGCACAGCGATTTGCATATCCGCCAACGAACGGATACCACAGATCTTTACCCGCGCCATTGTGACCGAATAGGAAAACTGTACTCCGAACGGCAGAGGGTTTGCACTGTGACCGTGTCAGCCGTGCATTCTTTGCCAAACCTCGTCGCCGCTGCACATTGATCGATCACAATCTATGCCCGACAGAGTCAGCGATTCGCCCTTGGTGACTTGCCGTCAACCGGCGAGATAGCATTTAGGGAAGTTTCCAGCAATAGCAACATCTCGTGATGCTGCTCTCGTACCAGCTTCTGTAGATCTTTGGATTGTCCGTGCAATAGCGCAGATCGTTCCCTAAGCTTGCGGGCTTGCTCCAAAAGGAGCTTAAATCTCTCTGTCTCGGATTGCGAGAGGGGCATGGGTATGAGGGCTCTGGATTCAGCTAAACGTCTTCTCCAAGTTGTCGAAGATCAGCCTTCAACTGCGCCATTTCCGAGTTTATCTCTCTCGCGGACTCTTCGGACAGTTTTGTACCGGGAATGAAACGCAACAATGCTTCGTAAGCCTTTCTGGCGTTAACACGATTCCGTTCTACCTTCGATTCCTGCTTAGATCGAAGCGCAATCCTGGAGAATGTCAGTCCTGCTCTGAGTTCCGCGCGTAGGAACTGGTTTTCAGCTGCAAGCATATCAACCCATGGACCAGGCAATGAAGACCTCACCCTGTCCCCAAAATCTCAACTCATACAGCGTGCCCCCAGACAACCCAGTATGGCAAGCGTCACGGTCTGCCTCTTCGGCTTCTAAAAGGCGCAGTTCAGAACAGGCCAAAGTAGAGAAAAATCAATAGCGCTCATTCCAGAAGTCAGTGCGTCATAGAGTCATTTCAGCCGTTACGACGGGAAACGGGCCTCAATGTTGGATATTTTCCTGTGCAGTTCTGCAAGTTGGTCACGAACGCTAGCGACTGAATCAGTTGGTAGGTGGTTCGGTTCTTCGATATGCGCGTGTACCGACTGAGCTGTATGCGTAGCCCTCTCAATTGCTTGCCGCCCTTTCTCAGTCTGACCGAAAACCAGGGCATTTTCCGCCGTCGAACAGTAATTTAAAGCGGCTGTGAGCTGTGTACGTACTGCCTGTAGGCGCAACCGCGCAGCTCTCGACCGCACCGCTTTGAACGAATGGTCCTTTTCGACAGACATACGAAGCTTTTTCTGCCCAAACTGCGGCGAGCGGCGGATTAAGTCTCAAGGACTACCGAACGCCGCCGGGAGGCCAAAGCGCGGCGCGCGACGTGACGACAAAGAAAAACATACCAAAAACGCGGGGGGCGGCAAGAGGCCAACAAACGCCAGCTACGAAGTTCAGTCTGCGGGAGTTCTGCGCGTGAGTGGAATCCTCAGCAACGTAGCCAACACAATGCAGAGCTCTCGACTTATTAATAAATACGATAATAGTAGGGCTGTTATGTTTACCATTCAATAACCATACTGAGAGATGTCGCAGGGAAATGGTGTTGATGTAGTTTCATTCGAGCAGTTTGGCTGTTCGACGTGCCAGCCGGTCGAGAAGCGCCAAACTCGCAAGGGGTGGTTTCCCCGGCAAGCGTCGGTGTGTTGACAACATCCCAAGCACGCGTCCGGAGGGAGAGATCAGCGGAGTGGACTGGACCGATAGAACGCCAGCCCGCAAGACAATCTCGCGAGATTCGACATCGAAACAAAGGGCATTTCGCACGTCGGGAACTACAACGCGGCAACCCTGCTGCTTAGCCACACCGCAAGCACTCTCGGAACCGCGGACAACCGCGAAGTAGTCAAGAAACGCGCTATCGAAGCCTTGGCTAGCAGCAATTCGTAATCCGCCTTCAGCACGGTCGAAAAGCTGAATGTTTCCGAAATCCGCCTCTGTGATATCAATGGCGAGATGGAGAACGTAAGAAAGAGCGGCAGTGCCACCATGGCTTTCCAACCTTTGTTCACGCGTCATGCGAATATCGCTGAATGCGACCTTCCAATCGGAATCACGCATAAGGCAGTCGGAATTCTGCAACCTTGCCAGTGTTCGGTCTAGTAGTCGCGTTGTTTCGGCGACGGCGACCAGATTTCGAGTCATCAGTTGTTCAGCGGTCATGTTGCACCTTCGATTGGACACCCTTCGGGACGTTGACTCGACGCTTCGATGATTCTTTCATGGCCTGCGCTTTCCGGGATATCAAAGTGCTACGCCACAAAAGATATGCTGACTGCTTTCGCAGCTGAGAAGATTTAGCGGAGTTCCTTTCTCCGAGAGCTGGCCATGTCCGATCACTACAGCACAAAGAGTGGAAAGTCTACCGCCAACAAACGCCAACTACTCCGCTTCTTGCCGGACGAAGCAGGCGGCGATCTCACAAGCATGCGCTTCTTGTTCGCTAGTTTGCTCCGCATCAAGATCGGGGCACTCTAACCAGCTGAGAGGCGAGGAGAGGGCAAGACGGATTTTTCCTCCCACAGCCACGACAAATTCTTGACAGTGCGATGACAACACACATCGATTGCTCTCTCCTTATGAGTTGTGCTGAAACCTCTGTCGCAATCTCTCTCTCTATCCGACTCGAACCGACCCCCTGTGGAGGACAGAATGAGAACGATCACGATGATTATCGTTGCCGTCGCGGGGATCAGTATTACCGCGGGCAGCGCAGAAAAACGCCAAACCCTCGAAACTGACAATTCACCTTCGCGATTATTGCGATCCAACCAGCTTCAACGCGGCCCTACGAAACGGAAACCTGTAACCGCGATACGTCAATAGGTTCCATAACCTTTATGGATTTTTGACAGATCTCAGCATGGACCTTTGAAGGGTAAAGCGAGAGGGAACCGTGGTCAGCGTACATAAAGGCTACCAACAGAAACGTTGGTAGCCTTTTCCCTTTTTCCAGACTAGAGATACCCAGATGATAAATTCCCGACCCTAGGGGTTCAGCAGACTACTCGCCGGTGTTGTTCTTCTGGTGACATAGTTTGCCTCGATTCTGCCTGCAGATTTTCGATATTCCTCAAGCAGTGGGGTTGTAGGGCACACTCTTGAATCGCTATTTCTGAGTTACCGTCAGCTCCAAGCGGCGATTTTGCGCCCTTCCTTGCTCCGTATCGTTTGAGGCGATTGGCCTGTCCTGGCCAAGCCCGTTGGTTGCAATGCGGTCAGCGCCGACGCCTCTGTTCACAAGCATCTGCTTTACGGCGTTGGCGCGATCGAGCGAGAGTGTCCGGTTGGCGTCTGGCGCACCTGTATTGTCGGTGTGCCCAGACAACTGCACCTGAGCGTTGGGATAGGCATTGAGGATCTGCGCCAGGTTTGCCACCGTGCCTTGGGAAGCAGCTGTAAGCTGAGTGGAATCTGATTCAAAGTTAAGCTGATCGAAAACGAAGGTTTGCGGCGCGGCTTGGCCGGTATCAGAGAGAAATCTGGCGAGCCTGTAGTTAATGGAATTCGTGGGTACGGCGATATTCGTGCCGCCGGGAAGAGGTATTCTCGACAGAGCGCCTTGCGTGGTTACCACCACGTTCCTGCCCGCCACTCGGGCTCGACCTCCGATGCCGCGGAACACCCACACCAGACCGAGCACCGCGATGGCGATTAGTAAGAGAGGTAGCAACCATCTGAATCCGCCAGGCCTTTTTTCCAGAGCCCGGGTCGCGCCTACAGGAGCCTGGTATCTGGGGGTGTCTCTGAAGGCGTCTGTGTCGGGGGCCACGCGCATCCCAACGGGAGCAGGCGCCCGGTCGCCAAGCAGTTTGAACAGCCCTGCGGGAGCCGCAGCTGCGAACTCATCTTTCTGCTGGGTCAGCGAGTTTGCCAGCCCTGTGGCGTTGAGGCCATGGGCGGCTGCATACTTTCCCAGAACTCCGAGGGTCAGGGGCGCAAGCATGGCCATGAGCTTGCCGGACGACGACGAACTGATACCGCTGGAACGGGCGACCAGGTCGGACACACCGGTCGTGTGATCGCCAAAGATTTTTCCCATCAGCGTCTGCCCCGAATTCATGAGGCTGCTGCTCTCAATTCCGCTAAAGGAGGAAGAGACGTTGTTGAGAAGTCTTCCGAGCGCGGGTTCCCGGCTGAGACTGCCCAGGGTGGATGCTCCCTCCGATGTGGAAGCCATGTTTGTCAGCCCGGTGAACACACTAGCGATGCCACCGTGCATTGCCTGCCGGGTTGCACTCTCAGATTCGCCAGTCATGACACTCGCGTTGCGTACCACGTCGGGTGTCAAATAAGACTTCGCAGCGGAAAGCAAACTATCGAAACGAATTGATTGTGGTAAGGCCATAACAAAAAACTCCGAGTTACGAGGAATTGGTGTGGAAGTAAGAGAGTTGGTGCGAGCTAGTGTTGATACAAGTATCTCAATTTGCAGGCAGCCGTAAAACTCGAAAAACTGACAGGCCCATCGAGATTCGAGACCAGAATTGCTCAGCCCCAGCAAGGTTGAGATTGGTTCTTATCGTGGCGATGTTTTCTCGAGGTTATCGAGCAGCGTAAGTTCCACAAATCCGACAAGGCACTCCAATATTGGCTCAAAATCTTTGCAAATTTGACTTACGGATTTTTGGTTGAGGCTAATTCCGGATCTGCAAAATAGGAAAATCCCTCTCTCGAAAATTCTGGTAAAAGCTTTTCCCCGCCTTTAGCTTCCCTGATTACTCTGCTGGAAGTTGATTGCTCGGGATGACCGAGGCATGGGTGAAGAGCAAGGCACATATTTATTTTGCGATGCCGGTTGGTTAGCGATTGCTAGCTCGGAAATGGGCGGATGCTAAATACCCCGGGTAGAATCGCGAATGGTGCGAATACGATTCCTCCAAACCAATTGGCATAGAACAGGTCTCCTCGCCGCAGCAAAGGAGCTAGTGCTAAACAAATCATTGCCAGACCCGTGAGTCCCGCGACGATGCGGGTTAAGGGAGGCGGTGGCTGGGTATTTAGCATTGCAGCTCAGTTTATTTCTTAAGGGTTGAGCGACATCGATTTTGCAACAAAGCAACGTTGCTCCTAAAATTCCTGCTTAAGTCGTGCCTTTCTTTTACATAATTCACGAGGAACAGCGACTGGTCCTTTCGATAGGATGGGGGCGGGTGACCTTCGACGAGGTCAGGGCTCACCGAAGCCAGCTCCTGAGGGACCCTGATTTCAGTCCAACATTCAATCAATTGGTTGACCTCACCGCCATCACGGATACGGATATCTCAGGTGTGTACGTCCAGTGGTTCGCGTCAGACTCAGTCTTCTCGCCTACCTCTCGACGGGCGGCCGTAGCGACCAGGCCAGACATCTTTGGTGTGCTAAGGCAATTCGAGGCATACCATGGTGAACGCGCCCGGGTTCACGTGTTCTATGAATGGGATTCTGCACTGGAATGGCTGGATATACGTGACGTTTCGTGCCAGTTATAGTTGACGGTTCTGCAGTGATCCCCGCGCTGCCATAGAATGAGTCGGGCTTAAAAACCATGCCCGAGTCTCAGTGCTTCAACGATTACCATGTTGACCCTGAAAAGGCGAGCGCCGATCCGACGGGTCGTTATTCTCTAAATTTTGTTCCCTACCCAGGCTTCTTGGCTCCCCTTCGTTGGGGAGACGGGTTGTCTAGGGCGTTTCGTGGACGCAGCGCTTATCAGATCGGCGACTCTCTCCTGCAGGCTTTCGATCGCGTCGGACCGCTGCACAGGCGGTGGGGTACTCCCCTTGAGCTCGAGGCCTTGCGCCGCAATATTGCGCTTTTCAGTCGCAACATCGACCAGGGCCCCTTCTTATCCCCCATCGGTCGATTTCTGCTTCGACGTTTCATGAAGGCTCATCTGCACAATCGGGCACGGACGATTGCTTTCTACGAGGGCAACCGGGCTTTTATAGAGAGCAATGGCCGCTACGATGCGCCACTTCTTGTGACAGGATCTTTCAGAAGCGGGACAACGCTATTGCAACGTCTGCTTACCGAAGATCCTAACACCCGCTCACCACTAACCTTCGAGCTCGAGCGCACGACGCCTCCGCGTCAGGCTGGCCAAGACCCGGCTCTGGATCCTCGTGTAAAGAAGAGTGCGGCGACGATGGCGCTCCTGACCCGGCTTGCACCGGGTTTTGTCGAGAAAATTGCGGAGTCCCACCTATGGTCGCCGTTGGAACGAGAGGAATCGCTACCCTACTGTCAGATACACAACGGCCTGAGCATCATGAACGCGCCCGGCGCCGGGAGGGATTTCCTGCGCAGTATGTGCCAACCGGATGTGGCGGACGCGCTGCTGAAGTATGAACGGAATTTCTTTAAGATGCTTGATGCATACTTGCCGGCACGTTCACATTGGACGAACAAGTCGCCCGCTTATGCATTGTACTTCGGCAAGATTTTCCAGCACTATCCGAACGCGCGCGTCGTGGTGACGCACCGCCATCCCGGCAAGACCATGGCTTCTGCCTGCAGATTGTTTGAATCGTGGCTCGTTCCTTTCGACCTCAGCGGTTCCCTTGACAAGGTCCGCCTTGCCGATATCATCACCGATGTGTTTCGTAGTCTCTACTTGACGCCATTGACCTACCGTCAGGGCAACCCAGATCGCGAGGGACAGATTATCGATTGCCGGTACCTCGATCTTGTCAGTGATCCCATCGGTACGGTCAAGTCCATCTATGAACGTTTCGCTCTTGAATACAGCCCAGCTTTCGAAAAGCGCATGACGAGTTATTTAAAGGCCAACTGGCAGGGCAAGCACGGACGCCACAAGTACAGCAACGAGGAGTACGGGATCGATCTGCAACGCTTGTACGATCAAAACCGAGAGTACTTCGAGTACTACCGATACCGAATACAACCGAATGACGATGATTGAGAGCCAGTCCAAAGCCCTCCCGCAACCGCCCAGTAACATTTGTTCGCGAGTTCGCCGGGCAACGCCGGCCACGCTCCCCGATGCCGCACCTATACTCGTCAGCCCCCAACCGCCACTCTGCTTTGGCTGGGCAACATCGATCTAAAATCACTGAGTGCATGAATGTTGGCCAGTGGGTCTCGTCCCCACCAAGCCGCTCGCGGTTAGGGAGAGTTCTCTGGCGTGAAGGGCACACCAACGTGAATTGTGGCCCCTCGCATCGGGCTTCGAATCGATCACTATCGCTCCATTAACCAGTCGAACGCGTTCTCGCATCCTGGTGAGCCCGAGCCCACGGCCTCGCCTCGCGGCATCGGATGCCCCGCGTGAGCTCCTACCTGCGATGAGACGGTTCTCGAAGGCAATAGACTCATTCAGTGCCAGCTTCGCAGCTCACTTCCTCGTAGAGGATCGGCGAGCCAGACCATTTCGTGGATTGTCACAAGGATGGCTGGAATATCGTAAGTCGGCAGGGTTCCCGGAGAACCATCGACTACGCTGAGAGACGTTCGGCATTGCTGCGTTGCGCTAGCGGGATACGCACCTGAATGTTTGTTCCACCCATTGGTCTTGGTTCAATGCCAATCGTTCCGTTTACCAGCCGAACACGCTCCATCATGCTAGTGAGACCGAGACCCTTACCCCGCAGCGCTGTATCGACATCGAAGCCCCTGCCTGAATCCCTAATCATCAGGTGAATTCCACCGGAATCTTCGCGCAATTGCACTTCAATTCGTTTCTCCCCGCTGTGCTTAACGGCGTTGTTTACGCCTTCCTGAAGAACTCGAAACAACGGGAGCCCGACGTCGAGTGGCAGACTACCGGAAGCATCGCTTCTGAACGCAATCTCGATTTTGTGCCGGTCGGCAACCTCCTTACACCAGCTCTTCATGCCCGCCATGGCGCCTAAGTATTCCAATTTCGAGGAATGTAAATCGTGCGAGATAGACTGGACATCGTGCGAGATCTCGCGCAATTCATTTCTAAGTTCTTGCACACGGATCTGAACCGCAGGAGGGCTCTCCTGAAGCTGGTCAAGCTCTACTGATAGCATGGCGAGGCGCTGGTTGATGTCATCGTGAAGCTCTCTGCCGATTCGAGCCCGTTCTTGCTCCTGTGCATCCACCAGCTTTCGGGTCATACACAACAGATTCTCTTCTGCCCGTTTCCAATCTGAAATGTCAATCATCGTGCTTTGGAGCATAGGTATGTTGTGTTCGGAAATAAGTGCTGCCGCGTTGAACAGCACCCAAACCGGAGTCCCGTCTTTTCGCCTGAGTTTCAGCTCACGACTGAACACGGCTTGATTCTCGAATAATTCGTTTACCAGCCGTTGGCGATCATCTGGATGGAAATAAAACTCCGACGCATAGCGTCCGACCACTTCGTCTCCCGACTCGTAGCCAAGGATGCGTGCCCAACCGTCGTTGCAATCCAAAACCCGTCCATCCACACTCGCGATGCCAACCCCGCAACGTTCCGCTCAAAGAGCAGCCGATACCTTTGCTCAGAACTCAGCACAGCCTCTTCAGCCCGCATTCGCTTAGTAATGTCACGTTCGATGCCGGCATAGCCCACTGTTTTGCCGGTTGAATCCTTAATTGGGGAGATGCTCAGGGACACGTCGATTCTTTTGCCCGTTTTCGAGACACGAACCGTTTCAAATTGCTCGATGCGACGACCTGCCCTCAATGTTTCAAGAATCTTGTTTTCCTCATCTGGGAGCTCCGGCGGGACAATGATCGTAACGACCTTCCCTATCGCCTCATTTTCGGTGTACCCGAACATGCGTTGGGCACCGGGATTCCAAGTTACGATAATGCCCTCCAGCGTCACTGAAAGGATTGCGTCCTCAGAGGACTCAACAATTGCGGCATGCCTCAGCAGGGCTTCTTCTGCCCGCTTGCGCTCGGTAATGTCAAAAGATATGCCTAGCGACCGCTCTGCTTCCCCGCTTGCGGCATACTGGAACTGTCCTCGTGAGCGCAACCAGTGAATCGTCCCGTCCTGCCAAACAACACGAAGATCCTCGCCAAAGTCCTCGCGTTTCTGCTTAGCTACTTCTAGTGCGTGCTCGACCCGCTCGCGGTCGTGCTCATGTATGCGTTTCCAAAACTCCACACGCGATCCCGTGGTCTCATCGGGCGTCATCCCGAGTTGCGCATGCGCCTTCCCAAACCAGACATCCTTCCCGGTTTTAAGGTCGTAATCCCAACCTCCTGCTGAGCCAGCTTCAAGCGCAAGGCGGAGCCTTTCATTTGCTTTGCCCAGTTCCTGTTCCGCTCTCTTGCGCTCGGATATGTCACGGGCGATTTTGGAATAACCCACTACTTTGCCGGTGGAGTCCTTAATTGGAGAAATGGTCAGAGACACATTGACGTTCTTTCCTGCTTTCGTGACTCGAATCGTTTCGTAATGCTCGATGCGCTCTCCCGCTCTTAGCTTCGCAAGGATCTTGTTCTCCTCGTCCCATTGTTCAGGCGGGATCAGAAGGGTAATGGGCTTCCCCACCGCTTCCCCTTCTGTGTATCCGAAAATACGTTGCGCAGCCGCGTTCCAGCTCATAATCACGGCATCCAGATTTTTGGAAATGATTGCGTCGTCAGATGATTCGACAATAGCGGCAAGCCGAAACCGCACCTCGTCCCTCAGTTTGCGGTCCGTTATGTCGCGAATGGCGCTCGTGACGAAGAGACCTTGGTCGGTTTCAATTGGGCTCAGACTGATTTCAACCGGGAACTCTGTGCCATCTTTTCGCAAGCCGAATAGTTCGAACTTGGCGCCCATTGGGCGGACACGTGGTTCGTTGAAATATTTCGCTCGATGGGACTGATGTCTATTGCGGAAACGTTCCGGCAGGAGCTCTTCTACATCACAACCAACCAACTCGTCCCGACGATAACCGAATAGACGTTGGGTTTGGTTGTTGACAAGGACAATCTTACCCAGTTCATCTACCACCACCATGGAATCTGGAGCCGCTTCTAGAAGGCTTTGCGCTCGAAGTTCTTTTCCAGGCTCTTTTTTGTTTTGTCCAAGCATCGGGTCGCAATTATGCGCCGCCAAGAACGGCGCCCTGGCCATAGCAGCACCTTGATTAGGGCGTGTCTGCCCCCGAAAGGCGCGATCACTTCGCGACAATCACGAGGCCAACGCGCAAACCCGTGGCTTCCGGAAAAGGGCTGGTTAACATAAGCAGGTGATATTCAAATTGAGGCTGGGTTCTTTGCATTCCGTTTTACCCATTGATCAAAACAATGAACCCAAATAGCTGGCCGATCAATTACGTGATATCGGTGATAGCGCGTGATATCATATAAATATGCCAAACCCGGACCGAACAGCCCTTTTGATTCGTTGCTCTGTTGAGGAGGCCGAAAGAATACGTGCTGCCGCGCGAGCAGAGCGGCGAACAGTGAGCGGATTTGTTCTAAACTGCGTGCAGAACAAAATACACATTCACAGAGCTATGCAAGAAAGATTCGGAATGCCTCGCGCGAACCGCCCCGGTCGTCTGCGAGATCTTTGAGCTGTATTCGTACAGAGACTCGCCCGGAGCGTATCCGATGCCGGAACGCAAATCACACCGCAAAGGCGAGTCGGTGCCGGGCAAGCTTCTTTACCGACCCGTGTGAAAGGGAGAGATCGGCTTCGTCGCAAGCACGAAGTCGCAAGGCTTGCAAAAACCCTTGAGTCGACCCAATACAGCGGGAGAGCTGACAGGGATTTTCATCATTGCCGGATAATCCAACCATCTTGGCTCGGAATCCGTCTCGGAGAGCTTCGCTGCGAACGGTGCTTTCAACCAACAGCTCGAAGGGAGGCATCTACGCGCTGGGCGAGTGGACCCGATCTGTCAATGATGGCCGAGGCGGGAACCCTGGACCCGTCGCATGAAACCTTCCGCGACGAGAGGGTTGTCCATGCAGGATATCTAAAACAAATCCGGACAGAAGCGAAGCAATTTTCTACTAAGCAACTGTCCCGCCAAGCCTCGTACCCTGCGAAAGCTGACAAAGGCGATCCATGATCTCCAAAACAAGAAACTAAAAACAGAAAGGGGAGCTTGGGCAAAGGAGTGAGCAGGGTGAGTGGGGGTTTATCAAAACAATTTAGAACTCCCTGCATTAGCAACGGGCGTGGCACTCTCGCGCTACCCAGCCAAGAAGCACTACCTCTCTGACGTTCTGGTAGGTGCAACGGTCGGGTACGTCACTGGCTCCTACGCTGCGAGCCACTAAACGGTACGCCCACTCTACCTTCCTTTTTCCCAAGCGAGATATCGGAGTTTCAGATTTCAGCCATAGGGAGGCAAGCTGGGCTCCCTTACTCGATGGTCAGTACTAGATTTCGTTCCCCTTTTAATTCTCGCGGATCTCCGAGCAACGAGCGAACGATTTCCAGGGGACGCTCAGGTTCGCCGGATTGGAGGTTGTGGTCTGCGTACTCGCATTTTGCTGCGATTCGTCCACTGACAAAGGCAATTGGTACCTTGTCGGTAGCAGCCCGAATGTGTTTTGCAATTGAATCGCAATCCAGTCCCGACTCTCCCACCAGCACGGCCATCGAGACGTTCGGGAAGAGACGAAAGATGTCGACGGCTTCGCGGTTTGAATGTGCTGTCAAAACGTTGAACTTCGCAGTTTTTAGCACCAGCTTTCTAACAGAAAGAGCTTGGGGAGGCTCAGGCTCTGCGACTAGCAGCGTGGGTCGTGGCATAAAACTTGGATGCAAAAAAGAGAGCGATCTTCAAACATTTTCCCCCGGCAAGATTGAAATCCTTGTAAACATCTTTTAGGCCCGCCGGAGTAACGAACTCACGAGAGCGCCCTTGACGCGGGCGGCGTTCATCGCACTGAGAAATTCAACGTCTTCGGCGGCTTCCATGGTGATTTGAGTAAAGAAAACCAGCTTCGCGCTCTGCTTTTCGTTAGTTCGGGTGCGCCGCCGTGCCATCCAGGACTCGTTCGCATCCAACACAGGCATGAAAAAAGCGCCACCCAAACCCCCGCGTAAAACACGAGGCGCAACTATTTCGTCGTTTCGAATCAAGAAGCGAGAGGCAACGTGTCCACACTGTCACCTCACGATTCTAGGCTCTCCCCTCGACAAGGTTTTTTTTGCGCAGAGTGCCTGTCCTAACTGCGGGAAAGCTTTCGCACCATGAAGTATGTACCGGTCCGTCCCTGACCGCTGCGACGCCGCTCTAGCTGGGAATTCCCTCTCCTGATTGTCGTCGCTCTAAAATCAAGCCTGCGTCAGAAAAATCGCCAACATTGAAAACGAAGATGCTAAAGGTTAGGCGCCTAGGCTCTGGATTTGTCCTTGGCAGCAGCGGCAGCAATGCGCGACGTGTATGACCGAGAATCCCCAGAACTAGTGGCCCAGTCCTGACCATGTTTGGCCTTACAGTACGGGCAACGAGACTGATTGGACTAGTCGGCAACCGCAGAATGCGGGATTTCGCCATGCAGAGAGTTTCCCACAGAACGCGATTCTATGGCGACAAGTTGTGTAGAACGATACAAAACGGAGGAGAACCAGTATCATTCGGTCAGTCAGCATCTCCAAGGAATAATGCGCCGACGCGGAAATCCCAATTGGGGTCACGTTACACCCTACATCCCCAAGGGTCCGACCGAGTTTGAACTCCTCGTCAAACGCCTGCGCCTCACGCAGGAGAAATACACGTCCTCGCCCGAATTGAAGCAGTGGTGCAAGTCCAATCGCAATCGTTGCTATGTACCTGAATGGCTGCTCGAGGAGTGGGGGTTGGAGGTCGAGATTAACTATGGCCTTTAGCAGCTTTAGGCCCTTTCGTCTGCTACCCGGCGCATTTTGACGGGATGGAATATGCACCCCCCGTCAAATCCTTCCATCAGTTATACCTATGAAAAAGTTCGGCTACATCTGGCGAAAAGAGTGTCGAGTTTGAGCGGTACCGGTTCAGCCAAAACTAGACCAAGAAAAGCGCTCGTTTGTTGCTTAACGGCCATTAATTTCATGCTTCTTGACGCTGTTCAAACTGACAGTTCTTTGTGCCCCTAAGCACCGCTTGTAATTATTGTGTTTCGGTGCAATTAACGACCCGACTGAGGAGCGAAACCTCGGGATTTGTCGCCCATCAAGGGTTAGATCCGCTCACGATCAGCTGGCTTTGTGTTGTGACGAACAACGGAGGGAAAGCTATGCGTCCAAAGTGGAGGCAGCTCGGTACAACTCTTGTGGTTGTCACTGTCTTTATTTCAGTCCGCTTGATCGCCCAAGACGCGCAACCGACTATCGTCCTCTTCCAAAACGTGCGGATCTTCGACGGAAAATCGGATACGCTCTCCGGTCCCAGCAACGTACTTGTTCGCGGTAACAAGATCGAACGTATTTCGACGGCACCCATCCCAACGGACCGCAGAGCCAAGACACAGATCATCGAGGGCAGCGGCCGGACCCTGATGCCCGGCCTGATCGACGCACACTGGCATGCGATGCTGATACGGTCCAATGCTGTTGAAGCGATCGTCGGTGACGTCGGATACAACAATATCGCGGCGGGGGTCGAGGCGACAGATACGCTGATGCGTGGCTTCACCACGGTGCGTGACGTGGGTGGCCCAGTATTCGGACTCAAGACCGCCATTGACTCAGGGATTATCGCAGGGCCGCGCATTTTTCCCTCAGGGGCTGTTATCACGGTGACCGGCGGGCACGGCGATTTTCGCCAGTTATCTGAACTTCCACGGACGATCGGCACGCTCAGCCGCATGGAACAGCTTGGTGCCAGTATGGTCGCCGATAGCCCCGACGAGGTGCGCGTCCGCGTCCGCGAGCAACTCATGCAGGGTGCCTCCCAGATCAAGTTGACGGCTGGGGGCGGTGTTGCCTCGCCGTTCAGCCCGATCGACGTGTCGACTTTCACAGAGGCCGAACTGCGAGCGGCGGTTGAAGCGGCCGAAAATTGGGGTACTTACGTCACCGCGCACGCCTTTACGCCCGTGGCGATTCAGCGAGCCATTGCCGCCGGTGTGAGGTGTATCGAACACGGCTTCCTGATGGACGAGGCTACCGCCAAACTGATTGCCGAGAAGGGCGTGTGGCTTAGTACGCAGCCCCTCCCCGAGGAGTTGAGACAGGGGTTTCCGGTGGGCTCAGTCCAACGAGCCAAGGCGGATGAAGTCTGGCCTGGCATAGCCCGAACCTACGAACTGGCGAAGAAATACAAGATCAAGACGGCGTGGGGCACCGATGTCCTGTTCTCCCAAGCGCTGGCGCAGAAGCAGGGGGCAATTCTGGCCTCGCTTGTCCGCTGGTATAGTCCCGCCGAAGCGCTGGCGATGGCAACGGGAACCAACGCCGAACTGCTGGCATTGTCCGGCAAACGCAGTCCGTATCCGGGCAAGCTCGGAGTTGTGGAGGAGGGAGCCCTCGCTGACTTGCTGCTTGTTGACGGCGACCCGATCACCAATATCAATCTGCTTGCAGATCCCGACAAGAACTTTGTCGTCATCATGAAGGACGGTAAGCTCTACAAGAATACTCTCCCCCACTAGTGCTGAGAGTTAACTGTTGTGCAGCAATTACACAAGCTTGCACTCTTCATTCGCCCGAACGAACCCTGGGGGGTGCATATTCCATCCCATCATGTTCTAACCCCCCATTGCAGATTTGACGGGATAGGAGATAGCAGATTTGAAATGACATTCTACTGTTAACTAGTTAATAACGTGCTGGGATGTTTTTTTTTACGCTTTGGCTGAATCAGACTTGGACTTGGAAGCCTCTGCCAAATACGTTGTGAATACGGGCTTCTCTGTGAAGTCCCGAAAACGTACCATGCGCCTCCACGAGAGTACTGCAAGCGTAAAAAGAAGTGCGACGCCGCAAATGAAATCGAAATAATCTTTTGCATGGCTGGATGTTGAGATGCGAACCACCCGCCACAACGGCACCACCCCGATTAGAAATAGAAGTGCCAATGCTCGGCACAAATCTGCCGTTGCAAGAAAAACATCTCGCTTGATAAAGGATTGTTGTACTTTGGCGAGACAGTATTCGAATCCGTCATCCACATCTGTAATGTCTACACCGCTGTCGTTGTTGATGCATGCCCTCACAGCCCGGGATCGAAGAGCGCCGACAGCCACGGAACTCCCAGCGGCAAACAGACAATAGGGCTGCTACAAAGGAGACATATCCGAGTTGGTCAAATCATCTACATCGGTAAAGAGTCAAACAGAGTTGAGGAAGCGGAAGCGGGAACAATTCATTCTACGCAAGCCGTCTACACCCAGTATCCTGATCCTCGCCGGGACGAGTGGGAGAGCAAAGTGTTGCCTGCCCTGAGGCGATTCCCAGTTCGAGTCTTAGTAAGACTTACCAATAAATCGCCTTCGATGTTGAAGAGAACGCTGGCTGGCACGAGCGTACCACGTGGAAGAAATCGAGTCCTGCTGCAAGCCGCTCTTCGTAAGATCGGCGCATTGTAACTGCATTCATCTAGGTTTCGCAGCTAGTTTCTTCTTGATTTTCACAGAAAACACTTGTATGTTTTCAGCCCTAACGTGAGTAGATGATCTGCCAGGCGAGGTGCGTTCACTTACGCTAGCTTGCTCTTCTCCCAAGATTCGTATTAGTATCGGGCCCTTTCGTCTGAAAGCTCACTAGAAATCCGCGTCTCTGGAGGACGTGTATGCCGACCAAAGCTGGCTGGAGCGCCATGCTGCTAATCGCCGCCCTTTGTGGAACATCGCAATTGATTTACGGGCAAACCGATCCCAACGCCGGAATACTTCCGTTCTCCACTCACCTTTTTGGACAATACGACACGTTTGATCCCTCTTCCGGCAATATTATGCTCACGATTCCCATCGTCAATAAGACAGGGAAGATGCCATTCGTTTTCAATTTAATAGGCAACTTCCGCGCGT